>JBEKHC010000120.1:0-13178 GCA_050012475.1 Candidatus Velthaea sp.
CTGTGGCTGCGCGCGCTCGAGAAGCTCTTGCGCGACGCCGGCGTGCCGGCCGCGCGCGGCCGCCGGGTCGCCCTCGATGCGATCGTCCGCACCGAAGGCGCGCTCGTGGTCGCGCGCGCACTTGGCGACAACGCCGTCTTCGTGCGAACCGTCGGCGAGATCGAGAAGCTGCTGCTCGAGGAGGCTGCCGCTCGTGGCTAAGGGCTTTGCCGACATCGCCTTCACCCCGCGCGTGCAAGCGCTGCAGACGCGCTACGGGTCCCGCTGCACGTACGCTCGCCGCAGCGAGGGGCCGCGCGAAACGCTCGGTCCCGACGAGCGCGAGTTCATCGAATCGCGCGACAGTTTTTATCTCGGGACCGTCGGCGAAACCGGCTGGCCGTACATCCAGCACCGCGGCGGCCCCAAAGGCTTTCTGCGCGTCCTCGACGACCACACGCTGGCGTTCGCCGACTTTCGCGGCAACAAGCAGTATATCTCGGCCGGGAACGTCGCCGGCGACGACCGCACTGTGCTCTTCTTGATGGACTATCCGTCGCAAACCCGGCTCAAGCTGTTCGCCCACGTTCGCGTCGTCGAACCCGATGCCGACCCCGAACTCATCGAGCGCCTCACCGTCCCCGGCTACGACGCTCGCATCGAGCGCGCGTTTGTATTCGACGTCGAAGGCTTCGATTGGAATTGCCCGCAGCACATCACGCCGCGCTACACCGCCGAGGAGATCGAAGCGGCGGTCGCGCCGCTCAAAGCACGCATCGCGGAACTCGAAAGCCGCCTGAAGGGCTAACGGCGCGCGATTGACTCGATCGTCTATCAGGCCGCGCGCGGAACTCGGCGATACCTGGCTCGCTGGAAGATGGCGGCGGGGCGAGCATTCCTCGGCAATACGCTGAGCATCGCCCACTCTTGCCTGCACCCGCTGACGGTCACGGACTCTGAAAGCAGAAATACACCGCTGGACAACGAAAGAACGTCCCATGGGTAGCCCGCTCATCGTATCAGACTCAGAGATCCTCGGTGGAACTCCTGTCTTCGCCGGAACCCGCGTTCCCGTGCGTCTTCTGTTCGAAAATCTTGCAGACGGCGCGAGCCTTTCTGAGATCCTGGAAGCCTTCCCGACGCTCCAACGGGAGCAAGCGATCGAGGCGCTGCGCCAGGCAGACTCACTGATCGAGCGCAGTGCCTCGTAAAGAGTTCGGTGCGCGTACTTCTCGACGAGTGCGTGCCAAGACAGGTTAAGAACTGGTTGGCTGAAACACACGACGTCTCAACGATCTTCGATGTCGGCTGGGCAGCATGAAAAACGGGGCGCTCCTGCGCGAGGCGAACGAGTGCCTTGACGTACTGGTAACCGCTGACCAGAATATGTATCAGCAGCAGAGCTTCGCAGGGTTGACAATCTCTCTCATGGTGCTTCCGACGAATCGCTTGCGACTAGTGAAGAATGCCGTGCCAGCGTTACTTCAATCTCTCGCCAGGCTTGTTCCGCGGCAGCGAATCGTCATCGATCTCGGGCCGGACACCAACTCTCGTTGCAGCGCATCGTCGAAGAAGGCACCGTGACACGCCACGTATTCGGTACGGTGACATAGCGCTGGCTTTCGTCCCACTGTTGGCCGTTGCGCAAATGGACCTCGCCGGTCCCCGCAAGTGCAAAGGCCGAACGCAAACGTGGTCGCCGCGCTCGAAGGCTCCGGCAGCGTGGCGACGCGCCTCAAAGCGAGATCGCGGCCGTGCGTGCCGGTTACGCCGACGGCGAGGCCTCGTGCGTGATCAACCTCCTGGGCATCGGCGAAGCCGGCGACAAGTTCTCAAAGGAGCAGCGCGATACGCTCGACCTGTAGCTGCGCGCGCTCGAGAAGCCTCGCGCGACGCCGGCGTGCCGGCCGCGCGTGCCCGCCGGGTCGCCCTCGATGCGATCGTCCGCACCGAGAGCGCCGTCCCTTGGGCAACTCGTGCAGGAAGCCTCTCCGCGGTTCCCGGCGCGTTGCTGGCGCAGCTCGCGGTCAATGCGCCGTTTCGGGGCCAAGGTGCGGGCAAAGTCCTTGTTAAGCACGCGCTCTTGCGAATAGCCGGCCTTGCCGACGACTGGGGGTGCGCCGCGGTGGTCACCGACCCGATCGACGATCGCGCGCGCAACCTCTATCGAGGCTTCGATTTTGAGCCGCTGCGCGAAGGATCGAACCGGATGATCGTCGCGACAACAATGATCGCCGCAATCGAACGCGGTCGCTGGACACACCCAGCGGCGCTTCGATCGCCGGCGCTAATATAGACAAAAACTCCGTGTTGGCATATGCTAGGCATATGCCAACCGATGACTCTGCGGCCCGACGCGTCAAGCTCTTCAAGAATGGTCGCAATCAAGCGGTGCGCATTCCACGAGAATTCGAGTTGCCGGGGGAGGACGCCCTAATGCGCAGGGACGGACCGCGGCTGATCATTGAACCGCTCGGCCCTCGATCGCTCGTCGTCTTACTCAAGACGCTTTCGCCAATCGAAGACGATTTTGCACCGATCGCTGAGCTGCCGACTGATCCGATTGATGTGTAAGTGAGGTATCTGCTCGATACCAACATTCTCTCGCACGTCATTCGCAATCCGCAGGGTCGCGCCGCTCAGAAGATCGTCGAAGTCGGGGATCAAGCGGTCTGCACGAGCATTGTTGTCGCTGCCGAGCTTTGGTACGGCGCCATGAAGCGCAACTCGGATCGCCTGACTGCGCAAGTCGGTGCCGTCCTTGGAGCGATCGATATACTTGCAATCGCATCGCCTGTTGAACGCATTTACGGCGAGCTGCGCGCTCGGCTCGAACGAGAGGGAAACCAAATCGGTGGCAACGATCTGTTGATCGCCGCGCAAAGCATTTGCCTCGGACTAACCTTGGTGACCGACAATGAGCGTGAGTTTTTACGAATCGTCGAATTGCCATGCGCAAATTGGCTGCACTAAAGAACGGCCGAGATCGGCGACCCGCTTCCCGCGAGCTTACTTTCTCGAGAGTGACTTCGGCTTTGACAACAAGCGCACCTCAAAAGGCGAAACGCCGCAGCCCTTGACTCAGCCAGTTATTTTGATGTATATACATTGTATGAACCGACGTCCGGAGATTGTTAAGACCAGCGCCGCAAAGAATACTCCCATACCGAGATTAGGCGTCGACTTCAGTGCACTCGTCGTTTACGACGCGCGTGTCTACAAAGCCGGCAATTCGCTGGCGATTCGTATCCCCAGTACGATCGCCAAAAGGATCGCGCTGGAGGACGGCGTCGCTGTCGAGATGGCAGCTGATGAGGGCATGCTTTACATTCGCAAAGCACCGTCGCGAGTGCTTACCGATCTCATCGAGCGGATCACGCCGGAAAACACTCATGGAGCCCTGTTCGATGAATCGGTGGGCGCCGAACGTTGGTGGAAGAATACGTCCCGGAAGTCGGACATATCGTCTGGTTAACCCTCGGCCCGCAACGGGGGCGCGAGCATGCCGGACGCCGGCCTTTCCTTGTCCCTTCACCACGGGATTACAACGCAAAAACGTCGCTTGCCGTCGGCGTCCCGATCACCTCGAAAGTCAAAGGATACCCGTTCGAGGTAGCGATCCGAGGCACGAATTCGATCGCCGGCGTTGCTCTCGCAGATCAGATAAAAAGCCTCGATTGGCGAGCACGGCTCGCCGGCTATGCCGCTCAGGCTTCGCCATCCAACCCTTCGCTCCGTACGCCGCCTTCTCACAACACTGCTGCAGCTGAAATAAGCGATAGCGCGGCTCATTCGGGGCGTGAGCACTGACGGCTACGGAACCGATGCTGAGCATGAGCTAGTCGTCCTGCCGCAGAGATGAACGAGGTAGTCTGACGACGCTCATGCCATGTCGCATGCAAACTTAGCGGGCGGACATGGAGCGGGCAGAAGACACGGAGCGAGCGGGCATCCGGAGATGCGCGACGCTCGCCCCGCGCCGGACGAGGGATTACTTCAGGCTTGCGGCGCCGAAGTTGACGTGGAAGCGTTCGCAGTAGATCGCGACCGACTTGACGTCGTCCAGATTGACGTTCGCGGGGATCACGTAATTCTGATTGCCGGTGTTGCCTTTGAGATCGCCGAGGTCGACGGACTTTGCGTCTTCCACATCGTTGCCGCTGATTGCGTGGTCGGCGAGGATGACGTGGACTTTCGGTCCGTTCGAGGTGCTGAAGTTGGCGAGGCGCAGGATGCGGCTGCCGTCATCGAGTTTGTAGATCGTGGCAGTGCCGCTCGTGGCGTGCGCAGCGCTGACGAAGGCGCCGCTGCTCAGGGAAGCCGGCGCGGCGTTCGCGGCGAGCGGCGCGAGGGTCGAGAGAATCGAGAGGGCGAGGGCGGCGCGAGTTGCGATATTCATGATGAGTGCTTTCATTTTGGTGTCGTGCGGTGCACGTGAGGTGAGGATGAAGGTGAGTCTCGGGTCGGCGCGTTTCGTTACAGGTGCGCGGCCGACGTTGTCGCGGTGGCCGTCGGGAACGGATCGTCGACGCTCTTGTTGACGAAGAGCAGTTCGGGCCGGAAGGCCAGCCAGAGCATGGCGACCGCGAGCGTGCCGAGAATGATGACGACGGGTTTGCGGAGCAGCTTGGTCATGGTGGAAATCCTCGCTGAAGGATGAGTGCGATGCCGGTACGTCTCGGTGAGAGCGGCGAACGTTACAGCGGGCCGGATGAAAATCGCACGCTCGCGCTGCTGCGCGCCGGCGACGAGGCGGCGTTCCTCGAACTGGTCGACCGCTACGCACCCGCGATGCAGAAGATCGCCCGCGCCTACGTGCGCGACGACGCCACCGCCGAAGACGTCGTGCAGGAAGCCTGGATGGGCGTCTTGCGCGGTTTGCCGACCTTCGAGGGACGAAGCAGCCTGCGGGGCTGGATCTTCACCATCGTCGTCAATCGCGCCAAAACGCGCGGGGTGCGCGAGGCGCGCAGCGTTCCGTTTTCGGCCCTCGCGCACGACGAAGTGCAGCGCGACGATCCGTCGGTCGCGCCGGACCGCTTCGCGGGTCCCGGCGAAGAGTGGCCGCGGCATTGGCGCGACGGCCCCGTCCCCTGGACCGATCGCCCGGAAGAAAAGCTGTTGAGTCGCGAGCTCCGCGCGCGCATCGACGCGGCCATCGACGCCTTGCCCGCCGCTCAGCGCTCGGTGATCGTTCTGCGCGACATCGCCGGCCAGCCGACTCAAGACGTCTGTAACGCCCTGGACCTCAGCGAGACCAATGTTCGTGTGCTGCTCCACCGTGCCCGCGCGAAACTCCGCCGCGCTCTCGACCCTTATCTCACCGGAGACCGATTCGCGTGACGCCTGAGATGGATTGCATCGACCTCGTCGAGATCACGACCGACTACCTCGAAGGCAAACTCGCGCCTGAGGACGCCGCGCGCCTCGAAGCCCACTTAACGGAATGCGACGGCTGCACGGAATACCTGCGCCAAATGCGCATCACGCAGGACACCCTCGGCCGTCCGGATGCCGCCGTCATCCCCGCCCCCGGCCGCGAAAAGCTCCTCGCGGCGTTCCGCGCCTGGAAAGCCGAAAAGCCGTAGCGCGAGCGACGTGGCGCCGCGTTAGCGGCGCTGTTTGGCCGCCTCCGCGAAATCAGGGCTGCGCCGCCGCTTCGCCGAGCTGATCGAGAAGTTTGCGCCCGGGGACGAAGCCGGGGCGAAACGCGGGGTGGGAAACGGTGCAGTGACGGCGTCGGGCGGCTCGTCCGAGAGCACACCGGACATCGCGGTAAATCCGCTGCCGACGCTGGCGCATCCGACGTTCTTGCGCATCGCACGCGGCGATGAGACGCTTGCGTTCAAGCGCGGTCGCCGCAGCATCGCGTGGGTGGAATCCGACGCCCCCGACGGCTACCTCTCGTTTATATGAAAACGCGTACGCGTATATGAAAACGCGCGTCTCGTGGTGGTCGATCCGACGCTCACGAGCATCAGCTTCGTGCGCGCGTCGGATTTCCGTGGCGGCCGCGCACGTCTCACCGTGCGCACCGCGTTGCCGGCGGGCTCCTCCGGCGAATTCGCGGTGCGCTTGGCGAATGCCGAGAGGCGTCTTCACGGACACGGCACCATAGGCGGTCGTCGATCCGCCGGCACTCGAACCCGCGACGGACGATGGCAAGAGCCGCCTGCGCGTGCCCAACATCTACGAAGTTTACTCGGCCGACTGGCCGCGGCCGAGTTCGCCAATGCCAGCGTTAGCCGGGAACACGAATCGGTCGACGACTACAGCATCGCCGTCAACATGGATAACCGTCACGTGCGGCGTCTGCTGACCACGATCGACACCAGGCGGCCGGCATCGCGCGCGTGCAGTCAAGGTACCTGGTGCGGACCGCGTTCTATCTCTTTCTGCAGCACGAAGGCCGCCGCCACGACCCCGCGATCTACGATGTCGCCCTCGAAGCCTACCAACAAAGCTAACTCGAACGCGTCGCGCAAACCATCGTTACCGCGATCGCCGCCGTCGACCGCATCGACTCCGCGGCATTGCTGAAACTCAAAGTCGAGCGGGAAAGGGATGGCTTCCAGCGCCCGTCCTCGGCTAACCCTCGGAATGCCGCATTTTGCTTCCAAGCTCGATGCGGCAGTCGAACGCGACCAGCGGCTCCGCGACCGGAAGCGTCGCGGATCAATCGATTTCGCGAGCGTTGAGATCGACGAGAGCTCCATTTATACCGCTCGCGCGATCGCTTGCCAAGAACGTCAGCACGTCGGCGACTTCTTGCGGAGTCGCCGCTGCCGCAAGGTCATCCGCAGAATAATACGCTTCGGCGCCCGTGAAAGCCACGCCGCCGAGCACGAGGGCATTCGCTACGATGCCGTCGGCTTTATGCTCGCGCGCAATTGCAAGCATCAGCGCATTGACTCCTGCTTTCGCCGCCGCGAACAGCCCGCGCCCCGGCGCTGGCGAGATCGAGGAACCGGCGGTGACGGTCACGATGCGACCGCGCGATCGCGCGCCGTCACGATACGGTTGGCCGAGCATCGCACGAAGCGCCGGCAAGGCAAGGTTGTAGGCGGTTTCCGTGAATGCGGACAACGAACGCCGCAGATCGTCAGGACTCGAGGTCGCGAGCGGAATCAGACCGCCCCCGCTTCCGGCCAGATTGACCACCGCGTCGACGCGCCCGAACGTTGCCATGCATTCGTCGACGGCGGCCGACGCCGACCCTGGATCGCTGAGGTCCGCCCGGATCGCGACCGCGCGATCGCGCAGTTCGGGATCGGCAGCATTCGCGATCGTCGCCACCGCACGTTCGCGTTCGCGGGAGAGCACCGCGACGCGAGCGCCTTCGCGCAACAGCGTCGCGAGCGTGGCTCCACCCACGCGCCCGGTCGATCCAGCCAGCACGATCGCATCATCGTTGACGAGGTTCATGCAGCACTCGCAGCGCCGAAGAGCTGCCGACGCATGATGACGGCGTGAGTCCAGTTTGCCGTGCGATCGGCCCTGGACGATTCGCATCTTCCGGTTTCGTTTCCGCAGCGGAGGCCGATCATTCTCGACCCACAGCCTCTAACCGCGCTCGAGACGTATCGTGCGCAGCGTCGATATCCTGAACGGCCGTCGCGGCGGCCAGCCCGAATTTCGGCATGCCGTCGTAGATCGCTTCGGCTTTTCCCGGCTCGACGATGTACGTCTCGTGCCAGAGGCCGACGCTCCCCGTCCCGCGCACGAGCTTGTTGTATTCGCGCCACGCCGGAAAGTGCGTTTTGTCGGGATCGCGCGCAAACCGCTCGAGGTCCTCGTACGATGTCCAATATTGCACCATGAGCGTGCGCGGTGGGGTAAAAAACATCTCGGCGTGCAAAAACCCGATCTCGGGGTGCCGGCTCAGCTCGCCCAGCATTTTCGGCATCGCCCGGAAAACAGCGAACCAGCGGCGGAAATCCCACCAGCGATTGACGCGCATTCCGATCAGAAACACCACGATCGGTTTTTCGAGCTGAGCGGTAACTCGTCGATTGAGGATCGGTGTCATGACGAACCTCGTACCGGAAAGATCGCGAAGAACCGCAAGTTCGACGCCGGCGAACCGTCTCCCAGTCAATCGCTGCGCGCCAACCCCCGATCGGACGGCCGCGAGAGCCGCCGCGAAATACCGCGCGCCGCCGTCTGGACGGCTGCCCCGACGCGATGCGGGTCAATCCGCGCCTTCGGCCCCGTTACCGAAACCGCGGCGAGAACAACGTCGTCGCGAAACACCGGAGCCGCAACACAAACGACGCCGGGGACGAGCTCCTCGTTATCGACGGCCGTTCGATCGCGCGCAATGCGAAACAGTTCGGCTTCGAGCGCTACCGGATCGGTGATCGAGTGGGGTGTCTTCGCGACCAGCTTCGCCAAACCGACGCTGCTCCGAACCTCATCCGACGAAAACGCCAGCATTGCTTTACCCAGCGCCGTGCAGTGCGCCGGCAGCCGTCCGCCGAGGCGGGTTGAGATCGGGACGCGGCGGTGGCCGCCGATCTTGGCGAGATAGACGACATCCTTGCCGTCGAGCACGCCCAGATTGACGATCTCGTGCGTCGCTTCGTACAGGTCTTCCATGAAGGGAATGGCGATTTCGTGCAAGTCGAAGCGTTGCAGCTGCACGCGTTGGCCGAGCTCGAAGAGCCGAATCCCAAGCGCGAATTGTTCGCCGGTCCGCTCCAGCCAACCGCGCTCGACGAGACCGTGGGCAATCCGATGCACGGTCGATTTCGGCAACTCCGTCCGAGCCGCAAGTTCCGCTAACGACAGCGCGAGGTCATCGTCCCCGAACGCTTCGATGACACGCAGGGTTCGCCCGAACACCGAAACGTCCGCCGCCATGGCGCGCCGTTCGTTCCATTGAGTGGAACGCCTGCTTGACGCGGTTCGGCCATTTGGCTGAGACTTGTCGTATGCAATCCGCCGATCGGAACGTTCGTCCGTCCCTCAGTCCGGCACTTTCTGATTGCTCGTACATTGGCCGAGCAGCATGCCGGTAGCGGCCAAGGCGCGTTTCGCCGCAGGTTCCGGGGTGCCGCTGGTCACGCCGTTCCGAAACGGTGCGCTCGATCTCGACGCGTTTGCCGGCCTCGTGCAGTTCCAGATCGATGCCGGCACCGATGCTCTCATCATCTGCGGCAGCACCGGCGAAAACCAAGCGCTCTCACTGGACGAGCGCGCCGAGCTGATCGATTGCGCGACCGCAGCCGCGGTCGGCCGCATCGCCGTCATCGCGGCAACCGGCTGCGAAACCGAAGCCGAGACGCTCGACCTCTCCGAACGTGCGACGCATAGCGGCGCCGACGGCCTCCTCGTCATCACACCGCGCGCCACCGCTGCGTCGCAAGACGGTGTCGTCGCGTATCTCGGCAACGTCGCGGCGCGCACTCACCTGCCCATCTACGTCTATAATTATCCGGCACGCACGCACGTCGACGTCAGCGCCGAAACCATCGAGCGGCTCGTCTACGCGCACCCCAACGTCGTCGGCCTCAAGCAAACCGACGGCAATCTGTCTCTGGTTACCCAAGTCCGCCGCCGGCTCGGCCCCGATTTCTCCATCTTCTGCGGGATCGAACAGTTCGCACTGCCCGGCCTGATGCTGGGCTCTGCGGGGATGATCACCGCGTCGGGCAACATCGTGCCGCGCCAGGTCGCCGATCTGTATCGCGCCTTCCGCGCCGAGCGGTTCGACGCTGCGCGCTGCTTGCACGACACACTCAGCGACATCTTCGACGCGGTCGTCTACGCCGAGTCGTCGCCGGCCGCCGCGCTCAAATACTTGCTGCGCCGCGCCGGGCGCATCCCGACGAACGAACACCGGCTCCCATCGCTCCCTCCGTCCGAACGAGACGAACGGCGGCTGCACGCCGCACTTGCCGCCGCGACCGATGCCGTCACCGCGCTGTCTTGAAGATCGACGACGTCAGCCTCACGCTGTTCGCTTGGAACGGACTGCCGGCAATCCGCTACGCCGTGCAGTCGCGCGTCGAAGCGGGCTCCGGCGTCCTCGGCTTGCTCACGCTCACGACCGAGGATGGCCTCGCCGGCCATGCCTTTCTGGGTTCGGCCCTCTATCCGGCCGACGTCGACGCCACCGGGTTGATGCGCTTTCTCAAACCGCTCGTGCTCGGGCGCGATCCGCTGTGGCGCGAACGCATCGTCGCCGATTGCTGGACCCGCAGCCGGATGACCAGCGTGCGGTCCATCGGCGCGATCGACGTCGCGCTGTGGGACCTCGCCGGCAAGATCGCGGGGCTGCCCGTTCACGCGCTGCTCGGGACGTTCCGTGACTCGGTTCCCGCCTACGCGAGCTCGGCGATCCTCGACTCGCCCGATGCGTACGCTGCCGAAGCCCTGCGCTATCAATCTGCCGGCTGGCGCGCGTACAAGATCCATCCGCCGCAACACTGGAAAACCGACATCGCCGTGTGTCAAGCCGTGCGCGCGGCGGTCGGACCGGACTATCCGCTGATGCTCGACGCCGCTTGGAGTTATCCCTACGACGTCGCCTTGCGCGTCGGGCGCGCGATCGAAGCGCTCGGCTTCCTCTGGTATGAAGATCCGCTCGCCGAGCGCGACATCTACAACTGCGCGAAGCTGCGCGAGAAGCTCGACATCCCGCTCATGGCCACCGAATATCCGCCGCACGGCCTCGACGCCTACGCACCCTGGCTGCTGCTGCGCGCGACCGACTATCTGCGCGGCGACGTCGCCGTCAAGGGCGGGATTACCACCCTGGTCAAAGCCGCGCATCTCGCCGAAGCCTTCGGTCTCAAATTCGAGGTGCATCACGGCGGCAACTCGCTCAACAACGTCGCCAATCTGCACGTTCTCGCAGCCATCAACAACGCCGATTATTTTGAAGTATTGCTGCCGGACGCCGCCCACCGTTACGGTCTCGAACGCGAAATCGAGGTCGACGCAAACGGCTTCGTGCATGCTCCAACCGAGCCCGGCCTGGGCATGCCGATCGACTTCGGGCTCATCGAGCACAACGCGCTCACCACGTTACGCTGACGCACCTGTTGCGCGATCGCTCACCGATCGAACGCAACGCACGCACCTCCGATTCGTTCACTCGATCGCTTGCACTAATTGAAGGGGGAATACGCTCATGTCGAACGACGCAAAGCTGCCGACCATCTCTCGGCGCGGCCTCATCAAAGCCGGCGGGGCCGTCGCGGCGACCGCGGCCGGCGCGTCCGCGGTTGGCTGGCCGAACATCGTGCTCGCGCTCAACAAAGTACGGATCGTGATCGTGCCCAAAGGCCTCAACAATCCGGTCTTCAAAATCGCCGATTTGTCGGGCCAGCAGCGCGCGAACGAACTGGGCGACGTCGAATTCCGCTTCACCGGGTCGCCGCAATCCGACGGCGCGCAGCAAGTCGCCGCAGTCGACGGCCTCATCGCGGCCGGCTACGACGGCATCGGCATCTCCGTCGACGACGGTGAAACGATGATCGAACCCATCAACCACGCGATCGCCAAGGGCATTCACGTCATCACCTGGGATTCCGACGCGCCCAAGAGCAAACGCGCGTGCTTCTACGGCGTGGACAACGTCAAAGGCGGCCAGAAGCAGGCCGATATCATGAACAAGCTGCTCGCCGGCAAGACCGGCAACGTCTGGATTCTCAGTGGCCTTGCGTCCGCGCCGAATCTGCAAGACCGGCTGCGCGGCGTGAAGATGAACCTCAACAAAAACCTCACGATCGCCGGCACGAGCTTCTGCGACGAAGACATCGCCAAGGGCGTGACCGAAACCGAAAACGTCCTGCGCTCGCACCCCGATCTCATCGGCTTCGTCATCGTCGGTGCCTGGCCGCTGCTCGCGAGCCCCGGCGCCATGCCGCTGCTGACGGCGCGCGCGAAAGCCGGACTCAAGGTGGTCGGCTTCGATTACGTCGCTCAGGAGTTGCCGTTCATTCAAAACGGGACGGTCTACGCGACGGTGGGTCAGGATTATTGGGGCTGGGGTTATCAATCCGTGCAGATTCTCTACAACCTCATCAAAGGCAAGAAATATCCCGATTTCGTGCCGCAGAAAATCCCCGTGGTCGATCAGTCCAACGTCGCCGACTACGTCGAAAAGTGGAAGAACGCGAACACCGTCGAGGGTGCGTTCAAGGCGTTCGGCGAGCCGCCCGTGCAGCCGCTGGCATAACGGCGCATGCAAACCACGAAGTACCTCGCGAAGAACATCGAGTTCGTCAGCCGCTCCGACCAAGGCGGTCGGGGCGACGGCTGTCAGATCATGGTGCACCGCGGCTACGCCTACATCGGGCACCTCTTCAGCAACGGCTTCACGATCCTCGACGTGCGCGATCCGCGCAAGCCGCGCACCGTCGATTTCATCCCGGCGCCGCCGCAGACGTGGAGCCTGCACGTGCAGACGCACGAGGATCTGCTCTTCGTCGTCAACGCGCTCGACATGTACAACCTGCCGGTGTTTTTCGAGGAGTCGGAATACCACTCGAAGTCGGTGATCGAGACGCTCGACGAGAAAGGTTATAGCTTCACGGCCGGGTTGCGCGTCTATAACATCGCCGACCCCGAGAAGCCGCGCGAGATCGGCTTCCTGCCCGTCGACGGGTTCGGGCTGCATCGGATGTGGTACATTGGCGGCGCGTATCTGTACGCGTCGGCGCACATCCGCGGCTACACCGACTACGTGCTGCTCGTCATCGACGTGTCGGATCCGACCAAGCCGCACGAAGTCGGCCGCTACTGGCTGCCGGGGATGTGGGTGGCCGGGGGCGAGAAACCGTCGTGGCCCAGCGGGCGGCGATTCTCCGCGCATCATGCGATCGTTCCGGCCGGGAGCGACATCGCGTATTCGTCCTGGCGCGACGGCGGCATGGCGCTGCTCGACATCAGCGATAAAACCAAGCCGCGGCTGATCGCACACCAGAATCTCTCGCCGCCGTTCGGGGGCGGGACGCATACGACGCTCCCGCTGCCCGACCAGCAACTCGTCATCGTGGCCGACGAATCGATCGCCGACAACTGCGCCGACGGCATCAAGTACATCTGGGTCGTCGACGTGCGCGAACCGGCCAATCCGGTGACGATCGCGACCATGCCGCTGCCGGAGGAGGACGATTACTGCAAGCAACCCGGACACTTCGGACCGCACAACTTGCACGAAATGCGGCCGGGGTCGTTCCGCGATTCCA
>JBEKHC010000121.1:0-25328 GCA_050012475.1 Candidatus Velthaea sp.
AGCGTAACCAACAACGAAAGTGGAGGATATGAGGTCTATCGCGCAAGCAAGGCTGCACTCAACACACTCATGCGGAGCTTTGCCGCACGACACGCAGGCGACAATCGAACGCTGCTGCTCTTGGCGCCGGGCTGGGTGCGCACCGACATGGGAGGGCCGAAAGCACGTCTGGGCATCGACGAAAGCATTCCCAGCCTCGTAAACACCATCGAAGCGCAACGTGGGAAGACCGGGCTGCAGTACCTCGACTATCGCGGGCAAACCGTGCCCTGGTAGCGATAGAGGCTCCGTTGCCTCGAACAAAACCACGTCACGCAACATGGTTTTGATCGACCTCGACTCGAAAACCGAAGTCGCGCCTTTGCGGCGGTTAGCGTCCGGTCGTCGAGTGCCACTGGGCTGCCGTCTCGCGCGAGTGCCAGTACGCAGCGATCTCGCCCGCGAACCCTTCGTACGTCCGCGGCGAATGGCCGAGCAGTGCCGTTAGGGGTTCCCGATCGCGTGGGCCGGCCGCGAAGCCGCGCTCGAGATACCCTTGATACATATGCGGATGTCGAAGGCCGACAGGCCGGAGCGCGCACGCAGCACCCTGATGCTCGATGCAAACTGGTTCTAAACACCGCTGCTATGCTTTCGCCGCCGAGTCTGCAAAAAGCGCTTTCTCTTAAAGGCGAGCGCCGCATCAGCGAAGCGGTGCGCCGGCAAACGGAAGAGTACAGCCCGTCTGATTTTGGGCAGGCTCCGAAAGTGCCGGACTCTCGGCCCGTGCCGCTCTTCCGCAAGAGGGCGAACGGGTCCGGCGAATTCCTTAGCCGGAGCGCGGGCGAGTGCGATTTCTGAGCCGAGCGTGGAGTTTTCGATCAAAGCGCGAAAACACTGACCCGCGAACTTGACGACCCGGAGGTTATCGATGCGAATGTTGTCCTCACGCGCGCTATGTTTCGTCGCGTGCTTGCTGTTGGGCGCCGCGATGGTGAGAGCTGCATCCGCGCAGCCGTCGCCGGGAGACCGGTCAGTCCGTGCGGCGATCGATGCGGCCGTGCAAAAGGAGCGTAAGATTTTTGGCGGGCATACGCCGGTTCCCGGCGTGCTCATCGAAGTCTCGGACAAGACCGGCAACTACGTGCGCACGTATGGTTACGCCGACCTCGCAACGCATCGCAACCTCACCGCCCAAGATTATTTTCGTATCGGCAGTAATACGAAGACCTTCGTGATCAGCGTACTCTTACAGCTCGTCGATGAGAAAAAACTCCGCCTTGACGACCCGCTCAGCACGTTTGCGCTGGGTGTGGACATTCCTAATGCCCAGAACATCACGGTGCGCGAACTGTGCCAAATGCGCAGCGGTCTGTTCGAGGCCTATAATACGCCCGAAATTGCCAAAATGAACATTACCGGAAAGTCGACGTTTGATGCCCGGACGCTGGTAGGATGGGCCGTGCATCAAAAGCTGCTTTTCGCACCCGGCACGAAATACAACTACAGCAATACGAACTATTTGATCCTCGGCCTCATCATCGAAGCCATAACGAAAGATACGGTCGCGCACGAAATCGAAGATCGTCTGCTGCGGAAATTTGCCCTCAGCCATACGTCGTATCCGGAAACGCAAGAAATGCCGAATCCTTGGGCCCACGGCTACGGCTTGAACGCGAAGAAAGGGTGGGACGATGTCAGTGGCACGATACCCGTTTCGCTGATGGGTTCCGCTGGAGAGATGGTCTCCGACATGCAGGACATGACGACCTGGACGAAGCTCTACGTCACCGGTAAAACGAACGGTGCGGCGACTCAAAAAGAGCGGCTGGATTGCATCTACACGGGAAAAGGCAACAACTACTTCGGTTTGGGGATCGGGTGCAGCGCCGGGTACTTCGGCTATACCGGCGGGCTCCCGGGCTACAACACGGCGAACTTCTACGAGCCGTCCACCGGAACGTTCATCCTCGCGTGGGTGACCGTGCAAAACGATACGCCCGCACCGGGCGTTGCGAATGCGATCGCTCGCGAGATCGCTCGTATCTTAACCCCGGATCACGTTCCGTTCTTGGTCACCGCCGAGGCGGCGAACACGCGACCCCACCGGCAACCGGCCCGCTTCGTGCACGGCAGGTAGGAAGCCGTTTCTGGCGGCACGTCCGCGAAATCGGCACCGACGCCGGCCGGTGCGCGAGAAGCGCTCAGCAGCTGTGCGCTCGCAAGCGGCCAGGGGTTCGGACCGACGCCGGCGTCGCCGAGTTTCACGGCGGCCGGACGCTTCTGTCCATCAGGTGTGTTTTGGCGTGGGCCGGGCTGGGCAATGCGTTGTCGGACCAGCCGGTTAATCCGCTGGCATGCAGGACGATGAGGGAGTTGGACGATGCTTGATGATGACGTTTCCGACAGTGGAGCAGAGGGTAAGGCCGACGGCGGCGCGAGTGGGATCGCGGGTGTGCATGACGGCGGTGCGGACGGGGGAGCTGAGGGTCCAGCCGACGGCGGCGCATCGGGAAAGCCCGGCGTGCATGACGGTGGGGCGGACGGCGGTGCCGAAGGTCCAGCCGACGGCGGCGCGTCGGGAAAGCCCGGCACGCATGACGGTGGTGCGGACGGCGGCGCCTGACGTCAAGCCGGAGTCGCGCGCGGGCAGGCGGCCGTTGCGGCTTTCCCGCGCGTAACTTTTGCGGCGAGCAGCGCACTCCCGCGAACTCGAAGTTGGGAGTGATGAGCAGGTGACGGCCGATCCTTTACTGCGAGCCACCGGGCTCTCGGTGAGCGAGTTCGCAGCATCGCACTGGGGGAGCGTTCCGCTGCTTCGTCGACACTCCGAACTCCCCGGCGAGGGTTTTGCCGACTTGCTTACGCTCGCCGCGGTCGATGAGCTGCTGTCGCGACGCGGGCTGCGCACGCCGTTCGTGCGCATGACGCGGGACGGCAACGTCTTGCCGCCGCGCCGGTTCACGCGCGGCGGCGGGGCCGGCGCGGACATCGCCGATCAAGTCGCCGACGATTTGGTCCTAAGCGAGTTCGCTGCGGGCGCGACGCTCGTGTTGCAAGGTTTGCACCGCCTGTGGCCGCCGGTACAGGAATTCGCGGTTGCGCTCTCGTCGCAGCTCGGGCATCCCGTGCAAATCAACGCCTACATCACCCCGCCGCAGAATACGGGCTTCGCTGCGCACTACGATGTCCATGACGTCTTCGTGCTTCAGTTTGCCGGCACCAAGCGTTGGCGCATCCACCAACCCGTTTGGCCGGCGCCGCTCCGCGACCAGCCGTGGGACATGCACAAGACGGCCGTCGCTGCACGTGCCGCCGAGATACCGCTTCTGGAGAGCGTGCTCGAGTGCGGCGACGCGCTCTACTTGCCGCGCGGCTATATTCACGCGGCCTCGTCGCTGGGTGAGGTTTCCGGACACCTCACCGTCGGAGTGCACGCCGTAACGCGTCACACGCTGGCAACGCAAGTGTTCGCGGCGCTTTCCGACGACGTCGAGCTGCGCCGGTCATTGCCGGTCGGCGTCGACTTGTCGGATGCCGACGTCCTTTCCGAAGAACTCGAAGCGACGGTTGCCGCGCTGCGGAGCGCGATCGACCGCCTCGATCGCGGCGCCGTCGCGCGGGGCGTGGGCAAGCATCTCGCCGAAACCACGCGTCCCGCGCCGCTCCGTCCGCTCGAACAGTTGTCGGCGGCCGCGACGCTGTCTCCCAAAACGCAGTTGCGCTTGCGCCCGGGACTGCGCCTGACGCTGCGACCCGACGGCGAGCAGCTTGCGATCGAGTTGGCCGATAAAGACGTTCGGGTGCCCGCCGCAGCGGCCGAAGCCGCGCGTGCTGCAACGTCGGGGATCGCCGTGACCGCCGAGAGCCTGCCGGGCATCGATGTCGCCGCAGCTTTGACCATGCTTCGACAATTGCTCCGTGACGGGATTCTCGTGCCGGTATGATGGTCGCTGAAGCAGGCATCAGCTGACCGCGCGCGGCTATCGCTGCGCTGTCCATGCCGAATTGCGCGGCGATTCCATGCTCGGCACGGCATCGCCGCACGCGCGAGTCTTGCTCGTGCACCAACCGGGGGCGTGGGGGCCGCGCGGTTTGGTCGAGAGCCGATGCGATCCGGACGTTGCACGTCGAATCGACCGTGCCGCTGCCGACGCGGGGATGCGCCTACAGGCGATCCGCCGGCCCGGGAAACACGAAGTCGGCCAACCGGCCGGCGGCTATCTCGTGGGCATCGCTGATACGCGCGGCGAGCCTCCGGCGATCGTGTGGTGGCGCACCGACAGCTTGGCAGATATCGCCGCGGAACTGGCCGGAGGATTCCCCCGCCGGCCGCCGGCCGAGATCGACACGGCTCCGATGTATCTCGTGTGTGCTCACGGGCGTCACGACGCGTGCTGTGCGTTGCGCGGCCGCCCCCTCGCGCAAGCCTTGCAGGTCGCGCGGCCAGGCCGGGTTTGGGAGACGACGCATTTGGGCGGTGATCGCTTTGCGGCAAACCTCCTGGTCTTGCCGACAGGTGAGCTGTACGGGCGGGTAACGCCGGACGTTGCCGCCGAGTTTGCCGATCGCGTCGACGCAGGCGAAGTGGTGCCCGGACTCATGCGTGGACGCATCGGCCTTGCACCGATCGCGCAGGCTGCGCTGATCTACGCGCACGACCAACTCGGAATCGTGGCTCGCGATGCGTTATCGGTACGCTCGGTTCACCGTGTCGATGCCCAGCGCGCGCATGCAAACGTCGTTACCCCGCGGGGCCTGATCGTAGTGACGGTCGGCATCGAAACGAGCGCGGCTGCGCAGTTGACCTGTCGCGGACCCCAGGGGGCGCGGGCACGCGAATACCGCGGACTCGCAATTACGGAAGTTGACACCGACAGCGTCCTATCATAGCTTGGGTTCGATGCGTTCGCTTTCGCTATAGATTTCTATCGGGTAGCCGTCCGGATCGTGGACGCGGCCGACGTACACGGGGCCGCGTTGAACCGGTGCCTCCACGATCGGCACATTCTCTGCGCGAAAATGCTCGAACCAGGCATCGACGTCCGCAGCGCTGTCGACGCGGAAGCCGAAGTGAAAGCCTCCGCCGATGTGCGGCGTCCCTTGTGCGAGGACGAGCAGAAACGTGGGCGTGTGAATGCGAATCGTCGTTTCGGTACGTACGGCGGGCAAGGCGAAGACGTCGCGATAAAAGCGTTCGCTTGCGGCGAGGGAGGCGACATCGAGATTGAGGTGCGTAACGGAGCGCGCGGCGAGTGATTCCGGGGCCATAGCGAGAGCGCTTTACGCGCACCCGATTCGCCGCGCCTTCCGGTCGGTGCAGGCTTGCCCAAATCAACATACCGAAGGCCCGGGAAGCCGAGGGATTGATCGCTCGAACGTGCAGACGTCGCCAGACATCGAGCGAGACCGCTTGCTGTTCGCGGGTTGGCCGGGTGCGGACATCAACGGACTCGCGTGCCGCAGCGAATACAGAAGTGGATCGAACGAGTCGGCGATTGCCGCGGCTTGCTGCATGTGTTCATATGCTTCTTGATTTGCCTGCATCGCTTCGAGCGCAGCCAGGGATCGCCACTGCACATAGTTGGCGATGCGAGAGCCGTCCAGACTCTTGTGCAGCTTTGCCGAAATAAACCCCGGCTGATGCCGCATCGTGTTTTCGGTCGCGTGCACCAAAAGCGCCAGCAGTTCCTCCGAGCGATCGGGGTGTCCGGTGAACCTGTTGATGAGGACGATGTGTTCGTCTTCCGGCAGGAGAGCAATCATAACGGAGCCGGAAACGGGGCGGCGGCCTGTCCGGCGTTCCGTTTAAGGCACGCGGGCGGGAGATCGCTCCGATACGCTGGCGACGAAGGCCCCGATGTCTTCGGTGAAGCGCTCTTTTTCCGCGAAGATCAAGCCGTGCGACGCACCTTCGTAGACGAGCAGCGTGCAGCCGGGAATACCCGCGGCCGTACGCTGGGCGGTGAGCGCAAGCGGTGTGAAGGTATCAGCATCGCCGTGAATCACGAGTGTCGGAATGGAGAACGTTCGCACGCTCATCAGAAATCGCGAACATTCGATTGAGGTTCGCAGCGGCGTGTTGTGGATCGAGAGGTCGAGTATGCTTGCTGCGGCTTCAGCCGAGACGCCGGGCGCGAAGAAGTCGCGTGCGATCTCGGCAAAATAGCGCGGGCGATCTTGCTTGGTCGATTCGATGACTTGCTGCATCGCCTGGGCGGGCACGCCGTCCGGATTGTCGTGAGTTTGAAGCATGAACGGTGTGACGGTTCCGGCGAAAACCGCCGCTGCGACCCGCTCGGTGCCATGGCGTGTGAGGTAACGCGCAATTTCGCCTGCTCCCATCGAGTGGCCGACCAACGTCAGATCGCGCAAGTCGAGCTCCCGGATGAGCGCGGCGAGATCGTCGGCAAAGGTGTCGTAATCGAAACCGTGCCCGACGAGTTCGGAGCGCCCGAAGCCGCGCTTGTCGTAAGCGATACAGCGGTATCCCCGTTCGACGAGCACGGTCATAATGCCGACTGACGAGTTATGCCGCGCAGGCTGTCTTTTTATCAGGTCCTAGCTTATAAGACAGGCGTTATCATTCGGCATAATAAATGCCATTTCGCTTGCGCGCTCTTTCTGCATCGTGGGGTCTCGCCTCCCTCAATGTGGGCGACCAGAAAGAGCTATGAACATGAAGAGACCAGTAGCGCGCCCCACCGGAACTCTCGCCCGACGATCATGGCGCAGCGAGGGTCGGGCGTGTTGACGTTGCTTCGATTGAGCGCACTGCGCGTGCGCAGCGCGATATGGGAAACCCGACGGGAGTATCACCCGATTCATCGGGCAATTCCGGCAGCAAAGCGGTTCGTGCGAAGCCGTCGCCGAACGGCTAGTAGGTCATTCGCTTGTTTGCACATGATGTTCGTGCAGGGTTCATGTGCGCCGACGGCCCTCAAAGGAACTGCGCGCGCTCCGATGCACCTACGCGCAAGGTTACCGCTATGCCAAGGCGCTTGACGCCCATGCCGCAGCGCGCTATCTCATCAAAGCACAGGTGACGCAGCAGTTCGAGCCAGGCGAGCGTCGCCGAATGGTCCGGGGTTGAAAAACCGGCGATTTCTGGCCCTCTGCCCGTGAGCACGGCGGCGCGTTGACGGCACGTGCTTACGCCTCTTCATAGAACTGACAGGTGGCTCGGCGGCCCTGATACCGGCCAAAACGCACGCGTATGCTGCGTGATCTGCACCGGCGTGACGTGATACCGTTGCCGCCCGCCGAATGAAGCAAGCAAACGTCCTCTGTCCCGTTGCGGGGGCAAACCGACCGCGGTACCATTCAAGAAGCTCCGGCCGCATTTCTCGCATGGCTGCGCGATGTAGCAGATTTTGATGAGGTTCTGCGTGTCCTTCGCATCACTGCCCCGGCGTCGTGACGTGTTGTTCGGCGGTGGCGCCGTTTTCCTCGGTGGTGTCGCGGTGCCATTTGTCGGGCGCGCAGCCCATGCGGCGCTTCTCCGGGTACCCGAAGTCGACCGCGTCGCCATACGCGTCGTCACCGACAACATTCAGTTCGCCGTCGCACCGAACGCCGCGGCCGAAAACGTTGTAATCGAACGCTACGGCTGGGGCCTCGGGACGGCGCCGCCGCAGAAAACGCTCATTAGCGAATTCGGTCTGGCGATGCACGTCGAGGCACAACGCGGCAGCGACGTTCGCAACGTGTTGGTCGACTTCGGCTACACGCCCGAAGCGCTAAACACGAATCTCGCGTTGCTGGGGATCGACCCGGGAACACTCGACGCGCTCGTGCTCAGTCACGGGCACTACGATCACTTCGGCGGACTCGTCGGCTTTCTGCAGGCTCATACCGACAAGCTCAAAGCGCGCTTACCCTTGTACGTCGGCGGTGAGGAGTGCTTTTGTTCGCGTCAATGGACCGGACCGCCGGCGCCGGGAAATTTCGGCGTGCTGGATCGCAACGCCATTCGCGCCGCGAACATCATGATCGTTGAAGCCGACCGGCCGACGCGCGTCGCCGAGTTCGCATTCACCACCGGTCGAGTCGCTCAATCGAGCTTCGAGAAGACGCTCTCGCCCAGCAAAATGACCATCGGTATGACGAACGGCCTCGGGTGCGACGCTTCTGCCTACTCTCCCGAACAGCGACAAGCCGGTGTCCTGCCCGATACATTCGGCCACGAGATTGCAACGGCGTTCAATCTTAAAGGGCGCGGTTTAATCGTGCTGACGTCATGTAGTCACCGCGGGGTGCTCAATGCCGTTGCTGCTGCTCGCGCAGCATCGGGCGTCCAGAAAGTCCACGCCGTCATCGGCGGATTTCACTTGGCTCCGTATCCCGAGGACTACGTCCGGCAAACAGTTTCCGGACTCGCCGCCGACGATATCGATTACGTCATCCCTTTGCACTGTACCGGTGACGTGTTCCATGATGTCGCAAAGAGCGAACTCGGACCCAAACTGCTGCGTTCGTACGGCGGAACGCGATTCGTTTTTACGTGATTCCGGCGATCTGTCGCGCGGCTACTTTACCGGAATCGTCACGTGTTCGTACGCTGTGCCCGCCCCGATCGACTCGACAACGAGTCTCTGCGGTGGTCTTTGGCGGCGACTCGATGTGACACTAACTTCTAGATTTCGGAACTGGCGGGACTTCCAACGCCGCGGGACACGTTCTGGCCGCTCATTTGTCTTATTATTTCGGAATAGGAAGCTGGGAGCGGGTCCGTTTGCACCGTTTAAGTGGGCTGTCGGTCGCGTTCGGAGACCCGGCTCCGCACTGCATGCCCATACCGCATGCCGCGTCGATATTCAGTTCGATCGACGCGGCAATACGATATATCAAAGGCCCAGTCTTTGTAGTGAAGTGTCGTCCGTCGGGGCTCTCGAAGTTAGGCATTGGTGCGAACTCCTTTGTAGCTGCACCCGCATCATCGCATTCGCTGCGGCAATGCGTCCATGACCTCACAGGTCATGCGCCTCAGGCGTTCGCCTGCTGACCGGTTCGCTCGGCGAAGAACGCCCGCGTCTGGGCGTCAGCGGGGAAGAACGACTCCAGCGTTAGTTCGGCGACGGTGATGTCGAGCGCGGTTCCGAAGGTCGTCACCGTGCTCAAGAACACCAGCTCACGGTCGCCGTAACGGTAGCGAAACGGGATGAAGATTTCCGCTTCCGGCTCCGGCTCGGCTTCGCGTTCGTTCGTCGCCGGCGACAGCGCCTTCAACTCTCGTTCGAGCGCGAACGGAGCTGGGTCTGCGGTAACCGCAACTTGGTGGCGCAAGCGGCGCAGCACGTGGGCGCGCCACTCGCGCAAGTTGCAGATCCGCGGCGCGAGGCCATCGGGATGAAGGCTCACCCGAAGGCTGTTCATCGGCGGTGCGAGCAGATGCGATGGCAGGCCTTCGGTGAGCAGTCCGACGCCAGCATTCGCCTGGACGACGTTCCAGTGGCGGTCGACGACAACCGCCGGATAGGGATCATGACCCTCGAGCAAACGTGCAATCGCGGCGTGCACTGCCCCGAGGTCGGGTGCATCGATGCAACAAGACGTTGCGCTCGCGGAGCGGGATCTCGAGTTCGTCGGCGAGATTCAGAAGCATCTCGCGGCTCGGTTGTGCGCGACCGTTCTCGAGGTAACTGAGGTGACGCGTCGAGACGTCGGCCGCGAGCGCAAGGTCGAGCTGGCTGCGTCGGCGGCGTTCGCGCCACTCGTGCAGTAAACGGCCCGCTCCGGCGCGGTTGTGGGAGGATGGCGCTGCGCTCGTCATAGCTTAGGGATCGCGCAGATAGCGTACCGGCGCCTCGATCCCGAAGGTCGCCCTGATCGGAGAAAGCGAGAGCAGATTGAGGTTCTGGAACGCGATGCTAATTTGCGGTGAAGTGTGACCGATCGCGAGGGGTTCGACCGAATGCGCTTCGCTCACGAACGTCGCGCCCGCCTGACGATCGAACGTCACGTGCCAGCGCGCCCGATCGAAGGGTGCCCGGTCGCCGACTCCCTGCACGATCGCGTCGCGCACATACGCCGTTTGAGTATCCATCCACAGTTCGCGAAGTCGATTGCGATAGGGGTCGCGGAGCGGCGTTAGTCCCAGATGGGCGACCCCGCCGCCGGTATCGAGCATCGCGACGCGATAGCGAGGGGCCGCCGTGCCGGTTCGGCCGATGATTTGAAGCTCGTCTGCACTCGCGACGATCGTCCGCTCATCGTTTGCCACGCGGTACGCACGCGGGCGCGTAAGCCCGAAGTTCTGATCGACCGCCAACGCAACCGGACCAACTTCGTCGCCCGTGCGTTCAGCGTTGACCGGATGGGAATTCAGGGTCAGGCTGGTTGACGGATCGAGGCTGGGATTGAGGTTGCGCGGCGCGGATAGCCAAAGACGGCGATGAGCGACGATGTTGGCACCATGCGGCGTGGTGGGATTGGCGCGTTCCTCTTCGGAGAACGAACTTGCGAGAACGACCTCGTGGCGGATATCCTCGGTCGTTTGCCAGGAGCTGACGGCGCGACGGCCTTCGTTTGCGACGGTAACGACGACGGTGTAGGTCGCGTACGGACTTCTCGCGTCGTTTTCGACGACCGCGACGGCTCGCGCAAAGAGTGCATCGGCAGCTGACGGCGGCGCCGGCGTTTGTTGGACGAACGTCAACGCTCCGAGGGCGATGAGGCAGCGGGTAGCCCGCAACACGCGCGCAACGCCTTGGGAGTTCACGTCACCTCACCATCGAGCAGCATTGATTTGTGGCATGTTTCCCGGCGACTGCGTCGCGCCCCCTACCTCCCGCATGCTCGCTTCCCACGTTCTGAGGGGTGGACAGGGCGAGCTAGTACATGCTGCCTTTGCATCGGCCGCAGCATCGCAGGGCCGGCCGGCTCCGAGTTGACGCCGAGTTCGAGGTGGGTTCTCGCGCCCTGCCGGGATGTCGAAAAGGGCCTGACGGCTCCGACGTTAATTCGGAAGCGCGCTCCTTGTGCGCAAGGTCAGTTTCGGAGTGTCCACAACGCATGATTCATCGCATTACACCCTTCTTATGGTTTGATGGGAACGCAGAAGCCGCCGCGCGTTTCTACACGTCGGTCTTCCCGGACGCGTCGCTGGATAGCGTGAGCCCGATGTCGGTTACCTTCACGCTGCACGGTCAACAATTTTACGGGCTCAACGGCGGACCCGAATACAAGCATTCGCCCGCGGTCTCGTTCTTCGTCAGCGTCGATACGCAGGAGGAGGTCGACGCGCTCTGGTCGGCCCTGATCGCGGATGGCGGCGAACCCGGACGCTGCGGCTGGCTCGTCGATAAATTCGGCCTGTCCTGGCAGATTATTCCGGTCGCGCTCGGCGAGCTGATGAACGACGACGACGACGAGAAGGCCGATCGCGTGATCGAAGCAATGCAGCAGATGAACAAGATCGAAATCGCGGGCTTGCGCCGCGCGTACGACGGTGTGTCATGAAATATATTCTGATGATGAACACGATGACGGCGGATTCCAAGCCCTTCGGGGATTGGGCTCAGGACGACATCAAGACCCACATTGCCTACATGATCGGTCTCAACAAAGAGCTGAGCGCACGCGGAGAGTTGGTGGGGGCGGAGGGGCTGGCCTTTCCCGAACAAGCAAGGCTCGTTCGGGCAGGGAAAAACGGCGAGCCGATCACCGACGGCATCTTCCCCGAGTCCAAGGAGTTTCTCGCGGGATTTTGGATCGTCGACGTCGAGACGCCCGAGCGTGCTTACGCGATCGCTGCGCGCGCGTCGGCAGCGCCCGGATCCGGCGGTGCACCGCTCAACATGGGCATCGAAGTGCGACCCGTAATGAGCGGGCCGCCGGCCGACCTCGTCTGAGCGCCTCACGTTTGGACGCCGAAGTCGAGTCGATTCTGCGCGAGCTCGCGCCGCGCGTGCTGGGCTCCGTCGCGCGGCACTGCCACGACTTCGGCGCTGCCGAAGACGCCGTCCAGGAGGCGCTGCTCGCCGCTGCCGGCCAATGGCCGCGCGACGGCGTGCCGTCCAGTCCGCGCGCGTGGTTGATCCACGTCGCGTCGCGCCGGCTCACCGACCATCAGCGCAGCGAGGCCGCTCGACGCCGGCGAGAGTTTGCGGAGGTTGCGCACTTCGGCTATCTCGCGCCGGCTCCCGAGCGCGATGAGCCGACCGAGGAGGACGACACGCTCGTCCTGCTCTTCATGTGCGCGCATCCTGCACTCACGCCGTCGTCGGCGATCGCCCTGACGCTGCGAGCCGTTGGGGGCTTGACGACGGCCGAGATTGCCGGCGCCTTTCTCGTTCCCGAAGCAACGATGGCGCAACGGATCAGCCGAGCGAAGCGGAACATCAAATCCTCGGGGTTGGGATTTCGTCTGCCGACGATCGACGAGCGGGCGCAACGCTTGCGTGCCGTCTTGCACGTCCTCTATCTCATCTTCAACGAAGGGTATGCCAGCAGCGCCGGTCCGCAACTGCAGCGTATCGAGCTTTCGCGCGAGGCCATCCGTTTGACGCGTGTTGCACATGCATCGCTGCCCGAGAATCCGGAAGTCGCGGGACTCTTGGCGCTCATGCTCCTTACCGATGCCCGGCGGCTTGCACGCACGGGTCCTGCCGGGGAGCTGATCCCGTTGACCGAACAGAATCGTGCTGTATGGGATGCAGCCCAGATCGCGGAAGGCGTCGCGCTCATTGCCGCCGCGCTCGCAAAAGGTTCGGCCGGTCCCTACCAGGTGCAGGCCGCCATCGCCGCAGTCCACGATGAAGCGTTGCGGGTGGAGGATACGGACTGGCCGCAGATCCTTGCGCTCTACGAAGTGCTCGAGGGCATGTCGCAAAATCCGATCGTTGCCCTCAATCGCGCCGTTGCCGCGGCCATGGTCCATGGTCCGGAACATGGTCTCACGCTCTTGCAAGCGCTTGACGCCGATCCGCGCGTCGCCGGCCACTATCGAGTCGAATCACCTTGCCGCCACGCGCACGGCGAGTATGCCGGAACGAATGTACCTTGCGACTCGGGCCGCGCGGTTAAACGCAAACGCGCCTTGTCCCGTATCCGATATTTCGCTCGTGCATCCGCCTTCCGGGTCGATCGCAAAGGAAGTCCGCGCTGGATGGACAGTGTTTTCGTCGAGCCGGGGGCAAGAGGACATCCGGGAGTTACCTCGCTGAACGACGTTGCCGGTCGTTCAAAGGCTCGCCAACACGTGATCGAGCTCCCTTGCTTCGCAAGGTGCTCGATGAATTTGCCGCCGAAGCAACGCCCCGAATGAGAGATCGTCGTCGGTCCGACGCAACGAACGTTGGCGTCAGCGTCCTTTTCGAGACGCTGTGGAAAGATTACCATTGCGGCCCGATAACGGTTTCTACCGATGGCAGTGGCGTGACCCTGCGGTTCGATACTCACACGTTCGAGGACTATTCTCTCGAAGCTGCCCTCGTCAAAACGGTGGATCATCTCGCCCGGCTCGAGCGATCCGACGAGGAGCCCAGCGGCGCGGACTAGCGCGCACCACTTCGAGCGCAATCCCGCGCTGCCCGGGCTTCGGCGAACAAAGCGAGCTGCGTTCGCTGACGTTGGCGCGCTTACCGCGCGGATTTCCGCGCCGCGTCCAGGTTATCGCTTCGCCCGGTCGATAATGCTCGGATGGCGCGAAGTCGCGACGCATGTTGACGTCGACCGCGCACGCACTTGGTCGCCGAGAGGGACGTTGTCATGCGCTGGCGCTCGAAGCTCATCCACACCCAAACGGCCGTTCCGCAAGGCTTTCACTCTCTTGCCGCTCCAACGCATCGCGGCTCGACCGTTGTCTTCGGTTCACGCGCGGAAGCGTCCGATGATTGGCGTCAGGGCGAAAGCGGTTACACCTATGGGCTCTACGGAACGCCGACGACGCTCGAGCTCGGGGCGCGCGTCGCGGAGTTGGAAGGCGCCTATCACACCTTCGTCACGCCGGGCGGCCAGGCCGCTATCACGCTCATCTACTTCGCGTTTTGCAGCGCGGGCAGTCATGTGCTCCTTCCGAGTACGGCGTACGGACCCAACGCGGAACTTGCGGATGGAATCCTGCAGCGCTGCGGCATCCGGACTGAACTCTACGACCCCTTGATCGGCAGCGGCATCGCCGATCTGATCCGCCCCGAGACGTCGCTGATTTGGTGTGAAAGCCCGGGCTCGATCACCATGGAAGTACAGGATGTTCCGGCAATCGTTGCGTCGGCACATGCCCGGAGCATCCCCGTTGCGTTGGATAACACGTACAGTGCGGGCGTGCTCTTTGACGCTTTTTCCGCCGGAGTAGACGTCAGCATGCAAGCGTTGACGAAGTACGTCGGCGGTCATAGCGATCTGCTGCTTGGCTCCGTGTCTGCCCGGACGCAAGCCGTGTATCTCAAACTCGGCGATGCGCAGCGTCAACTCGGCATGGGCGCTTCGCCCGATGATTGCAGTCTCGCACTGCGCGGTTTGAAGACGTTGGGGGTGCGGATGGACGCGCTTGAACGCTCGACGTTGGAGGTTGCACGATGGCTCGCCGCTCGACCGGAAATCGAAGCCGTGCTGCACCCGGCATTGCCATCGTGTCCCGGGAATGCGTTCTGGCAGCGCGACTTTACCGGCTCGGCCAGCATTTTTTCCGTGATATTCAGCGCCCGGGTTTCGCCCTCGAACGTGAACGCATTCGTCGACGCGCTCAAGCTCTTCAAGATCGGATGGAGTTGGGGCGGAGTAACGAGTTTGGCAATGAGTTATCCGAACCTCAAGCGTCTTCAAGGAGATGCTGCGGGCCGTCTCGTCCGCTTCAACATCGGTCTCGAAGATACGCGCGATCTGCTTGACGACCTGGAGAGTGCACTCTCGGTGTGCCCCCTCTGATTGGCGCTGTTGCGGGCAGCTGCGGCCCAAGTCTGGTAACGAGCATAGATAAGGACCGCAGTAAGTGGGAAAAGACATACGATGAAACGAGTAATCGCAGCCGCCGCTGCTGTGGCAACGCTATTGGTAACGAGTGCTCCGGCGTTCGCTGATGACCGGCACGATCGCGACCACGGAAACGCCCATGGTCGGCACGTCCAGCCGCAGCGCCGCGCACCGGTGCGCCGTTTCCGCGAAGGACAGGTTTGGCACGGCCATCCCATGCACTACCGCAACGGACACTGGGGCTACTATCAGCCACGAAATGGCGTGCAAGTCTTCATCAACATTCCGCTTTAGAAAAGAAGCGAGACCGACTGAGCGGAACCGCGTTCGGGCAAAGGCTATCGGAGACGTGCACGCAGCGCATACGCGTCCGTACGTTCGCGCAGCGCGCTAGGGTCAGTGTGATGCCTGCCCGCGAACCGCCGAATCTATTTTTTCGAGGAAATTGATCACGCGCCGGGTCAAGAGTGCGGCGGCCTCTTGGTCGTATGAAGCGAGGCTGCTGTCGGCGAAGTAATGTTGATTGCCCGGGTAAAGCAGCAGTTCTGCTTGGGGGGCCGATTCGACCAGCGCGCGCGCAGCATCGAGGTCGCCTTCTTTGACGAAGATCGGATCCGCGTCCATCGCGTGAATTTGCACGGGTACGGCGGCCGGCCATGATGAGCCGAACGCCGCCGTGGGCACGCACGAATAAAACAGCAGCGCGCCGCGCGCGTCCGAGCGCGTCTGCGCCAACTTCTGTGCCGGCAACACTCCTAACGAAAACCCCGCGTAGACCAAGCCGCGCGGGAATTTGCGGGCTGCCCGAACGCCGCGCTCGATGATCTCGCCGAACCCGATGCTTTCGGCGAAGCCCAATCCGTCCTGGAGCGTGTTGAACCTGTGACCGTCGAAGAGGTCCGGCGTATGGACGGTGTGTCCCGCTTCGCGCAACGTGTCGGCGAAGGCGAAGAACCCCGCGGTTTGTCCCAATGCGTGATGAAACAGCACGACCTCAGCCATGACCAACCCCTATCGGTTACGCCGACGCCAGTCCTACTGCATCGTCCGACGCCGCCAATGAGCGGAGTCACAGCGACCGCGACGCTTGCCGGCGCGGGCCGAGGCCGGCGTCGCCGTCCACCCGTGACGGTTAATTGAATTTTTTGAGGTCGTACCGCATGATCTGCCAACCCATGGTCATCATGCCAAGTGCAAGCCGTATGCCGAAGGCGATCGAAGCGACACCAGCCAGATAACTCTGGACACTTTCGCGCATGGCATCGTCGAGCCACGTAAGCGGGTCGGCTCCCGGCTCTGCGACGGCTTGTGGCTCGTACCGGAGGCCGCCGGTGTCCGCACGTCCCAAGACGCGAGGAAAGCCTTGTACGCGCAGCAGGGCGCAGGCCTCGACGAGGCGGCGAGTCGTTTCGTTGGCTCGCTGTTGTTCGTGCGGCGGCTTTGCGTCGGGATGGTTCAAGCGGATGAGTTCGCGGAAACGCAAACGCACCTCATCGGGTGTCGTTGACGATGGATCGAGGCCGAGCGCCCCATACGCCTCTTTGACGGTCACGAAGGCGAACCGGCGCAAAAAGATGTGCTGATCGAGTCGAACTCCTCACGAGCCGTCAGCGCCCAGGCGCGATGCCAAGTAGCCTTCAGCCGGGTGAACTTTTAGACGGGATGCGCAAAACACGCCCGCTTTGAACGCCGGGAATCCCTTTCCAGTAAACTTCACTGGGAAAAAGGCCGCCGCGGAAGCTTGTAATTTCCTTCCAGCAAGCGTCTTCCCTTGTGAAGCCGGACACCAGCAGGGAAGAGCCAGGTGACACGGGCTTGACGAATGCTCTCGCGCTTGGTATACTTAGCACGAAGCCGCTCACCTGAAGGGCGGCAGGAAGAGCGAAATATCGTGACCAGCTATCTCGAAGTCCTGCAGAAAATCCAGACCCAGACGCTTGAAAACGTCAAGCAAATTCAAGCCGTCCAAATCGCCACGCTCAAGACTGCTCGTGAACTCATCGCCGCACTGCCGAGCGCCAAGGGCATGCCAACGTTCGCACAGATCACCGAGTTGAGCTCCTCGTTCGCAAACCAAGTGTTGGATCAACAAAAAGTTTTCGTCGAAGAACTTGCCGATGTGGTCAAGCCCACGACCGAAGCCAAACCGCTGGCGAAATAAGGCCGTTCTCACGAACGTGCAGTCTCGAACCCTTCGCGGCAGCGCCGCGAAGGGTTCGACGCGTCGTTCATTTGCTCAAATCGTTTGAGAGAGAAATCCGCCGTCGACGCGAAGATCGATGCCGGTAACGAAACCGCTCGATTTTTGGCTGGCCAAAAAGACCGCGGCACCTGCTAATTCTGAAGGCTCTCCGAAGCGGGCCATCGGTGTGTGTCCGAGGATCGCTTGGCCGCGCGGCGCGGGGCTTCCATCTGCGTTGAACAGCAGTCGACGATTTTGTTCTCCCGGAAAGAAGCCGGGCGTGATCGCGTTGACCCTGACGTTGTAAGGCGCCCATTCGCGGGCGAGAAAAAACGTAAGGTTGAGTACGGCGGCCTTGGCGGCCGAATACGCGACGACGTTTGATAGGGGCAGGTGTGCGGAAACGCTCGCGACGTTGATGATGCTGCCCTTACGAGCGGCCTTCATCCGCGGACCGAGCACCTGACATGGCAAAAGCGCTCCGCCCACAAGGTTGAGGTCGAAATTCGCGCGCCAATCGGCGGCGTCGATCTCCTCGAAGGTCCGTTTCGGCCCAATGGTGACCCGCGGATCGTTGCCGCCCGCTGCGTTGACGAGGATGGTCGGATTACCGAACCGGCGGGTCACCGCATCGAGTGCGGCGCGCAGCGAACCAGCGTCGAGTGCGTCGGCAGAAAAAAATTCGGCGCTGCCGCCTTGCGTTGCAATAGCGCGCGCTCGTTCCTCCCCGTGCTCGACGTTGCGGCCCAGCACCGCGACCTCGGCGCCGGCGCCGGCCAGCCCTTCGGCGATCGCGCCGCCGAGCACGCCGGTGGCGCCGACAACCACGGCAACCTCTCCCGCAAGATCAAACAGGTTCACGCGTTCCCCGCCCCTTCTCGCCGCGTTTGTTCGTGCGGCTCTTACGGGCGTGCGGTGCGCATTCTTGCAGCCGCCGATGGCCGGCGCACGAATCCCGCGCGGCGCCCACCGCGAGTCTGGGGCTACCGCACTCCCGTGGTGGTCTTAGGGTGCGGCGTACGTGACCACGACGGTGCGCGAGCCCCAGTTGAGCGCTCGCGTGCACGAACGCATCGCCAAATCGATGTGCCGCCCGCGAATCAATCCGCCGGTATCGGTTGCCCGGCCGTACCCGTAGCCGGGCACGTAGAATCGGGTTCCAAAAGGAAAGACGCTGGTGTCGACCGCGATCGTCCCGGGCCCGGCGACCGTGCCGCTCGCGGTCCGGTTCGTGTTGAGAAAGCATCCGCGGGCGCTGGAGTCGACGACATACGCGGTCGCGCGCACCGCGATGCGCAACCAGGATTTGCGCAAAATCGAGGTGCGGACGTTGGTTGCGCCGGCAGGCCGGTGATGTGCGACGTGCGCGCGTTTGGCGACGGCAATTTTGTCGGATGAAAAGCCCGTGGTGGAAAAGAATACCGCGCTGGCCACGATTGCGAGTGTTTTCATTGGCGTTCACCAAGCGGCGAACAAAGAACCCTCCTTTAGCGAGCGTTGGTGCACTGGGCGCGCCGGATCGAGGCGAAGCGCGTTGATTGCGCTCGACGATCGGGTCTGGCGAAATGCTGTCACAAGACAGTCAGCGCGCGATGGCAACCGATTGCAGATTGCGAATTCCGTTATCAGATTCGCTGCTGCCTGAACGAAGCGGAAAGGGTCGCACTCCGTCGTGGCTAGTCTGCCCGAAGAACGTACCCCATGCTACTGCTTTTGACGCTAACCTGTCCAAGCCACCGACGCATTGTCAAGGAATTGTGAAGCAGCGCACAATAGATGCATCTCTTCTTACGCGCAGCTCTGCATCACGATGCAGGAACATTTGCGCTGCCGCAACGCGAACGATTCTTAAATGCAACAAGCGAAACGTTCTTAAAATAAAGCAGCGCGGATTATCTTTAGCATGCACCAACAGGATGCAGCAAAAGGATGCGGCAACGTGAACGATTCTCAATAGAGAGAATAGCTGCGCGGCGGTGCGGTGCGAAATCGCGGCGAGTGTTGTGGGCGAATATTCTTGCAGCCGAAGGCAGTACTGGCGACATTTTCACCGCGCTCTCACCCCGCGCATGGTAGCATTCGCGTTCATCCGGATGGATGAGCGAGTAGCGCGCTGCGACCTTTGCATCAAACGTACTGCGGGCCCATCAGGTGGGCGTTTGGCATTGCATGCTCAAGCTGCGCTCGAGCTCGATCGGCCCGGCGCACCGCTGCGATCCGTCGAGCTGGGACGTTTCGACTACGTCACCGCCGACGGCCGCACGGGAACGTTTACACCCGAGCTCATGGCGCACGGGTTCGCGTTGCCGCCGGCGCTGGTCGTATCGACGGTGAACGTTCTGCTCTGAATATTCTCTCGCGCAAAGGATCGCGTTTATGGATCAAAAACGCGACCGGCTGGTTCGTTCCCGCAACACTTTCCGCAGCGCAATTAACGTCGAACCTGACCATTTGGCGGCATCGGCGGCGCCGGATCGCCGCCGGAAAAAAGGGGCCCGGGAGAGCGCCCCTAAGATGCGCATGGGCGACTCCGCTCGGCCGCGGGAGAGGCGATCATGAGCATCGATGCCGGACAGCTCAAGATGATCTTAGCGGAACTCGCGGCAACGATCGCGTCGCACGCGACCGAATTGGGCGAACTGGACCGGGCGATCGGCGACGGCGACCATGGCATCAACCTGTCCCGCGGCTTCGGTGCGGTCGCCGAGCACCTCGATGAGATCGCATTTCTCCCCCCGGACAAAGCGTTGATCGAGGTGGGAAAGCGTTTGGTGATGACCGTCGGAGGAGCTTCGGGGCCGCTCTACGGGACATTCTTCATGTCGCTGGGCAAGGCGCTCGGCGGCTCCGAGCCGGTCACGCGCGAACGGCTGTTTGCAGCGTTGGATGCAGCCGTCGCTGCGGTGAAGGCCCGCGGTAAATCCGAGGTCGGGCAGAAGACCCTGCTCGACGTGCTGATTCCCGTTCAGACCGAATTGCACGCCGGCGACGCCGACCTCGTCCGTCGCCTGCGGGCTCGGGCGCAAGCCGCAGCGGCGGCAACGATTCCGATGCGCGCGCAGCGCGGGCGGGCGGCGTTCTTGGGCGAGCGCAGCATCGGACACCTCGATCCCGGAGCGCGCTCGAGTCAACTGCTGATCGATGCGGTGTGCGATGCGCTGTCGCGCGACGCTGCAGCAGCCGCCGCGGAACCGCACCGTGCCGAGTGATTTGGCAAACGTGGGGATCGTGATCGTTTCGCACTCGCCGGACGTCGCGCGCGGCGCAGCCGATATGGTTCGGCAAATGGTGGGATCGGACGTCCCGCTGGCCTGGTGCGGCGGCGATCCGGCCGGCGGTTTGGGGACCAGCGTAGCGGCAATAACCGCGGCGATCGATGCCGCTTGGTCCGAGCGCGGCGTCGCCGTGCTGGTCGATTTGGGCGGAGCGGAGACGAACGCCGAGATGGCGATCGAACAGCTGCCCGCGGACCGGCAGTCCCGGGTCGCGATCTGCGCGGCGCCGATCGTCGAAGGCGCCGTCGTGGCCGCAACCGAGGCCGGCGGCGGCTCGTCACTGGCGGACGTCCGCCGTGCCGCAGAGGAGTTTTATGCACGCTGACGGTGAGTCCCGAGGGGCGGATCGGGCGGCGCCGCTGCGCGCGAGCGGGTCGGCCGTGCTCGCTCATGTCAATGGTCTTCATGCCCGTCCGGCGATCAAGTTGACGCGGCTCGCGAAGCGCTTCAGCGCGAACATTCGGGTCGCGGCAACGGCCGGTGGGCCATGGACGGATCTCAAGAGTATCGTCAAAGTCATGGCCATGAAAACGCCCAGCGGAGCGACGCTCTATTTTGAGTCCGAAGGCGACGATGCGCGCGCTGCCGTTGACGCGCTCATCGCGCTCGTCGAGCGGGATTTCGTGACGGGCGAAGACGACGATGCGGCCGCGGCCCGGCAGGGATGACACCGCGATGACGAGCGAGACGCGGTCGCTGCACGGTACGCCCGCGGCTCCCGGCCTGGCACGCGGGCCAGTCTACGTTCTCGATGCGTTCGAAGAGGCACCGGTGGCGGGGACGACGCCGCGAACGCCGGCGCGAACCGCTGCGGGCGAAACGCGTTCGCTGCGTGAAGCGCTGTCGCGCGCTTGCGCGGAGTTGACCAGGCTGCAAAGCACGGCCGCCGACGCCGACGCGCGGGCAATCTTAGAGTTTCAGCTTGCGATGCTCGAAGACGAATCGTTAGCGGAACCGGCGTTTGAAGCCATCGACCGCGGCGTCCCGGTCAACGGCGCGTGGCTTACGACGCTTGACGCCCAAATCGCCGATTACGAGGACTCGGCCGACGAATATTTTCGCGCGCGCGCCTCCGATTTGCGCGACATTCGCGACCGCGTCGCGCGCGCGTTGACGGGCACGGTGCTCGCGGCGATCCCGGCGGGGTCCATCGTCGTCGCCGCCGACCTGTTACCCTCGCACTTCTTGGAAATCCGCTGGGAGGGCGGCGGCATCGCGCTCTTCGAGGGCAGTTCGAGTTCGCATTTGGCGACGCTTGCACGCGCTCGAGGCGTTCCGATGATCGTGCAGATGGCTCGTGCGGCGTTCGCACCGAACGACGAGGCGCTGTTGGATGCGGATGCGGGGCTGCTGATTGCAGCACCCGACGAAGAAGCGGTGCGGCTCTTCGACGAACGCTTTGGGACCGCGCAGCGAACCGCGGCAACCGAACAGACGTTTCTGACCGCGCCCGCGGCGACGGCGAACGGCGAGCGCGTGCAGGTGCTGCTCAACGTTGCGCAGCGTTCCGAGCTCGACGCGATCTCTCCCGCGCACTGCGACGGGATCGGAGTGGTACGCACCGAGCTCATGCTGGACAGCCTCGCGGACCTGCGCGACGAGGAGCGGCAATACCTCGCGTATCGCGAGATCGTCGATTGGGCGCAGGGCAAACCCGTGACCTTTCGGACGCTGGACGCGGGCGGCGACAAACCGATCGAAGGATACACGCTGCCGGATGAGTCGAACCCCTATCTCGGCGTGCGCGGTGTGCGGCTCTCGCTGCTCCATCCGGAGATTGCGACGGTGCAGTTGCGCGCGTTCGCTCGTGTCGCGGTGCTCGGCCCGGTGAAAATCATGGTCCCGATGGTTACGCGACCCAGCGAGATGGATCGCATGCGCGAATTGCTGACGGCGGCTGTCCGGGCGTTGCGTGCTGACGGCGCGGCGTGCGCCTTGCCCGAGCTGGGCATGATGGTCGAAGTGCCGGCCGCCGCGCTCACCCTCGATTTGTTCGCAGCCGACTTCCTCTCGATCGGCTCGAACGATTTGATTGCGTATCTGACGGCGTGCGGACGCGACAGCGACCGCCTCGCAGCGCTCGCGGATCCGCTGGCGCCCGCCGTGCTGCGGACGCTCGAAATGATCGTGCGGGCGGCACGTGCGCGAACCATCGACGTAAGTTTATGCGGTGATATGGCCAGCGATGAACGCTATCTTCGGCCTTTGCTCGAGACGGGCTTGCGCAGCTTTTCCGTTGCGCCGGCCGCGCTCGCGCGGGTGAAGGCGACGATTTCGACCGTCGGAGAGCTGCCCGCGCCGCTGCCGGCGTAAAAGGAGCAAGACGATGAAGAAGTTTATGAACGGCGTGGATACGATGCTGCACGAAAGCCTCGACGGGTTCGCGCATTGCCATCGCGACATCGTTGCGCTCGATCCGGAATATCGCTTCGTGCGCCGAACGAAGGGCAAGCCCGGCAAGGTCGCGCTCGTTTCAGGCGGCGGCAGCGGGCACGAACCGCTGCACCTCGGATTCGTCGGCACTGGGATGCTCGACGCGGCCTGTCCCGGACAGATCTTCACGTCGCCGACGCCCGACCAGATGGTTGCGGCGGCAGAAGCGGTCGACACCGGCGCCGGCGTGCTGTTCATCGTAAAAAACTACGAAGGCGATACGATGAATTTCGCGATGGCGGCCGAGCTGCTGGACGACCGGGCGGCGACGCTCATCACGGACGATGATGTGGCGGTCGAGAAGTCGAGTTTCAGCATCGGTCGCCGCGGCGTGGCGGGGACGCTCGTCGTCGAGAAAGTCGTCGGCGCTGCAGCGGAGCGCGGCGACGACCTCGCTGCGTTGCGAACGTTGGGCGAGCTGGTCAACGCTGCGACCCGAACGATGGGCGTGGCTCTCACCAGCTGCACGGTTCCGGCTGCCGGCAAGCCGACGTTCGAGCTAGGTGACGACGAGATGGAGATGGGCGTCGGCATTCACGGCGAGCCCGGACGGCGCCGCACGGCGCTCAAATCCGCCGACACGATCGCCGCGGAGATCGTCGCGGCGATCGCCGGCGATCTCGGCGTACTGGCGCGTGGACCGGTGCTGCTGCTCGTCAACGGTTTCGGCGGCACACCGCTATCCGAACTTTATTTGATGTACAATTCGGCGCGGCAGCAACTCGAGCAGCGCGGCCTGGAAGTTGGGCGCGGGCTCGTCGGTTCGTTCGTGACGTCGCTCGAAATGGCCGGTTGTTCGATCACCGTCACGGTTTTGGACGATACGCTCATCCAACTCTGGGACGCCCCGGTGCACACTGCCGCATTACGCTGGTAACCCGTTAAACCGGAGCGGGTGAAGCGAACGTGCGGCGCAAGTCTCGTTTGTTGAGCTTGCCGACGCTCGTTTTCGGCAGCTCTTCGGTGAAATAGACGTGCTCGGGAACGGCGAATTTCGAGATTGCACCGAGCGTTACGTGGCGCATCACTTGCTCGCGGACGTCGGCCGCTTCGAGCTTAGCGCCGAAGCGTTTGACGACGATCGCGGCGGGCCGCTCGCCCCACTTTACATCAGACAAGCCGATAACGGCAACTTCCGCGACGCCGGGAAGCTGACTGATGATGCTCTCGATCTCGAGCGACGACACCCACTCGCCGCCGGTTTTGATGACGTCTTTGAGGCGATCGGTAATTTGCAAATAGCCCTGGTCGTTCATCACGCCGATGTCCTGCGTGTGCAAATAGCCGCCTTCCCAAAGCGTTTCCGTTGCCTCCGGGTTCTTGTAATACGACTGCGTAAGCCAGGGTGCGCGCGCGATGACTTCACCCGGCGTGACCCCGTCGTGCGGAACGTCGGCCAGATCGAAGTCGACGACGCGCAACTCGACGAGCGGCAAGGCTTGGCCCGCTTTCATGCGCGTGACGACTTCCTCGTCGGTCCCGTGCAAACGTGAAGGTACCGGCGACACCGCGAGCAGCGGACAGGTTTCCGACATGCCGTAGCCGGTGAATACATCGATGCCGCGTTCGAGCGCGGCCTCGCACAGTGCCCGCGGCATCGCCGAACCGCCAATGATCATGCGCAGCCCGCGCAGATCGACGCCGTTGATCGCCGGCGATGTCAACAGCATTTGCAAGATCGTCGGCACGCAATGCGTGATGGTTACTTTTTCGTCGCGCACGAGCCCGAGTAAGACCTCCGGCACGTAGCGGCCGGGGTACACTTGTTTGCATCCGGCGAGCGTAGCGGTGTACGGAAAGCCCCAAGCATGAACGTGGAACATCGGTGTCATCGGCATGTACACGTCGTCGTCCCCGGACAGCCGAATCACGGCCAGCGTGGAGAGTGCGTGCAGCACGAGCTGTCGATGCGAGAAGGAGACGCCTTTGGGCAGACCGGTCGTTCCGGTCGTGTAGAAGCGCGTGGCCGGCGTGTTTTCGTCGAAATCCGCGAAGGCGTGTCGCGGATCGCCGCGTGAGATGACCTGCTCGTACTCACCCAGTCCCGGCAAGCCGGCGGGGAGCGGACCCGTTTCGCTGATCCAAATGACGCGCTCGACCTTGAGTTCGCTGCGGATCGCTTCGTACGCCGACAGAAAATCGAGATTGCAGATGAGGATCGACGCTTCAGCGTGATTGATGCAGTACACGATTTGTTCGTTCGACAGCCGCACGTTGACGGTCTGAAGGACTGCGCCCAGCATGGGCACCGCAAAGTAGCATTCCAGATAGCGATGGCTGTCCCAGTCCATCATCGCTACCGTATCGCCGGGCCGTACGCCCAGTCCGGTTAATGCGCTGCCGAGCCGGCCGATCCGGTCGCGAAGCGTCGGATAACCGTAGCGGCTGCCGTCGCGGTAAACGATTTCTTTGTCGCTACCCCGGGTGAGCGGCGTCAGCAGCAGCTTTTTGATAAGCAGAGGAAAGTCGTAGGCAGACATCATTGCAGCTCCTGGAAGTTCGCGCTTTTTTAGACGCGCTCACTTCGATCTGTGCAACAAGCCTTC
>JBEKHC010000122.1:0-12878 GCA_050012475.1 Candidatus Velthaea sp.
CCCCGAAACGATCGTGGAACGCTGCGTCGATGCCGTCGCCGAGATCGTCGAGCGAACGGAGCAGCGGGCCGGCCTCCGACACGATTGCTTGGAGCAGCACCTCGCCCTCGCCGATCCGCGAGCGCAGCAGGCCAGGCACGATCGCCAGGGCGCGCGCGCTTGCCGCACAACCCCCTGCGCACAGCATTCGCGTCGCATCGCTCGTCGCGGCTTTTTCGCCGAAGTTGCGGTAGATCGCTTGGCCGATCGCCTCGAGAAACAGTCCCTGTGCGATGAGCACGCGCGCTTCGCGGGCGCCCATTACGCTTGCCAGGACGGCCGCGATCGGTGCCTCGAGCGCGGTTCCGGTCAGATATTCGTCGGTCTGCACGCGCGTGCGCAGCAGGGCCATCGCGCGCTCTTTCTCTGGCGTGAGCAGCGCGGGCGCCGACACGGCGTATTGTTTCACTGCCAAGGACTCGAAGCGGGCCAGGATCGTCCACAGCAGCGCTTCGCTGCGGTCGATCTCCGTGCTGACGTTCATGCGTGTGCTCGACCTGCTACTTGGTTTTCTCGCCGCGGCGATACTTGCGAATGAGCGGCATGAACATCGCGACGACGTGTTTGGTCGCGTCTTTCTGTTCGAACCCGACCGTCTCGAGCAGGCGGGTGTAGCCGTCCATCATAGCGCCCGCACAGTAGGCGCCGGACATGCCGATCTTGTCGAGATACTCCGAAATGTTCATCATCGTGCCGCCGATGCAATCGATGCCCTGAACGTTGACGCGCTCGGCCAGCCCGCGGAACTCGTCGACCGCATCGAAATAGCGCAGCCGCAAGTAGCGCACGACCCAGTCGACATGATAGTGTTCTTCTTCGAGCGCCTTGCGGAAGATGTCGTGGGTGCCCGGATACTTGTGCGCGATCGGCAAAAACGATTCGTACGTCGCAATCGCCAGGCTTTCGACGATGAAGCCCTGCACGACGATGAGCGCGTCGAAGTCGCGTTTGGCGCCGTGCTCGTCGACTTGGCGAAGCAGATAGCTCAATTCGTTGTCGGCGAACGCGCGGTCGGGTTCGATTCCGTTGGCCCGGCTTACGTCGAGGAACCACGCGCCGTGGTTGGCCTCCATCTTGCCGAACTTGGTGAGCAGCGGCCCGTACTGCGGCTGCAGCTCGGCGCACAGCAGGTAAATTTTCGCCGCGACTTTCTCACCGAAGATGGCAAGCGCCATCAGCTTTTCGATCGACTCCTGTTCCTCTCGCGGGCGCGGCGCAGTCAGGATCGTTACGTTGTCCACTCGGGTTCCTCGTCAGGGCAAGCGATAAGCGGGCGGTCGATTCGGCGCGGGAGCGGTGCCGGGAGGGCCGTCGTGTTCGACCTGCCGGGATTGCAGCCGAATGCGTTCGACGCCTCAGACGTCGAACGTGCTCCATTCTTCCTGCTCTTGTCGATGGATTCGCCCCGAACCCCTGCGCCGCACTGACGCCGACCCCGTTCAGTTGGTGCGCGCAAGCGCTTCCGACGGAATGATCGTCCGCTCGACCCGCTCGTTGCGGCGGAGCAAGCCGACCGTCGTGGGCGCGTCGACCCGGTCGTGCCCGGTCAGCACGCGGTGCAATCCATCGACGCCTTCCACGGCCTGCGCTCCCAGCGCGATGACGATGTCGCCGGGTTCGATCCCCGCGCGCGAGGCCGGACTCGACGGCTCGACGCTCTGGACGAGAATCCCGCGCTGCTGCGCGAGCCCGTGCAGACGTTGAAGAAAACGCGGGATATCGACGTCACTCCCCGCGATCCCGACATAGCCGCGATGGATCTTGCCGTCGCGGATGAGCAAGCTGGCGATATGCTTGGCGGTATTGGCCGCGATGGCAAAACAGATACCTTGGCCGGCGGCCACGATCGCGGTGTTGACGCCGATGACCTGGCCGCGGGCATCGACCAGCGGGCCGCCGCTGTTGCCCGGATTGAGCGCGGCGTCGGTCTGGATGATGTTGTCCATCAGGCGGCCGGATTGCGAGCGCAGCGTTCGTCCCAGCGCCGAAACGATGCCCGCCGTCACGGTCGTTTGCAGGCCGAAGGGATTGCCCAGCGCGATGGCCAGCTGGCCGGGCCGGATCGCGGCCGAATCGCCGAAGGCGATCGGGGTGAGATCGTTGGCGCTGATGCGAATCACCGCTAAGTCGCTGTCCGGGTCGTCGCCGACGAGCAAAGCGCGGTAGCGCCGGCCGTCGAGCAGCGCGGCCTCGATCTCGCGCGCACCGTGGACGACGTGGCTGTTGGTGAAGATAAAGCCGTCGGGCGTTGCGATCAACCCGGATCCGCTGCCCGCCTGGCGGCCGCCGGCGCGGACCTCGATCCCGACAACCGACGGCGAAGCGCGGTCGACGGCGGCAGTGACGACGCTCGAGTACGAATCTGCGCCGGCCGCGTCGTCGGCGACGAACCGGGCAAGGGAGGAGAGACTGGACATGGTGCAGATCATTGACCCGCCGGCCGGTCTGCCGGTTGCGTCGCCGCCGGTGCGCCCCCGGGTTTGGGGAAACAGCCGTCGGCGGCCGAGATCGGCGGGGTCGCCGCCAACGGGGCGGTCGTGGTCACCCCGATTTCGAGCGGATAGTTCGATCCGCCGTCGGTCATCGTGAGCACGTCGAGCGTCCCGCTGGCATGGGGTGCCAGCTCGAAAGGCGCGATCAGGTAGCGTTGGGGAACGCGCACGCACCCGAGGTCGACCGGCGTGCCGTTGACGACGAAGCTGCTGCGGACCACCCCGCCCAACGGTTTCTCGTACAAGTACACCGTCGTCGATCGGTCGCCCGGATTGTCGAGATCGAATGCGATCTGCTGGAGCACGCCGTAGTCGCCGTAGTCATGGCCGGGGTCGACCGGGTCCAGGTTGCGCGGCGTTTGCTGCCGGCTGCCGTAGACGTAGCCAGCATCCGGGCCGCCGGCCGAATACGCGATGATCCGCTGAGCAAAATCGCCGACTGCGAAGCTGCCGTGGCGGGTGTGGCCGTCGGCTGGCAGCTTGGATGCGTACAGATAGGCAGCGGGGTCGGCGTCGAGCGGGATCGCCATGACCGTCGCCGTGACCGGGCCGCCGTCGAGCACGCGGAGATCGAGCGCCCCGACGATCCCGTCGCCGGGCCCCGCAATGACGTCGCGTTCGAGACTTGGTTTCCCGCCCACGATCGTCGCCACGACGCCTTCGCCGTGCGGTTCGACGGCTAGAAACGATTTCGACACCGCGTGGCCGACGCTCATCACGTCGATGTTCGGCCCGGCTGCCGCGCCGACGAGCTGCACGCGGGTGCGCACGCTGTCGTTCGCGCTCAGCACGACGCAGAAGCGCCGCCGTACACCCACGTTCTGATGATAATAGTACAGGCGCGTCGGTTGTCCGGCGCTCACGGTCGTGCGGGAAAGGACGCCGTCGGCGATGATGCGTTCGGGATCGTCGGCGAACGCGAGCAGCGCCGGAGCGCCGTCCGGAACGGCGGCGTTGACGACGTCGACGGTGGTCGAACCGCTGACGGGGGCCGTTCCGGGACCGGGTTCGATGGCGACCGCGACGCTGAAGCTGGTCAGAAAGCCGCGCTCGAGCTGTTGCGGCTGCGGCACGATCGCGCCAGGGTGCACCGAACTGCCCGGTGCGAGCGTGGGTGCGACGGCGGCGGTGACGGCGGCTTCCAGGCGCGAGGCCAGAAAGCCAGCCGCCGCGGGATCGCCCGAGATGGTGAGTCCGAGGCGGGCGGGCACGCTACCCGCCGGCGGCCGGACGTCGACCGGGATGTCGAGCGTCGTACCCGCCGCGTCGCTGACGTGCAGAACGAACTCGCCCAGGCGCGTTCCGGCCGCGACGGTCAGCGTGTGCGTTTGCGGGTCCACCGTGACGGCGATCTGCGGGTCCGATGCGCTCGCCGCGATCGCGCCTGACGTTCCGTCCAGCACGATTGCCGCGCGCCCCTCGGGCGGAAGCGTGATCGCGGCCGGCACGGCGCCGATCGCGTTTTGGGCGCCCACCGGGCCGCCGCTGGCGCCGTAAACGGCGCCGAGCAGGGCGAACCCGAGGATCGCGCGGCGTTCAGGCCGCGTAGCGCGCGCCGCCGGTCAATCCCGTTTGCGCGGAACGAGTCCGTTCTTGACCACGATCGCGGCCCCGTCGCTCGACCGCGCGTAACTCAGCAGACCCGAGGTCGCGGCGTTGTCGTGCGTTGAAGCGGCCCGCACCGCGATCGACAGCGTGTAGGGATAGCGCCCCGACGCGATCGAGAGCACGTTGGGCACCGGCAAATAGGTGAGCGGGACGACTTTGGCCGCGGCGGCTTGACTGAAGGCCACCAGGCCAATGGCGTTGCGGCTGTCGGAGTCGCCCGACGTCACCTCCCGGGCAACTGCGGCGCTCGAACGGCTGCGCCGCACCGCGCGATCGATCGTCACACCGAAGAACAGCGATGACTCGAGCGCCTTGGCTTCGTCGGTGCCGGCTGCGGGAAGCATCGCGACGATCGGACCCGGCGGCAGACCCAGCTCCGACCAATCGTGAATCGAACCGCTGAAGATCAGCCGCAGCTCGGTTTCGCTGATGCGCGCAATGGGATTCTGGGGGTTGACCACGGCCACGATCGCGTCGTGGGCGATCACGTCGTCGGGAGTTTCCGGCGTCATCGAAAAACGGACGTCGCACGTTTTCGCGGTGGTGAAGCTGAAGCGGTTGGCGCGGGTCGCGCTCTTGGCGGCGTAGCCGCGCACGAGATCGGCGGCCAGCTGCGGTGCGCTCGAAATCGTGCAAACCGTGATGCTGTCGGCCTGCGCGCGCTGCATCCCAACGTCGGGACGCGCCGCGTACACGATCGCGGCGCTCGCACCCAGGGCGGCCGCGACGATCCAAAACCAGCGCAAGGGAATGATAAACTTCGCGCGCGCCGCGCTCGCGGCCAACCTGCTCGCCGTCTGTCGCGGGGCGGGTGCGGGTATCGGAGCAGACGCCGGCACCGGAGCGGATGCCGCCGGCCCCGGCGCCGGCGCGGACTTCATTGCCGCGCGCTCCGCGGCGGGCGCGGGTGCCGAGACGGCGGCCGCCGGTGCGGCGACGGCCGCTCCGTTGCCGTTCGAGGACGATGGCGCAGCCGCGGGATCACCCGGGACGAGCGCTTCGCCGCATTCCGGGCAGTATTCGCCGGCGCCGAGATACCACTCGACAGCTTTGCCGGTCTCGCCCGTCGTGCAATTTGCCCGATTGACGCAGTGCGCCGTGCGGCCGACGCTGTCACGCTTCAGGCGGGTCGCGCCCTCAGTGGATAACATGGTTGCGCGCCAGGTCGGACGCTCGGCGCTCCGCTGCGCGTTTCGCCGCCTCGGCACGAAGCGCGACGCGCGTTTCGAACAGACGCAGTTCTTCCACGCCTTCGAGGGAAGGGCTGTTCACGAGATCGTCGCCGGCGCCCAGCGCGCGGGCACGTTCCTCCGCTTCGGCCGAGGCGCTTTCTGCCCGTTGGCGGGTCGCGCGGTATTCGGCCAAGTCGGCTGCTGCGGCTGCGGCTTCGGTGTCGGCGGCCGCGCGGGCGGCGCCGATTTCCGCATGGTGTGCGTCCGTTTCACCGGCTGCGCGGGAGGCTTGGGCGAGTTCCGCGCGCGCTGCCTCGAGCCGCCGCTCGCACTCCGCCACCGCCGCCGCCGCATTGTCGCGGGCTGTTCGGGCGGCGGCCGAGGAGTTGTCGAGCGCCATCTGCCGGTCGGTCAGCTCGGCGATTCGGCTCGCGCACGCCTCGACGCGGAGGATCGCCTCGTGCTCGAACTGGGCCGCGGTGACCGCGGTTGCCGCATGCTCGCGCGCCGTAGCGCGCTCCACGGCGATGCGCGCCGCGAGCGTTTCGCCGGCGAGCCGTTCTTCGAGCGAGCGCGCCTCAGCGAGCAATTCCTCGACGGCACGTCGCTGTTCGACGGCACGCGCTTGGGCCGCCGCCAAGATCGCAGCGAGCTCCGCCGGGGGGACGGATTCGGCGGACGCGGAGCTAGGGTCGACGAACTGGTCCATTCTCGAACCGCCTTCTGGGCAGACGAACACCGGCTATTCGAAAGCGGTTCATCTCGCTCGGTTACCGGGTACGGCGTTGACACTCGCGCTTGTCGTAGCCAAATTTTTACGTCGGCACGTTCTTTCGCCCTGCCGCTCAAAAGTGGCGCGGCTCCGGACTTTCGGCCCTGCCCCTTCGATTGTCTCCATCTTGGCTTGGTCAGCAAGTGAGCTTACATGGTGATCCGACGGCGCCGGTACCAGTCGGCCTGTTTTCGCGCCCGCGCGTCCGGCGCTCGGTAGATCGCTTGAATCGTCGGATAGCTCGGGTCGGTCGTCAAGCCGTACATATTGCCGCTGTTGTCGAGCACGAAGACCCAGTTGCCGTCGATCGTCGCGGGCATCCGCAGGTTGGCGCTGGTCGGCAAAAGCGGATTGCCGCCATTGAGGACGGCTCCCGTCGACGCGTCGATCGCCCACAGATCGCCGCCCGTGCCGTTCACGGTTCCGGCGAAGACGACTCCGCCCGCGCTCACCGCCGGGACGCTGCGCGGCGTGCCGATGCTGCTCGAGTCCGAACCGAACGCGGCGTGCCAGGTCACCGACGGCGTGCCGCAGCCCGGGTTGATCGCGACGAGCCCGGCAGGAATGAGGGTCGGGCTCGCGCTCGTTGCGACCGGCGCGTAGATCAGCCCGGTAATGGGCGAAAATGCCGGATCGCCCAGGTAGGAGTCATCGAAGCCCGGCGGCGACATTTGATATTGAACGACCGGTCCATTGCCGATCGTGGCTTCGTTGTAGAGGCTGAGGTCGCCGGATTTTCCTTGAATTGCGACCATCGGGGCGCAGCCCGTTCCGTTCGGCTGAAAAACCAGCGGCGTGCCTTGCAGGTCGAGGTCACTGACGGTTTGGCTGTAGGTGCCCGTCGGGATCGGATGATTGGCGGCAACGACGCTTCCCAGGCTCGAGGACAGCTCCAAGAGTGTCTCGGCGTAGCCGCTGTACTCGGTGGGAGCCGCCGCGAACGGCGCAACGATCGCTCCGTAGGGCGTGGTGCCGTTGTCGGCGTTCCCAACGCCGGTCAGGACGTTTCCGGAGAAGTCGACCGAGACGCCGCCCCAGCCCCAGACGCCGGCACCGCTCCAGGGCTGCATTCCCGCGCCGCGCGTATTCTGCGGATCCCACACGGTGAAGAAGCGATTGGCGACCGTCATCCCCGGCACGCTGACGGCGACCACGCTGCCGCGCCAGGGTGAGATGTCGCACGACGAACTCGTGCCGACGTAAGCGATGCCGTTGTTCAAGGCAACGGCGGTGTGGGAGAAATTGAGCTCGCTCGCAGCCGCCGCCGCGGGCGCGAAGTTCACGCGGCCGAGGATCGAGCCCGTCGTTCCGTCGAGGCGATAGAGGGTGTTCGCCGCGTACGTATCGGCCGCCGGATTGGAATTGCCGATGACGTACAGCGATTTCGTCGCCGCGTCATACGCGACCGTGCCGCCGACGCCGAAGTACGACGTTCCGCCGCAGGCCGTGTAAAGTTCCTGGCCCAGCGACGTTTTCCAGAGCAGCGTTCCCTTCAAAGCATCGTAGCCGTAGACGTTGCCCGTGCCGCCGCCGACGAACACGACGCCGGCGTGGCCGGATATCTCCGTAGCGAGAACCGGCTGCGTTTGGGTGTTGTAATCGCCCAGCGACGCCTGCCAAGCCAGGTGGAGCTTCGGTATGCCCGCCGGCGCGAGCGCCGTCGAGTTCGGATTGAAAACGTCGTGCTGAACGTCGTAGCCGAAGCTCGGGTAGTCGTTGAAGGCGGCCGTCGTCGGCGTGGGCGTGGGCGTCGCCGAGCCGCCGCCGCTGATCTCGATCCCGTTGATGGCGGCGTTGTCGGTTACCGAAGTCAACGCGATGGTGATGGTGCCGCTTGCGTTCGCGGTGGCGCTGAACGTTTGGGCGACCGCCTTGAAACGTGCGCCGGCCGTGGCGTAAACATCGAAGTTGCTCAGCACTTTGGTCGCGTTGATGCTGACGTTGAAGACCCGCTGGCCGGCCGCCGTCCACCACAGTTCGGCGAAATCCAGGCGCACGGTATACGGCGCGCCGGCAGTGAGTCCAGGAATCGAATACGAGATGGTCTTGCCTTCCCGTTCGGATTGATATACGGCCTGCGGCGCCGGATTCGCTACGCCGCTAGTGTCGATCGGATTGGCAACGACGTAGGTCCAGGTTCCCGCGGCGACGACGTCTTCGTCGGCGGCGAAATTCCCGGCAGCGGCTCCGCCGGCGTCGATCGCAAGCGTCGTTCCCGGTCCTGCGGTCCCGGTGGCGGTCGGGGCCGGCGTCGGTGTCGGCGTGCTGCCGCCCGACACGATTTCGATTGCGTTGATCGCTGCGTTGTCGGTGACGGCGTTGAACGTAATGAGGATGACGCCGGCGGAGTTCGCGCTGGCCGTGAACGATTCGCTGACGGCTTTGTTGCGCGCGCCGGCGGCGGCGAAAACATCGAAATTGCTCAGCGCGTTGCTGCCGTTGATGGCGATGTTGAAAACGCGCTGGCCCGCTGCACTCCACCACAGTTCGGCGAAGCTCAGGCGCACCGTATAGGCTGCGCCCGCCGTCAGCCCCGGGATCGAATACGAGATCGCTTTTCCTTCGCGTTCGGTTTGATAGACCGCTTGCGGCGCGGGATTCGCAACGCTGCTGGTATCGATCGTGCTGGTGCTCTTATACGTCCAGGTGCCCGAGGCGCCGTAATCTGTGTCGGCGCTGAAGGTTCCCGCCGCACTTCCGCCGGCGTCGAGTGCAACGACATCCGTGCCCGCAGCGGCAGCCGCGGCATGCGCTTTTGCAACCGGAACGGGCGGCAGGCTCGATTGTCCGCCGCTATGCGATCCGCTGCACGCGCTCACGAGGGCAGCGGCAACAAGCACTGCCCAAAAACGGCGCAGTGTGTGACCATGATCGAACACGACGGATCCTCCATGAAGCGGCGTACTCGCGGCGACTCAACGACAAAAAAGCCGGTCGGTATCGCGCCGCGCTGCCTGACTCCTATCCAGGACTACGGTATCGTTTCAATCAGCAAACCGACATGCCCAAAGGTCGGTTCGAACGCGTGACTATTTGATCGCGAGCGCGGTACTTGGGTGCAAGACCCGGGCCAAATGGGCTAAGGGCGCATCAAACGGCTCAGCGGTTTGCTCGAACGCGGATCCGGTGCGTGATACGCCGGTGTGATGGTCGGATAGCTCTGATCGGTCGTGAGACCGTACAAGTTGCCGCTGTTGTCGATTACGAACACCCAATCGCCGTCGATGGTCACGGGCATGCGGATGTTGGCGCTGGTCGACAAAATCGGCTTGCCGGACACGGCGCCGGTCGAAGCGTCGATCGCCCATACGTCGCCGCCCGTGCCGTTCACGGTTCCGGCAAAGACCACGCCCCCCGCGCTCACCGCGGGAACGCTGCGCGGCAGCCCGCTGCCGCTCGAATCGGCACCGAATGCGGCGTGCCAGGCGACGGACGGCGTGCCGCAGCCCGGATTGATCGCGACCAGACCGGCGGGGAAGAGCGTGGGGCTCGCGCTCGCCGCAACGGGCGCATACATCAGCCCGGTGGCCGGCGAGTAGGCCGGATCGCCCAAGTACGCGTCATCCGAACCGGGTGCGGACATTTGGTATTGCGCGACCGGGCCGGCGCCGATGCTGGTTTCGTTATAGAGGTTGAGTTCGCCGGACTTTCCTTGGAGTGCGACCATCGTGCTGCAGCCGGCGCCATTGGGATGAAAGATCAGCGGTGTGCCTTGCACGTCGAGGTCGTCGACGGTTGCGCTGTAGACGCTGGGCGGTATGGGATGATTGTCGGCGACGACGCTTGCCAGACTCGGTGAGAGCGACAGCAGCGTTTCGGCGTAACCGCTGTACTCGGTGGGCGACGCCGCGAACGGCGCAACGAGTTTGCCGTTCGAGGTGCCGTCGTCGGCGTTCCCCACGCCGGTAAGCACGTTCCCCGAAGCGTCGAGCGAAACGCCGCCCCAGCCCCAGACGCCGGCGCCGCTCCAAGGCTGCGCTCCCGCGCCGCGCGTGTTCTGCGGATCCCAGACGGTGAAGAAGCGATTGGCGACCGTCATCGCCGGCACGGTGATGGCAACGATGCTGCCGCGCCAGGGCGAGATGTCGCAGGTCGATCCGGTCCCGACGTAGGCGGTGCCGTTATTCAAGCTGACAGCGGTGTGGGAGAAGTCGAGTTCGCTTGCAGCGGCAGCCGCGGGCGCGAAGTTTACTTTCCCGAGCACCGTTCCCGTCGCGCCGTCGAGCCGATAAAGCGTGTTGGCGGCGTACGCGTTGCTCGCCGCGTTCGCGTTGCCGACGACGTACAGCGCTTTTGTCGCGGGGTCGTACGCCGCCGAGCCGCCGATGCCGAAATACGATGTCGTGCCGCAGCCGGTGTAGGTGAGCTGACCGGTCGATGTTTTCCAGAGCTGCGTTCCTTTGAGCGCATCGTAGGCGTAGACGCTGCCCGAACCGCCGCCGACGAACAGCACGCCGGCATGACCGCTGATTTCCGTTGCGAGAATCGGCTGCGTTTGCGTGTTGTAGTCGCCCACCGTCGCCTGCCAGGCGAGATGCAGTTGCGTTAGGTTCGCCGCTGCGATCGCCGTCGAGTTCGGGTTGAACACGTCGCGGGCGTTGTCGTAGCCGTAGGTCGGATAATCGTTGAAGGTCGGCGCCGGCGTCGGTGAAGCGCCGGCGGGAGCGATCTCGATGCCGTTGACCGCGGCGTTGTCGGTCACCGCCGTCAGCGTGATCGCGATCGTTCCGCTCGTGCTCGCGGTCGCGCTGAACGATTCGGCGACGGCCTTGAAGCGCGCGCCGGCCGTAGCGAAGACATCGAAGTTGCTCAGCACTTTGGTCGCGTTGATGCTGACGTTGAAGACCCGACGGCCGGCTGCCGTCCAATAGAGCTCGGCGAAATCCAAGCGTACGGTGTATATAGCGCCGGCCTTCAGCCCGGGAATCGTATACGCGATCGTCGGGCCTTCGCGTTCGTCTTGATAGACGGCTTCCGGAGCGGGATCCGACACCCCGCTCGTAACGATCGTGTTGGCAACTTTGTACGTCCAGGTCCCGGCGGTCACCAGATCTTCGTCGGCGGTGAAACCGCCGGTTGCCGTGCCGCCGCTATTGATCGCGATGCTGTTCGCGGGAGTCGGGGTCGCGGTGGGAGTGGGCAGCGGTGTAGGCGTGGCGCTGCCGCCCGACACGATCTCGATCGCGTTGATCGCGGCGTTATCGGTTACGGCCGCGAACGCGATCGTGATCGTGCCGGCGGAACTTGCGGTAGCGGTGAAGCTTTCGATAACGGCTTTATTGGCTGCGCCGGCGGCGGCAAAGACGTCGAAATTGGCGAGCACGTTGCTGCCGTTGATGCTGACGTTGAACACGCGCTGACCGGCTGCCGTCCACCACAACTCGGCGAAACTCAAGCGCACGGTATATGGCGTGCCTGCCGTCAGACCCGGGATCGAATACGAGATGGTTTTGCCTTCGCGTTCCGTTTGATAGACGGCTTGCGGTGCGGGATTCGTCACGCCGCTGGTCGCGATCGTGGCCGTGCTCTTGTAGGTCCACGTGCCGGACGCGACATAGTCCGCATCGGCAGCGAAACTGCCGGCGGCTGCGCCCCCGGAGTCGAGGGCCACGACGTCGGTAGCGGCTGCGATCGCAGCGGCCGCGTGCAGCTTCGCGGCGGGAAGCGGCGGCAGCGCCGATTGCCCCGTCGGGTGCGACGCGCCGCAGGCGCTCAACAGGGCTGCGACAATGGCCGCGATCGCGATTCGGAATAATCGCTGACGATGGAGCACGCCGACCTCCCGTCCGCACCAACGCCCGGCGCGCGTCGATCGTCGCGGCGCGACGTCAAACCGCCGCGGCCGATGCACGCTTTGCGCTGACCGGACGGCGAGTTGCGTCGCGTTGAGCAATTCGTCCTACGCGGAACGTCTAAAGGCGGGGTTCGGACGACGATCGGCGCTCGGCCTTCCGATCAACGTCCGCGCCGCTATCCCCAAAGGTCTCTTGCGCCCAAGGTCCAGGCGTTTCAGTCGGCCGACCGCACCGCCTGGGGATCGGGCATCGGTGAAGTGAGCACGCTGCGGCCTGACCAGCGCTCGATCATGGTGCGCAGATCCGCGAGGCGCACGGGCTTGGCGAGATAGTCGTCCATTCCCGCCGCGATGCACGCGTCGCGGTCCTCGGCGAAAGCATTCGCGGTCATCGCCGCGATCGGAACATGACCGCCGGTGCGCCGTTCTTCTTCACGAATGGCTTTGGTCGCCGCAATGCCGTCCAAGTTGGGCATCTGACAATCCATGAAAACGAGCGAATAGTGCTCGCGCTGCAGTGCTTCGATCGCCTCCAAGCCGTCGGAAACGAAGGTGACCGGCACGCCGAGTTCGTCGAATTGCAGCTTGAGCAGGCGCAGCAGCCGTGTGTTGTCTTCGGCGACGAGGATTCGTCCGTTGGTTAGCGGCACGGCGTCCGGCTCGATGCGTTCGGTCTCGAAGCGCGACCGTGCGCGTTTGATGTCGATGACGTTGGTGATCGCATCGAAGAGTGAGGAGGCGCGGATCGGTTTGCGCAGCGGACCGTCCCTGCCGATCGCGATGACGCGATCTGGCACGATCGCTCGCAGCGCGTCGATCTTGACGCCGATGTCGGGCCAACCGATATCGTCCAGGTCGGCGACGACGACCCAGGTCGGTCCATCCGCCGAGCGCAATGCGTGCGTCACGTCGCTGCGGCTCTGCACCCGGCGGCTCTGCATCGACCACGACGTCATGTAGCGCTCGACGATCTGGGCGAAGAGATCGTCGCCCGAAACGAT
>JBEKHC010000123.1:0-12433 GCA_050012475.1 Candidatus Velthaea sp.
CTGCGGTTGCCGACGCTGTATGGAATCTCGGGGCTGTTCGCCCTCGCCGTCGCCGGACTCGCGTTCGCGATCGTGCGCCTCTTGCAATCACGGCACGCCGTTACCGCCGCGGGAGAACGAGCTTGAGCGATCACTACGACGTCATCATCATCGGCTCGGGCGCCGGCGGCGGAACGCTGGCCCACCGTTTGGCGCCCAGCGGCAAGCGCATTTTGCTGCTCGAACGCGGCGGCTGGCTGACGCGCGAGCCGGAGAACTGGGATGTCTCGGCCGTCTTCGTCGACAATCGCTACGTGTCAAAGGAGACGTGGGCGGACGGCGCGGGCAAAACGTTTGCCCCGCAGAGTCATTACTTCGTCGGGGGTGCGACCAAGATGTACGGCGCCGCGCTGTACCGCTTGCGCAAAGAAGATTTCGGTGCGCTGCAGCATCATGACGGCGTGTCGCCGGCCTGGCCGATCGGATACGAAGAATTCGAGCCGTATTACACGCAGGCCGAAGAACTCTACCAAGTCCACGGCGCGCGCGGCGAAGATCCCACCGAGCCGCCGGCGAGCGCACCCTACGCCCGTCCGCCGGTGTCGCACGAGCCGCGCATTCAACAGCTCCACGACGATCTTGCGCGGGCCGGGTATCGACCCTTTCATTCGCCCTGCGGCATCCTGCTCGACGAATCGAACATGCCCTTCAGTCCGTGCGTGCGCTGCCGCGATTGCGACGGGTTTCCCTGTGCGGTGCTGGCCAAATCCGATGCCGACGTCATCGCGGTTCGCCCGGCCTTGGTACATTCGAATCTCACGCTGCTTACCGGAGCCCAGGCGCGACAGCTGTTGACCAACCCGGCGGGAACAACGGTAACCGGCGTCGTCGTCGAGCATGACGGCGCGGCGCAAACCTTCAGCGCCGACGTCGTCGTGGTGTCGTGCGGCGCTGCCAACACCGCGCGATTGCTGTTGGCATCGGCGAACGACAAGCACCCCGACGGCTTGGCCAACGGCTCGGATCAAGTCGGCCGGAATTACGTGTTTCACAACAGCCAGGCCGTGCTCGCCATCTCGCTCGAACCCAATCCCACGCGCTACCAGAAAACGCTGGGGCTGAACGACTTTTACTTCGGTGCGCTCGACGTCGCGTTTCCGTTGGGCAATATCCAAATGGTCGGCAAGTCGCAAGGCCCGATGTATCGTGGCGAAAAGCCGCTCGAAACCAAACTCGCTCCGGACTGGACGCTGGACAAAATTGCCGAGCACGCCGTCGATTTCTGGCTGACGACCGAAGATTTGCCGCTGCCCGACAACCGGGTCACGCTCGAGCGCGACGGTTCGATCAAGCTCACGTATACGCCCACGAACGACGTGCCGAAAAACATGCTCTACGCGCAGCTGAAGTCGATGCTCGGGAAGCTCGGGCTGCATCCGGATCATCTCATTCCGCGCACGCTCTACATGAAGTCGGAGGTCGGCGTCGCGGGCGTCGCGCACCAGGCAGGGACGGCGCGCTTCGGCACCGATCCGGGAACTTCCGTGCTCGACACGAACTGCAAAGCCCACGAACTCGACAACCTCTACGTCGTCGACACGAGCTTTTTTCCCAGCATCGGGGCCGTGAACCCCGGTCTCACCGCGATGGCCAATGCCCTGCGCGTCGGCGATCATCTTCTCCAACGTCTGCGCACATCGTCAACCGGGAGTCAAGCATGACATTGAAGGGCAAAGTGGCGGTCGTCACCGGCGGTAACAGCGGCATCGGTCAAGCGATCGTGCTGGGCTTGGCGCAGGCCGGCGCGAACGTCGTGATCGACTATATCGCGCACCCCGAAGCGACCGAAGCGCTCGAGGCGCAGGTGGCCGCGCTCGGCGACAAGGCGATCGGCGTCGATGCCGACGTCAGCCAAGTCGCCGATCTGCAGCGCTTGGTGCAGCAGGCGGTCAGCTCATTCGGCCGGCTCGACGTCATGGTGAACAACGCCGGAATCGAAACGCGCACCTCGGTGCTCGACACCACCGAGGATCAATACGAGAAGGTGTTGCGCATCAACCTCAAGAGCGCGTTCTTCGGTACGCAATTCGCGGCGAAACAGATGATCGCGCAAGGCGGCGGCGGCCGGATCATCAACATCACCTCGATCCACGAGGATTGGCCGATGCCCGGCAATACCGCGTATTGCCTTTCCAAGGGCGGAGTTCGCATGCTTACGCGAACCGCGGGCGTCGAACTTGCGCCGCACGGCATTCTCGTCACGGGCGTGGCGCCCGGCGCGGTGGCAACCCCGATCAATCTGAGCACGATGACCGATCCCCAGCTGCTGGCCCGGTTGAACGCGGCGATTCCGCTGGGCCGGATGGCGAAACCCGAAGAGATCGCGTCCGTCGTCGCGTTTCTCGCCGGCGACGGCGCGAGTTATCTCACCGCCACCACTCTCATCGCCGACGGCGGAATGATGCAGCAAAGCCCCGGCCTTTGAGTTCCCTTCCGACCGCGGAAGAAGAGCGGCTCGCGCAAGCTCGTGCCGGCAGTGCGAACTGGCGCCGTTGGGGACCGTATCTGAGCGAGCGGCAGTGGGGCACCGTGCGCGAGGACTACAGCGCCGACGGGACCGCCTGGGATTACTTTCCGCACGATCACGCACGTTCGCGGGCCTATCGTTGGGGAGAAGACGGCATCGCCGGAATCTGCGACGACGAGCAGCAGCTGTGCTTCGCGATCGCGCTGTGGAACGGGCACGACCCGATTCTCAAAGAGCGCCTCTTCGGCTTGACCGGTCCTGAAGGCAACCACGGTGAAGACGTCAAGGAATACTACTTTTACGTCGACAACGTGCCGACGCACGCGTACATGAAGTACGCTTACAAGTATCCGCAGCGTGCCTTTCCGTACGCGGATTTGGTCGAGACGAACCGCAAGCGCGGCAAGCTCGACCCGGAGTACGAGTTGCTGGACACCGGGGTTTTCGCCGAGGACCGCTACTTCGACGTCGTCGTCGAGTACGCGAAGGGCGATCCGGATGACATGCTCGTTCGCGTGAGCGCGACGAACCGCGGCCCCCAAGCGGCGACGCTTGCGGTGTTGCCGACACTGTGGTTTCGCAATAGCTGGTCGTGGATTCCGGGGGCGCCCAAGCCCAATCTGCGGGTCGCCTCGAGCCAACCGGATTTCACCGTGATCGAAGCCGCTCATCCCAAACTCGGAACGTACTGGCTTGCCTGCGCCGGAGCTCCGGCGTTGCTGTTTACCGAGAACGAAACGAACCGCGAACGGCTGTTCGGCGTTCCCAACGCGTCGCCGTATGTGAAAGACGCCATCGATGCGTACGTCGTTCACGGGCGCGCCGGCGCCGTCAACCCGCAGCAGTTGGGCACGAAGGTCGCCGCGCACTATGTCCTCGACGTCGCGGCCGGTCAGACCGAGACGGTCTGCCTGCGCCTGAGCGACGTCCGATCCGCGGCGCCGTTCGGTGCGCCGTTCGCCGACGTTTTTGCCGCGCGCCAAGGCGAAGCCGACGCGTTCTACGCGCGCATCACCCCGTACGCGATGACGGCCGACATGCGCAGCGTCCAACGTCAAGCTTTTGCCGGACTTCTGTGGAACAAACAATACTACGAATTCGATGTCGGGCGTTGGCTCGACGGTGATCCGGCCGGCCCGCCGCCGCCCGAGCAGCGTCGCAGCGGACGCAACGCGCAATGGCGCAACCTCACGGCATGCGACGTGTTTTCGATGCCCGACAAATGGGAGTATCCCTGGTTTGCCGCCTGGGATCTCGGCTTTCACGCGGTCGCGCTCGCGACGATCGATCCGGATTTTGCCAAACGTCAGCTCACGCTCGTAACGAGCGAGCGTTATCTCAGCGATGTCGGTGCGGTGCCGGCGTACGAGTGGGCATTCGGCGACGTCAACCCGCCGGTGCACGCCTGGGCGGCGATGCGCGTCTACCAGATCGAACGCAAAATGTATGGCCGCGCCGACCGCTCGTTCCTGGTGCGGATGTTCCACAGCCTGCTGATCAACTTTACCTGGTGGGTCAACAAAAAGGATGCCGACAACAACGATCTGTTCGAAGGCGGATTTCTTGGCCTCGACAACATCGGCGTCTTCGATCGGACGCTCGTGGCGCCCGGCGGCGGAATCCTCGAACAGGCCGACGGCACGAGCTGGGTGAGCGTGTACTGTCTGAATTTACTCACGATCGCGCTCGAGTTGGCAATCGACGATGCGGCGTACGAAGCCATCGCGGTACGGTTCTTCGAGCAATTCGTGCGGATTGCCGACGCCATCGACGCCATCGGCGGTAGCCCGAACGGCTTGTGGAACGAGATCGCGGGCTACTACTACGACGTACTCAAATTGCCGGACGGACGAGCGCTGCCGATCCAAGCGGATACGGTTGCCGGGCTGGTCCCGCTGTTTGCGACGGATACGAACGAGCCGGAAGTCAGCGCGCGCTTTCTCGAGTATCGCAGCCGCTTCGCGTGGTTCGTCGCCAATCGGCCCGACCTCGTCAAGAACATCGCCGACACGAAGCGGCTGGGCGTCGACGGCCGAGTGCTGCTCGCGATCGTCGATCCCGACCAGCTCCGCCGGATGCTCGCGAAAGTGCTCGACCCCGCGCAATTCTTGAGTCCGTTCGGCATCCGCTCGGTGTCGCGCTATCATGCGGCACATCCGGCCGCACTCGACGTCGACGGCGCGCATTTCGAGTTGGATTACGAGCCGGCCGAGTCGACGAGCGGCATGTTCGGCGGAAACTCCAATTGGCGCGGGCCGATCTGGTTTCCGATCAACTATTTATTCATCGAGTCGCTGCAGCGTTTCCACTACTATATGGGTGACGAGTTCAAGGTCGAGTATCCGACCGGTTCGAGGAACGACGCAACACTCTGGGAAGTCGCCGCGGATCTGTCGCGGCGGCAGATCGCGATCTTCCTCAATGACGACAACGGCCGCCGTCCGGTGTACGGCGGCATCGAGAAGTTTCAAACTGACCCGCATTGGCACGACCTCATCCTGTTTCACGAATATTTCCACGGCGACAACGGCGCCGGACTCGGCGCCAGCAATCAAACCGGCTGGACGGGGATCGTCGCGAAACTCATCCTGCAATTCGCCCAATACGCGGAGGACCAATCATCGGCTTCGATCGAGCAGGAAGCCGCCGGACACGTCTGACCGCGCTCGCCGGTTTAACTCCGCCTATTTTGTGGTACGGCTAACCGCCAGCACTGGTCTTTGGTAAGCCCGGTGGATCTTGGCGTCGCGCACGATTTGCAAAGTGAGGAACGCTATGTCCGTCCACATTCCGTCGACGAGCGGAGCAACGGTTCTCGCGCTCTATAAAAAGCCTGCCGATCCGGCCGCCTTCGACGCTTACTATACAGACCATCACGCGCCGCTCGCCAAGACGCTCCCGGGTTTGGTGTCGTATACGATCGGCCGCGGCGGCGAGAAGGATCCGTACTATCTCGTCGCGATTCTGACCTTCGCATCGGAGGCGGCGTTGGGTGCCGCGTTGGGCTCGCCGCAGGGCGCCGCGACCGTCGCCGACTTGCAGAATTTCGCGCAAGCCGGCGTCGACATCTTGACCTTCCCGAATCTGCCGGCGTAGGCGCCGGCATCCGACGGCGTCACGCGCGCCGTTTGAGCGCATCGAGTTCGTCGAGCGTGCGCGGCCAATCGGCTTTGAGCAACCGTGAAAGGCTGCGGTCGGCGAGCAGCGTCCCGCCGGTCTGGCATCGCGCGCAATAGTTCGTTTCGTTATCGGCGTAGCGGATGCGCTGCACGCGCTCGCCGCAGCGGGGACACGGTTCGCCGAAGCGGCCGTGAACGGCCATGTCTTTGCGAAATGCCGTCACGTGCTCCGGAAAAGCGCCGGTGGTTTCGTCGCGCAGCCGTTCGATCCACAACTGCAGCGTCGACTGCGTCGCGGCGAACAAGCGTTCCCATTCACTGGGCGTGAGCTTGTGCGTCAGCGCGATGGGCGACAGTCCGGCGGCATGGAGAATTTCGTCGGAATAGGCGTTGCCGATGCCGCTGACGATGCGCGGATCGGTAAGCGCGCGTTTGAGCGTGCGGTTTTCGACGCGCAGCGCGTTCCGGAACGCGTCGAGATCGCTTGCGAGCACCTCGATGCCGCCGGGGTCGATCTCGCGCAGGGCTTCTTCGCCGCGCAACACGTGCAGCGAGGCCCGGCGTTTGGTGCCGGCTTCGGTCAGCACCAGGGTGCCGGCCGGAAAATCGAAGGCGGCGAGGTCGTTGCGCCCGCCGAGTTTCGCCCCGCGCGGACGCCAGTGCAGGCGGCCCGCGATCATGAGGTGGAGCACCAGCCACAAATCACCATCGAGGCCGATGGCGATCCGCTTCCCGACTCGGCGCAGTTCGCGCACGACGCGTCCTTCGACGGCGGTCAGCGGCGGATCGGCGGTCCGCACCAAGAAGACGTTCGCTACACGAACGCGCTCGAGCGGTTGGCCGACGATCCGCGGCTCGAGCGCGCTGAGGTAAGCGGCAATGTCGGGAAGCTCCGGCATCAGCGTTGGATTCTGCCCGGCGTCCCCGCACCCCGGCTTCGCCGGCATGACTACCGGACCGTTTCTCCGTAAGCGATGTCTCATGCACGCGAGGATCTTCAGTGCGAAGACGATCGTCACGATGACGGCCGATGCGCCGCCGGCATTTGCCACGCTGGGCGAACGCATCGTCGCCACGGGAACCGTCGCGGAGTTGCGCGGGCTGCTGCCGGCCGCCGACGTGGTGGAGTTCGGCGCTGCGGCGATCGTGCCCGGCTTCAACGATGCGCACGCCCATCTGGCCGTCGCGGCCGAAGACATGCTGCACCTCGATCTGTCGGTCGGCGCGGTGCAATCGCTGGCCGAGATCAGCGTGAAGCTGCGGGCGCAATGCCGCGTGACTCCGGCCGGAGAATGGATTCGCGGCAGCCGCTACGACGACGCCAAGATGGCCGAAGGCCGCGTGCTCACGCGCTGGGATCTCGACGACGTGAGCTGCGAGCATCCGATCATGGTCCTGCAAGTTGCCGGTCATTGGGGTGTCGTTAATTCAAAAGCGCTCGCCCTCGGCGGGATCGACGAGGAATCGCCGCCGCCCGACGGCGGCAAATTCGGCCACGATGCCAACGGGCGCCTCAATGGCGTGCTCTTCGAACAGGCGATCTTCGACTACGCGTACCCGCAGGCTGCGCGTCGCGCGCAAACCGTCGCGCCGCCGAGCACGCCTGCCCAGCGTCGGCGCGGACTGCAGCTGGCCATGGCCGCATTTCACGCCGCCGGCCTCACGTCGCTGACCGACGCTCTGATCGGACCGGCCGACGTGGCGCTGCTGCAGGATGCCCAGTGCGCCGGTGCGTTGACGCTGCGCGTCAACATGTTGCTGCACTACGGTCACTACGAAGCGGTGCACGCGTTGGGGCTGCGCACGGGTTTCGGCGGCGAGTATCTGCGGTTGGGCGGAATCAAGTCGTTCGTCGACGGTGCGATCGGCGGCCGCACCTGCTTGATGGAGCAGCCCTTTGAAGGCACGACCGACGATTACGGCATTCAATCGGTCTCCGACGCCGAGATCCGCGACATCGTGCGCATGGTGCATGGCGACGGCAACCGGGTCTGCGTTCACGCGAACGGCGATCGCGCGATCGGCAAGCTGCTCGATGCGCTCGAGGCCGCGCAGCGCGAGCAGCCGCGGCCGGAAGTCCAGCATCGCATCGAACACTGCAGCATCGTCAACGAGGAGATCCTGCGGCGGATGAAACGCGTCGGTGCGATCGCAACACCGTTCGGCAGTTACGTCCACTATCACGGCGCCAAGCTGTTGGAATGGTACGGCCCCGAGCGCATCGAGCGGATGTTCGCGCATCGCTCGTTTCTCGATTTCGGCATTCCGGTTGCGGGCTCATCGGACTACCCGTGCGGTCCGTTCGAACCGCTGCTGGCGATGCAGTCGTGCGTCACGCGCACCGGGTCGGACGGCACGCCGCTGGGCCTCTCGCAGCGCATCACGCCCGTCGAGGCGCTCGCGCTCTATACCGTCAACGCGGCCTTCGCGTCGGGCGAAGCGCACGTCAAAGGCCGCCTGGCGCCAGGCTACCTGGCCGACTTTGTCGTGCTCGACGCGAGCCCGCTCGCGATCGATCCGGCACAGCTGGGAGCGCTGCCGATTCGCGCGACGTACGTCGGCGCAGCCCCGGTGTGGGAACGTGCGGCCTGATGCCGGCGCTCGTTGAACTGGCCGTCCTCAACGGCTTCGTGCAAGGCGTGATCTATGCGCTCGTCGCCGCGGGCTTGACGCTGATCTTCGGCATGCTCGACATTCCGAATTTCGCCCACGGCGCGTTCTACGCGCTGGGCGCGTATGCCGCGTACAGCGTGGTCTCGCAAACGGGAAATTTTTGGCTCGCGATCGTCGCGGCCCCGCTCGCGGTCGCGCTGCTGGGCGCCCTGGTCGACGCCTTGGCGATGCGCCGGTTGGCGGGCGGCGGCCACGTGTACCAAATTCTCTTCACGCTCGGGCTCGTGCTCATCGTGCAAGAGGCCATCGTGCTGGTTTGGGGCGCGGACCCGACGAGCGTGAACGTGCCGCCGTCGCTCGCGGGCGGCGTTCCGCTGGGGGTCCTCCGCTTTCCGTACTACCGGCTCTTTCTCGTGTTGGTCGCTGCGATCGTCATCGGCGGGGTCTGGCTGGGCTTGCAGCGCACGAGGGCCGGCGCGATCATCCGCGCCGGGATCGACGATCCGCAGATGGTCGCGTGCTTGGGCATCGACGTGCAGCGTTTGTTCACGGTGGTTTTTGCGATCGGCGTCGGGCTTGCGGCGCTGGCCGGCGCGCTCATCCTGCCGATCCGCGGCGGCGGTCCGGCGATGGGCAACGAGCTCATGGCGGTGAGCTTCGCCGTCGTCGTGATCGGCGGCTTGGGAAGTTTTCTGGGCGCCGTGGTCGGCGGCATCTTCGTCGGCCTGGTGCAGGCAGTCATGACGATCGCGTATCCGGCCGCATCGGAAGCGGCGATCTTCGCGGCAATGGCGCTCGTGATTCTCGTTCGGCCGCAAGGCTTGTTCGGCGCGCGGTGAAACGCTTCGGCGTCTTCGCCGCCGTCGTCGTCGTCGCGCCGCTGCTGATCCATTACCCGACGCTTGAAACGCAGATCTTGACCTTCGGACTGTTGACGGTCGCGTTCTATCTGCTGTTGGGTGAGTTGGGCTTTCTCTCGTTCGGGCAAGCGACGTTCAACGGCATCGGGGCGTACGTCACGGCTCGGGCGCTCATCGATGGTCACGCTCCGTTGCTCGTCGCGTTGTTCGGCGGGATCGTCGCCGGTGCGCTCGGCGCGGTGCTGATCGGCGCGCTTGCCATTCGCGGGCGCGGCGTGTACGGCGTCATGCTGACCTTCGCCTTCAACGAAATGGCGTACTACATCGCGTTCGAGTGGCGCGGCATGACTGGCGGCGACAACGGGCTGGGCGGCCTGCCGCACCCCGCCCTTTTCGGTTTCTCGCTCGACGACCCGGTACGCTATTACTATTTCACGGCAGCGCTCGTGCTGGCGGCATTTGCCGCGGTGTTGCGCTTGATCGGCTCACCGTTCGGCGCGGTGGTCCGCGCGATTCGCGAGAACGAAGAACGGGCGCGCGCCATCGGTTTTCGCGTCGCGCGCTACAAAATCGCGACCTTCGGCGTTTCGGGCGCGCTGTGCGGCTTGGCCGGCGGCCTCGCTGCGGGCATCTTTCATTTCGTTGCGTTGCAAACGATCGGCATCGAGACGTCGACGAATGTCGTCATCGCGGCAATCCTGGGCGGCGCCGGGTCGCCGTACGGCGCGCTGCTCGGTGCCGCGGTGTACATCGTGCTCTCCGATTCGCTCAGCCATGTCTGGGCACATTGGCCGCTGCTGTTCGGCGTCGCGTTCTGCGCGGTGGTCCTGTTCGTTCGCGGCGGCTTGTGGAGCGTCGTGCAGCGCTGGAACGTTCGTGCTGCGCACGCATAAGCTCACGAAACGCTTCGGCGCGCAGACCGCCGTCGATGCCGTCGACATCGCCGTTCGCGCCGGGACGCTGCACGCGATCATCGGCCCCAACGGTGCGGGAAAAACGACGCTGTTCAACATGCTGGGCGGACAAACGCGCCCAACGGCCGGGACGATCGTCTTTCGCGAACGCGATATCACCCGGCTGGGCGTTGCGGAGCGCTCGTTGCTGGCGATCGGCCGTTCGTTCCAAGGCACGAATGTGTTTCCGAAGCTCTCGGTGTTCGAGAACGTCCGACTGGCCGCGCAGTCGCGGACGCGGCAGAGCTATGCGGTTTGGGAACCGGCTTGCGCACTCGAGGCAGTCAACGCGCGCGCGGAGGACGTGCTCGCCGAGGCGGGGTTGCTGGGGCACCGGGGCAGAGCCGCCCGCGAACTAGCCGGCGGCGATCAACGGCTGCTGGAACTGGCGATCACGTTGGCGACGGAGCCGGTGCTGCTGCTGCTCGACGAGCCGTCGCAGGGGCTGTCGCCGGCGGAGGCGCATGCGCTCGTCGAGCGCATCCGCGCGCTTGCCGCGCGCCACACCATCGTCCTCATCGAACACAACATGCCGCTCGTGATGCGTCTCGCCGACGAAGTCAGCGTCATGCATCTGGGTCGGGTGCTCGCCTGCGGGACGCCGGCGGAGATTCGCGCCAATCCGGACGTGCGCGCAGCCTATCTCGGAAAGCGCGGCTAAGTTGCTGGAGCTCGCGGACGTCGACGCGTCGTACGGCGCAAGCCAAGTCCTGTACGGCATGTCGCTCGCGGTTCCCGACGGCGGGGTGGCTGCACTGTTGGGCCGCAACCGTGCCGGCAAATCGACGACGCTCAAAACGATCATGGGGCTGGTCGTGCCGCGGGCGGGCACCGTGCGCTTCGCGGGGCGCGACATCGGCAGCCTGCCGCCGCATCGGATCAACCGGCTGGGCATCGCGTACGTCCCCGAAGAACGCCGGATCTTCGCCGATCTCACCGTCGACGAGCACCTGGCCATTGCCGCGCGCGGCAGCGCGTGGACGGTGGCCGACGTGCTGCGCGTCTTCCCGGCGCTCGTTGCGCTGCGCGGGCGGCGCGGGCGAAACCTCAGCGGCGGCGAGCAGCAGATGCTCGCAATCGCGCGGGCGCTCGTCACCGGCCCGCGGCTGCTGCTGCTCGACGAACCCTCGCAGGGCCTAGCGCCGGTGATCGTCGATGCGGTTGCGTCGGCGATTGAGACGCTGCGCGCGCAGGGACTGGCGATTTTGCTCGTCGAGCAAAATCTCGATCTCGCGCTCGGCGTCGCGGATCGCGTTGCGATCGTCGATCAAGGCACGATCGTCTTCGCGGGCACGCCCGACGAGCTGCGCGCGCGTGCCGATCTGCAGCTGACCTATCTCGGGGTTGGCGCGTGAGAGAACGCCCAGTCGGACGACCTGCTCGTGTCGAAAGGGACGCCACATGAAACGCAAGCTCTTTCTGGCGGCGCTTGCGAGCGGTGCCGCCGCCGGCGCGAGCGGTCTGCCGGCTCGAGCCGCGGACGACGTCGTGTTCGCGGGGGTGTTTTCGTCGACGGGTGCCTACGCGGCATTCGGCCGCGATACCGATCGCGGCTTCCGGCTTGCCGTCAACGAAGTCAAATCAACGGTCGATGGCCACGCGATCAGCTACATCACGCGCGACGATCAAACCAAGCCCGACGTTGGCCAGCAGCAAGCGACCGACGCCTACGATCATGACGGCGCGCGTTTCTTCGCCGGCGTGGCTTCGAGCAGCGTCGCGCTCGCGCTCGCGCAAGTCGTCGCCGACAAGCATGCGCTGTTTTTCACCAGCGTCGGCGCCGATGACATTACCGGAAAGAACTGTAACGCGTATACGTTTCGCTGGTCGGTTCCGGCGTACGGCGCGGTGCGCGCGACCATGTATCCCTTCATCAGAAAGTTCCCCGACGCAAAGACCTGGTACACGATCACGCCGTCGTACGTCTTCGGCGAGTCGCTGCTGCAGAACGTCAAGGACGTCGCGCAGGAACGCGGCCTCACCCTGGTGGGAAACGACTATCACCCCTTGGGAACGACCGAGTTTTCGGACTATATCGCCTCGAGATCGTCCGGCCCAATACCGGCAAAATCCAAAAGTCCGCCGCTCCACACGTACAAGATCTTCGTGGATTTCTTCAAGCCGAAGCTCGCCGCCGTTTTCAGCGCGTGAAAGGGCGTGTACGCGGGCTGTCAGTACTGGCACGAAGCGAGTCTCGCGACGCTGCGGGCGAGCGAAGCGTACCAAGCCGCCTACGGTGAACCGCTGGGCTACGTCGGTGCGAGCGCCTACATCGAAGCAAAACTGACGTTCGCGGGTATCGCGCGCGCGAAATCGGTCGATCCGGCAAACGTGGCAAAAGCGCTCGAAGGCTACGCGTACACCGGGCCGACGGGTCCCGAG
>JBEKHC010000124.1:0-12426 GCA_050012475.1 Candidatus Velthaea sp.
TTTGAATCGCTCGAAGAACGAACGCTCTTCCACGTGGTCGCCGTTCTCGCTGGCGAAGGCTTCGAGCAGTTCGCGCTCGCGCTTCGAAAGCTTGGTGGGCACCACGACGTGCACGGTAACGAGCTGATCGCCGCGATTCGTGCCGCGCACGCTAGGCATGCCGCGGCCGCGCAGCCGGTAGGTCGACCCCGATTGCGTCCCGGCCTGCAGGGTCAACGGAACGACGCCGTCCATCGACGGTACCTCGATCTCCCCGCCCAGCGCTGCTTGCGGGAACGAGATCGGGACGTCGACGTAGAGGTCCATCGCGTCGCGGCGATACCGCTCGTGACGCTTGACCGAAAGATAGACGTACAAATCGCCGTCGGGACCACCGCGCGACCCGGCCTCGCCGCTGCCGCTGATCCGAATCCGCGAACCGTCGTCGACGCCGGCCGGGATCTTCACCGACAGCGTCTTCTCCTGCTCGATCCGGCCGCGGCCGCGGCAGACCTGGCAGGGCGAGGGGATCGTCTGCCCGTCGCCGCCGCACTTCGAGCAGGTGGTCTGGGTGACGAACTGGCCCAGCGGCGTCTGCCGGACCTGGCGCATCACGCCGGTCCCCGAGCAGCGGTCGCAGGCGGTGATGAGCGTGCCCGGCTCGGCGCCGGAGCCTTTACAGGTGGCGCACGCTGCCAGATGATTGAACGAGATGTCGCGCTGGGCGCCGTGAAATGCTTCTTCGAGCGTGATCTCGACGTCGTAACGCAAGTCGCTGCCGCGCGCCGGACCGTTGCGCCGGGGAGCCTGCGCCCCGCCGCCGCGCGCCGCCCCGAAGAACATGTCGAAAATGTCGCCGAACCCTTCGGCCCCGCCGGCACCGCCGCCGAAGCCGCCGAAGCCGCCGTCGCCCACCCCGGCGTGGCCGAAGCGATCATAATTGGACCGTTTCTGCGGGTCGCTGAGGACTTCGTACGCTTCGTTGATCTGCTTGAACTTCTGCTCGGCGGCGACTTTGTCCGAGTTGACGTCCGGATGGTGCTTGCGCGCCAACAGACGGTAGGCGCGCTTGATCTCGTTCTCGTCAGCGCCCCGTGCTATGCCGAGAACTTGGTAATAATCGGTGGCCATCGATCTAGTTATCGCAACTCTACGTCATCGAGATAAGCGCCGAGCGAGTCGGCGGTTCCTGAGGCGAGCGCCATCAGTCGCGCATACGGCATGCGCCGCGGTCCGAGGATCGCAATCATCCCGATGCCGCGGTCGCCGAAGCGATAGGGCACGGTCACGAGGCTGCACTCGGCCATCGCGTCTTCACCAAGTTCACGTCCAATTTTTACGGTCGGAGTAGTAACATCGGCGTCCGGCTTGATGGATTCGGCCACCAAGTCGTACAGGGTTTTTTGCTCTTCGACGATGCGTAAGATCGAACGCAGTTTGCGCAGATCGTGAAACTCGGGCTGGTCGAGCAAGTTTTGGGTCCCGGATGCCGCCAGCTGCGGTTCCTCGCTCTGGCGGGCGTGCTGAAACGCCTTCGCGACGGCGGCGTACAGTTCGTCGCTGATCTGCAGTTCGGCCGCCACGGCGGCCAAGTCCGCTACCACGATATCTTCCATAATCCGGCCCGACAGCCGCGCGTTGAGGGCATTGGAGAGCCGGGTGAGATCGTCGGCCCGCACGTCGATATGCCACTCGACCGCCGTCTGCGAGGCCACGCCCATCGAGGTGACGATGATGGTCAGCGCGGTGCGCGGCGAGAGCCAGATCATCTGGATATTTTTGAAGGCGTGCGTGTCGCGCGAGGGGGCCACGGCGAAAACCAGGTTCTTCGACAGCCCCGAGAGCATACGGGTGGTCTGCTCGATGACGTCGGAAAGCTCGCGGCTCGCGGCCCGGAACTGCTCGCGGATGCGGCGCGCGTCGTCGCTGGGCAGCGATTCGGCCGGCATGAGGCGGTCGACGTAGGTGCGGTAGCCGGCGTCGGAGGGGACCCGGCCGGCCGACGTATGCGGCTGAACGAGGTAGCCGAGCGCTTCGAGTTCGGCCATCTCGTTGCGAATGGTGGCCGAGGAAACCCCGAGGTTGTATTTGTGGGTGAGCGTGTTCGAGCCGACCGGTTCGGCGGTCGCGATGTATTCATACACAACCGTCGCCAGAATGAAGGCCTTGCGTTTGTCGAGCTCGTGTCTGTCGTTCATCATCCCGCTAGCAGTCGTGGCACCCGACTGCCAAGATTACCCGTAAGCCTAACATCATGCCGGCATGGGGTCAAGTTATGCAGGGCCGGCTCGCAGAGGAGAAAAGCTGCTGCAAGTGAGCGATTCCCCCCGAACCGAGCCGATCGAGCCCTCTCTTGCCGCCGTTCGCACCTTTCCGCCGCCGGCGGAGCTGGCGCGCGAAGCCAACGCGAAGCCCGGGATCCACGCTTTGGCTGCTGCCGATCCGCTCGCATTTTGGCGCTCGTGGGCCGACCGGCTCGCCTGGAGCATTCGGCCCCAGCGCGTGCTGGATTGGGACGAACCGTTTGCCCGCTGGTTCGCCGACGGCGAACTCAACGCTTCGGTCAACGCGCTCGACCGCCACATCGCGGCCGGCAAAGCCGCCAAAGTCGCGTACTACTTCGAGGGTGAGGGCGGCGACCGCCGGGCGGTCAGCTACGGGGAATTGCTCGACGACGTGGGCCGGCTCGCCAACGGCCTGCGCGCCCTGGGGGTCACGAAAGGCGACCGCGTCGCGATCTATCTGCCGATGATCGTCGAGCTGCCGGTGGCGATGCTGGCGTGCGCACGAATCGGCGCTGCGCATTCGGTGATCTTCGCCGGCTTCGCACCCGAGGCGGTGGCCGAGCGGGTGAACGACGCGCAGTGCGTCGCGCTGATCACCGCGGACGCCGGGCGGCGCGGCGGCGAGCGGATCCCCCTCAAGCACAACGTCGATCAGGCCTTCGCCAAGGGGATGCCGTCGCTGCGGCACGTGATCGTCGCGAACCGGGTCGGAGAGCCGGTGCCGATGGTGGACGGCCGCGACCATTGGTGGTCCGACATCGTGCGCGACGCGTCATCGATCTGCGCCCCCGAACCGATGAACGCCGAGGACCTCCTGTTCGTGCTCTACACCTCGGGCACGATGGCCAAGCCCAGAGGGATCATGCACACCACGGGCGGCTACCTCACCGGGGTGACCGCAACGCTGGACTTGGTGTTCGACCTCAAGCCCGGCACCGACGTCTACTGGTGCGCGCAGGACATCGGCTGGATCGCCGGCCACTCCTACGGCGTCTATGGACCGCTCTGCAACGGCGCGACGAGCGTGCTGTACGAAGGCGCGGCGGACGTTCCGGGTCCTGACCGGACGTGGGCGATCGTCGAGCGCTACGGCGTCACGATCCTGTACACCACGCCGACCGCGATCCGCACGTTCCGGCAATGGGGCGCGGCGTGGCCCAATCAGCACGATCTGCGGTCGCTGCGCCTCCTGGCTTCGGTCGGCGAACCGATCGGCCCCCAAACCTGGCTGTGGTTTCACGACGTGATCGGCGGCGGCCGCTGCCCCGTCTTGGACACCTGGTGGCAGACGGAAACCGGCGCGATCGCGATTGCACCGCTGCCGGGCGTCAACACGCTCAAGCCGGGTTCGGCGTCGCAGCCGTTCCCGGGAATGAGTGTCGACGTGCTCGACGGCAGCGGCGAACCCGTGACCCAATCCGATGACGGCTTCCTGGTTCTCACGCGGCCTTGGCCGGCGATGCTGCGCGGCATCTACGGCGACCCCGAGCGCTATGCGAACAGCTACTGGTCGCTATTCGACCATGTGTATCTGACCGGCGACGGCTGCCGCCGCGATGCCGACGGCGACTTCTGGTTGGGCGGACGCATCGACGACGTGATGAACGTGAGCGGGCACCGCATCTCGTCGACCGAGATCGAATCGGTTCTCCTCGAACACGAATCGGTGCTCGAAGCAGCCGTCGTCGGAAAAATCGACGGATTAACCGGCCAATCGATCGCGGCATTCGTCACGGCGCGGCGCCAGGTCGAGGGCACCGAAGCGCTCGGAGCGCAACTGCGCGAGCGGGTCGCCGAAAAGCTGGGTACCTTCACCTCGCCCCAATCCGTCACGTTCACGGCGGGACTGCCCAAGACGCGGAGCGGCAAGATCATGCGCCGGCTCCTGCGCGACATCGCCGAAGGGCGGACGCCCCCGCCTTCTCAAACGTCAGAGGAGAAGTAACGCTGGCGGTCCGGCCGCCCGGCGGGGAGACGTTTTGTACGACTATTTGATCGTCGGCGCGGGATTGGCCGGTGCGACCCTGGCGGAACGGCTGGCCACGCGGCTGCGCGCGCGTGTCCTGTTGATCGATCGGCGCGACCACATCGGCGGGAACTGCTACGATCCCATCGACGCCGACGGGTTGCGCTATCACCGCTACGGGCCGCATATTTTCCACACCAATTCGAGCGAGGTGGTGGCATACCTGAGTCAATTCACGGCCTGGCGGCCCTACGAGCATCGGGTGCTCTCGCGCGTGGACGGTCAGTTGCTCCCGCTCCCGATTAACCGGACCACGATCAATCGGCTCTACGGCTTGGACCTGGATCGCGCCGGGCTCGGAGCGTTTCTGCGCGCGCGGGCGATTCCGAGCCGGCATATCGACAGCTCGGAGAAGCTGATCCTCTCCCGGGTCGGGCGCGAACTCTACGAGCTGTTCTTTCGCGGCTACACCCGCAAGCAGTGGGGGCTCGATCCCGCCGAACTCGACGCGACCGTTTGCGGGCGCATCCCGACCCGCTCGAACGACGACGATCGCTACTTCGACGATGCATTCCAAGCGATGCCGGCCGACGGTTTCAGCGCGATGTTCGCCCGCATGACGGCCGACCCGCGCATCGAGATCGTCACCGGACACGACTATCGATCGATCGCCGACCGCGCGTCATTCAAGCGGGTGATCTTCACCGGACCGATCGACGAGTTTTTCGAGCACCGCTACGGCCGGCTGCCGTATCGCTCGCTCGAATTCGAGTTTGCGACGCTGGACCGGGAATGGGCGCAGGGCGCCGGCTGCGTGAACGAGCCCAGCGAAGCCGTTCCCTTTACGCGAACCACCGAATACAAGCATCTCACCGGGCAGAAGCACGCCAAAACGATCGTTTCGCGCGAATTTCCGCAGGCTCAGGGCGATCCGTACTATCCGATTCCCCGGGCGGATAACCGCGCGCTCTACGAGCGCTACCGCAAACTCGCCGCGCGTGAAACGCACGTAACATTCGTCGGGAGGTTAGCGGAATACCGTTACTACAACATGGATCAAGCGGTCGCGTCGGCGCTCATGAAATTCGAGGCGCTTGCGGCGGTGGCTCAGATTGCGTCGTAAAACGGGCATTTGGGCTCGTCACGGACGCGCGTTCAGATATCGTTATATCTGTTCGTGACTCCCCACGGATGAACCGATAGTACAAGCAAGAGGTACAAACGGGCGTCCCGGACCGGACGGGCTCAGGTAAGGATGGTGTCGGATGAATGATGCGCGAAAAAAATACTTCCAGAAATTGCGCACCGCGGAATTGGTTGTTGCGAAGATCAAATCGGGCGACCGGATCTTTTTCGGGGAATTCGTCCTGCGCCCGGAATGCCTCGACGAAGCGCTCGCTAAGCGAGCCTCCGAGTTAACAAACGTTACGGTCGAGGCCGTCTGCATCACCACGATGCCCAAGTTCATCGAGGCCGACCCCTACCGCGAGCATTTCATCTACAACGACTGGCACTTCTCGGCCCTCAGCCGCAAGCTCTCTGCCCGCGGCCTGTGCGACTACATTCCGATGACCTACCACCAAGGTCCGCGAATCGTGCGCAAGTACCAGACCTACGACTACGTTTTCGTCAGCGCCCGGCCCATGGACGCGCAGGGCTACTTCAACTTCGGTCTGGCCAACTCGATCACGTCGGCCGCCATCACCAAGGGCAAAAAAGTCGTGGTCGAGATCAACGAGTCGCTGCCGCATTGCCTGGGCGGAAATCAGGAGTCCGTCCACATCTCGCGGGTCGACTACATCGTCGAGGGCCGCAACACGCCGCTGCTGGAGATTCCGGCCGCCGCCCCGTCCGCCGTGGACGCGCTGATCGCCGAGCAGATCATGAAAGAGATCGAGGACGGGGCTTGCCTGCAGTTGGGCATCGGCGGCTTGCCCAACGTCATCGGCTCGATGATCGCCGCAAGCGACCTCAAGGATTTGGGCGTTCACACCGAGATGCTCGTCGATTCGGTCATCGATCTCTACGACGTCGGCAAAGTCACCGGCAACAGCAAGACAGTCGATCGTTTCAAAATGGTCTACACGTTTGCGATGGGCACCAAGAAGCTCTACGAGTTCCTCGACAACAATGCGGCCTGCGCGTCGTACCCCGTCAACTACACCAACGATCCGCGCGTGATCGCGATGAACTCCAAAGTCGTCGCGGTCAACAACGCGATCGAGATCGATCTGTTCAGCCAAGTCTGCTCGGAATCGGCCGGCACCGCTCAGATCTCGGGCACCGGCGGACAGTTTGATTTCATCTTCGGCGCGTTCAACTCGCATGGCGGCAAAGGCATCATCGGGCTGAGCTCGACGTTCACCGACAAGCAGGGCAAGGTCCACTCGCGCATCGTGCCGACGCTGCAGCCCGGCTCGATCGTCACCCTGCCGCGCTCCATCGTGCAGTACGTCGCAACCGAGTACGGCATCGTTCAGCTCAAGGGGAAGTCGACGTGGGCACGCGCGGAGGCGCTCATCGAGATCGCGCACCCCGACTTCCGTGACGAGCTCGTCGCCCAAGCCAAAGAGATGAAGATCTGGCGCGAGCAAAACAAGCACGACGCCGACCTCATCGTGGCTTAACGCCACCTCACTTAACGCCACGCTTTCGCGCCTTGCCCGAATCCGTGGCGTTTAGGGCTGCGCCGCGAGCCGCGCGTGGCGTTTGGGGTTGCGCCGCGAGCCGCTGTCCCGTCGTCATCGGTCGTCCGACAACGCGGACAACCTGCTTAGTGCGACTTTCCGAAGAGATCGCCGAGGGCGTCCAGGGTGTGGATGCGGGTGGCGGGCGGTAACGCGTCGACGATCTTCGCGCCGTAGGTCATGCCGGTCGCGCGGCCGTCGAGGAGTGCGACCAGTCCGCGATCGGTCTTCGAGCGGATGAGCCGGCCGAAACCCTGCTTGAGGCGCACGATTGCACTGGGGATCATGTACTCGGCGAATGACGATTTGCCGCGCGCTTCGAGCGCCGCGAGTCGCGCCGCAACGAGTGGTTCGGCGGGAGACGGAAACGGCAGCCGGTCGATGATCACGCACGACAACTGATCGCCAACGACGTCGATCCCTTCCCAAAACGTCGCGGTGGCGAAGAGCACGGCGTTAGGTGTCGAGCGGAACCACGCCAGCAGCGTGCTGCGCGGCAGATCGCCCTGAACTTTGACCGGAAAGATGATCCGCTTCGCGAGGATCGCGTGCACTTCGCGCAGGCGCGCATACGACGTGAACAGGACGAACGCGCGGCCGCCGCTGCGGTCCAGACATTCTTCGATGATCGGCGCTGCGCGCGCGGCAAAGTCGCGCGACTTGGGATTGAGTTCGGGGCCCGCGATGTACAGGCGGGCTTGGGTGGGATAGTCGAACGGTGACGGCGCGATCAGCTCTTGCGCGGCCTCGACGCCCAAGGTTTCCTTGATGAACGCGAACGAGCTGCCTTCGGCGATCGTCGCGCTGGTGAGCACGACGCTCCGCGTTCGGGCGAACAGAGCTGCGCGCAGGAACGAAGCAACCTCGAACGGTGCGGCGTTGATTTGGTAGCGGGCATCGCTCTCCGTGCGCTCGACCCAGGCGATCGCTTCGATTTCGTCGCTGGCGACCGCGCCCGAGCGCGACTCGTACGCCGCACGTTCGATCCGGTCGACCGTCGCGATGTGCGCTGCGACCGCGCGCAAGGCGAGATCGCGCCGGCGTTCGGACTCCGCTTCGTTCGGGGTCGGCTTCATCAGCGCGCTTTGCCAGTTGGCATGCACGAAGTTTTCGAGCCGATAGAGCGCTTCGCGTACGTTCTCGAGCACGGTGCCGATCGCTTCGTTCGCGCCGATCGGATAGCGTTCACCGGGAACGCGCGCCAGCGTCGACTGCAGCCGCCGCATCGACTCGTCGATCTCGGCGTCGTATGCCGCCGGCAGGCGGTAGTTGCGATGCAGACGGCGCATCATGCGCCCGACGCCACCCGGCGAAAGCGTCGCGGTCAGCGCACCCGTCGCGTAACGTTCGCACTGATGCGCTTCGTCGAGCACGACATAGTCGTATTGCGGCAGCAGGCCGCCGCCCATCGCGAGATCGAGAAAAAATAGGGCGTGATTGACGACGACGATATCGGCAAAGCGGGCTGCGTCGCGGCGCTTGAAGAAATGACACTCGGCGAAGCGCGAACAATATTCGCCCACGCAATCGTCGGCGTCGGCGTCGAGCGCTTCCCAATCGTCGGCGCGCACCGGAAAATCGAGTTCGGCACGGTCGCCCGTCGTCGTGCGCTCGGCCCACGCCCACAGCTTTTCCATTGCGATCGTGGGGGCGATCAGCCGTTCGCCGCTCATCTTCTCGTATTTCGCCCGGCACAAATAGTGGTTGCGGCCTTTGAGCAATTCGACGCGAACCGGGATGCCCAGCGCTTCGACCACGAGCGGGATATCTTTGCGCACCAGCTGTTCTTGCAGCGCGATGGTGCCGGTGGAAATCACGACGCGTTTTCCGCTGCGCAGGGCGGGCACCAGATAAGCAAGTGATTTTCCGACGCCGGTCCCCGCTTCGACGACGGTGTGCACGTTTTCGAGAAAGCCGCGTTCGATGAGTTTCGCCATCTGAACTTGGCCCGGGCGTCCCTCGAAGCCGCCCAGGACCTGCGCGATGGGCCCGGCGGCGGCGAACGTCTCATCGATGAGCATCAGCGCGGCTGCCGGCTATGCTTGCGGTTCGTGCGACGGCGCGACCGGACGCGGCGGTTCTTCTTCAACCGCGGCAACGTAGTCCGGTGCTTCGTAGATCTGTCCGTCCTCGACGGCAACCGGCGCGGCGGCCTGGGCGGTGACGAGATGCTGGGGCACGCGATACAGCAAGAAACCGAACAGCGCGCCGGCGATGAGACCTCCGATGTGCGCAGCATTCGAGACGAAGCGGAACACGGTAAAGCCGAGCACGAGGTTCAGAATGATGATTCCGGCGGACTGCTGCACGAGATCGCGGCCGGGCTTGCCCAACCGTAAGCCCGCCGCCGTCAGCGCGCCGAAGAGGCCGAAGATCGCGCCGCTGGCGCCGACCGTCGGTGCGTCGTAGTTGAACCAGCAGACGGCGATGCCCGAGCCGATGATCGCGAGCACATAGATGATCGCCATGCGCGCGCGACCGTAGAGCAGTTCGACGAACGTACCGACTTGATACAGCGCGAACATGTTGGTCGCGATATGCAGCCAGCCCGCGTGCAAGAACGCCGCGCTGAAGATGCGCCACCATTCACCAGCGGCGACGAACGGACCGTACAAGCCGCCATCGCGAACAAGCACGTTGCCGTCGCTGGTATCGCCGGTCGAGAGCTCCCAAAAGAAGACGAGAACGTTTGCCGCGATCAGCAGGCGGGTTAGCACGAATGCCTCAGGCGGTTTGTAATTTCGCGGCTGCCTCGGGCTGGACGGTGATGAGCCGGGCGAGTTCGAGTGAAATCGCGTGGCGCCCGCGCGCATTGGTTACGGTAACCGGGCCGCCGAGCGGTCCGTGCTCCACGACCTCGATCTCCGCACCCGGCCGCATGCCGATCGAATCGAGATAGCGCAGCATTTCGGGCACGTCTTCAATCACATCGACCACCCGCGCCGCGTTTCCGACCGGTAAGTCGGCTAATTTCACGCCGAAGCGCTGCGGCGTGCTCAGATCGGCCGGCGGAATGGGATGACCGTGCGGACAAACCTTGGGATCGCCGAGCACCGCGATGAGGCGTTCTTCGACGGCCGCGGAGATCGCGTGCTCGAGGCGGCAGGCTTCATCGTGAACCTTGTCCCACGGCATGCCGAGCAGATCCGTGAGGAGCACCTCAGCGAGGCGATGACGCCGCATGACGCGGACGCCGACCTGAAGGCCGCGCTCGGTCAGCTTCGCCTCGCCGCGCGCACGATATTCGAGATAGCCGCCTTCGGCTAATTTCTTCAGCATCCCCGATACGGACGCCGGGGCAACGCCCAAATCAGCGGCCAGACCTGAGGTAGTGACGCCCGAACCTTCGCGCTCGAGACGATAGATGGCCTCGAGATACTCTTCGAGCGATTCGTCGAAATGCGTATGACCCGCCATAGCATTTCACGATTCGACGGAACCTTCGGAAATCCGTGACACTTCGAGCTCCGCATTCAGGGTGGCTTTGCGCTCGGGCGACGCAAACGACGCCGAGATCGCGTTGGCGCCAAAGTGGCGCAGCGCATTCGGCCCGAGGGTTCGCTCCACTTCGCAATACTCGTCGACAAGAGTCGTACCAAAGAGGGCCGGATCGTCGGCGTCGATCGTCACGCACACGCCCGCCGCGTGCAGCGCGCCCATCGGGTGCGCCACATTCGCCGGGGCTGCGCCGGTGAGCCGATTCGAGGTCGGGCAGATTTCCAGCGGGATGCCGCGCGACGCCAGCATCCGGACGACGGCCGGATCCTCGATCGCCCGCACCCCGTGGCCGATGCGCTCGGCGCCCAGAACTTCGACCGCCGCGCGAACGCTCGCCGCGCCGGCTGCCTCGCCGGCATGGGCAACCGTCCGCAAGCCGTGACACCGCGCGAACGCGAACGCCTCGGCGAACAACTCAGGCGGCCAGCGGGCTTCGTCGCCACCCAACCCGACACCGATAACCCCGTACGGCTTCATCGCGACGGCGAGTTCGGCCGTCTCGAGCGCCCGCTCGGCGCCGAAATTCCGGGTCAAATCGCAGATGAAGGCGACCTCGACGCCGCTGCGTGCCTGCGCGGCATCGAAGGCCGCGCGCATCGCCTTGAAGGTGCCTTCCACGTCGATGCCGCGATGGAACCATGTCCAAACCGATGGCGAAACGAAAATCTCGGCGTAGCGGACGTTCTGAGCGGCGGCGTCCGCAGCGTAGTCGGCGGCGAGGGCGGCAAAGTCGGCCGGCTCCCGGAGGACCGACGCGACGTCCCGGAAGAGGAGCAAGAACTCGCCGAAATCGGCAAAGCGGTAGGTCGCGTCGAGCGGCCCGGAGCCCCGAACGCCGATGTCGACGCCGTGATGGACGGCCAGCTCGCGGAACCGTTCGCGGTGCAACGTCCCCTCGAGATGGCAGTGCAGCTGCACCTTGGGCATTCGGACAATCTCGCCAAGCGTCATTGACAATCGTTTCGCGCCCGGAGTATACTCACCATCGCTGCCGCGGGGTGGAGCAGTCCGGTAGCTCGTCGGGCTCATAACCCGAAGGTCACAGGTTCAAATCCTGTCCCCGCAACCAGTTCAGGTCCAACAAATGAATATTTGTTGGACCTGTTTCTATCCCGCGGGCCGATTTGTTGGACCAATCGCGCACTGCCGGATTGCCCGTCCAGGCGCGCAGACTGCTCGGCGGTAATCTCCAAAACGCCGACGATTTTGCCAGTCCAGGGTCATGGCATGATACATTTCTCACTCGATGGCTTCGGATGCGTCGGTGTCAACGGCAGACAGCAGAAATAGGGCTCGCCGGATCGACACCGTATCCGCCCGTAACTTCCATCCCAATCCATGACGACGGGAGTCAAGGTCTTCTCCGCGGCAGTTGACTTCGCGTCTGTGTCCAGGACTGCTCGCAGCTGGTAGGCACCTTGGTCCGGTTCTACCGTCTCCCGCAGGCAGAGGGGCTCGTCGGGATCTGCACCGGAATCCTGCGCGCTTGCGGTGCGCTGTGGATCGTCGACAATGTGGTACTGCGCGAACACGGACTCGTCGTAGCCTTTGCGTCCCAGCGAGCCGTTTGTAGCCGATGTAACTCGCGCTCGTCGATTGGCGTGAATAGCTCCAAGGCTTTCTCGCTGGAGAGCGCTACGGTGACATCCCCCTACGATGATCTCGCCGAGCGAGCGTACGAACTTGTTGACTTTGGGCTCTTGGCCTGATAGCTGGCGCTGTTGACAGGCGGCGATCGCAGCGAGGCGCAGCTGTAAGTGCTGCAGCTCGCCGAAGAGCGCGGCATCGATGCGATCAGCGCCGCCGTGTTGCGCTTCAAAGTCGCGCTGCTGCTGCTGCTGCTGCTGCTGTTGTTGTGCGCTGCGCGCATCTTGGTAGAGCTCGACGGTGCGCGCTTTGAGCATCTGGTTCACTTGGGCGCGCGTGATGTGCGGTAGCGCGAGGGCGGTTGATTCGACCACAGCCGCGGGTGCAGTTGCACCTACTCCGGTATGTTCTCGCGCCAAAATTT
>JBEKHC010000125.1:0-12202 GCA_050012475.1 Candidatus Velthaea sp.
CGGCGTCGTGTGTCGCGACTTCATCGGGCGTCGCCACGAGCTCGATTTCTTAATCGAGCAGGCGTTGCAGGCGCGCCCCGGGCGCGGTTCGACGCTGATCGTACAAGGTGATGCCGGCATCGGCAAAACGCGGCTGATCGCGGAGTTCGCCGACATCGCCCGGACGCACGGGATCGTGCCGGCGATCGGCAACTGTTATGAATTCGGCGATCCGCCGTACGCGCCGCTGCTCGAAATCGCCGAGATCCTCGGAGCGGACGACGCGGCTGCAGCGCTTCAAGCGCAAGCGGTTGACGGCGACGCGCGCTCGGGACGCGAGCGAACGCGCCGCTTTGCCGCCTTCGCGGCCGGACTGGCGGCGATCGCCAAAACGAAAACCGTCGTCGCCGTCATCGAGAATTTGCACTGGGCCGACATTGCGACGCTCGAACTTTTTCGCTCCTTGTCCGGCGCCCTCAAAGCGCACCCGTGCGTGCTCGTCGCAACGCTGCGTCCGGAAGACATCGGAACGTCCGGCCGGGCGACGACCGCGCTGCGCGCCGAGATCGAACGCGCCGCCGATGCGACCATTACGCTGCAGGCCCTGGGCCCCGCGGAGATGCGCGCGCTCTTGGCCTCGGCCTTGCGTGACGACGGACGGCACGTCTCATCCACGGTCTTGGAAAAGATTGCGGAACTCTCCGACGGCCGCCCGTTCCACGCCGAAGAGTTGCTGCGGGGCATGCTCGACTACCGCGGCACTGCGGCCGACGCCGCCGCGGCGATCATCCCGCGTTCGCTCGGCGCCGCCGTCCACGACCGGCTCGCGTCGCTCGACGAAAGCGCGCGCGAGATCCTCGCGTTCGCCGCCGTCATCGGCCGTCGCTTCGGCGCGCAGTTTCTGGCCGAACTCGCCGCGAAGCCGCTCGCCGAAGTGCTGTTGACGTTGCGGCGGGCGCGCAACCTGCAGCTCATCGTCGAAGATCCCGACGGCGACGCGTTCTTCTTTCGGCATCAGCTCACGCGCGAAGTGGTGTACGCTGAGATTTTGTTCGCCGAGGCGCGGACGCTGCACCGGCGGATCGTCGAAGAATTGGCGGCGCAAGCGGAACCCGACGCGGCCACCGTCGCCTACCATGCATGGCGATCGGGAGATCGGCCCGCAACGGTGCGATGGAACGAAGCTGCCGGTGACGCTGCCGCCGGAATCTCCGCCCACACCGACGCGACCCGCCACTACGAGCGCGCTTTCAACGCCGCCGACGCCGAGCACGTGCGTACCCGGCTGTCGCAAAAAGTCGCGCGCGCCTTGTACGCCGAGGGCGATCTCGAAGGGGCGGCGCGCTGGTTCGCGACGACGGTCGCGAGCGCGACGGCTGCCGGCGATCTGCCGACGGCGCACGGCGCGGCGCTGGACCGGGCGCTCGCGCTCTGGGAACACGGCGAATCCGAGGCCGGCATCGCTGCGTCGAAAGCCGTCAGCGCCGCACTTGGCGGCGACGACTCGCCGCTGCGTTTTCAGGCCGAGACCTTGACCGCCTCACTCTTGACCGCGGCTTACCGGGCCGACGAGGCCCTGGCCCATCTCGATGCTGCGAGCGCCCTCAAATGCGCCCCCGAACCGGCCTGGGCGCTGCGGCATCGCGGCATCCGGGCCCACACGTTCGCGCGGCTCGGCCGCCTCGCCGACAGCCAAACGGACTTTGCCTTCGCGGTGGCCGGGGCACGCGAGCTGGGCGACCGCGAGCAACTCGTGCGCGCGCTCAACAACTGGGCCGACGTGCGCTTGCGCATCGGTGATCTTGCCGGCGCCAGCGAGCTGTACGCCTCGGCGCTCGACGTCGCGCGCGATCTGCGCTCCTCCCGGCTGGTCGCGTGGTTGATCGCGAACAATGCCTATGTCGCGCTCTTTACCGGCCGGCTGGCCGCCGCGCGCTCGCTGCTGCTCGAATTCCTGACCATCGATCACGACATCGAGGTCATCTGGATCCAAGGGCACGCGATCCTCTACCGTCTGGGCACGCTCCTGGCCGACGAGTCGCTGCTGCGCTTGGCCAGTATCGACGACGCGCTCGCGCGGGCGGATGCGCTCACCGACCGCAATGCCCTCGCGCTGGCCGCCGGCGCCGCCCTCGCGCAACAGATCGTGGCCGGCGACGATCCGACGGCTTTCGCCGAACGGGTCGTCAAGCGGATCGGCGGAACCGCCGACGTGCATTGGTTCGCCGACGGCGTTGCGCGGAGCGTTCCTTCCGTTGTCCCTGCGGCGCGCGCGCTGCTCGTCGATCTGGCGGCCGATGCGCACGCCGAGGCGGCGGCGGCGCACTTGGCGCTCTTCGACGCGCGGGTTGCGCTGCGCGAGCGTCGCAAGAGCGACGCCGACCGGCTATCGCACGAAGCCGCAGTGATCTTCAAAAAGCTCGGCTGGGCGATTGAGGAAGCCTATGCGCGCGAAGTTCGCGGCAACGTGAAAGACGCCGTCGAGACCTTCCGGCGCTGCGGCGCCGTGGCAGAAGTCGGGCGGCTCACGGCGACCGACCAAAAGCAGCCCCGGCGGCGCGGTGAAACGACGCTCACGACGCGCGAACGCGAAATCGCCGGGTTGATCGGCACCGGCAAGTCCAACCGGGAGGTCGCCACCGCGCTCGTCATCAGCGAGCGGACGGTGGAAACGCACGTTGCCTCGATCTACCAGAAATTCGGCATCGGCAACCGGCGCCAATTGGCCGCCTTGCTGGGCGACCCGGTAACACGTCAGTAGTCGGTGCGCGAAACTCCGTACCGCCAACGGATACACGGCGGCCCGAACGCCGCGTACGCTCGGGGAATGAATCGTCTCGCCGTACTCCGTCTCGCCGAGCCGCGAAGACGCTCACTCCTCGCGGGCAGGGCACCCTGATGCCGTTCTCGATGCCGATGTGGCCGCTCGTCCTGAGCGCCGTTCCCAGCGCGGCAATCCCGGGCACGGCAATCGAAACCGGCAAGGCCGTTCGGCGACGTTGGCTCATCGTCGATGACAATGTCCGAATCGAGGTCGAGGAGCCCGAGTTTCAGGCTGCGGCCGGCGCGAGCAGCCGGGTCGAAGTTGAGCGCGACCCGCACGGACGGGTGGTCACAAGCGTTTGCTTCCGCGCAGCGCCTCGCTAAGGCCGGTGGCCCCTCACTCGGTCAAGGACCGGAGACGGCGCGCTCGCGCGTAACGAGCGCGACGGCATAGGCCGCGATGCCCGAGCCGTCGCCCGTGTACCCAAGTCCCTCGCTGGTTTTCGCCTTGACGCTGACGCGGCCGATATCGACGGCGAGCACCTCGGCGATCCGCTCGCGAATGTCGTCCAAAAACGGTGCGAGCTTCGGTTTTTGGACGACCACGGTCGCATCGACGTTGGCCAGGGTGAACCCGTGCCGTACGGTCAATTCGTGCACCGCGCCCAGCAGGCGCATCGAATCGGCGCCTTTCCACTGCGGATCGGTATCGGGAAAATGGCCGCCCAGATCGCCCAGCGCGCACGCCCCGAGCAGCGCATCGCTGATCGCATGGGCCAAGACGTCGGCGTCGCTGTGCCCGAGCGGACCGGTCTCGTGCGGGATCGTGACCCCGCCCAGAATGAAGGGCCGGCCCTCGACGAGGCGGTGAACGTCGAAACCGTGACCGACGCGCGTCATGCGTGCGCCGCCAGATGCGAGAGGTGGGTCGTGAACACCGCGTCTTCTCCCGCCAGCGCGTGCAGCCGCCGGCCGAATCCGCGCAGTTGATCGCTGCCGACGTACGCCCGGATCGCGACCGCCGCGGGTAAATCGCGATCGATCGCGTCGATGTGCGCGTTGCGCGACTCGAGTTCGCTCAACACCGCGTCGACCGCACCGCCGGGAACATAGCACTCGACGATGAGAATTTCGGTCTCATCGACCGAAAACGGTCCGCGCTCGCGCAGCACGGCCTCGGCGCGCGCAAGATCGCCGGGCAGCGTCACCTTGAAGTTATCGGCCGACGCCTCCACCACCGTGACGATGACGCCGCCTCGTTCGAGCAAGGCGGCATCGTCGGTTGCGGGCGGCCAAGCAAATCGTTCAGCGTCGGCATGGACCCGGCGCAAATCGCGCGCAGCGGCAAACTGGGGCGTTTGCGCCGCCCACAGCGTCGAGCGGTCGAGCGTCCGCGTCACCCGGCGGTCGGGGTCGACGACCTTGATGGTATCGATCACCGGTGCGGCGAGCAGCGACGCGCTGCCCGGGCGCACGGCGCGCATCCCTGCCCGAATTTCGTGCGCGCGCACCAGCGGCCGCGCGCCGTCGTGCACCAGAATTCCGGCGCAATGATCGGGCAGCGCCGCGACGCCGAGCCGCACACTGTCCTGACGCGTCGCACCGCCGTGCACGATGCGCGGCTCGAGCGAACCGCTGAACGGCGCGATCGCGAGTTCCATCAGTTCGATGAACTCGCCCTCGGTCACGACCACGAGCTCGACGATTTCGGGCATCGCCGCAAGCGTTTGCACCGACCATGCCACCACGGGCTTTCCGCCCAGCTCCAGGAGCTGCTTGGGTCGCCCGAACCGCGTCCCGCGGCCGGCCGCGACGATCACCGCTCCCCAGATCACGCGCGCTTGGTCCGCGCGAAGATCATCCGCCCAGCCATCGTCTGCAGCGCGCTCGTCACCGACACTTCGACGGTTTCGCCGATGAGCCGTCGGCCGTTCTCGATCACGATCATCGTCCCGTCGTCGAGATAGCCCACGCCCTGATGCGGCTCTTTGCCTTCTTTGATCACCGCCACGCGCAGTTCTTCACCCGGCAGCAGCACGGGTTTGACCGCGTTCGCCAGTTCGTTGATGTTGAGCACCGCAACCCCTTCGACGTGCGCGACCCGATTGAGGTTGAAATCGTTGGTGACCAGCTTCCCGCCGCGCTCCTGGGCTAGGCGCACGAGTTTGGCGTCGACTTGCGTGATGTCGTCGAAATCGCGTTCGACGATTTCGAGCGTTGCGACTTGCTGCAGTTTGGTAAGCACGTCCAAGCCGCGCCGGCCGCGCGTGCGTTTGAGCGAGTCGCCCGAATCCGCGATGAGCTGCAGTTCGCGCAGCACGAACCGCGGCAAGACCAGCGGTCCTTCCAGAAATCCGGCCTGCACGATCTCGAGGATGCGGCCGTCGATGATGACCGACGTATCGATGATCTTCGCCACGCCGCCAGCCGGCGCGGACGCCGTGCTGCGCGCGAAACCGCCCAGCGTCACGCGCTGCTTGGCGCCGACGCGCGCGCCCAAGTACGCGGCGAACAAGCTGATGACCAGATACAAGACGATCGCGATGTAGCCGCCGGTCGGACCGGCGAACGTGATGAACTCGAAGAGCACGCTCTTGGCCAGAAACGCGATGACCAAGCCGGTCGTCAATCCGATTGCGCCGCCGACGAGTTCACCGGGCGCAAGCCGTTCGATGCCGCGTTCGACAGTCGCCAACTCGGCCTCGAAGAGCGCCTGAGCGGCGGGCACCAAAAATACGCCGGCCACCGCGCCGACGACCGGCGCGCCGAGCAGCAACGCGACTTGCCAGAATTGGCTGGCCACGTGGATCGAAATCGCGTGCGTATAGGCCTCGCGGCCGAGCAAGAACCCGGTTGTGCCGAAGATCGCCGCGAAGATGAGGCGCAGCAGCGCAGCCGCTGCGCGCGCGCCGGGATTACCGCCCGCCGAGAAATGCACCGCAAACATCGTTGGCGAGATAGCGTCCGCGTTCCGTCAATTGCACGCGCTCGCCAGCGACGTGCAGCATCCCCGCCGCCGTCAGGTCGGCGATCACGGTGCGGTAGCGGACATGGAAATCGACGTCGTAGCGTTCGCGAAACTCGCGCGTGTCGACTCCTTCGAGCGTGCGCAGCGCGAGCATCGTCGCTTCGCCCGTGCGCTCGTCGCCGACGAGCCGCTCGCTTTCGCCGGGCACCGCCGTGCCCGCGAGCGCCGAGCTGCAATACGTTTCCAAGTCGCGCGTATGCGTCGAGCGCACGCCGTCGATGTACGAGGCGGCCCCGACGCCCAGGCCCACGTAGCTGCCGTTGCGCCAATAGTTCGCGTTGTGGGCGCAGCGATAGCCTGGGCGGGCGAAGTTCGAGATTTCGTAGTGCTCGAAACCGGCGCGCGCAGCCCGTTCGATCGCGATGGCATACAGGCGCGCTTCGCGATCGTCGTCGAAAAACGCCGCAGGATCGCGCGCGAACCATTTCGCGTACGGCGTATCCGCTTCGATGGTGAGCCCGTAGGTCGACAGGTGGTCGATCCCCAACGCCAGCGCGCGCTCGAGCGAGTCGCGCCACGACGCTTCGCTTTGCCCGGGAACGCCGAACATCAAATCGATGCTGACGTTGGCGAAGCCGGCCGCACGCGCTCGCGCGACGACCGTTTCGGCGTCGCGCGCGGTGTGGCGGCGGCCCAGCGCGCGCAATTCGTTCGGCGCGAACGATTGGACGCCAATCGACAAGCGGTTCACGCCGGCCGCTCGCAACGCCGGCAGTTCCTCGCACAGGCCCGGATCGGGGTTGATTTCGACGGAAATTTCGCCGTCGGGCGGGATCGCAAAGCGCGCGCGAAGCGCCTCGATCAGCGCTGCGATCGTCGATGCGGGATACGTGTTGGGCGTGCCGCCGCCGAAAAAGATCGTCGCGCCGCGAACCTCGGGCGCCGCGTCGATCTCGGCGCGCAGGGCCTGCAGATAGCGTTCGGCACGCTGCGGCGCGTACGCCCACTTCGCGAAATCGCAGTACGGGCAAACGTACGGACAAAACGGCAAATGGACGTAAATACCCGTTCGCGCGAGCATCGTCCTAGACGACTGCGCTACGCGCAGTCCGTCGCGTTTGGGCTGCGCGGGTGTACCGAGCGAAGCCGAGGCACACCCATAATCCGCCCGTCGTCGTATGTCTGAGAGGTCAGACACTCCTAGGCGCTGACTTTCTCGACGCTCGCGGCGATCGCGCCGACGAGATCGGCGCCGGCTTCGAGCGCGGCGGCTTTGATCGCGTTGCGGATCGCGTTGCGATTCGAGCGGCCGTGCGCCACGATGCAGTTGCCGTGTACACCCAGCAGCGGCGCGCCGCCGTACGTGTCGTAGTCGAGTTTCTTCTTCATAACGGCGAACGCCGGACGGGCCAGCATGCCGCCGAGCTTCGCGGTCGGCGACGCGCTGGCGAACGCTTCGGACAAACTCACTTGAAAGAACGCGGCGACGCCTTCGGCTAACTTGAGCATGACGTTGCCGACGAATCCGTCGGCGACCACCACGTCGGCGACCGACGCGAGCACGTCTTTGCCCTCGATGTTGCCGATGAAGTTGAGCGGCGCGCGCGCCAGCAAGCCCGCGGCTTCAATCGATTGGGCGTTGCCCTTGTTGCGTTCTTCACCGTTGGAGATGATGCCGACGCGCGGATTGGCAACCCCCAGCGCGGCGTGCGCGTAGGCCGAACCCATCAGACCGAACTGCATCATCCATTCCGGCCGGCAGTCGACGTTGGCCCCGGCATCGACGAGCACGACCGGCCCGGTCTTGCCCGGCAGGACCGCCGCGATCGCCGGCCGCGCGATCCCCGGGATCGTCCGCAGCCGGATGAGGGCGATGGCCAGGAAGGCCCCGCTGTTCCCGGCCGAGACGACGGCATCCGCGCTGCCCCCGCGGACCAGCTCGACCGCTTCGCCCAGGCTGGTCCCGGTGGCGTTGCGGACCGCTTGCGAGGCCGGCGCGTCCATCGCGATTTGGCTCGCGGCGTGGACGATTTCGATCTGCGAGCAGCCGCGCGCGTGCAGCAGCGGCGCGATCCGCTCGCGGTCGCCGACTAGGATCATCCGGCCCAGCCCGTCCCGGTGGGCCAGGATCGTGCCTTCCACGATCTCGCCGGGCGCGTCGTCCCCGCCCATGGCATCGATCGCGATCCGCGGCTTCCCAGGAATCTTATCGGCGCTCACACCGGCTCACGGTTCGCCGATTTCGGCTGCATACCGCTCGATTTCCGGCCCGGGCGTGCCTTGCCAGGGCTCGGAGCGCATGATACACTCCCTCCGTTATGGCCAAACGATGCGACGTGTGCGGTAAGGGCCCGATGGCGGGTAATAACGTCAGCCACGCGATGAACAAAACCAAGCGGCGCTGGCTGCCGAACCTTCAGGCAGTCCGGATCGACGACCGCGGCACTCATGTGACGGCGCGCGTCTGCACCAGCTGCCTGCGCAGCCGACGAGTCAAGCGAGCTTAGCCGACTCGCCCCCGCTGGGCTGCTTTTCGCACAGCCCCGCACGCCTAAGCCTCGAATTTTCAGTCGCTTTAACAAAGCGGCCGTTTTTTGATGTCTATCCGCGAGCAAGCCGAGTTCGAGTTTGGCGAACGTCCTTGTTCGATCGGGGACGACAAACGCATCGTAAGCCGATGGCTGACTGAAAGCGCGCCGGCCGCACCCGAGGTGAAACACCGCCGCGGGGGAGGTGAACCGGCACCGCTGGGAAGCTGGTTCCGTTTTGCGACCGGCCATACCGGAGCTGATCGAATGAATTGCGCGAGTAGACTAAGTCTGATAGACTAGATTCATGAGCAAGACCGTCAACATGCACGAAGCCAAGACGCAGCTATCGCGCCTCGTGCAAGAGTTGCGCGACGGGCAAGAAAGCGAAGTCATCATAACGGTCTCCGGTAAATCGCGCGCCCGGCTTGTCCCCTATACGCGCAGAAACCGCGCTCTTGGCATCGACCGCGGATTTGTTTCCGTTGGTCCCTCTTTCGGCGCTGCCGACGCGGAGATCGCTTCACTTTTCAGCTCCGGAGACGAAATCCGGTGACCGGCGACGCGGGAACGTCGGAATCGACGCAACTCCGCGTCCTGCTCGATACGAATGTCTTTCTCTGGGCCATCCAAGAGCCGGAAATTCTCAACGAAGCTGCTCGCGAGGCGATAGCAGACCCGAATACCGAAGTGTTCGTGTCGTCGGCTGTTGCATGGGAAATCGCGATCAAACACGCTAAAGGTCATTTACCGCTGCCCCTTCCACCGCTGATTTACGTTCCGTCGCGAACGAAGGCCCTCGGCTTTATCGACTTACCGATCACGCAAGAACATGCGCTCGCGATCAGCCTCCTGCCGGCGATCCACGCAGATCTGTTCGATCGGATCATGATCGCGCAGGCCCAAGTGGAGGGTCTCGCGTTCGTAACCCGCGACGCTCGCGTAACGGCGTATCCGGTCAAGACGATCCAGGCTTGAGAGAGCGACGTCGCCGCTCATCGACAGCGCAAAGTCCGACTCGCGCTTGGGTTCGACGATGACGCGCGCGCGGCACTATTTGGTCGTTCTCGAACTGCGCCGCTGCGCCGGCCGGAATCTGAATCTTGACGCGGCGCGAAACATCGCTTGAGCCCGGCGGCGTACCGGTCGCAAAAAAAAACGGTTCGTCGCCGCCTGCAGCGGTCTTGATCCAGCAGCCGGCGATACGCGGCCCGCGGCTGCAGGCTCGCGCTATCCTGACTCCGGGAACGAATCCGTCGCTTGAACTGCTTTTGAGCTCGGGGTCGGCTGAGGCCGCTTCGGCAAATCGAACGTATCGCCCGGCGCCGACGATCGCGCCTCTATCGCGATGCGATCAAGCTCTGCAAGAATGCCCAGGCAACTTGCGGGCCGCCGACGTCGCCATGACCGGAAATGAACGCGTCGCCGGTTAGGTTGCGGATCACTTTGCCGGCGGGTAATTCCGCGTAGGTGGCTTGGCCATCGAGCAACGTATCGTCGAAGGCCTCCGCCGTTTGTTGCGCGCCGCTCGCACCCATTCCGCCCCACGGGCTGTTGGCCGTCCCCGGAACGCTGATCGGAATCGCGGTCGACGTGTCGCGAGCGATGAACGATGCAATCGGATAAGCCGCGCCGACGGCCCAGTCGTGCGAGCTGTGGGTAATCAGGATGCCGCGTGCCTTCTGCTTGCCGATCACGTCCCGAAACGCGCCGGTCGGCCGCGCACCGTCCGCCGGAGCGAGTCCGTAATGCGAGAATGCGGCCTGCAGAAGTGACATCGTGCGAACCTGCAAGCCGTCCGGCAATGCATTTGCAAGCGACGTCACGAGCCGTCCGCCGAAGCTGTGCCCTACGAGATGCACCCGCAGCGCGGGTTTCGCTTGGAGGGCCGCGGCTACGAGCGGCGCGGCTCCTGTTTGTCCGACCGTTCCAGCACGCTCCTTCATCACGTAGTAGGTCGTGAGATTCAAGAGCATGTTGGCGGCCCGTTTGACGTCGCCAATCGGATCGAAGCCTTGCGCCGCGCCCGCACCCGTGGCAGCCGGTGCGGCATCGTCGCCGATGGTTTCCGCGCCGCCTCCCTCGGCCGCAGGCGTCGTTCCGGATGCGCCGAGTTGCGTCTGGATGTCTTGCAAGATATCCGCGCCCGTGCGTTCGGAGAATCCCGCTTTGCTCGCGTCGAGACCCGGATCGGATTCGCTCGCCGCGGGGAAGAGTGCGGCGAGCGCGGCGACGTAGGCGTTTTGCCCGGCCTCGGTATCGAGCGAGGAAACGCGCGCCATTGCCGTATCGAGCAGCGCCTGCTGCGCGGGATCGAATTGGCCCTGCGCATCTTTGAGATTCGCGATCTGCCCGGCGATCGAAGCGCCGTAGTCCCGCGCCGGCGGATCATCGATTGCGGCGGCGCCGCCCGGGATCAAGTCGCTCTCGTCGAATTTTTTCGAGGGCCAATACAGCGCGAGAATCCCCGTGCGCTGCTGATCGGCCGGCGTCAATCCAGCAGCGCTCCAACGTTCGGCGACGCTCGCAAAGAACTGCGTGTACAGCGCACGCGCGTCGTCGACGTCGTTGTTCCAGCCGTGCGACATAACGATCAAATCATCGATCCCGGGCAGCATTGCAGTGATCGCCGCTTGGGCCCCGGCCCCGTCGATCGGACCAAGCGGCGTGATCGTCGCATTCTTGTCGAACGGTACCTCGACGGTTCGAAACGGCCCGAAATTCATGATCTGCGCTCCTAAACGGCCTGGATCGTACGCATGATGTCGACGAGACCGGAGCCTTGAAAGGTCGGGTCTCGGCGCAGATCGGTCGCGTTATCGACGAAAAGCGCCTTTACGGTTTCCGGCTGTCCTACGTACTCTTTGCGAATCGAAAGAAAGCTTGCGATCAAGCCCGAGACGTGCGGCGCCGCCATGCTCGTCCCCGAGTCTTCTTTATGCGTATACTGATCGGGGGCGATCGTCGCGGTCGTTCCATCGGGCTTCGAGATCGTTGCGGGCAAACGGCTCTGCGCGGAGGCACACGAGATGATGCGCTCGCCGGGCGCGACCAGATCGGGCTTCCGGCGCCCGTCGCCGGTCGGCCCCTTCGACGAGAAATACGACACCCCGTACAAGTGCGGTTCGTTCCGGTGCGTCGACCCGACGGTGATTGCGAGGTTCGCGTTGCCGGGGTCGTTGATCGTTTGCGCGAGCGTCGAGGCCCAGCCCTTCGTGTACGCCGTGCTCACCGTGCCGTAGCCGGAATTGCCGGCTGCTACGACGACCACGACCCCCGAGCGCACGAGCCGATCGACCTCCTGGCAAAGCGGGCTCTGTCCGCAACCGAACCACTTCGCATCGAATGGATAGCCGGCGCTCAGGTTGACTCCGGCGATGACGATCCGCCGGCCGTAGCCGTTGAGCTCCTGAATTGCTTCGAAAGCATCGATGATCGCGGAAACTTGGCCGCCGCCATCGTTGTCGAGTACGCGCATGCTGACCAGCGTGCACTGCGGCGCCATCCCCGTGATGACCGGCGGGTACTCGATAACGCGTTCGTCGGCGCCCGCTCCGTTGCGCTTCGTACGCAGCACGGCCGGACGCGCGGCGTTCGCTTCGTCCGCAGGCGCACTCCAGCTTCCGGCGATGATACCCGCAACATGCGTTCCGTGTCCTAACGCGTCGACGAGCGCGCTCGGGTCGTCTTTGGCCGGGTCGGCGGCGCGCGGGCCGGTTCCGCTGAAATCGCGGTGGTACAGCGGACGGCGCGCGTCGAGGACGAGATTTTTGTTCGCGGCGAATTGGGGATGCGTCGCGTCGATTCCCGAATCGAGCACGGCCCAGACGATGTCTTTTCCGAAAGCCCCGTAGGCAATGTGCGCGGCGTCCGCCTTGACCGTCGCGATCGACTTGGTGATCAGGGCCTGGACTCGGCTGTCCTCCCAAATCTGGTGAATCGCGATCGGTCCGGTAGCAGGGTT
>JBEKHC010000126.1:0-11557 GCA_050012475.1 Candidatus Velthaea sp.
GCAGCATCGGCGGCGGTTTCTGCGGCGACGGCTCCGGCCGCTCGCCCTCCGTGCGGCAACATCCCAAGCGGCTCGACTGGCTCGACACGCGGCAAGACCGGAACGTGCGGCGGTGGCGGCGCATTCCGCTGCGTCTGCTTTGCCGGCGTCGCAACCGGAGCCGCAATCGGCGGCGGCGGTGCGGCGGGACTTGCCGGGGCAGGGCGAGCAGCGGGAACGACGGCGCCGTCGATTGCGGTTTCCTTGAACATTCCCGGTGCGGGCATCTGCAGCGGTTCGGACGCTTTGGTCAAACCCAAAACGATAAAGGCGTCGGCCAGCCGTTTGAGTCCGGGCAACGGATGACCGGTAAGCGGAACGAGCGAGAACAGGTCGCGCACCGGATTGCACGTCGATGCGGCTGCCACGATCGATGCGTGCAGTCCGTGCGTGGCCTCTTGCAGGCGGGCGGCAAACAGCGCTTCGGGCCCGACGGCGGTGAATTCGCGGCGTTCGTGAAATCCCGCGTCGCCGGCGATCACGGCGCCCGAATTGATCCCGATGCCGACTTGAAACGACCGGCGCCCCTGCTCGCGCCAGCGCCGCTCCATCGCATTCACGAGGCGCACGATGTCGATCGCCGCGCGCAGCGCGTGTTCTTGCGCGTCGGGATCGTCGAGCGGCACGCCGAAGATGCCGATGATCCCGTCCGGCAAGAACTTGTCGATCATGCCGCGGTGCTTTTGAATCGAGCTGCCTGCGAGCGCGAAGAATTCGTTGAGATAGCGCAGTGTCTGTTCGGCGGTGAGGTTTTCGGCAAATCCGGCGAAGTTCCAGATGCGGCAGACGACGATCGTCGCATTGAGCGAACGGCCGATATACAGCCGCGGATCTTTGCGGCGCAACAGCTCTTCGACGATCGGCGGAGCGACATAGCGTGAAAACAGCGCCCGCACGCGCGCACTCTCGCGTCGTTCGGCTTGGTACCGCAGACCGATCACAATGAGTCCGGCGAGTGCACCAATGAGGGCCAGCCCCGCGAGCACTGCCATAGGACGCCTGCCTGCGCCGTCGTATGCTCCGTGACCTATGGACGATACGGCGTTTTTACACGAGCGCATCGAATCTTACGCAGGCTATACGAATGACATCGACCGGCAACGCTCCGACGAGCAAATCCGGGCCTACGTCGGCGAAGCGCTGACGCGTCTGCGCGAGCGGCTTCACCCGCAAGCCGCCGCGGGCGAAGCATTGGAGCGCCTCCTGGTTCGCTGCGAATTCGCCGATCAAGGCGTCGCGCACGCCTTCGACGCCGTCAACGTCGGTGCGGACGAGATCGCTGCGACCGCCGCCGCCGACCGCGAACTCGTCAGGCTGGCGGATCGCGCGAATGACGTCGACGCGGCGCAAGCAGGATCGTTGTTCGCACAGATCGCGGCTGCGTTCGATCGCCGCTGGCAGACTGCCGGCGCGCCGCCTTAGCGGTTGGGAATGCGCATCCCCTGGTCGTCGAAGCGGTGCAGCATCCCGGGAAGCGGCGCAAGTCCGATCGCATCGCCGACCGCGACGCTAGCCGTGCCGGCGACGCGAACCGTCAGTTCGCTTGCCGCTGCGGTGCGCGCGTAGACGTAGGTGTCGGATCCCAGCCGCTCGACGTGGTGCACGATGCCGTTCCAACGTGCATCGCCGGCCGCAATCTCGAGGTGCTCGGGACGTACGCCCAGCGTCGCGGCACCGGCGCGCCGGGCCTCGTCGCCGCCGATGAAGTTCATCTTGGGCGAGCCGATGAAACCGGCGACGAACAGATTGACCGGCGCATCGTAGAGGTCGATGGGCCGCCCGGCCTGCTGTATTTTCCCTGCGTAGAGCACGACGATTTTGTCGGCCAGCGTCATCGCTTCGGTCTGGTCGTGGGTGACGTAGATCATCGTCGTGCCGAGCAGCCGGTGCAGATTGGCGATTTCGAGGCGGGTGTTGACGCGCAGCGCCGCATCGAGATTCGACAGCGGTTCGTCGAACAGAAAGAGTTTGGGTTGACGTACGATCGCGCGGCCGATGGCGACGCGTTGCCGTTGGCCGCCCGACAGCGCCGCCGGTTTGCGTTTGAGCAGCGGCGTCAGTTCGAGCATCTCGGCTGCGGCGTTGAGCCGGCGCTCGATCTCGGCACGTGCGATCCCCTCGCGCTTGAGCGCGAGGCTCATGTTGCCGGCAACGTCGAGATGCGGATAGAGCGCATAGCTTTGAAAGACCATCGCGATGCCGCGCTTGGCCGGCGGCACGCCGTCCGCGCGCGCGCCGGCGATGCGCAGCTGACCCGTGGTTTGCTCTTCGAGTCCGGCGACGATACGCAGCAGCGTCGACTTCCCGCAGCCCGATGGACCGACGAAGACGACGAAGTCACCCTCGTCGACGGCGAGATCGATGCCGGTGAGCACGTCGGTCCGGCCGAAGCGCTTGGTGATACCGATGAGTTCGAGCGCGATCACTTGACCGCTCCCGAGGTGATTCCGCGGATCAAATTCTTGGAGAACAGCAGATACAACACGACGACGGGCAAAATGCTCAGCGACAGTGCGGCGAGCACGGCGTTCCAATTCGTGACGTATTGACCGATGAATTGCTGCGCGCCCAAGGTCACCGTGCGGGTGCTCTCGCCCGGCGCCAGGATCAGCGGGAACCACAAATCGTTCCAGATCGGGATCATCGTGAACACCGCGACGGTCGAAAGCGCGGGCCGCACGAGCGGAAGCGCCAGCCAGAAGTAAATCTCGTATTCGGAGAGGCCGTCGACCCGGCCGGCGTTCTTGAGGTCGTCCGAGATCGTGCGCATGAATTCGGTGAGCACGAAGACCGCAATCGGCAGGCCCGAGGCGATATACACCAGGATCAGCGCGATCAGCGTGTTGACCAGATGCCAGCCGACCATGAGCTCGAGGATGCCGACGGTGGCCAGCCGGATCGGAATCATGATGCCGAGCATGAGGTACAGCCCGGTCAGCGTGTTGAGCCGGAAACGGTATTCGGCGAGCGCGAACGCCGCCATCGAGCCGAACGCGAGGATGCCCGCCAGCGATGCCAGCGTGACGATCAAACTGTTGAGGAAATAGGTGCCGAAGTTGCCGCCCGCAAAAACACTCGCGTATCCGATCGGATCGAATGTTCCCGGCCCCGGCAGCGCCAACGGAGCGCTGAAGATCGCGCGGCGTGACTTGAACGAGTTCATCACGATGAACGCCACGGGTAAGGTCGCCACAGCGGTGTAGGCGATCAAGGCGGCGTGCGCAGCGATCGTGCGGGCGTGCAAGGAGCGGCTGGGCGAAATCGACATCCCAGGGCGGAGCTTATGGCTCCGCCCCGCCGCGCCTTCGTCGCCGTAAGAGAAACACGACCCGCCGTTCTCGGCGGCGGCCGAATCCGCCGCCGGGAGCCACGTTGGCGACGAACGCGCGGTCGCCTAGGCCGCCCTTAGTGACCGCCCTCGAGCAGCTTTTGCTCTTCTTTCATGTCAAGCACCATCTTTTCTGCAGCCGCTTTCGCCTGGGGATCTTTTCCGCAGGCGGCTTCCAACTGGGCCATCTTCATGCCGTGAGCGGACATCGCGTGCATCGACGCCATGAAATTTTTGTCGAGATCGGTACCGCTCATGGCGGGCATGGGCATGGCCGCCATCTTCATCATTGTCGCGTTCGCCGTCGCGCAATCCGGCGCCGCCATCATCGTGTCCGCCGCGCTCGCCGCTGAGCCGCCCAAACAGATTGCCGCAAGCGCAACCGGCGGAAGTAATCGAAGAATCTTCATTCCAAACTTCCCATCATCAAGAAGAAAAAAGTGCAGACGTTGCCGGCCGCGAGAAGGCTCCGCGATTCCTCGCTCGGCCGGCACCACGTCATCATACTAGCACGCGCGGGCAGAACAGCGTAGGCTTCCTTACGAGTTCGCCGTTCGGTCGGCTCTTAATATTGGTAGCGGCTGAGCCGGCGCTGTACGGCAAAGAGATAGACGCACACTCCGGCGAGGATGATGAGGAACATCATCGTGGCGACGGTCGCACCCATGTTGGGATCGCCGAGCTGCAGCTGATAGCCGAAGAAGGTGCGGTATAGCAGCGTGCCCAGGATGTCGGTCGAATAGTTTGGGCCGGCCAGCGCGCCCTGCGTGACGTAGATGAGATCGAAGGCGTTGAAGTTGCCGACGAAGGTCAGGATCGAGATCATCCCGACCGTCGGCCAGATCAGCGGTAATTTGATTTTGAAGAACTGCTCGATGCCGACGATACCGTCGACCTCGGCGGCGTCGATGAGCTCGTCGGGGATCGAGATCAGCGCCGCATAGCACAACATCATCGGCACGCCGACGTACTGCCAGACTGAGATCAGCCCCAGCGTGAAGAGCGCCGAGCTTTCGCGGCCCAAGTACGGCGCGAACAGAAATTTGAGTCCGACCGCGTTCAACAGGCTGGGCGCGACGCCCCACAGGGGCGACAGGATGAGTTTCCAGCCGAAGCCGACGATCACGAACGAGAGCAGCGTGGGCATGAAGATCGCGGAACGGTAGAATGCGCTTGCGCGCAGCCGCGGCAGCGCGAGCAGCGCCGCCAGGCCGATGCCGATCGGGTTCTGCAGCATCTGGATGCAGAAGAAGATCAGGTTATTGCGCAGCGCGTTCCAGAACGCGTGCGACCAGCGGTCGTCGAAAAACAGCGCACCGAAGTTGGCGGCGCCGACGAACCCGCTCTGATTGCCGACGGTCGAGAAGAACGCCAGCCGCAAGGTTTCAAACAACGGCACGATCATCACCGCGGTGTAAATCAACGCCGCCGGCGCGAGAAACACGCCGATGTGCCAGCGCGGCGCGCGCGCCGGCACAGCCGGTGCGGGCGTCACTTCGTGGGCTTGTACCAGCTGTCGAGCCCTTTTTGCAGTTTGCTCGCCGCGACTTGCGGCGTATCGGTTCCGTTAATCACGTTCGAGCCTTCGACCCAGAAGCCGTTCTCGAGATTCGGCGTGCCGCGCGACAGAATCTGATACGTCGGACGGATCGTCGATTTGCATTTTGCGCGCCAGCTCGCGAACTCGCGCGCCAGCGGATCTTGCAGCACGGTGGGTTTCGTTTGCAAACTGAAGAAACCCGGCAGCGCGGCGGCGTACAAGTTGGCAAATTCGGGCGTCGCGACCCACTCCAGAAACGCTTTCGTTTCGACGGGGTGCGCGGATTTTGCGTTCGCACCCAAAGCGATGTCCGGATGGTCGGAGATGTAGCAGGTGTCGCCGGCCTTTTGCACCGGCGGCGGAAAGGCGCCCATCGCAAAGGTGGCCTGTTTGCGGAAACCGCTGATCTCCCACGAACCGGCGGGATAGATCGCCGCGCGTCCGAGGGTGAAGAGATTTTGGCTGTCGGCGTACGATTGCGCCTCGAATCCGTCACCCAGATACGGCTTCCAGCGCGCGAGCACGGCGAACGGCTCGACCCACTGGGGATCGGTGAGCTTCTCTTTGCCGTGGATGAGCGCTAAGCGGCCCTGCTCGCCCTTGTAATAGGTCGGGCCGATGTTCTGATAGCCCATCGAGGCGGTTTCCCAGCCTTCTTTGGTGCCCAGTGCGAGCGGCGTGTAGCTGCCGTCGGCTTTGATCTTGTCGAGTACCGCGAAGAATTCGGGTACCGTCGCCGGCGGCTTGAGCCCGAGTTTATCGAACGCGTCCTTGTTGTAGATGAAGCCGTGGATGACCGCCGCCATCGGGACGCAGTAGGTCGTCTTGCCGTCGTCGGTCGTCCAGGCCGTACGCGCGACGGTCGAAAAATTGCCCATGCCTTTGAGGCCGTTGACCGGCGTCAGCTTGCCTTTTTGGAAGAGCTGCAGCGAAGCGTCGAACGGCCGGCACGTGATGAGGTCGCCGGCGGTTCCGGCAGCGAGTTTCGCGTTGAGCGCGGCGTTGTATTCGGTCGGCGCCGTGGGTGAGAACTTGACCGTGATGCCGGGATGCGTTTTCTCGAAGGCCGGGATGATTTTGTCTTGCCAGATCGCGAGGTCGTCGTTGCGCCAACTCTCGATCGTGAGCGTGACCGGCGCGGCGGACGCCCGGGCTGCGCCGACGAGGATCATGCTCGACATGAGGAAACCCAAAATGGCTCTGGTGTAGCTCATGCGCGAGTGCTTGCGGTTCGCGGGCGGCCGGCCCTCTCGACGATGCGCACCTAGCGCCGCTTGACGGCCTTGCCTGCTTCTCGCCCGGAGCTTCATCGCACGTGCGCAACCCGCCGCTTCAACACACCTACGCCGCAAACGTTGCGCTCGTCGTCCTGGCGCTCTTTCCGGGGCTGATCAATACGAGCGCGATCGGGCTGCTCAGTCCGGTGATCGGGGGCGATCTCGGCGTCACGCCCGACGCGGTCGGGCGTTTACCGCTCTTCAACGACGCCGCGCTGGCCTTCGGTGCGCTGCTCGCCGCCGACGTCGTGCGCTTCGTCGACGGACGCCGCTATTTTTATCTGCTGCTCTGCGTGTCGCTGGTGACGTCGCTGGTCAGCGCGCTGGCGACGAACTTTACCGTGCTGGTCGTGACGCATATCGTTCACGGGTTAGCTGCCGGGAATCTCTTCATCGTCATGCTTCCGCCGCTGGTCACGGGCTTCGGCGGCAAACGCTTGGGCAGTTCGGCGGCGGTGCTGGTTCCGAGTTTGTTCGGCGCGGCGGCGCTGGGGCCGGTCGTCGGCGCGTTCGTCGCCGCGCCGCACGCTTGGCGTGCGATCTTCGCCGCCGAAGTCGTCGTGTCGCTAGTGACGATGGGCCTTGCGGTCGCGACGCTGGCCGAACGTCCGGCGTCGGACCCGCTCGCCAGACCCGACTGGTTCGCGCACATCGTTTCGGGCTGTGCCGCCATCGCGATCTTCATCGGTGCGGGCGGGCTGGCCGGACACGACTGGAACGATCTGGCGGCGACGATTCCGGTGGCGCTGGGTGTTGTGCTCTTCGTGGCGCTCATCGTGGGCGAAAATTTTCTGCCGCACGCGCTCGTTCCGGTGCGGGGTCTGTCGACGTCGCTTGCGCTCGTCGGCATCATCGCGACCATGACGGGCAGTGCGTGTTTCGCCGCCTTGACGCAATCGTTCATCCTCATTCTCGAGCGTCTCGCCGGATTGAGCGTGCGCGCGACGGGTTTGGCGACGTGGCCGGAGTTCATCGCGGCGCTGATCGCGGGTCTCGTCTTCGGCCGGCTGGTGACGACGAAATGGATTGCCGTCGTCGGGATCAGCGGGCTCGCGATCCTCGCTGTGACGCTGGCGCTAACGATCGTGCGTTCCCCGCCGTCGGCGCTCGACGTCACGGCACTGTCGTTTTTGGCCGGACTCGGTTCGGGCGCGGCGGTCACGCCGGGCTTGCTGCTCGTCGCGCTGACCTATCCGCGCGCGCAAGTCGGGCGCGCGATCGCGATGCTCAATCTGCTGCGGCTGACCGGGACGTACATCACCGGCCCGCTCGCCGAACACGGCATCGGCTCGCAAACGCGCAACCATTTCGCCGCTTCGCGCGCCGCGCGCGGCGCCGTCGATGGGCCGGTTCGCGAGTTCGTGGTTTACGGCCACGTTGCGCCCGGCGTCGACCTGCACGCGCTGCAAGCTGCGCTGGCAGCCGGCATCCGCGATATCATGGCCGGGGTGCTGGTGCTGGCCTGCATGGGGCTGGCACTGATCGCCGTGCTGCTCGTGCGGCTGCACCGCCCGCTGATCTCGCCCGACTTGGCCGCCTTCGACCGGGGCCAGCCGGCGCTGGCGACGGCCGGCGAACGAACGCCCCGGTCATAGCGCCCGGCTTCACGGGAACCTCCGGCAAATCGTGGAAGCGCGCGTAAAGATGGGTTTGGTCCGCTGGTGCGTCGCGTTGCCGCTGGTGTTTTTTCTTTGCGCGAGCGCCGGACGAGCAGCCGATCTGCCGGCGCTCGTCCCGGCTCCGGCAAGCCTCCACTTCACGTCGTGTCCGCACGATGGCCGGCCGCTCCGGGACGCCGTGCGTTTCCCGCTCGACATCGATCCGGGCGGCTTCGCGCTGGTGCGCGAGCGCTGGCGCGTGCTGGGGATCGTGCCGCCGGTCCGCGCCGCGCGCGCCGACGTTCGCGTCCAGCTCGAAAACCGGCGCCGGCCGGCCGCTTTGCTGCCGCGCTACACGCTCGACGTCGGAGCCGCGGCAATCGAGATTCGCGCTTCGGATCGCGAGGCCGCGTTCGACGCGCTGACAACGCTCGCTCAGCTTCCGGTTCGGGCCGGCCGGCGTTGGATGTTGCCGTGCGTCGCGATCGCCGACGGGCCGGCGCTGCGCTGGCGCATCGTCTCCGATGACATCTCGCGCGGCCCGTTTCCCACCATGCGCTATTTCAAAGAGCGCATTCGAACGCTGGCGGGCTTCAAGATCAACGGCTGGTCACCGTACATGGAGCAGGTTTTTTTCGATCCGGCGCACCCGTACGTGGCCTTTCCGAACGCGCTGCGCGCCGCGCAATTCCGCGAACTCGCCGCCTACGCGCGCTTCTATCACGTGACGCTCGTGCCGCAGCAGCAGACGCTCGCGCACATGCACGAAACGCTGAAGTACGAGCGGCTCGCGCCGTTGGCCGAACTGCCCCACGGCTACCTGATGTCGCCGAGCGACGCGCAAACCTACGCTTACCTCGAACCGCTGCTGCGCGCCGAACTTGCGGCGGCGGGGCCGGTGCCGTTTTTTCACCTCGGCGCCGACGAACCGCTGGATTTGGGCCGCGGGCGGACGCCGCGCAGCGCGCAGGTTTTCGCCGCGCATGTCGATCGGTTGAGCGCCGTCGTTGCCGCGTCCGGCGCGCGGCCGATGATTTGGGATGACGCGATCCAGCAAGACCCGTCGATCCTACGGCTGATCCCCAAACGCACGGTCGTCGTCACGTTTCACTATGGCGCCGAACCGACGTTTGCCAAGTACATCGCGACCGTCGCGGGCGCGCACTTCGATCAGTTCGTTTCGCCGGGCGCCAACAATTGGAACGAACTGTACGCCGATCTCGATACGGCGTACGCGAACGAAGCTCGCTTCATCGCCGACGGCAAAGCGGCGCACGTGCTGGGCGTGTTCGAGACGGTGTGGCACGACGACGGCGAGTCGCTCTTCGAGGCCACCTGGCCGGCGGTCGCGTTTGCGGCGGCGAGTGCCTGGCAAACGCAGCCGGTCGACCGCGCGGGCTGGCACAAGGCCTTCGCGCGCGCCTTTTTCGGCAGCGACGACCGGCGTTTCGGCGGCGACCTCGACGCGCTGGCCGCCGCGCGCCGTGCGCTGCGCGCGAAACCGCAGGGCGATCCGCCCGACTATTTGTTCTGGCGCGATCCGTTCGCGGCGCGCGCCCCGGGCGCGGCCAACGGCATCGATGTTGCGGCGGTCCGGCGCTACGCCGAAGATGTTCTGGCGCACTTGGCCGGGCACGCTCCGCCCCTCCATCGCAACGCCGCCGCCGTCATGCGGTTGGCCGCGCTGCGCTACGACGCGCTGGGCCGGCGGATCGAAATCGGCACGGAAGCCAGAAACGCTTTCGACGATGCGCGCGCGCACGTCGCGGCGCACGACGATGCGATCGTCTATCGCGGCCTCAACGTTGCGAAATATTTGTGCTGGGAGTTGCGCGACGAACTCACGGCACTCGAACCGCTGTACGCGCGCGCGTGGCGTTACGAAAGCACGCCGCCGGGTTTAGCGCGCGTGCTCGTCCGCTATCACGCGGCCGCGGCGCAGGCGGTGCTCGATGCCGACCGTCTCGACGCCGCGGCGCGCGAGGACTATCTGCGCGACCGCACGCTGCCGGATTTCGACCGGGTGCTGGAACGCCCGCATTGACCGGTTTGGCGATCGTTGCGGTCTTCGTCCTGTTGGCCGGACTGATGATCGCGCGCAAGCTGCCGGCGCTCTTGGCGGTGCCCGTGATGGCGCTGGCACTGGGCGCGTTGGCGGGCGCTGGATGGACGGGCTTGGGCGACATCTTCGCCAAGGGTGCGGTGCAGTTGGCGCCGACGATCGCGACGCTGATTTTCGGCGCGCTGCTCAGCCGCGTCGTGCTCTCGACCGGGATCGCCGAAACGATCGTCACGATCGCCGCGGAGTACGGCGGTGACCGGCCGTTGGTGCTCGCACTCGTCGTCTGCGCGGCGGTCGCGGTGCTGTTCACGTCGGTTACGGGCCTAGGCGCGATCATCATGATCGGCACGATCGTGCTGCCCGTGATGCTCACCGTGGGCGTGCCGCGCGCGACCGCCGCGACGCTGTTCTTGATGGCCTTCGGGCTGGGCTACATCTTCAATCTCGCGCAGTGGAAGTTCTACGGACAGATCTTCGGCGCCGATCAAAGCGCCTTCGGGACGTACATCTACGCGCTCGCCGCGATCGAGATCGGCGCCATCGTCGCGTTTGCCGCCGTCAGTGCGCGCACCAATCGCGACTACGCGACGTTCGCCCTGGCGGCGCCGCTGCCGAAAAAGAGCGTGCACCCAATCGCGCTGATCACGCCGATCTTGCCGGTTGTCATCTTCAAAGGACTCGGCGTGGACGCCACGGTCGCGTTCGCGATCGCCGCACTGTTCGGGGTGCTCGTCACCCGCCCGCGCGACGCGGTGCAAACGCTCATGGGCGCGTGGATTCGCGGACTCGAAGACGTCGCTCCGGCGATCATCCTCATGCTCGGCATCGGCATGCTGTTGTACGCCGCGAAACTGCCCGCGGTCGCCGCCGCGCTTGGCCCGCTCGTTGCCGCCGTCGCGCCGCGCACGCCGCTCGCGTACGTCGTCGTGTTCGGGCTGCTCAGCCCGCTCGCGCTGTACCGCGGTCCACTCAACGTGTACGGTGTCGGGATCGGCGTCTTCACCGTGCTGGCCGCGATGCACGTGATGCCGCCCGTCGCGCTGATCGCCGCGGTCATGGCGGTGGTACAAGTTCAGAACGTCTGCGATCCGACCAATACGCAAAACGTGTGGGTGGCGAACTTTACCGGCGTCGGCGTCGACCGCATCACGCGCTTGTCGCTGCCGTATCAGGTTGCGGTCGCAACGCTCGCGGCGAGCGCGGTCGTCGTCTTCGGCGGCACGTTTTTCGGCCGTGCGCCGTTCGCGTTCACCCATCCGGCGGAGGCCGCGGAGCTGACCGGCTTGACGGTTCCGTTCTCGGCGGCGCAAACTATCGCGGTGGTTGCCGCGGAACCCGCGGCCAACGAAGCTGCCGCGGAAGTGCGGCACGCCGTCGACCGCGGCTGGCGCGGCTACCACACGGTCGAAACGCAGGCCGATCCGGGGGCCGCCGATTGCCGGGCCAAGCCCTATGCCGCAGTCGCGCGGGTCTCGGTCGAGAACGACGGCGACACGCGCGACATCGGCATCGAGCTGCTCGATTGCGCCGGGTGGAGCGTCGATCAGTGGCACGCGCAAGGGAGCGACATCCGCCGCCTCGCGCTCGACGTGCTGTTCCGATTGCGGTTGTGGATGCACGACCGGCCGGCGCTGGCAGCGAACGTCTTGGGTCGCGGGCTGGCCTACGATCCAGCCGACGGTCCGACGTATTTCTACACGCTCTTCAAACCCA
>JBEKHC010000127.1:0-12041 GCA_050012475.1 Candidatus Velthaea sp.
CTTCGCTCTGCTCGACCGAGCACGCTAGCGTCCATTAGAGTAGTGTTGCGTCGACGCAAAGAGGGGAAGACCCGTGCGCGAGAGCGGCCGTCATTCGCGTCGTCGTTCGGCGGTACGCTCTTCGTTTGCGCCATCTGCGCGAACGAGTTGCGTGCCGACTCCGAAGAACGAAACGCCGTTGCGGCCGGTTTTCTTACTGTGATACATTGCTTCATCGGCCTTTTCCAAGAGTGCCTCCGGCGACTGCGCATCGACCGGGAAGCAGGCGACGCCGATCGACGCGCTGATCCGCACTTCTTCTCCGTTCGAATCGGGCGCATGCAATCCGTGAAAGTCCGCATCGGCAATGCTCGCGCGCAACGACTCCGCGCGCACGATGGCACGCGACTTTTCGCTGTCGGCAAACACGACGCAAAACTCATCGCCGCCATTGCGCGCAACAAGATCGGCTGGATCGGTCGCCGCAGCGCGCAACAGTACCGCAAGCTCCCGTAGCAACGCGTCTCCGCTAGCATGCCCGTATAAATCATTCCAGCTTTTGAAACGATCCGTGTCAACGAAGAGTACGGCAACACGTCCCAGCGGTGCGAACCGTGCCCGTTCGATTGTCTGGGCGAGCCGAACGCGGAACGCGCGCGCCGTCAGCAAACCCGTTAGGCTACGCCGGCGCGGCCTGATCCACGAGCTGGACGATCCGGTCGGCGGCCGCGCTCGAGCCGGCGACGCCGCTGGCCACGTACAATACGCAGCGGCGGCCGGCGTCCAGCACTAACGGAATCGCCGCGGCAAAGACGTCGCCCGGCTGCAGGACCCTCGCCTGCCGCGCATCGACGCTGACAACGCGATGACCGCAACGAAGGGCCGCAACGATCAGCGACGCATCGTCGTCGAGCGCAAGCCGCGTACCCGAGAAGAAATCCGCGCGCTCGCCGAACCCCGCGACGCAGACGAGCTGCGCATCGTGCTCTTCGAAAAACAGCACCACGTCGAGCGACGGTGCCACGGCGCGAACCGCGCGATCCATTTCTTCGCGAACGGTTTCCACCGAAACACCCGCAGCGCCGGACAAACGGCGCGCAGCTTCGACGAATCGCCCCTCGCGCTCGGTCGCCGCCTCTAACAACAGACGCTGTGCATCCACCTGAGCCCGCATCCGCCAGGCGGCCGCGATACCCAGAAGCCCGAACGCCAATGACCCTGCCACGACGACGTCGAGCAGCGGTCCGGCGTTCACCTGCCGGTCACGGGATCAGCGCCCGCAGCTTCTCCGGCTCGACGACCACAACGTGCGACGTGCGCATGTCGACCAGTTGCTCGTCCCAAAAACGGTTGAGTGTCCGATTGACCGTTTCGCGCGTCGTTCCGATCATGTTGGCCATCTCTTGATTCGTCAAGCGCAGCGTGATACGCGTTCCGTTGGCGACCGATTCGCCGAATTGATCGGCCAAATTCAGAAGCAGCGAAGCAAGCCGCGCGCGGATATCCTGAGATGTCGTCGCAGCGATCAACGCGTTGGCGGCGCGCAGGCGCTCGGACAGCGCGATGACCAGTAAGCGGCCGATCTTCGGATTGCGGTCCATGAGATCCAAGAAGTCGTTGCGATGGATCGCGCCCACTTCGACTTCGGTTAGCGTTTTGATCGACGCCGAGCGCAACGAAGAATCGAACATCGACATCTCACCGAAGAAATCACCCTCTTTGAGGATCGAGAGAATGGTTTCGCGACCGTCAGGAGCGATGCGACACACCGAAACCGAGCCGCTGACGACGATGAAAAACGTGTCACCCGCCTCGGATTCGCGCACGACGAATTGATGCTTGGGGTAACGGCGGTTCGATATCGCCGAGGCGATCGCCGATAACTCCGCGTCCTCGAAATCGCGAAAGAGCGGTACCCGCCGTAGGCTAGAGGCATCAACCATGCCTGCGTTTTGGTCAAATGGCAGCAAGCGCCCTTGTCATCCGATTGCCGAGCGCGGGGCGTGACGGCGGCCGGCGCACGGACGGCGCCGCCGTGAGTCGACGGGACTGCTGCTTTGGGCTGCTCGTCGTATGCCGGCTGACATCTTGCAGGCACCGTCCCGCGTTATAGTAAGGCACATGAAAGTATCTCGCTTCACAGCACTCGCGACGTTCGCGGCTTGGACGCTCCTGCCGGCCGTGGCCCTGGCGGTAACCGACGACGAATGGCGCAAGCGGCTCAGCCCAGCAGCATACACGGTCCTGCGCCGGCAGGGCACCGAGGCGCCGGGCTCCAGTCCGCTCGAGGACGAATCCCGCAAGGGGACCTATCACTGCGCCGGTTGCGATCTCGCTCTGTTTTCGTCGTCGACAAAATTCAACAGCGGAACGGGCTGGCCCAGCTTTTGGGCTGCACTGCCGAACGCGACCGCTACCTCGGAGGACAACGAGCTGGGGATGACGCGGACGGAAGTTCATTGCGCGCGCTGCAGCGGTCACTTGGGGCATGTGTTCGACGACGGTCCTGCGCCGACGGGGAAGCGTTACTGCATGAACGGTGTCGCGCTTCGCTTCGCCCCGGCCTAACGACCCTATCCATCCAGCACGAACATGGAGCGGCGCAGAGCGCCGCACGAACATGGAGCGGCGCAGAGCGCCGGATGTTACGTGAACAGCGAAATCGAGCCCCGCTGCTACGTGCGGACGAGGATGACCATCGCTTGCAGCGTCGACGACCGGCTTCCGTCTTGCGCGTAGGCTCGGACCGTCATGACGCGGCTGTCGCGATCGCTCTTCGGCGAACGAATAGCGATCACACCGTGCTGAGCGGCGACGATCGTCTTCGAGATGATCGTGGGTCCGATGCTGGCGACGATCTTGACCTGACGGCCGATCGCACCAAAGGTGACCGGAATGAAATCCCCAGATTTCGCCGTCGACGGCACACGTAAATCGGTCATCCGCGGAGCGGGAGTATTGGCGACGTCGACGTGCTTGATCGATACCGGAGCGACGGCGATCAGCCGCCGTTCGGCCAGTTTCGGCGGATGCAAGAGAGCCACCGGATGGCGGATCAGGTTTGCCTGTGCGACGACGCTGGGAAGTCCAGCGGGTGCACGCAGCGAGACGTTCGCCTTGACCAGCGGAGCGTCGGCGGGCGCCGGTTCCGGATCAGCGTACGCCACCACGCTCGGGGCATCGAGCCGGCCGCCGGCCAAAAGCAGCAAAATCGTCGCTGCCGCCAGGGTCGCCCAGCCGCGCAGGACGATCCCCTTGCGCGAATGCGTGCGCTGGGGAGAGAACAGCATCATCTCGCCGTGGCCGCCGACGATGCGCAGGGTGATATCATTCGGCGATTCGTCCGACGAGAGCGGCAGCGTCAGATGCATGCTCGTACCCGAATCGATGCAGTACGCGGCGCGGCGCTCTTTGCGGACCCTTGCCTTGACCATCGTAACAACGGTAAATTCTTCAGCTCTCGAGCCGCCGTTGAGAATCAACAGCTCGGCGCCGCAATGCGTGAAGTCGAGGACGGCACTGAGCCGTCGCTCGTTTGCTAGATCAACTATTTCGCCGGTACGCATGTGATTGGGAATACACATTCCCGCCGAAGCGATTGTACCCTGCGATAATGCGACATCTTTACCGGCATTTTCGTTCTCGCCGATCTAGGGCGCCGTTCGCCCTTCAACGGCCGATTCGGCGCGGCGCCTTGCCGCCCAGCAAAGAGACCGCCGCCCGCGGCAGGTGGAAAGCAGGAAGCCGTTACGTGCCTTGGGCTAAAATTCCCAATGAACGCTCTCGCCATGGAGAACTTGAATCAAGCGCGAGGGAGCCTTTACGACAACCCACGCCTGCACCTGCCGAAATCAACAGTTCATTTTGGCGGAAACATGCTACACCGATCCCATTTCGGAGATCGCTCGCGCTAGAGCGCGAACCCGTCGGCGGGTGTGGATAGTCCCGGCTGCGCCTAGGCGGACTGGTCCTTCGGACGGTCGGCGTAGATGAGCGTCGGCTGTTCGCGCTTCTCGATGACTTCTTTGTTGATGACGCATTTTTTGACGCCCTGGAGCGACGGCAAATCGTACATCACGTCGAGCATGACTTCTTCGAGAATCGAACGCAGGCCGCGCGCGCCCGTTTTGCGCGATTGAGCGCGGACCGCAATCGAGATCAATGCTTCCTTGGTGAACGTCAGCTCGACGCCGTCCATCCCCATGATCTTCTGGAACTGGCGAACCAACGCGTTACGCGGCTCGACCAGGATGCGGCGCAACGCCAACTCGTCGAGCGCATCGAGCGTCACCACGATCGGCAGCCGGCCGATGAACTCCGGAATCAAGCCGAACTTGAGCAAGTCTTCGGGCATCAACTGCTGCAGCAGCTTGCCGGTTCGTGCATCCTTCTTCCCCTCGGGATTCGAGCGGAAGCCCAGCGAGTTCGAGCTGACGCGGCCTTCGATGATCTTCTCCAACCCGTCGAACGCGCCGCCGCAGATGAACAGCACGTTGGTGGTGTCGATCTGGATGAATTCCTGGTGCGGATGCTTGCGGCCGCCCTGCGGCGGCACGTTGGCCGTCGTGCCTTCCAGAATCTTGAGCAGCGCCTGCTGCACGCCCTCGCCCGACACGTCGCGCGTGATCGATGGATTCTCGCTCTTGCGCGCGATCTTGTCGATCTCGTCGATGTAGACGATGCCCTTTTCGGCGCGCTTGACGTCGTAGTCGGCGGCCTGAATGAGCTTGAGCAGAATGTTCTCGACGTCTTCGCCGACGTAGCCGGCTTCGGTGAGCGATGTCGCATCGGCCATCGCCAGCGGCACGTCGAGAATTTTCGCCAACGTTTGCGCCAGATACGTTTTGCCGCTGCCCGTCGGACCGACGAGCAGAATGTTGGACTTCTGCAGTTCGACGTCGTCGGCCGTTCCGCCGGCATTCACGCGCTTGTAATGATTGTAGACGGCGACCGCCAGCGACTTCTTGGCCCGCTCCTGACCGATCACATACTGATTGAGGATGTGATTGATCTCTTTGGGCTTGGGGATGTTGCGCAGGCGCAGGTTCTCATCGACGTTCTTGTACAGCTCTTCTTCGATGATCTCGTTGCACAGCTCGATGCACTCGTCACAAATATACACGCCGGGACCGGCGATCAGTTTGCGAACTTGCTCCTGCGACTTACCGCAGAAACTGCATTTCAACTGTCCTTTTTCATCCCCGAAACGAAACATTGCAGGTCCTGCGAAAAGCTTTTATGGTGGAGAGCGTTAGGCGCCGTTGGTGTTGGGCGTGACGACGCGGTTATCTTTCTTGATGATCGTGTCGACGATGCCGTAGTCGAGCGCTTCCTGTGCCGTCATATAGAAGTCGCGCTCGATATCCTTGAGAATCTGGTCGATCGGTTTCTTGGTGGTTTCTTCGTAAATCCCGGCCAAAGCACGGCGCGTGGCGATGAGGTCCCGTGCGTGGATTTCAATATCGGTGGCCTGACCACCCACCTGCTGAACCCAGGGTTGGTGGATGAGGATCTTGGCATAGGGCAGGACGAAGCGCTTGCCTTGGGCGCCGCCGGTCAACAGAATCGAGGCCATCGACGCCGCCATCCCCGCGCAGAGGGTAGCTACGTCGGGCTTGATCGTCTGCATCGTGTCGTAGATCGCCAGTCCCGCGGTGACCGAACCGCCCGGGCTGTTGATGTACATGTCGATGTCTTTGTCGGGATCTTCTTTTTCCAAGAAGAGCAGCTGAGCCATGATCAGGCTCGCCATCCCGTCGTCGATCGGCCCGTGTACAAACACGATGCGCTCTTTGAGCAGCCGCGAGTAGATGTCGTACGCGCGTTCACCGCGGGCGGACTGCTCGACGACCATTGGAACTAAGTGACCCAAAACGCTCTCCTGTCCATCCGCGGCACCCCGCCGCTGCAACATTTTTCGCCCTGCCGGCGCCCCCGGCTGAAACCTGTACTACGCAGAGACTACGCTGATGCCGCTTTAGTTGCCGCCGGGACGACGTTCGCCTTCTGGATCAGAAAATCGATCGTCTTGGTGCGCACGATACCGTCGACAAGCGCAGCGATGTTGGACCCCATGAGTTCGAGGATCTTCTCCCGCGGCTGGTCGTACTGACGGGCGATGGCATCGAGCTCTGCTTCGACGTCGGCGGGAGCAGCGACGATCTTCTCTGCTTCCGCAATCGCCTCGACGATCAGGGTCGTCTTGACGCGTTTCTGGGCCTCGGGTTCGTACTCCGAACGGAAGCCGGCCTCCGTTTTTCCGATCGCGGTCAGATAGTCGTCCCATGACGTCCCGTAGCGCGCGACGTATTGCTTCGACTCGCTGATGAGCGAGTCGACCTCGCGCTCGACCATCACCTGCGGCAGCGGGACTTCGTGCGTTTCCAGAAGCTTGGCGAAGAGCTGCTCGATGGTCTGGCGGCGGCCGCGCTGTACGATCCCGGCGTCGAGCCGCGCCCGCACGTCGGCGCGCAGCGCGTCGAGCGTCTCGACCTTGGACACGCGGGCTGCGAACGCGTCATCGAGGGGCGGCAGCTCGGGCTCCTTGACTTCATGGACGGTCATCGTAAAGACCGCGTCTTTGCCGGCCAGCTCGGCCGCTCCGTAGTCGGCCGGAAACGTGACCGGGACGTCCTTGGTCTCGCCGGCGTTCATGCCGACGATGCCCGCGGCAAACCCCGGGACGAAGCGCGACTCGGTGACCTCCGTTTGCTCGCCGGTCGCCTTTCCGCCCTCGAAGGATTCGCCGTCAACCTTGCCCTCGTAGTCCAGCGTAACGGTATCGCCGAGCTTCACCGGCCGCTCGACCGGGACGAGCGTCGCAGCCTCCTTGCGCATGGACTCGAGCGCCTGATCGACTTCTTCGTCGCTTGCGGTTTGGGGCTGTTCCTCGATCTCGATGCCGGTATAGTCCTTGAGCTCGATCGCCGGGCGAACGGCGACGACCGCGCGGAAGCGCAGCGGGGCGCCGTCTTCCTCGGGCACCAGCTCCATTTGAGGCCGAGCCAGCGGCTCGAGCTTGTACTCGTCAATCGCCTGCGAATACTTCTGCGGGACGAGCACCTCGAGCGCCTGATCGACGATCCGCGACGTCCCGTACTGCTGTTCGTAGATTTTGCGCGGCACCTTACCAGGCCGGAATCCCGGGACCTTGGCCGTCCGGACGAGTTTCTTGTACGCCGCATCGGTCGCGGCGCTGAACTCCTCCGGTGTAATGCTGATCTCGAGTTCGACCTGCGTCGGATCGAGTTGCTTCAGAGTCGTTGCGGACACGCGGCGAAGACCTCCGGACGGCACGACGGCGAGCATCGCGCCCGCCGTGTTTGCTCGTGATTGTAGTTGTGGACGATCGTGGAAATGTGGAGCGGAAGACGAGATTTGAACTCGCGACCCTCGCCTTGGCAAGGCGATGCTCTACCGCTGAGCTACTTCCGCGGACTCGACCAAACGGCATTCGCCGGGCCCCAAGACAACCCTGGAAGTGTACGGCGCCGAATTCCAAGCCGTCAAGCGAGGCTGTTCCGGCCTGCAATCGGCGGGCCGAATATGGGCACGCAGAGACTCGAACTCTGATGGGTCTCCCCACTGGAACCTAAATCCAGCGCGTCTGCCAATTCCGCCACGCGCCCACGTGGATTCGACTTCGTCGAATCTGTAGCGTTCGGCCTTCGGCCGAGCCGCACGCGCCCGACAGCGCCGCACGCCCGACGGCCACGTGGATTCGAGCTCGTCCAATCGGTAGCGTTCGGCCCTCGGCCGAGCCGCATCGGCTGCGTTCAGCTTTCGCGCCACGTCCGGGGAAGTGCCCCGATTGCAGCCCGGCTAGTCACAAAAAAGTCGGGCCGGTGGAACGACCGGCCCGACCCATGTGTTTTGGTGCACCGCGAAGGACTCGAACCTTCAACCAATTGATTAAGAGTCAACTGCTCTACCATTGAGCTAGCGGTGCAGACCAGGCGCTATGGTAACGCGAGCCGGTTCGCAGCGTCAAGTCGCCGCGCGGCAGACCGTTCCGGCGGACCGGAAGAGGAAACTGCGCCCTCCGGGACTCGAACCCGGGACCAACGGATTAAAAGTCCGATGCTCTACCAACTGAGCTAAAGGCGCGTATTGTCGTGTCGACGTTGCGTTTCTCAAAGGCAGCGGCACCGATTGCTCGGCGCCGTGTCGGAACTGGGGTGACTGACGGGGGTCGAACCCGCGACCTCTGACTCCACAAACCAGCGCTCTAACCAACTGAGCTACAGTCACCACGCTGCGACCGATGCGATTTCGCGAGCTGGAGCCGCAAACCTTGGTCTTCGTCACAACAGCGAAAGCACGGATCGAAGCACGCATTGTCGACCGCAGCGTGCGCGATACTTGCGGACGAAGACGATGACGGTATCCGGCTGCCCCTGGGCCCGGGCCGAAACCGGCGTCGATCGGCGCTTCCCAATCGACCGTGCCGCAAAAAGATTGGTACGCCCGGAGGGAATCGAACCCCCATCGTTCCGCTTAGAAGGCGGATGCCTTATCCGTTAGACCACGGGCGCGCCGCGGCTGGGACTTACACTCGGGCCCTGTCGACCCCCCGTTTGGACCAGGCCACACCGCCCGCTCAAACTTAACGCACCGGGCGCTGCAGAACCGCACGTATTCTTGAAATGGGCGGGTGCCCGGACGATACCAACTTCACAGGGAGGTTGGCTTGAGCCTCGTAGAAACCCGGCGGGCGTCGCTTTCGACGTTGCTGCTCATCGCCGCATTTGCCGCCGCCGCGTGCTTCCTCGTTGCGCAATTGGTCGCGACACAGCGCGGGGCCGTGCGTCTCATCGATGCGAACGGCACGGCCCGGATGCAGACCGAGCGCATCGCCTACCTCGTGGCCATGGCACGTGCCGGCGACCCGGAACCCGGCTGGGTCTCCGCCCTCGAATCGTCGATTGGCTCATTGATCGACCGTCGATCTGAAATCCAACCTCCCGCCCTACTCGCAACGCGGTCCGACGAACGGCTGCGCAACGCACTCGCGCGCGCATCCGGCCGGTACGTCGCGGCTGCGCGCGTGCTCGAGCACCATCCGTTCGATGCCGCTGCATTCGCAGCGATCCGGAGCGAGCGCGTAGCGACCGCGGCAGCCTTCGATGAGCTGGCTCGAACGCGGGCCGCGGCCGCGGCGCAGCGCGGTGCCGAACTTCTTTGGGCGTTCATCGCGGGCTGCGGCATCTTGCTCGGAGCAGCCGGTTTCGTCTGGTTCAAGTTCGTCGTCCCGGCTTGCGGCCGGCTCCATGCATCGATCGCCGCCGTGACCACCCAACGGGCCGAATTGCAGTCGCTCTTCGAACAGACTCCCGATGCCACGGGGATCTTCGACCTCAATTTCTCGCTCGTCCGAAGCAACCGCGCGCGAGCCGAACTCATCGGTTTACCGTCGGCGGAACTCGTCGGCCGGCACTGCACGACGTTTGTCGAACCGCATCTGCGCGCTGCGGTGATGGACGTTTTCGAGCGCGCCAAGCACGGCGAGCACGTCGTGTTCGAGACGCGCCTGCGTTCGGCAGCCGATGAGCCGATCGACGTGCACATGAGCGTGTTTCCGAACGTCATCGGCACGGCAATTGCGGGAGTCATCGCCGTGACGCGCGACATCCGTGAGTTGCGCCGCGCGCAGGCCGAAAGCAGCGAGATGGCGCAGCGGCTGGGGGCTTTGTGCGCCATCGCATCGAGTCACGGCGGCGACTGGAAACAGCAGATCGAAGCGGCACTCGCGCTGGCCGCCGCGCAGCTCGGCTGCGAGTGGGGTATCGTCGGCGAGATCGACGGGGAAACCATCACGATCTTGGCGCTCGTCGGTCAGCCCGCAGCAATCCATGTCGGGCTGCAAATTCCGCTCCAAGACACGCTGAGCAAGGATATCCTGGAAGACGACGATGTGTGGGCGGTCGACGATCTGCTCGCTTCGCCCTGGCAAAACCGCAACGCGCGCCACTTGACGGCGTGGCGCAGCATGGTTGCGATGCGGCTTCAGGTGAACGGCGTGAACTACGGGACATTCGCGATCGCCAGCGCGGCACCACGGGCCACACCGCTGCGTTCCGCCGACTACGATTTCTTGAAGATTCTCGCCGCGCTGTTGGGATCGATCATCGCCGGCGGGCGGCAGCGCGCCAAGCTCGATTCACTGGCGTTTCTCGACCCCCTGACGGGCCTTCCCAATCGTGCATCGGTGACCCACAAGCTCGATGAACTCATCGCTTTCGCCACCGGTCGCGACGTGGAATTCGCCGTACACTTCATCGACCTCGACCGCTTCAAAGAGATCAACGATCGCGCCGGCCACGACGTCGGCGACGTTGTCTTGTGCGAAGTCGCGCGCCGCTTCTCGCAGTGCGTTCGCGGTTCGGACACGGTCGGTCGTTTAGGCGGCGACGAGTTCGTCCTGCTCCAGCCGACCAACACCGGACGGCAAGGCGCCCTCGATCTCGCCGCCCGCATCACCAAAGTCATTGCCGAGCCGTTCGTTCACAACGGCGAATCTTACCGGCTGGGCTGCAGCATCGGCATCAGCCTCTTTCCTGCCGACGCCCGCGACGCGCAAGCGCTGCTCAAGTGCGCCGATGCGGCGATGTATCGCGCGAAGACCGAACCCGCTTCGGCCGCGCTCTTCTCCACTGCCGGTTAACGGGGCCGCGCTCGCGCCCGGCAGCGCACGCGGAGCAGGGAGAACGTCGGGACGACAGGATTTGAACCTGCGACTTCTGCGTCCCAAACGCAGCGCTCTACCAAGCTGAGCTACGTCCCGTCTTCGCGCGATTATTCCCGTTGGCCGCCGTGAGTGCCTCGCAGCGCCGCTGCGCCGTCGTTCAGTCCCGCGGCCGCCGCATCGATGGCCGCGACAATCGCGGCCGTCGCGATCGCCCGGTGGCTGACCCGGTTCTTCTCCTCATCGCTCAACTCGGCAAACGTCCGTCCGGCGGGCAAGTAGAGGAACACGGGATCGAACGAAAAGCCCAAGCCGCCGCGTTCGACAGCGGCGATCTCCCCGTCGACGGTGCCCAGCGACCCAAATTCGCGGCCCTGCGCATCGATGTAATGCATCCAGCACACGAAGCGCGCCCGCCGGTCGCGACGTCCGCTCGCCGCCAACTCGGCTAGGAGCTTGGCACGCCGCTGGGGCCAGGTCGCCTGCGTGCCGCCGTAGTCGGCCGTGACGACGCCCGGCCGGCCGTCGAGGGCGTCGACCTCGAGGCCCGAATCGTCGGCCAGCACCGCCTCGGCGCGCTGTTCGGCGCGCAAACGCTCGTGGAGCGTACGCGCTTTGAGCGCCGCGTTGTCGGCATAGCTGCGCTCGCCCTCCGGCGGACTCTCGTAGCCGGGATAGAGCGCGACGTCGTACCCGTGCGGCGCGAACAGTGCGCGCATCTCGTGCAGTTTGCCGCGATTAGCGGTTGCGACGAAGATCGTGCGCGGCCGCTGCGTCACTCTTCGTCGAGACGCAGAACGGCCATGAACGCGTCCTGCGGCAGATCCACCCGGCCGACGCGCTTCATCCGTTCTTTGCCGGCCTTCTGCTTCTCGAGCAGTTTGCGTTTGCGCGAGATGTCGCCGCCGTAGCATTTGGCGAGCACGTTCTTGCGCAGCGCGCCGACCGTTTCGCGGGCGACGATTTTGCCGCCGATCGCGGCTTGAATCGGGACGTCGAACATTTGACGCGGGATGAGTTCTTTGAGCTTCTCGGTGAGCAGGCGCCCCCGGTTCGCGGCCTTGTCGCGCGCCACGATGAACGACAGCGCGTCGACCGACTCGCCGTTGAGCAAGATCTCGAGTTTGACCAAATCGCCTTCGCGGTAACCGATGAGCTCGTAATCGAGCGAGGCATAGCCCTTGGTACGCGACTTGAGCTGATCGAAGTAGTCGATGATGAGTTCGATGAGCGGCATCTCGTACGTGAGGATGACGCGCCCGTCGATGAGATACTCCATGTTTTTGAGCGTGCCGCGCCGATTCTGGGTGAGCTCCATGATCGCGCCGACGTATTCGGGCGGCGTGATCACCGTCGAGGCGACGTACGGTTCCTCCAT
>JBEKHC010000128.1:0-11198 GCA_050012475.1 Candidatus Velthaea sp.
GTTCGGTGACGTTGCCCGAGAAATCCGAGACATACGGGTCGCCCGTCGCCGTCGCGATGATCGCGTGTGCACCGCGATCGTCGGTGCGCAGCGACTGCTCGCGGGTGATGATGTCGTCGAACCGCACGCAGCGCAAACACAAAATGCAGCGTTCTTCATCGAGCACGATGGTGGGCCCGAGATCGACTGCCTTGGGTTTGGATTCCTTGGCGTCGATCATGCGCGATGCGCCCTGGCCGTAGGCCATCGAGTAGTCTTGCAGATCGCACTCGCCGCCCTTGTCGCAAATCGGACAGTCCAGCGGATGATTGAGCAGCAAGAACTCGAGGATCGCGCGCCGGCCTTCGCTGGCTTTGGCGTTCTGGGTGTGCACTTTCATGCCGTCGGCGACGGGTGTGTTGCAGCCGATCTGCAGCTTGGGCATGCCCTCGATGTCGACCAAACACACGCGGCACAGCCCGGCCGGCCCGAGCTTGGTGTGATAGCAATACACCGGGATCTCGTTGTTGACCAGCTTCGCCGCCTCGACGAGCAGCGTTCCTTTGGGAACTTGCACGTCGACGCCGTCGATGGTGACGGTGACGAGATCGGTTTGCGCAACGGTGGAAGTCATAGTGCTTTCAAAACGGACGGCGGTTGGCCCGCGCGCGCAGTGCGGCGAGAAAGAGCAGAACGATACCAACGGCGGTGACGGCCACGCCGATGACCGTCAACACGGCGTTGGGATGGGACCCATAAGGGCCGAACAGCAAGACCGTGAGCACGGCCGCGTTGATCATGACGATCGCCGTCGGGAGCAGCGGCGATTGCGGCTTGCCCGGCATCACATTTGGATCCAGCGGACCGGCGGGCGTCATACGGCGACCGGCTCGCCGTGCGGCTGGACCGGGCGCTCTTTGATGTACGCGCGGAACTGCGCCTCGAAGCGCTGGACCACCGACGAAAGAAACGGCTCGAGCGAGTCCCCCAGCGGGCAGAGATTGAGCCCGGTCATCTGGTGCGAGGCCGTGACCAGCATGTCGACGTCGCTCTGCAAACCGCGGCCTTCGAGGATGCGCGCCAGCGTCTTCTCCAGCCACTGTCCGCCCTCGCGGCACGGCGTGCACTGGCCGCACGATTCGTGCGCGTAGAAGCGGATGAGCGCGTGCGCGGCTTTGACGAAGTTGGTCGTGTCGTCGAAGACGACCATCGCGCCCGAACCCAGCATCGAGCCCGCTTTGGCGATCGACTCGAAGTCGTACGGCAAATCGAGATGTTCTTCGAACAGGCACGCCGACGAGCCGCCCCCGGGCTGCACGCCCATGAACGTGCGGCCGTCGCGCAGACCTCCGGCGCAATCCCAGATCAGCTGACGGATCGTGGTGCCCAGCGGAACTTCGTAGTTGCCGGGATTCTTGACGTGGCCGCTGATCGAAACGACCTTGAAGCCGGGTGAACGCTCGGGACCGACCTTGGCGAACCACTCGGTGCCGTTGCGCAGGATGTAGGGCAGATACGCGAGCGTTTCGACGTTGTTGACGACCGTCGGCTCGCCGTACAAACCTTTGATGGCGGGGAACGGCGGTTTGAGCCGCGGTTCGCCGCGCCGGCCCTCGAGCGAGTTGAGCAGGCCGGTCTCTTCGCCGCAGATGTAGGCGCCGGCGCCCGGATGCGCGGTCAGTTCGATATCGTAGCCGCTGCCCAAAACGTTCTTGCCGATGTAGCCGGCCGCGCGCGCCTCTTCGATCGCGGCTTTGAAGATCTTGAAGCCGGCCTTGAATTCGCCGCGGATGTACATGTACGCATGATGGCAGCCGATCGCATACGAGCCGATCAGGATCCCTTCGATGATCTGATGCGGCGTCTGCTCGAGCAGCATGTGATCCTTGAACGTGCCGGGCTCGGCTTCGTCGCAGTTGCACACCAAGTAGCGCGGGCGCCCGTTGTTGGGCAGGAACGACCATTTGCGGCCGGTCGGAAATCCGGCGCCGCCGCGGCCGCGCAGGTTGGACCCCGTGCACATGTCGGCGATGTCCTTGGGCGTCAGCTCTTTGATCGCGCGTTCGTATTGCGCGTAGCCGCCTTGTTCGCGATAGACGTTGATGTCACGCAGATTGAGTTCGCCGATACCCTTGGTGAGGACCGGCGTGACGATCGAGTTGCTAATGGCTGGCCTCTCCGTTCCCGGGCTGCAAGTTTTTCTCGTGCAGGACGCGTTCGCGCGAACGATCGGCGTAGGCCGGATCGGCCATCAGCCGGTCGAGCATGATCACGCCGCTGCGGTCGCCGATCCCGCCGGCATTGTTCGGATTCGTGACGCCGCGGCCGCCGGCCGACTTGCGGCCGGTGTCCTGCGCGACTTTCCAGGTTCGTTCGGGCGGGACCGACTGCACCAGCGGCGCGACCGCGTACGTCCCCGCGCGCATCGCCGCGATCATCGCGTCGACGTCGGGTTTGGTGAGCTTGTAGACGAATTCGAGGTTGACTTGCATGCACGGCGCCTGATCGCAGGCCGCCAAACACTCGGCTTCCTCGTACGAAAATACGCCGTCGGCGCTCGTTTCGAGATGGCCGATGCCGAGCTGCTCGCAGAAGTAGGCCATGATTTCTTCGGCGCCGTTGATGATGCACGACAGGTTGCGGCAGACCTGGATCATGTACTTGCCGACCGGCTTGCGGAAAAAGAGGGTGTAGAACGAAACCGTCGACTCGACGACCGCCGGCGACAAGTCGAGCAGGTACGCAATCGCCACGATCGCGTTCTGCGACAAATAGCCTTCGTGCTCCTGAAACAGATGCGCCATCGGGATGAGCGCGCTGCGCGAGTTCTCGTACTGGGCGATGAGCGCTTCACAGTCGGGGCGTATCTTCAGGAACAGTTCGTCGAAGAAATTCCCCGGCCGCGTGATGTACGGATCCCAATCCGCCGGAGCGAGCGGCGTGGCGGCCGGCCCGTGCGCCATCAGCGGTCGACCTCGCCGAACACCGGGTCGAGCGAGCCGATCATCACCACCATGTCGGCGATGAGTTCGCCCACCGCGATCTGCTTGAGGATCTGCAAGTTGTACATCGAGGGCGGACGGGTGCGCACGCGCCACGGACGATTGTCGCCGTTGGACACGATATAGAAGCCGAGTTCGCCGCGCGGACCCTCGACGGCTTGATACACGTCGCCCGGCGGCACGCGGAACGATTCGGAAACGTACTTGAAGTGATGGATGAGCGCTTCCATCGAGACGGCGATCGTCTCCTTGGGCGGCGGAGTGAATTTGGTGTCGTCGGCCATGACCGGGCCGCCGACGAGATTCTTGCGCACCTGTTCGATGATCCGCATCGATTGGTCCATCTCGTCGAGCCGAACCAAGAACCGCGCGTAGGCGTCGCCTTCCGTGCGGGTGACGACGTCGAAGTCGTACTGTTCGTATCCGCTGTACGGGAACGTTTTGCGCACGTCGTACGCGACGCCGCTGGCCCGCAAGCAGGGTCCGGTGACGCCCCAGGCGATCGCGTCGTCGGCGGAGATGATGCCGACGTCGATCATGCGGTCTTGCAGGATCGGATTGTTCTGCAGCAGATTGCGCAGCTCGTTCATCCGCGGCTTGTACATCGCGATGAGCGCGTCGAGCCGCTCGAGAAAGCCGGCTGGCAAGTCGTCGCGCAGGCCGCCGATGCGCAGATAGTTGGGGTGCATGCGGGCGCCGCCGGACAGTTCGTTGAGATCGAGAATCCGCTCGCGCATGTCGAAGGCGTAGAAGAACCCCGAGATCGCGCCCAAGTCGATGCCGCCGGTTCCCAGCCAAACGCAATGCGAGGCGATGCGCGACAGTTCGCAGAGCAACACGCGGACTTGCTGCGCGCGCTGCGGCACGAGGTCGGTGACGCCCAACAGCCGCTCGACGCCCAGGATGTAACACAGCGCGTTGGAGAGCGGCGACAGATAGTCCATCCGCTCGATAACGGTCGAGGCTTGGGTCCAAAACAGATTCTCGGCCGACTTCTCGATGCCGGTATGCAGGTACCCGATTTCCGGCTCGGCGCGAGTGACGACCTCGCCTTCGATCTCGGTCATCACCTGCAGCACGCCGTGCGTCGACGGATGCTGCGGGCCCATCGAGATGACCATCCGATTGTGATCGCGCTCGACCACCTCCATGGTCAGCGACGGCAGCGGTGCGGGCGCGGGCGGCACGGTGCTGTCGACGCTCACTTCGATCCGTCCTTGGGCAGTTGGCCGCCGCGCGCGGCGTTCGGTTCGCCCGCAAGCTGTTGCGGCGTCGCCGCCGCGGCGGTGGAAACGGCGCCCGGCGTGCTTCCGCTCTGCGCGTTCGTCGCCGCGTGCGGCGCCGGATCCGGTGCGACTTGACCGCGCGCAGCGGCGATTTGGCGCTGCAGCGCGGCCGCCGTCTTGCCGGAAGCCGGCGTGCCGGCCGCGACGTTCGACTTGAGCGCGAACGACGGACGCGGCGTGCGCTCGCGCGCCGGACCGCGCAGCGGATAATCTTTGCGCAGCGGATGACCCTCCCAATCGGCGGGCATTTGAATGCGGCGCAAATCCGGGTGACCGCTGAAGCTGATGCCAAAGAGATCGTAGACTTCGCGCTCGGCCCAATCGGCGGCCGGCCAAATGTCGCTGACGCTCGGCACGACCGGCTCGGCCGCCGGCACGCCGCACAGCACGCGCACGCGCGTAGCTTGCGCGCCGTTGAGCGCGAGTTTGAGCAGGTGATACACCACGTCGAAGCGCGGCTCGCGTTCGAGATAGTCGACGCCGCCGATGTCGGTGAGCATGGCGTAGCCGGCGCGCCGCAGCGCCGTCAATTCCTCGCGCACCGCGCCGGGCGTCGTGCGAATGATCTGCGCATCGTCGATTGCAGGCCGGACCGCCGTCGGATCGAGAGCGGTCGAACCGGCGGGCGGCGTTTGCGAACTCGGCATCAGTGTGGTGTCTCGGCAGTTCCGTGCGAAAGATCGCGAAGGATTTTTCGCTGGATCGAGGAGCGATCAGGGAGCGAAGCGGTGCCTTCGTGACCGAGGAGCGACGATGAGCCGGCGGTGGCTTCGTGGCCGAGGAGCGACGATAAGCCGGCGGAAAAGCCGAGCGAGATTTCGTGCGCGAACTGTCGAGACATGACACTCACGCTCGAGCGAGGATTCCGCCGCGTCCGCCTTGACGGATCTGCTGCTGAATCAAGTTGACGGCGTAGAGCAAACCGTCGGGCGTGGGCGGGCAGCCCGGCATATAGACGTCGACGGGAATCACCGTATCGACCCCCTGCACGATGGCGTAATTGTCAAAGACTCCACCCGAACTCGCGCACGCGCCCATCGAAATCACCCACTTCGGATCGGCCATTTGGTCGTACAACCGTTTGATGATCGGCGCCATCTTCTGAGCGACCCGGCCGGAAACGATCATCAGATCGGCTTGGCGCGGCGATGCACGAAACACTTCCGAGCCGAACCGCGCCATGTCGTATTCCGGCGCGGTCGCCGTCATCATCTCAATGGCGCAGCAGGCCAACCCCATGGTCAACGGCCAGACACTCGACGATTGGGCCCAGCGGGCGACCTCGTCGACCTTGCCGAGCAGAAACTGACCCGGGGAATCTACCGCCATTGAAAACCGCCTCTCTTCCACACATAGGCATACCCGATTGCCAAAACCACCACGAAGACGATCATCTCCAAGAGACCGAAAACGCGCAGCGCATGCATTTGGACTGCCCATGGATAGAAGGATGCCGCCTCGACATCGAAGACGACGAAGAGCATCGCGATGAGATAAAAGCGAACGGGAAATCGCCCGCTGACGTCGGAGGTGGGTTCGACGCCGCATTCGTACGCTTCGCTCTTGACGGCGTTGGGCTTGCGCTGCGCCATGAGGCCGGGCAAGCCGGTAAAGAGAAGCGCCGCTGCGAGCGCGACGGCGAAATAGATGGCGACGGGACCGTACGGAGTCATGAGCGCTTGATTTTCTGGAAGGTCGTGCAGACGGCCTTCGCGCCGGCAGCAATCGGGCCATCGCTTGCAGCGCGCGCGGCGGCCGCGGCTCGCGCCGCAGCCGGAAAGCCGACCTGCGATTGCGAATGCGACGCCGGGATGATCACACCCAAGTCCGCCGGAGCCGAGCAGTCGATGCGCGGCAAAATCCTTTCCCGAACGGCGTTTGCGTTCGGCGTCCTGTGCTGCGCGTTAGCGGCCTGCGGGCCGGATCCCAATCCCAACGGCGAGACGCACACCGGCTCGATCGTCGGCACGATCATCGATGCCTCCAACCGCCAAGCGGTGCCCAGCGCCACGGTTGTGGTCGGGACGCACGTGCGCAACGTGGTCGCGTCGGACGGCGGGAAATTCAGCCTCGACGGCGTGCCGATCGGCAACCAAACGCTGGTGATCCGCGCGATCGGCTACGCGACCGAAACCGAAACGATTCTCGTTACTACCGGCAACACGTCCAAAGCCGGCGACGCCGGGCTCGTCCGGCTCCAATCGACACTCAATCCGGCTTCGCCCACGCCCCAACCGCGCGCAACCTAACCCGGGGACACCGGAACGCCGCAGCTGCGCAGATCGAGCGCATAACCGGCGACGACGAGTTCAACACGCTCGGCGATGCGGCCGATGCGTTGCGCGAGGCGGCCGAGGTGATCGCGGAATAACCGGCCTTGCGCCGACGGCGGTACGACTCCCCATCCCGCTTCCTCGGCGACCAGCACGACGTTCGCCCGCGCTGCCGTCAGCCCGGCAAGAAACGGCTCGGCGTGTCGTTCGAGTTCCTCCAGCGCTTGCATCGGATCGCGTTCGACGAGCGCTTCGAGGTCGAACAGCGAGCCGGCGATCCACGTCCCGAGCGAATCGACGAGCAGTGTGGTTTCCGGCGCGGCCTCGGCGACGATCGCGGCGAGATCGGCTCCGCCCGGCCGCCACAATTCGAGCGCCGGCTCGGCGCCGCGCTCGCTGCGGTGCCGAGCGACGCGGTCGGCCATTTCGCGATCGGCCGGATCGATGCGTAAGGTGAGGACATTCGTGACCGGGCAGGCGAAGGCTCGCGCAACGCTGCGGGCACGGGCACTTTTTCCCGAACGAACCGGGCCCGTTATCAGAACGATCATCGGCGTCGGGTACGGGCGAGCACGCGGCGCAACCTTCGGCCGAAAACTTCGCGGCTCGCAGCCGGGTTGGAAGCCGCAGAATGACCGCAGCGCTCTTTTTGGTCGCCGGGATCGTGCTGGTCGTTTCGACCTTCAGCGATGTCTTCCAATCCGTCATCGTGCCGCGTCCGGCCCGGCGGCGGCTGCGTGCGAGCGCGTTCATCTCGCGCTGGTTTTGGAAAGGCTGGCGCTGGATCGGTCACACCGCGCTCCCCAACGAACTGCGCGAGGATTTCCTGGGCACGTTCGCGCCGGCGCTGCTGATCTTTTTGCTCGCTTTTTGGGTTGCCAGCCTCATCATCGGTTACGGCTTCATGTTCTTCGCCTTGCGCGGCGAACTCAAACCCGAACCGACCTTGGGCGGCGCGCTCTATTTCGCCGGAACGTCGCTGCTGACGGTCGGCTTCGGCGACATCGTCCCGCTCGATTCGGCGACACGTCTTTTGGCGGTGCTCGCCGGCGCGTCGGGGCTCGGTGTGGTCGCGATCCTCACGACGTTCCTGTTTGCGATCTTCGGCGCGTATCACGCCCGCGAGGCATTCGTCGTCGCGTTGTGCAACCGCGCCGGCGCGCCGCCGTCGGGAGTCGAACTGGTCGAAATCCACTCCCGGCTGCACGCCATCGACGGTTTGGTCGCAACGCTGCGTGAAGCGCAAACGTGGATGGCATTGGTGCTCGAAACGCATCTCGCGTATCCCGTGCTGACCTACTTCCGCTCGACGCACGATGCCATCTCGTGGGTCGGCGCGCTCGGCGCCGTCCTCGACGCATCGACGATCACGATCACCACGATCGACGTTCCCAACAAAGCCGAGGCCATTTTCGTCAACCGGCTGGGCCGCCATTTCGTGCGCGATTTCGGCCATTACTTCGGCTTGGGTGACGGCGCGGACGTCGGCATCGAGCGCGCTGAGTTCGATCTGGCGTACGACCGGCTCGCACTGGCCGGCATTCCACTCGTGGAACGCGACACGGCGTGGCGCCACTTCGTCGAAGTGCGGTCGACTTACGCGAGCGAACTCAACGCGATGGCCCAATACTGGCGCATCCCGCCCGCGCAATGGGTCGGGGATCGATCGCTGCTCGGCCACAATCCGCCGCTCAAAGTCGCGCACGATTTGCCGCGGGTGCCGAGCGCGCGTTAAAGCGTCATTTGCGCTCGTGCAAGGCGAGGAATTTGGTCGCAATGTCGATCGGCGTGGCGAAACCGATCGCACGTTCTTCGTCGAACCGCGACTCGGCGATGCCGACGATCGTTCCGCTGCCAGCTTCGAACACCGGACCGCCGCTTTCACCGGGGATGATCGGCACGTCGAGTTCGAGCGATCCGTCGCGCACGCTGGCGATCCGTCCGGCATAGATCGAGACCTTCGTGCCCAGATGTTCGTCCTCGAACGCGTCGGGAATTGGGTAGCCCATCACGCCGATCGGCCGGCCGGCTTCCAAGCCTTTGGACGTGCCGAGTGCAACGGGGCGAACGCCGCGAATGCGGGTTTCCAGGATCGCGACGTCATCGCGATCGTCGCTCACCGCCACTACGCGCGCCGGCGCTTTGCCCGCATCGCCGATGTGGGCCACGATGTTGCGCGCATCCGCAACGACGTGCGCGTCGGTCAGGATGCGCGAACCCCAGCTGCCGCTTTGCACGACGATGCCGCTGCCGTATGCTTCGTCGTATGCGCCCTTGCGCTTGGGATCGTCGCTGGGAATCTCCATCGTGAACAGCACCATCGACGGCCGCAGCCGGCGATACATGTCCACATAGATGTCCCCCGCCAGCGCCGGCTTCGCGGGTGCCGGGTTGGCCGGCGCCGGGCGCGCGCAAGCCGCCAGCGCGACCAACGCCGCCGCCACGCCGCACCACCGCAGCACCGTCGCGATCACCGCGCCACGAGACGCTCGGCGATGGCAGCCCGCAACCGATCGATGCCGTCACCGTTCTTGGCGCTGACCTCGATCGCACCGGCCGGCAGTGCGGCGCGGCCGGCGGCGTCGAGCCGATCGACTTTATTGAACGCCACAATCACCGGCCGTTCGTCGAGATTGAGTTCCTTTAAAATCGTCTCGACGCTCTGACGCTGGCGCGGCCAGTCCGGATTGGACGCGTCGATCACGTGGACGAGCAAGTCCGCGAGTTCGAGTTCTTCGAGCGTGGCGCGAAAAGCGCTGATGAGTTCCTTGGGCAGCGCCGTGATGAAGCCGACGGTATCGGCAAGGCGCACGTTTTGCCCATCGCCCAGATACACGCGGCGCAACGTCGGATCGAGCGTTGCGAACGGCTGATCGGCGACGAACGCCGCATTGGTGCGCAACGGATCGATCCCCGCCAAACGGTTGAGCAACGACGATTTGCCGACGTTCGTGTAGCCCACGAGCGCAACGTAGGGATCGCGTCCGCCGCCCGAGCGGCGCGTTTGGCGCTGCTTGCGCACCTCGTCGAGCTGATCGCGCAGCAGACTCACGCGCTGCTGGATCTTCCGGCGGTCGACTTCGAGCTTCGTTTCACCCGGACCGCGCGAACCGACGCCGCCGCCCAACCGCGACAGCGCCGCACCGGCACCGATCAGATTCGACTGACGGTAGCGCAGCTGCGCCAATTCGACTTGCAGCTGGCCTTCGCGCGAGCGCGCGTGCTGGGCGAAGATATCGAGGATGAGCATGCTGCGGTCGACGATCGGCAGCGGCACGATCTTCTCGAGGTTCGTGCGCTGGCGCGGACGCAAATCGTTGAAGACGAAGAGCGCGTCGGCCCCCAGCTCTTTGGCGCGCTCGGCGATCTCGTGCGCTTTGCCGCTGCCGACGAGCGTCGCCGGATCGACGTGCGGCAGCTTTTGCACGACCTCGCCCACGACGACGACGCCGGCAGCCCGCACCAGCGCGGCGAACTCGGCGAGTTCGGGCGCCAGCGGCGCGGCCCGGTCGTGCACGTCGACGGCCACGAGCAGAGCCCGCTGCGGCGCGTCCGCGACGGTGCGAAGAGTAGTCACGCACGCGGGTTAGGGAAACCCCGGCGGCCGGCCTTCCGCGGGCGAGGTCGCCTTCACCGCCCGGCGTACCATTAGGCGTGGAACTCCGGCGGCACCGCGCTCCGTTGATCGCCGTCGGCACGGCCGTTGCCGTCTGCGCCGTCGTGATCGTGCTCGGCGTGTCGGTCGGCGCGGTGCCGTTCGCTTTCTCGATCGTCTCTTCCCAATTGATCCACCCCGACATCTCGACGCAGGCCGGACGGATTCTGTGGGACATCCGCATTCCGCGCGTCGCAATCGCGGCGCTCGTCGGGGCGGCGTTGGGCATGGCGGGCATGCTGCTGCAAACCATGCTGCGCAACCCCCTCGTCGATCCGTACCTCACCGGCACGAGCGCCGGCGCGGCATGCGCGATCGCGGTTGGCATCGCCGCCGGCATTACCGCGGCGCTGCTGCCGCTGCTGGCATTCGGTGCCGCGCTCGCCACCGCGTTGCTCGTCGCGGCGCTGGCGCGCACCGGTGCCGGCCTCTCGCACGAGCGGCTGATCCTTGCAGGCATCTCGCTTTCGGCGCTCTTCGCCGGGGTCGTGACCCTGGTGATCTTGCTTTCGCCGCGCGCGAGCACGTCACTGAGCATTCTCGCTTGGCTGGGCGGCAGCTTGGCCGGGCGCGGCTGGGATGACGCTCGCACCGGCGCACTCTATGCCGGTGGCGGAGCCATCGTTGCGCTGGCCTTGGCGCCGGCCCTCAACGGCTTGCGCTTTGGCGAAACGCGCGCGCGTTCGCTTGGCATCGACGTCGATCGCGCGAGCTGGGGCGTGCTCGCGTCGGCATCGCTGCTGACCGCGGCGGCTGTCAGTGTTTCGGGCGTCGTCGGATTCGTCGGCTTGATCGTTCCGCACGTCACGCGCCGGGTCGTCGGCGACGACGCGCGCTACACGCTCGTCACGAGTGCGCTGATCGGTGCCATGCTCGTGGTCCTCGCCGATGCGGTGGCTCGCTCGATCGCGCCGCCGCTGGATTTGCCCGTCGGCGTGCTGCTGTCGATGTTCGGCGTGCCGATCTTTCTCTTTCTCGCGTTTCGGCGGCGTGCCGCATGATC
>JBEKHC010000129.1:0-11183 GCA_050012475.1 Candidatus Velthaea sp.
AGCGTCCGGTGGTCGTCAGGGAGGCGTGGCCGAGCGTTTCCCGGACGGTCGTGTGGACCGCTGGATCGACGATGATCTCATCTGCCGAAACCGTGTTTGCGCCCACCGGCCGGCGCTCGCGTGCACGCCGGACCCGTTTGGTCTCAGTCGCCGCGCGCGCCTCGCGATCGCGCAGTCGTTCGTAGGCCGCGAAGATCGCGGCCTCGTCGATCTGAGCGGTGCCGATCTCATGGAGCTTGCGGCGCAGTTCCCGCAGCTCCCAGACGCTGATGGGCGGATGGGCAATGTTCCGATAGGGCACGGCCGAATACCGTCGGACATCGGGGTCCCAGAAGTAGACGACGCCAATGTCGCGCGGGTCGCGGCGAAACAGAAACTGACGCTTTTGGCCACGGTGCGTCGCGCCGATGAAGCGGCGCAGGACGTCGCTGTAATATTGAATCCCTTCGATTGCCACGCCGCTGGGCTGTACGGTCCGTTCGACGAACGGTAGGAAATCGAGGCGGATCCGCTCCTCGTCCGTTGGACGGTCGATTGTGCCTCGCCCGGGAGCGCGCTCATCGCCGAAGATGCCGACGGTCCAACGGTGGAGCGGCGAGGTATCAATGCCGCGGTGACGCTTGACGTGATGGACGCAAACGATGTAGTCGGTCAGCCACCGTTCGAGCTCGTCGAGCGTCAGCACCGCTGATGCTTCGGAGTCGTAGTTCCCGCGCTGCTTTGGGTTGGAGAACGTCGCACCCGGTAACTCGTGGAGTGCGAGCATGAGGGTTCCCACGAGCCGCTCGATGTGACCGCCCATGTGCGGTGTCGCTGGCGGACGGTAGTCGAGCGGGATTCCGTACTGCTCGCACGCGCGCCGCAGCATCTCGCCGTGGAACTCCTTCGCGTTGTCCAAATGGATGCGCGACGGAAAGCCCCAGCAAGGCCATTTGCCAGCGACGCCCCGATGCTCGAGCCACGCCTCCTTGGGCAGCACCGCATGCGCGATGCACAGTCCCGTCGAGATCACTCCTGGTGGATCGAGCGAGATGCAGAAGCCTATCACCATGCGGCTATAGATGTCGATCGCGAGCGTGATCCACGGGCGCCCGATCGGCAAGCGTTGTTCGCGATCGACCACGATGATGTCGAGTTTGGTGTGATCGATTTGGACGATGTCCAACGGCCGCTGCGCCACGTCGAAGGTACCGGGTCGCGGCGCAAAGCTATCGGCGGCCTCTTTGTGATGCGAACGGCGCCGCAAGCGTTCGCGCATCGGCAGCGCGAGAATGCGCAGCCGGACCGTATTCGGGTTCGGTGCGTGAAGACTCGCCTCCGGCAGCGGCGCGCAACTTCCTGTGCCGTGGAGCGTACTATACGCTGCTGCCGGCTGAGGTAGTGATCCCTGATCGTTTTCGTGAGGATCTGCTCGACGGCGGGGTTGAGCCGGCTCTTCCCGCGCCCGCCGTTCGATTTCTCCGGGAGCAGGGACGAGAGCAGGCCCGACGCGCGATACAGGCGCGCCCAACGGTACAGCGTCGTCGTGGCGCAGTCGCCGGCGCGGGCACGTTCAACAACTATCGAACGGGGGCAACGGGTCCCATCGAGCAGCGGAGCGATAAGATCTCGCCGGCGCCGGGCTTCCGCCCAATCGCGATCACTGACGTCGGTCAGGTTTGTCGTCGAACTATCAGCAGCTTCTGCGGTCGCCGAACGGAGATCGCCGATTCCTAAACGCTCGATTTCGCCGGTTTGCGGATCTTCAACGAGAACGGCATCGGAGCCAAGAGCCTGGCGCACAACCAAAAAGCGATCACCGCACCGGACCTCGGCGCCTTCTGTGAGCGATAGGCTGGTGGTCAAGCGATTGACCTCCGCGAGCAATTGCGCATTTCGCGCTCTTTGGTTGCGCCAAGGCACTGCGGCGCTAAACCGGGCGCCTTTTGCGGGCCGTCGCGGCTCTGACGCACGCCCTTTGGACGGTTTAATCGGCAAAGCCGACATCAGGGCGGTGGAGATTTATCGCCGGCCGGCCAAGGCGCAGCCGGTCGCCTTCAAGCCCGCTCTTGCCAGGAGTCTCAATAACCTCTCGAACGGACTAAGCGACACCGGTGACCGTGCCGGTGCGTTGCGCGCGATCGAAGAGGCGGTAAAGATCTATCGCCGGGTGGCCCAGGCGCAGCCGTCAGCCTTCGAGCCCGATCTTGCCAGCAGCCTCAACAACGTCTCGAACAGGCTAAGCGACAGCGGCGATCGTGCCGGTGCGTTGCGCGCGATCGAAGCGGCGGTGGAGATCTATCGCCGCCTGGCCCAGGCGCAGCCGGCCGCCTTCGAGCCCGATCTTGCCAGGAGCCTCAACAACCTCTCGCTTCGGCTAAGCGACAGCGGTGATCGTGCCGGTGCGTTGCTTGCGATCCAAGAGACGGTGGAGATCTATCGCCGGCTGGCCCAGGCGCAGCCGGCCGCCTTCGAGCCCGTTCTCGCAAGCAGCCTCCGGCTTCGAGAGTTGTTGTTGATCCCCGGTTAATCGCTATCACGGGCTTTTCCCGACAAACCGCCTTCTGGCTCAGAACCTGTAATAGTTGGCATCGCAACTCGCAGCCGCAGCGTGCGAGTCGTGTGATCACCCATCAAATTAGGGGGCGCTCTATGGCACTGTAGGCAAAACGTACTCCGATCGTGCTACCCCCCGTGAAACGCGCCTGCTAAAGACTACAGCTGCGGCACTGGTCGTCGGTGTAGCGGGCGTTGGCATTGCGGCCGTGTCCATGCATGCTCCGCCGCTGGCGATGGCGGTCGCGACGTTCGGCACAAATGTCGCGGGCGGCTTTGGGGTGGAAACCCTGAAAAGTCTCTATCGCGCTGCCTGGTTCGATCGGTCTGGTCGGCCAATCGATGAGAACCATGTGATCGTGCGCGCCTTACGAGACGCGCAGCTGAAGGCGTTGACGACAACACGCGAGAGGTTCGATCACAGTCGCGCTACCGAACCGGACAAGGCCAGGCGAGAACAAGGCGCTATATTCTCAGAGCTGCTAAGCCGTTACCTCAAAGAAGAGGAAGCTCTGGTCCCAGCCCTGACGCTGAACAGCCTCGCCGACCCTACGCCAAGGACGACGATGCGTTGCGACGCAGGGTCATCGAACGTGCGCCCGCGGATTTTACCGCCAGCCTGGCCGCCCGCCACGGATCCGGCCCCACTCTGGATCCGTTCCGGCTCGCCGCTGAGGCAGCGGTGCTCGCGGAGATCTCCACTAACGTGTTCGAAGACATACCGCGATCATTTGTTTCGCTGGTTGCCGGCGGAGCAGACGGCGAGGACGGATGGTTCGCCCTGTTCGTCCGCGCTGCCGCACAGACGCTTTACGTCGGCGATGCGTTCGAAAAGGTCTGGGCCGCCGAGCAGAACGCGGTGACCCTACACCTCGTCCAGACCGCGAACGTTAAGATCGATAATCTGACTGCGATAACCGGGTCGTCCCTCGCGGTGCTCAAAACTTTCGGCGAAAAGATCGACGCGATGGCCGGCGACGTGACCGAGATGGCGGCCGTGGTACGCGACATCAAGGCACACGGCGACACGTTAGCTGAGCTTATCGCCGCAGTAGGCGTGAATAGACCGGAAGCCATTCTTATAACACCGTCATGGGTTGCGGATATGAGGTGGGAGCCAAAAGGTCTTGTATTGGGACTCGAAACACAATTAGTTGAGAAGTCGAGTCAAGGACCTACAATAAGCGAGAACTTACTCGAGTACGTATGCGATTCGTACAGAGAACAAGCAGTTTTCGGAGTATCTGAACGCGAATGGCTAAATGAGTCTTCCGTTTTGCTGATCCTGAAATACATACGGGCTCGCGGAGAATACTTTATTGAGCAACTGCCGGAGGACAAATGGTATTATCTCGTTGCCCAGCTGTCGAACGCCATGGTCAGGTCCTTTTTTAAGTTAGGAAGTATTTTCGGTTTGTGGAGTCTTGGGCCGGGCGGAATCTCAGTGGATAGGAACATTCTTGAGGGTTTGGTGGACCTCGTATTTTTGCGTGCGGGAGAGCGGGATGCAAAATCGCTTAACGAAAATGACATTACGGGACTCGCACTCTCGACTCTCATCGATCTAGCCGAGGCGAAGATACTGACGTCCAATCATTCAATGATTCAATATCGCTTTGTTATGGGTCTCATGTTATACCACTTTCTGAACGTGCATGTCTTGGTTAAAGCAGTTGAGCAGCACGAGTAGTAACGGTCGGATCAGATTTGCCAGCTTTAGCTGACGGGGGCATTTGCTGCGCGCCGGATGCGGCTTGGCTTACCCCTTGTCGAGGTTCTGGGATGAAGAGCGCGTCGACCTCTGTCGAGTAACCAATGAAATTAGATGCTGCGATGCGTGAACGGATCGCCGATCCAGGCGACGGCGGATGGGTCAATATCGGCGTTGGGCCAACGCGGATGCGCATGCACTCGCAAGGGGTCTGGGTCGAATCACAGCCGGTTATGTTCCCCGAGATCGGAATCAGCCTCATTCTTGGCGGCAAGTACGATGCCATCGTGGAGGATGAAGCCGGATCGCGGTATCTCATTGACTATAAGACGTCCGCCCGTCCGGACCACGAACTATACCGCTACCGGCGGCAACTGGATGCTTACCGCTTTTGCCTCGAAAATCCGAGCTGTCCCCGCGAAGCGATCGCGATCGACGAGATAGGATTGCTGGTCTACACCCCGCGATCGTTCGCGTTCAAGAATCGGGTTTCGGGGCTCTATGGCCCTACGCGTTGGATCGACTTCGCCCGAGAAGATAGCGCCTTCTTGAAGCTCCTCAGGGCGTCGCGATCCTGCTCGCTCACGAGGAGCCGGATCGCGCCATAACTTGCGAGTGGTGCACGTATCGGACGGCAGAGAATGTGATGCTTACAGCGTGAAGCAGATGTGCCGGTGCACCAAGGCCCGCCCCCGCCGGCGACAGCGCGAATCTCAATCAGGGCTTCCATTTGGGTAACTTTTTGTTTGCTTTCGCGAAGACTAAATCTAAAAACGTGCTTTTGAACCCCTGCGCGCGCATGGTCCGCGCCGCAAGACTAAAATCTTTTGACTTCCGAGAACGCCCGCTTCTCGGAAGTCAGAATGAGGCTCATGTCGAGCCCCGGATTAACGTTAACGGGCTCCTGCGTGCACACGATTGACTGACAGAACGGCTCGTGCGTGACTGCCGGACAGCGGTCGCGCTCGTCGGGAGACGTTGAACTCTGCGGTCAGCGCAGCGACAACGGAGAGTCCGCGGCCCGTTTCGCTCATAAGGTCGGTGACCGGTGCTTGCGCGACGTGCTGAAAGCCAGGACCTTGGTCGAGGACATGCAGGATTGGCGCCTGGCCACCCACTTCTAGCCGCACCTCGATCGGGCCGGGCGCGTGCCGGACGACGTTGCTGACCAATTCACCGAAGACCACTTCGGCGGCGTGGCACTCGTCATCCGAGGCGGTGTGGGTGCGCAGGCGGTGGGTGATAAAGCCGCGCGTGGCTCGCGCCGCCTTGGCGTCGTGGGCGTCGAACGTCCACGCCAAGATCGCCTCGTCATTCGGGGATGCATCCCGCTTGCAGCCATCGGCCACCGTTTCAACCGCGAGCACCAGGACGGCAACGTCGTCGCGCGACCCCTGGCGCAAAACGGCGGCTTGCAGGGCTCGGGCGACATTGCTGGATTCGCGCACGGCTGCGTCGCCGAGCGCGGCGACCAATCGCTGCTCGCCCTCACTGGGGTCGTGCGTCGCCTCGGTGAGGCCGTCGGTGTAGAGTACGAGCAGCGAGCCGGGGGGAAGGACGACGTTTGCCTCCGGCTCGGCGGGAGCGTACTCACGCAGCCCGAGCGGCAAGCTGTGGCCGCCCGTCAGCTCGGCGATCGCGCTGTCAGGCTGCCACAAAAGCGGCCGCGGATGACCGGCGCAGGCATACCTCAGGAGCGCCGTGATCGGATCAAAAAGGCCCACGAACGCGGTCGCGAACCGCTCCGGATGCTCGCTGTGCAGCGCCCTGTCGGCGGCTTCGAGAATCACGCCCGGGTCGGGGTCGATCTGGACGACGCCGCGGACGATCTGACGCAAGCTAGCCATCGTGATGGCCGCCTCGACCCCGCTGCCAAGCACGTCGCCGATCGAGATGAGGATTCGTCCGTCAGGCAGACGCAGAGCGTCGTACCAGTCGCCGCCGACCTGGGCGTCACTCTTCCCGGCCTCGTAAAAGGCGTGAAAGCGCAGCCCCGGGCACTGCGGTAGTGCGAGCGGCAGGGAGGTCGACTGCAAGAAGTCCGCGACTCGCCGCTCTTGCGCGAAGTCCCGGGCATGCAGGATCGCCACCGCTGCGCGTCGAGCCAATTCCTCGAACAGCGGAAGATCGGAGACCGTATACACGCGCCGGTCTTCGGCTTGGCCAGCGGCGAACATCAGCGCGCCGAGCAGCAGCCCACGGGCGACCAACGGGACGATGACGAGCGAAGAACCCAGTTCGATCTCCATCAGCGTCGGGACGAACTCGGGCCGGACGACCGCGCGGATGAAGGTCTCGTCGGCGCGAGCGACGATCTGGGACGTGCTGCTCGCGTGCGGTACCTGCGAGGCCTCGACACGCAGATAGCTGTGTCCGCGCAGGCGGTTCGCGAGTTGCGCTTTGTGCGGGTTCGCATGAATGACCGCGGCCGCTTTGGCCGTCCCGTCGTGCTCGTCGATGAGATTGACGATGCCCCACTGGGCGAACTCCGGCACGACCAGTCGCAAGAGTCCATCGAGCGTCGTCGGCAAATCAAGCGATGACGACAGCACCTCGCTCGCGTGGGCGATGAACCGCTGGAACGCAGCATCACGCTGCCCCTGCTCGAACAGACGCGCGTTGTCCAGGCCCAGCCCGGCCCGGCTCCCAAGACTTTTGGCCAGCGCGAAGTCTTTGTCCGAGAACGCCTGCGGCGACTCGGCGTTGAGCATCACCAGCACGCCGAACGTCTGGCCGCGGGCGCTTAACGGGACCGCGATGAGCGAGTGGAAGTCGAAGGAGTGTTGCCGCCGCTCCCCGTCGACGGCGGCCGCCTTGAGGTGTTCGAGCCCGTATTCCGCTACGAGCACCGGCTCGCCGGTGCGCAGAACCCGGGCGGTAATCGTCCGGACGCCGACCGGGCGGGTGGCCTGGCGCCGAATGAACGCCGCGCGTTTTGCCCGGTCGCGGTACGCCGCCGCCTTGGCGGTGAACGTATCGCCCCGCTCCGGGCAATAGACGATGCACCAGTCCGCGATCTTACGTTCGACCACCAGCTCAGCGAGTTGGGTGAGGATCTTCTCCGAACTCAGCGACGAAGCCAAGAGTGATCGAGTGTCTGCAAGAAACACAAGCTGCCGTTCGGTCTGCTTGCGTTCGCTAATGTTCGTCAACACGCACAGCGAACTGGTGACCGCGCCATGCCGGTCAACCAGCGGGCTGGCAGCGCAGAGCGTCCAGAGCACTGCGCCGTCCCGCCGGCGCAAGCGCACTTCGTAACGTTCGCTTTTGCCTTGGCGCCGGTGCGCGAGTCGCTGCTCAACCTCGGCGACGTCGGCTGGATCCACGAAATCGAAGACCGAGCGCCCCTGCACCTCGGCCGCATCCGCGTACCCCAGAAACTCGATCATACGCTGGTTCGCCTGGCTGATGCAGGCGCGCGGGTCGCGCAAATCCAGCTTCATGATTCCGTCGTTGGTCGTCTCGATGAGCCGGTGATACTCGAGCTCGTGGGCATACAGGCGGGCGCGCTCCACGGCGATGCCCACGCGCCATGTGAGCTCCTGCGCAAACTCCAGATCCCGCTGGTCGTAGCGGCCCTCGCCCGGCGCCGTCAGTACAAGCAGCAGCGCTCCGAGCACGCGGTTCTCCAAACCGGTGACCGGCACAACCAAGAGCGAGCGATAGTCGAGCTCGCGCATGAGCCGTTCGTGATCGTCGCTGGTTGCGTTCGCGGCGATCCAGGTCTCGTCCACCCGCGGAACGATCAGCGAGTGACCCGAATCGATTGCGCGCAGGACGGCGTGGGTAACGCCGCAGCGCTCGCTGACCAAGAAGCGCTCGGCGCCGACCAGGCGTTGCGCCAACTCGGGGTCGGGGTGAGCGCTGGCGACCAGCTCGATCGACCCGTTCTCATCGATCAGATAGAACAGACACATCGTCGCCAGCCCCTCGACCGCCAGCTCAGCGACGGTCTCGAGCGTTTTGGTATAATTGGGCGAGCTTGCCAGTGCGACAGCGGCCTTGCCGAGAAAGCCCTGCCCCAGCCGGCTGTCCTCCGCGCGCCTCCGGCCGCGGTGCAAGATCTCGCTGACAACACTGACCAGCACGCCGGCTAGGCTGAACGATACCAAGGCGATCGCACTGGCATAGTCGGCAATCGCCAAACTGTATATTGGCGCGAGCAGAAAATAGTCGCCTGCGAGGGTGCCGAGCACGGTCGCGACCAAGCCCGGTCCCAAGCCACCTAGCCACGCGCACAAGATGACCGAGACCAACAGTAAGGTTAGGGCCGGGTGTTTCCCGGACGCCGTATCGCCAAGTGCTAAACGCGCCTGCAGCGCGGCCGCCGTGCTGGCGATTGAAAGCAGATAGGCAAGCCACCTCGACCACCAGGGGCGGCTCGGGAGCCGCCAAGGATCGCGCCGCACATCGCCGTCCAGTCGCTGACGTGCAAACCGCAGCATCCCGGTTAAACTCACCATTACGTCCATCCGCTGACGGTGGCTACTCGGCGCCGACCCGATTCCAAGGCAAAATCGGCGACTTTTTCCTGCCCAAGCAGAATTAGCACGACTTTAGTCGTGTTTTAGCCCTTTGCATGCCATCCTGGCGAGCATGCCATCCGTTTACTCGCCACGCTCGTCAACAACGATCACGTCGAGTTTGGTGTGATCGATGGGACGAAGTCCGAAGGTCGGGCGGTGGCACGGAGGGCTCCGCCCCGGAGATTGATCGCAGGCCCGCGATGGGAAGTCGCTCAAGCTCGCCTGTCTCGACGTCGCGCGCGACGACGGTCTCGAAGCTGATCACTTGCATGATCGCGAATCGGCGCTCGCCGTAGTCCACTTCGCTGCCGGGCTTTAAGGCAAGGTTCGAGCCCATAACGACGCACTCCGAAAACGCTTCCGACGGCAGCTCGGCGAATATCCTCGTCTGAAACCCGGTGGCGCCAGCTTGCCGTATTGCAAACTCAGTTGCGTTACCTTCGATACGTCAGTGGCAAGTTCTGCGCAGAAGCGCTGCACGATGCACTCGCCGCAGTTGCTTTCACTTCTCAATCTCACAGCCACGCCGAACGCGCCGAACCGGCACGCGGCATGGGGCTTTTTTGTCTTCAACAACGCGGCGCTGGCGGCAAGCACATTCTGTTTGGAAATCGGCAGCAATGCGCTGATTGCCGATATCGATTAAAGTTTTACGCGCTGCGAATCGTTTGCCGCCGAACAATCCTGCGGACCGACTCCAGAAGGTTGGTGCATGACCAAGTGGAGATCGACGGTTGTCGTTCCGGCGGCGGCGTCGGTGGCGCGCTGCACGTCGTACGGGAACGTGTACTTCGCGCCAGCGGCTAGCGGCGGCACACCCTTTTCGCCGTTCTTTGCGCGGTCCAGCCGGATCTCGACCGACTGCAGCACGTTGCTGCGCTGGCCGCTCGAACCGACGTTCGTGACGGTGACTCTCAGCGTGTAGGTGGTTAGCCCTCCGTTCGAGGTCTGGGTCGTCGTGACGTTGGTGATGGCTGGATCCGCTCCGTGGCAAGCCGCGAACGCGGTGAGGAGAGCAAGCATAGCTATCATGGTTCAGTCCTTGTGACCGTCCTTGTGCCCATAAAAGCTTTCCCTCGCTCGCAAAGCCATCGGGCTCCGGGTGCGGCGCACTGCTCGACCCTTGACCGCGACACGCAGCCGCCAAGACAGCGTTCGGCTGGGCGTCACCGCGCTATCGGAGCACTCCGCCGGCATTCTCGTGCACGACGGGGCGCGGCCGCTGGTGCGGGCGCACGATATTCGGGCCGGGATGCGTGTCGTGCGGCCTGGCTGCGCCTCGCTGCTGGCCAAACGCCGCCAGTTGCGGCCGCCCGCGATCTGCGCCGCGTCCACGCCGATGCGGTACGACCTGAGTTGGCCGCCCGTAACCGACGATGCGGCGCTGCTCGAACGCGGCGGCGCCAGCGTCCATGTCCGTACCGGCATCCGCGGGTAACTTTAAAGTGACGCTTCAGCGTCCGGGCGCCGGCGGCCGGGGCCGGGGTGGCGCGCGCCGTGGTCGGGCCGAAGATTTCCCGCCACATCGGCATCGATACCGGCATCAGCGAGTCCACCGCAGGGCCAGGACCTGGCGCGACCTCCCGGTCCGCATGAGATAATCGATGTCCTCGACGAGCGCATAGCGAGCGCTCAATGTGGCGGTGTCGGGTTCAGCGGCTCGGACGGCGGACAGTACGGGCGGGGGCGGAGGATTCGCAAAGTTCGGCTCGGCAGCCGAAACGATGGTCAGTGACTTCATGACCGAACCATAGCGGCGGGCCGGTCCGCCGAATATCCGTGCCGGTACCGAATTTTACGCCCCGGCTACGGATTTCCGGGATCGTTTCAGCCCAATTCGACGCGTTGGGGCGGCGCCACGGCCAGGGCCTCAGCCCGTTCTCTTTTACAATAACTCTCGATAGAGTTCGCGCACTGCCTTTTTATCTTCAGTTCCATGGCATAAGAAGACGCGAAGTCTTGCTGCCGGACGCCACGCCTCGGACTTCTCGTCTTCTGAACTCTGCTCAATTGGTGGCAGAGGCGCCAGCGCAGCGAGTTCGCCAACCGGCGTCATCGAAGTGCCAGCAACGCGCCTCAGGTGAAACTTCAAACGTACGTAACCGTCGACTCCATCAAGCTCGTAGTAGGGTGTTGGGGAGCAACGGAACAGAAAACTCGTCATCGTACCCTATTCGGAAGCAGAAGGTCAACTCACGAGGGCATATCTCTGGCTTGGTTATTGCGCGCTTGGCCTGCTGCTGCCAAGCACGGTGCCGATAAGTTTGCACAGCACCACGTAAGTCTCTATAGCAAGCGCCGAAAACCGCTCAAACGCTCCGGGCACGAAGATCGGACCGTTCGAAGACCAAATCGCGCCGTCGCTTAAGCGGTGCACGTAAGCTGACAACTTCGCATCGTGGAGCTCGTTT
>JBEKHC010000130.1:0-10617 GCA_050012475.1 Candidatus Velthaea sp.
GATTCTCTCTGCAGTTTGCGTTACGCCGGCGGCTCGTCGAGGTTTTCCCGACATCGTTCGTTCCCGTGTTGTTTTAATCCATTAGGTTGCTTGCGAGTTCGCAAGCATTTCAATTGCAACTGAGCTTGTACCGGGTGAAGTACGTGCGTAGACGCCTCGGACGACGTGTATTTTCCTATGCCGCGAACGTGCTGCTGGTCCTCCCGCTTGGCGGATGCGCAGCGCTTCAAGAGCCAGGCCCTTCTCTCGCCCTCGAGTCGCTGCGCGAGCCCGGGCAGCGTATTGCCGATGCGGCAACGCTGGCCGGCGCAGCCCTTGCGAAGCGCCTATCGTTCGCCGTTGCAAGAACCGTATCGCGCCGGCCCGCAGCGGTCGATCTGCCGAACGTTTATGATCGTGCATTGCCCGCTGCCGCTGCAGGCCTCGTGCCTTCTCCGACGGGGTTCAGCGCGCGCCTCACTGGGGGCAATCATCAACTCGCGCTTTCGGCCCCGGCGATCGCGGCGGCGTATCGCTATCATGCAAACGCTGCGCAATGGGCCGGTGACGACCGCACAGCCGTCAACGTGCTCAAAAAGCTCCTCGCACTCGACGCCGCGAATTCGGCGGGTTGGCTGCGGCTGGCGCGGCTGCAGGCGCAGCTGCGCGATGAGACCGCGGAACTCGCGTCGTTGGGTCTTGCCTTGCAATACAACCCGGCGAATGATGCTGCGCGCGCCGAGCGCGGCGAACTCTTGCTGCGCCTTGGCCGGCATTCCGCAGCCCTCGCCGACTTCGCCACGTACCTCTCGCGTCACGCCGGCGCGATCGACGTGTTGCGCATGCGGGTCGAAGCCGCACGCGACGCGCAAGATCATCAAGCCACCCTTGCCGCCATCGACGCATACCTCGCCGTTGCGCATGAGGATGTGGCGATGCTGCGCTTGCGCGGAGACGAACTCGAAGCCGAGGGCGATGAGAACGGAGCGATCGACGCTTGGAAGGCGTACGCCGAACGCCGCCCGGCCGACGACGCCGACGTCCTCAAACAGATCGCGTACGCAAGCGAACGCCGGCAAGACTTGTCGACCGCGGTCTGGGCACTGACACAATACACGCGCGAGCGGCCGTCCGACGACCGCATGAAACTGGCGCTGGCGTACGACCAGGCTCGGTCGGGTCATTCCGATCTTGCCGTCGCCGCCTTCACCTTGCTCCAGAAGTCACCCGACGAAACCGTCGCCAATCAGGCTGCGGCCGAATTGCGGGCAAGACTGGGCGGAGCCTTGCACAGCTCGCGCGTCGCCTATGCCACGGTGCAATACGATTCACGGTTTGCGAACACCGTGTTCGGCGTCGACGCTTATGCGCTGGCGCCCGCTCGGCGGCTCCAACCGTACGCAGTCATTCACTCGTGGGACGACACGCGCTCGTCTGACCGGGCTCAAGAACCATTGATATACAATGACGATGGCGAGGTCTTCGGCGGCGGCGTTCGATACAATATTGGAACGCGGGCGGGGAGTTACTTTTTCGCCGAAGGCGGCGAGCAGATCAGCTTGATCGGACGGGGTACCAGTCCGGAGTTCCGCTACGGGTTCGCGTCGTGGTCGGAGCGCGGTAGCGCCGCCGGCGGCCACACGTCATACGGCTTCAGCGTCGCATCGTATTCGCGCTATGGCGCCAACGTGATCGGCTATAGCAACATCCTGCACGATTTCCCGCTCACCTCGGGCTTTCGCGGCGTCGTCGGAACCAATTTCGCGCTGGATAGCCATCGAGAGTATTGGAACAACGTCGCCGAAGTCGAAGTGGGCGTCAAGGTCGGCTCCCCGCGGTTCTCGGTTACCTTGGCTGGTGTCGACGGCGTGTATCTCCCGCGCGGGGCCGCCGTTCCGTTCCACCGGTCGTATACCACCTTCCGTCCATCGATTACCTGGAGCCCGCACCTGTAGATGGCGATTTACTCCGGGCAGTTCGCCGTCATCATCGATACGGCGATCTTCATCCTTGCCATCGGCTACTTACTCCTGAGCGTCGACGATGTTCTCCTCGATCTCGCCTTTTACGTTCGCGGAATGATCAGGTGGTTCACCAAGCGCGACAGCATCTATTTCGATCGGACGAAGCTCGCCTCGAAACCGGAAGCGCGTATCGCGATTTTCATTCCGTGCTGGCACGAGGCCGATGTCGTCGAGCAGATGGTCAGCTTGGCGTTGCGCCGAATCGAGTACGACCGGTTTGACATCTTCGTCGGCGTGTACCCCAACGACCCCGAAACGCAGGCAAAAGTGGACATCGTTTGCGCGCGGGCAAAAAACGTCCACAAAGTGGTCAACCCGCGGCCGGGCGGAACGACGAAAGCCCAAAACCTCAACGCCGTCTATGACTACATGTGCGCGATGGAGGGTGATGACCCGTTCCAGATCATCGTCTTGCACGACGTCGAAGACGTCATCCACCCGATGTCGCTGCGGCTGTACAACTGGTACATGCCGGAAAAAGACATGCTTCAGATCCCGATCTTCCCGTTGCCGCGCAAGCCGCGTTTCGTCACGGCCTGGACGTATGCCGACGAGTTCACGGAGAATCATCTCAAGGATCTGGTCATCCGCGAGGCGATCGGCGCGTTCGTTCCGTGCGCGGGCGTTGGCTGCGGTTTCGGCCGGAATTGCCTCGACCTTTTGCGCGCCGTGCACCGCGGTGACGTGTTCGGCGACGGTGCGCTCACCGAGGACTATCAGCTCAGTCTCGAAATCAAAGTCAGCGGCTTCAACGTCGGCTTTGCCAAAGACGTTCTCGTCGACGGCATGCAGGGCAGCCACCCGGCGCCGTGGTCGCGCAAAGAGTACATTGCGACCCGGGCGTACTTTCCGGACACGTTCAAGACGGCGGTGCGTCAGAAGACGCGCTGGATCACGGGCATCTGCCTCCAAACGTGGCAGATGCGCGGCTGGTGCGGCAGCCTCCCCGTGCGGTATGCGCTGTATCGCGATCGCAAGGGGATGTTCGGTCACGTCGCATGTTTCGCGGGCTACCCGGTCATGATCGCGGCCTTCAGTCTGAGTATGTGGCACGCGGCCGACCCGCACGTGGTCGTCGCGGTCTTCCGGCATACCGCGATGATTTACGATCTGCTCTACTCTGTACTCGCCGTTTCGGCATGGCGGCTAAGTCAACGCGCGATTCAAGTCGCGCGCCTTTACGGTCCGGTCGCCGGCATCCTCTCCATCGTGCGCTTCCCGTGGGGGAACTTGGTCAACGGTATCGCCACCTTTCGCGCGGTCTACCGCTACTTCTACTCCCGCGTGAAGCGCGAAGCGCTGACGTGGTCGAAAACGGCGCACGTCTTTCCAACGGAAACCAACGGTTCATGACGTCGATCGCGTTCGTCCGGTGTTACGCACGCACCGTCTTCGGTTTGCTGCGAAAACCCGAACGCTGCGTTCTGCGGAGATGACCGCAGCGACCTTCGATTGATCAACGATTCCGCTGCAGCGCCGGTTTGTCGGCGCTGCCAACTGCAAGTTCTCCCGCGCCGGAGTGCTTTTTTCGACGCGGGCTTCTAAACGAGGATTCGACTGTGGAACGTCATCTCCGAATACGGCTTATTGCCGCCATTCCGCTACTCGCACTTGCGGCCTGCAGCGGTGGCGGTTCATCCACCAACTCGCTGCCGACAACGGGGTCCGCGGGGATCGCTGCGGGTAGCGAAACATCCATTGCCGCACTGGCTGCGAAGAAAAACAAGACCCATCGCCCGGAAGAGACACATGGCGACGGCATCAAAGATAATCTGCTCAACGGGTATGCTGCTTACCAGGCGGGCGGAGAAAAGAGCCGCAAACAGCATCGAGCGACCGCCGCCGAAGAAGAGCTGACCGCGAGCGTCGCGCGAACCGCGGCCTCGGATGTTCGCCGGACGCTCGCAACCGGTGCGAGCGGAGCCCTCGTGTTATACGATAATACCGGGCCGTACGCGTTTCTCGGCGAGCTGTACGCCCAGGGAATCGCCAACCTTGCCGGTCACTTCGGCACGTTCAAAGCCGAACCGATCGCCTCGTATACCAGCGGGCAAGTCAATCAATATGCCGCAACGTTCTACGCCGGATCGACGTACTCGTCGAGCACGACGGACTTTCCGGCCGCCTTCTACACCGACATCGCCGCGACGACGAAGCCCGTGGTGTGGTTGGGCGACAATATTTGGAACTACGCGAACGCGATCGGACCGGCGGCGTTCGAGGCCAAGTACGGCTGGGATGCGACGAACTCGTATTTCACGACCGGCGCTACGAGCGTGACGTACAAGAGCCAATCCCTCACGCGCACGTTTCCGGCCGGTACCGATGCGGGCGTGATTGCCGCCGACATTTGCACGAGCGCCTGTGCCTCGCAGGGACCGGCGGTCACGACTTTGGCGACGGCGGTGACCAGCACGTCGAGTTTCCCGTGGGCCGTCCGCTCGGGCAATCTCACCTACATCGGCGAAGTCCCGTTTGCTTACGTCAGCGAATCCGACCGCATCGTCGCGTTGCACGACCTGATGTTCGATGCGCTGGCCCCGACGACAGCGACTCGTCATCGTGCCATCGTGCGGCTCGAAGATCTCGATGCGGGCGATAGTCCGACCGATTTGCTCAACGCCGCAGCCTATCTGAAGAGTCAAGGCGTTCCCTTCCAAATGGCCGTCATTCCCCAGTACGTCGATCCGCAAGGCGTCGACTCGGGGACCGGCAAGCCCACCTACTATTCGCTCGCGCAGGCGCCCACCGCGTTCATTTCTGCGGTCAAGACGGCGCTGACGGAAGGCGGTACGCTCGTCGACCACGGGTACACGCACGAGTATAGCGTCGGCGATGGTCCCAACGGTGCCGGCGGCGCGTACGTTCCGGGCACCGCGGTAAACAATCCATATGACGGCATCAGCGCCGACGACGCCGAGTTCTTCCTGGCCAGCATCAACGCATCGAACTCCGTCGTCTGGAACGGCCCGATCCCCGTGGACTCCCAGGCCTGGGCGCAGCTGCGCGTGAACGCGGCACTGGCCGAGTTCGCGGCAGTGGGACTCCCGGCGCCGACCATGTGGGACACGCCGCACTACTTCGCGACCGATCGCGACTACCGCGCGATTGCAACGCGCATCGCCGCCCGTTACGAACGTTCGCTCTACTTTACGGGCACACTGTCCGGAGCGGCGATCAACTACGGCCAGCTGATCGGACAGTTCTTCCCGTACAAGGTCACGGATGTGTACGGAACGACGGTCATCCCGGAAGATCTCGGCGACTATGAACCAGTTGCCGAAAATAACAACCCGCCTCGGCTGCCGGCGCAAATCATCGCCAACGCCCAAGCCAACCTCGTCGTGCGTGACGGCGTGGCCAGCTTCTTCTATCATCCCTACTACGGAACGACCCCGCTGTCCCAGATCATCACGGGGATCAAGGCGCTGGGTTACACTTTCGTAAGCGCGAGTTCACTGTAACGGATCGCGCCTGCAGAGCAGACCGCGGAAGAATCGGGCCAGCTAAGCTGGTCCCGAGGACGCCGCGGTCTGCTCGAAACGAAGCCGTACGCGGTTTTGAACGAAGTCGTATGCGGTTTTGCCGGGAGGCGAGTCTGAGTCAGTCGGGATCGCCGATGACCATGATGTCGACGACCGATCGATCGTTGCCGTTTGCGGAGGTAACGACACAGGCGGACCTCGACGGCTCGACGCGCAGCGGGACGTGTCCGCTGCCCTCACTGTTCGCGACGCAGACCGGCGTTGCGGTGTAGCGATGAGGAAACGTGAAAACCGCTCGTCCCCCGCTGAGCGTTGCGCGGGTGGCAAATTGATCCGGCCGTGTTTGGGCGAGTCGAGCGGCACGCGCGGTGCCGGCGACCGACATATTCCCGTCGCGATCGACGTCGAGCAAGTCGCTGAAATCGCTCGCGCGCACGCGCGCCGATCCCGGATTTGCGCGCAGCCGCCTGACCTCGAACTCGTCGCTGGTAATGTCGATACCGGCGATCCAGCTGGCCCGGCCGGTGACGTCGAAGCCGCTAAAATCGCCGAACACGTTCGACTCGAGTCCGATGAAGCGATGCTGGCCGTCGGTTGTGTTGACGACCCGGCCGAACGGCGCGGCGTTGTTCCCGTCGATTTCGATCGTATTGCCGCCCACGACGACCGATTTCCATTGGGTAACCGTAAGTCCAAGATTCCAACCGCACGATGCCGTTATTCTCTCGAACGCACGCGGGCAATCGGCGCGGCGCGTCCAAAAGCCGACGGCGCCAGTTTTCCCTTCGTTGGGCATGTAGCCGCTGTCGTTCATCCAAAGTGCAAACGATGCGTGTGATGGATCGGCGGCGAACCATGACGTGCCGTCAAATGACGCGTTCGTCGTCAGCCACGTGTCGCCGCCAATGCGGGAGATCGCTGTACGATCGGGCGCAGGCTGCGCCGCAGCGGTGCTTTGAGCGACGATGCTCTCAGAGGGCACAGCGACAAAACACGCCGCCAGTATCAGCGCTGCTTGGACCGACCCAATCGTACTGCGCAGAGCCGCTTTCCTTTCCCAGAAATAGGAAGGTATGACGAGTGTTGATTTTCCTCATCCGCAATGGTTCGACCTCGAATGTTTCGACGGTTTCGGCCGCATCGCCGTTCTCCAGTGCGACGGGAAGGACTGTCTGACGCTCAAGCCGATGACGTCGACTTCTGCGGGCGAAACGCATGCGGCCCTCACGACGTCGGCGATCGGATACGAGGATTTCGAGGCCACGTTTACCGACGTCGTCACGATTGAGCAACTGCGCGAGCGCGATGCTCCCAACGCTTGGGAACGTGCGTGGCTGCTTTGGCGGTTTGTCGATCGGCGGCACTTTTACTATCTGATTCTCAAAGACACGGGTTGGGAACTCGGAAAAGTCGACCCCGCTTATCGCGGCGGTCAACGATTCCTGGCCACCGCAGACGAGCCGCGGTTTCCGGTGGGCCTGCCGAACAACGTTCGCATTCGGCAGCTCGGAAACGCCATGACGATTTTTGTCGATGACGAGCACCTCATCTCGTTTGCCGACACCGCTGATGCTGCCGTCGACGGCTCGGCCGCGTTCTATCCGGCCGGCCGGTTTGGATTCTACTGTGAGGACGCGTTCGTCCGGTTCGGCGGCTTCTCGGTCAGGTCCGTATGATAAGTCCCGGCGTGCTTCTCCGATCCAGCCGGATCATCTGCCGGGCGGCGGTTCTGGTTGCCGGGGCAACCGTCCTCGGCGCGTGCGGCGGCCGCGGGAGTTCGCTGCCGGCCGTCGCGGGCGTCGCTCGAACAAATGAAGAAACGGGCGCGAACGCCTATCGGCACGACGGCGTCAAGCCGGCGCTGCTCGCAGGATATGGGCAAAGCGAACGGCAGGCCGAACGCCGCCGGATCGCCGGCGTTCGCGGTCCCGTTCGACCTGCCGGTGCGCACGGGCAGCGCTTCGCGGTGCGGCGCCCAACTAGCGGCACCGGATCCCCAGCGGCCCCAACGTCGGCGCTCGTCCTCTATGACGGGGGCGGACAATGGAACGATCTCGGCGAGTTGTACGCGGCGGCGACGGCAAATCTGTGCGGTCATTTCGGCGCAGTCACGATCGAGCCGGTGGCAGCATATGCCGCTGGCCAGATCGCCGCTGCCACCGCCACGATCTATATCGGATCCCAGTATTCGACGTCGCCCGCCGATTTGCCGGCGGCGTTCTTTGCCGACGTGGTCGCGAGCGTGCATCCCGTGCTCTGGCTTGGCGACAACATTTGGGATCTTGCCCAAGCGGTCGGTCCGCAAGATTTCGTTCTGCAATACGGCTGGGATCCGATCCATTCATATTTTGCGCCCGCCGGCGGCGTAACGCAGGTGCTCTACCAAGGACAGACGCTTACGCGCAGCGTGCCGCCGCAGGACGATCTGGGCGTGATCGTGCCGGCTTTGGTCGACGGATACTCGGGCGCTTTGAGCGTCGTCGCAACGGCGGTGAACACCGGCAGCTCGCCGCAAACGACATTCCCGTGGGCCATTCGCTCGAGTAATTTGACCTATATCGGCGAAGTGCCGTTCACGTATCTCAACGAGACCGATCGGTTAATCGCGCTCGAAGATATCCTGTTCGATCAGCTTGCTCCGCTGACGCCGGCACGGCACCGCGCGCTGGTGCGGCTCGAAGATCTCGACGCAGCCGACGACATGGAGCAGATTCGCGCAACGGCCGACTATCTCTACGGCGCCGGTGTCCCGTTCGGCTTCAACGTCATTCCGCAATACGAAGATCCGCTGGGCGCCCATAACAACGGCGTTCCGCGCTCGGTGTCCTTGCCCGGGGCACCGGCACTCGTGTCGACGATTGCCTATCTCCGGTCGCACGGCGGCACGCTGATCGAGGAGGGCTACACCCATCAGTACGACAGCCGTCTCAATCCGTACTCCGGAGCGAGCGGAGACGACGCTGAGTTTTTTCTCGCTCATCTCGACCCGAACGCCAATGTCGTTTGGGATGGCCCGGTACCCGAAACGTCGGCGAGTTGGGCCCTGGCTCGGGTTGATGCCGGCGTAGCGGCATTTCGCTCCGTCGGACTGCCGGCTCCGGCTTTGTGGGTAACGCCCCACTACTTTGCAACGGACGTCGACTACGCTGCGGTGGCCGCGCGGATCGGGGCTCGCTACGAGCGGTCGATCTACTACGCCGGCACCGTTGCGGGGACCAGTCCGGACTACACGCAGTATATCGGGCAATTTTTTCCCTATATCGTAAACGACGTCTACGGAACAAAAGTAATCCCCGAGAATCTCGGGGATTACCAGCCGTTAGCCGAAAACGGTCATCCGGCCCGTTTGGCGGCCGATATCGTCGCCGCCGCGAAAGACAACCTTGCGGTGCGCGACGGCTTCGCCAGCTTTTTCTACGATCCGGCGAAGGGCATCGACGCACTGCAAACGACCGTCACCGGCATCAAAGGTTTGGGTTATACGTTCGTCGATCCGGGATCGCTTTGATCAGTTGTACGACTCCAGTTCGGTCAGCAACGGCTTGCTCGTCGGAACGCAATCCTCGGCGAAATACCACCAGAAGTCGCCCCCGACGAAGCGTGGGATCGCCGGAAACTGCAAGCCGTAGTAATACTGCATGATATTCTCGGCCTGGCTGAGGTTAGAAGACGTCGCTGGATTGTCCATGCCGATTTCGCCGAAACCGATCTGCGCGTTCGGAAAATCTGCCGCAAGCTGCGAGAAAAGCACATTCCATTGCGCTTGCGTGGGCCGGATGCCGTTGTTGTCGGTTTCGTAGTAGGAAACCAGCACGTAGTCGAGCCCCGCGTGCATGTCGCTGGGAACATTCGCCGTGTTTTCTTCCCACGGAATCATGTCGTAGCCGGGGGTGACCGTCTGGGGCGGCTCGTAGTACAGCGTCATTTCGGTCTTACCGCCGGCGGCTTTGACGGCGCTGAACGATTCATGAATTTTCGCCGGAACGTCGGAGCCGAGCCATTCGCCGTTGACCTCGTTTCCGATCTCCCAAACGTCCACGCTGCTTCCCAGGGTGGACAAGTACTGGTTGGTGCGGGTAAGTACCGAGGAAACCGAGACGGAACCGATGTCCGATGAGTCGAGCAGCTCGCCCATCGTGTAACCGACCGCGTCGAATTGTTTGATCGCCTGCGTATAGTAACTCGCCGACTCTTGGCGATCGAAGACGACGCGGGTGACGGGATTTTTGAGCAAAGCCAAGGACGAAACGACTCCGCTCGCGTTCGATATGTCGTCGACGGTAACGCCGAGCATCGGCTTGGGTAACGTTCGTCCGCTAACCGGCGAACTCGAGGGTTGCGGCGTCGGTGATGGCGACGGCGACGGCGACCCATGGCGATGTCCCAGCGTCCCTAAAGCGGCGTCGTCGACGGCATCGGCCGGAGCGGGTCGCGCGAATCGGCGCAGCGCGTGTTTTGCTGCAACCGACGAGTTCGACGTTGCTGACGCCGATGCGGTTGCATCGCTCGGCGGCAACGACGAAGGCGCGGCGTTACAGCCGGCCAAAAGAGAAACTAACAATACGGCAAGACGTCTACGCATTCTGCATTCTCAATCTATTTTTAAAGTAAGCGACAAGCATTTCACAATAATTGGAAGATTGCGTACGGTTGTCGTCAGACGTATCGGTCGCGCGGAACGGGAAAGTTATTGCAGTGGCAGCGTGACGTTAACAGTGTGCTTGTTAGCACAAACGATCGCCAACGTCTATGCCGGACATCACGCTTCTTGCTGGACTGTGTGCCTGCGAACGTTGTTGGATGCGATCGCGACGTGACTATCCAAGCGTCGCGAAAAGTAAAGCCGCGCGGTGATTGGAGGCACATTGCGGCTGCAGCCCTAACGATTTAGATGGAACGCGCCCGTTGTCGCCAAAGTAAAGTTAGGAACCGTTGCGTGACAATGCTAACTAAAAAAAGTAGTGCATGGTGACGTTGGCGCGGTGGTTCGAAGCGTCAAGAAAGGCCCCGTGGTCGTCGTTGCGTTTATCGCTTGGCGTGTTTTCCCACGGCGTCGTTTCCCCACGGCGTTGTTTCCCCACGGCGTTGTTTCCCCACGGCGTTGTTTCCCCACGCCGTGTTTCCCACGG
>JBEKHC010000131.1:0-10600 GCA_050012475.1 Candidatus Velthaea sp.
GAGGCGCCATCAGATTGGGTCGTGAGGCGTGCCATCGGATCTGGTCGCGAGCCGCTATCGGATTTAGTCGCAAGGCGCGCCGCCGGATCAGGTCGTGACTCGAAAACTTGCTTCGACCATCGCCCTCGCTGCTTGCGGTAGGACTCGCCGATGGCGCCGCTGCAGGAGTTCTCGCGAAATGCGTGCCACGATCATCGCAGCATAGCCATTGGTGGGCCGTACCATGCTTGAACGACTCGTGAGGATGCGCTTCATCAAGGCCTCCGTCGTCGTGGCGTTTCTGGCTTTGACTTCCGCCCGGAGCCTTGCGCCGGTCGCGCGAGCGCAAACGGAACAGGCGCCGGTCGTCACCGTTCCCGCAGCCGGGACAACCGTGCGCGGCCGTCTTTCGTCGGCCGGTCGACCACTGGCGCGAACGACCGTTGCCTTTTACGGTTCGGACCGAGCCCTCGCGCTGAGCGTCGAGAGCGATGCATCCGGAAATTACCAAACGGCATCGCTGGCTCCCGGTACGTATACCGCCCGCGTGATCGTCGGCGGAAAACTGCTGCCGATCGTCAGCGGCACGTTTACGGTTTCGGCGCCGAGCCCAAACGCTACGCCCCTCGTTCTCCCGGAGTGGCACCCCGGTCCGGTACCGTTTCGCCAACCGCTGCCCCCGCCACCGTCCGCGGCGCCGCCTCCGCCACCCACCCCGATACCGGAAATCCCCACGACGCCGCCACCGCGAACGTCACCCACGCCAACCCCGACGCCGGCCGTGCGCACGTTCTACGTAACCGATCGCGCGGCGAGTGATTCACCGAGCGGATCGCCTTTCGACGCTTCGCCGCAAAGCGAATGCGCGGACCTGCCCGGCTGCCCGTTGCGATACGGGGCGGTCGAGACGGCGTCCGACGCCACGACGCCCCTGCTCGCAAACGAGTTCGTTACCCGGCTTGCCGCCGCGTATGGCCGCGGAGCCAAGCGCGATGTCGTCGTGTACATCCACGGCTGCTGCACCGACTTTCCAACGGCGCTGTCGGAAGAATCACTCATCGCCGATGAGATCACGTCCGCGCCGGTGATCGTGTACAGCATCCCCGCAAAGAACAACTTGACGATCGTCCCCGGTCTCGTGCTCCCGCTCAACTATTTTTACGACGAGAACGAATACACGTGGAGTTTCCCGCATCTCACGGCGCTGCTCGACGAACTCATCGCGATCCGGCCCGGGCTGCGTATCAACATCATGGCGCACAGTCTGGGGAATCGCGTCTTTGTCTCGGCTGCTCAGCTCTTTGCTTACGAACATCGGAACGATCGTATCACGCCGTTCGACAATGTCATCCTAATGGCGCCGGACGTCGATACGCAAACGTTTCTCGAAGCCGTTCCGTTGTTGAGTCACTTCGGCGCGCACGTCACCGTGTATCGATCCGATAACGACGAGGCGATTTTTGGTTCGGAAAAAATTCACGAACATCCCCGGCTGGGCCGGGTCGACAAATCGCAGTACTTCTCGGGGATTGCGCCCACGGTCGACGCGATCGATGCGACGACGTTCAAATGCGAAGCGACCGGTCACTTTTATTGGAAACTAAGCTCGTTCGTGCGCAGCGACATCGCGGCGGCGCTCGCCGATGACCGGCCGGTCAGCCCCCAACGTTCGGGCGAACTCGTCTCGACCGGGCCGTCGTCTTGGCAGTTTGTGGTCAAAGGCGCAGCACCGGCCGGAGATTGTACGCCCATACCGCTCAGCCTGGACGGTTGACGGATTCGCAGGACCCCCGTTACCTGGGCAGCCGGCGTTTGTTGAATTTCGGCGGGCCCTTGCGACGCACGGCCGGCCCAACTTTGCGGTCGCGTCCGGGCCGCGTGCCGTGCGCTAAGAGCGCATCGTGAATATCGTCATCGAGCTGCTCGCGCACGTTCATGACGGCTTCGCCGTCGACGTACACCGCGGGGAAACGCTGCGCCAGCCACAGGTAGAGCGTGGCCAACCGCGAGCGGTCCTCGAAATGGAGAAGCCGGTCGCGCGCGCCCAGCCCGGCGGTGACGTCGGCGCCGTCGACGATGCCGGCCGTCGCGTGGCGTTCGCCCCAGCGTCCGAGCACGACGAGACTGTTGCCGCGCGTCGGTACCGGAGCCCGGCTATACGTGCAGCGCACCGCGAGCGGAAGCTCCAGAAAACGCTCCGACATTTCAAGCGCGGTCGCGACTTCGATCGTATCGGTCAGGTTGGCAATCCGCAAGTCGGTATCTTCCGGACGCCGCAAACGCGTTTGAAAGAACTGCAGCAGCCGTCCGACCCGCGTGGTTCCGATGATCGCCGACAGCCGGCGCAAGTGTTCGTCGGTCGGCGAAATCCAGAGCGGCGGCACATCCGGTGCAGCCGCGAAGCGTTCGATGCTGGCGCGCAAGTAGCGCACCGCGCGCTGATCGAGCGCCGTCACCTGACCGGCTTCGTGAATGCCGTAGCGGCCCGCGCGTCCGGCTATCTGACGGATTTCTGCCGGCGTCAGCATCCGCGACGCGACGCCGTCGAACTTTTCGAGTTCGACGAAAATCAGCCGCCGAATCGGCAAGTTGAGTCCCAAGCCGATAGCGTCGGTTGCCACCAGCACGTCGGCTGCACCGGTGCGAAAACGCTCCGCCTCGCGGCGCCGCACCGCCGGCGACAGCGATCCGTAGATGGCCGCGGTCGTGTGGCCGCTCTGGCGGATCTTCCCCTGTAATTCGACTACCGCGTTGCGCGAGAAGGCAACGACCGCATCGCCCGGCTGCAGTGCGGTCAGCGGGATCGCGTCGATGACCGTCAGCGGATTCTTGCGCTCGAAGCGCCGGACGCCAACCGTCGAGCCCAACCGTGCCGCCAGCCGTTCCGCCGCCGCCAAACCGTCTTCGGACCCGCACATGATGACCCGTTTCGCACGCACGCCGGCGATGGCCAACGTCCAGGCCCAGCCCCGCTGTTCGTCCTGCAGCATCTGGGTTTCATCGATGACGGCGATCTCGACCTCACGCTTGAGATCGACCATCTCGACCGTGGAACTCACATGGCGCGCGAGCGGATTGATGATCCGCTCCTCGCCCGTCACCAGCGACGCCGCAACCCCCAGATCGCCGAGCCGTTCGTGCACCTCCAACGCCAGCAACCGCAATGGCGCAAGGTACACGCCGCTCTCGGCCGTGCGCAGCAGCTCGATCGCGGCGTGCGTTTTGCCCGAATTCGTCGGACCCGCAAAATACTCGAACGTCCGCGCTTCGCGCGTCAGGCTTTCGAGATAGAAGCGCAGTCCGAGATCGGCTTCGACGCGTTCGTCGACGCGTTTGTTCTCGAGTTCCTGATAGTGCCCGACGAGGCCGCGTCGGGCGTCCTCGAGCGCACTGAAAAACGACGCCTTCTCGTACAGGTGACGGCATTCGACGTCGTCGGGCGCACTGAGAATCTTGCTTGCGGCCCGTTCGATCGAATGGGCGAACGTTCCGGCGACCGGATCGACGATCGGCGCCAGAGCGCGCTCGCCGTCGGCGACGCTGATCTCGTTCGGCATCGGAACCGGCACCCGGCCGCGCACGACGACCGTGCGCCGGCCGAAGCGGAATTGCCGTTCGACCCGGATCTCGGCCAGCTCGCGGCCGATGAGCTTCCAACCGAGCGCCTTGGCCGCTTTTTTCTCCCGCGCTCGCTCGCGCTTTTGCAGCGCGAGCGCCCCCGGATCCGTCGCTTCCGCTATGCCGATCCCGGCCGCGCTCCTACGCGGACCGGAAGCTTCCAACCCGGCCGCACGAAATGGCAGGTGTATCCGTTGGGATAGCGCTCCAAATAATCCTGATGTTCCGGCTCCGCCGCCCAGAAATCGCCGGCCGGCGCAACTTCCGTCACCGCCTTGCCGGGCCAAAGCCCAGATGCATCGACGTCGGCGATCGTTTCGAGCGCGACCCGCTTCTGTTCGTCGCTGGTGTAGAAGATCGCCGAACGATAACTGAGGCCGCGGTCATTGCCCTGCCGGTTGCGCGTGCTCGGGTCGTGGATTTGAAAGAAAAACTCCAACAACGTCCGATAGCTGATTTGCTTGGGATCGAAGATGATCTCGATCGCTTCGGCATGCGTCCCGTGATTGCGATACGTGGCGTTCGGGACGTCGCCGCCCGAATATCCGACGCGAGTCGAAAGCACGCCGGGATACCGGCGCAGCAAATCCTGCATGCCCCAAAAGCAGCCGCCGGCAAGGATCGCGCGTTCGGTCGATTCAGTCATCTCATCACTCCTTCTCTGTGCCTGTAACCGCACGAGAGCGGCGTCGTATGCGCCGGGCTTACATCCCCGGCGGCGGCAGCACCGGATGGTGATTGGGATAGGGCGGACGCCGGTATACCGGAACCGGATGCTCGCGCAAGAGCCGCATGGCCTCGGCGATCGCTGCATCGAGCTGAGGATCGTTTCCTGCGCGCACGGCGCGCGGATCTTGCTCCACCTCGATGTCCGGCGCGACGCCGACGCCCTCGACTTCCCACTGACCGTGCAGGCCGCCGATCGCCGTGCGCGGCGCGGTCACGGTTCCGCCGTCGATCAGATTGGGATAGTCGCCGATGCCGACCAGACCGCCCCACGTCCGGACGCCGACAAGCGGACCCAAATGCAACTTGCGAAAAAGCCACGGCAGCGCATCCCCGCCCGATCCTGCGAACTGGTTGATGATCATCACTTTCGGACCGTAAATTCCCAGCGGCGGATCGACGAAGCCGCGGCCGTCGCGCGGTGCGACGATCGCCAGCGGCGTGCGCTTGAGATAGTCGACGATGTAGTCGGCCACCTGGCCGCCCTCGTTGAAGCGCTCGTCGAGAATGACGCCTTGCTTTCCGATCTGGGCGAAGTAATAGCGATTGAAATTGGTGAAACCACGATACTCGGTGTCCGGCAGATAGACATAGGCCAGTTTGCCGCCGCTGCGGCGGTCGACTTCCCGCCGGTTGCGCTCGATCCAATCCAAATTGCGCAGCCGAAACTCATCGGCCACCGGGATGACGGTCACGTCGCGCGCATGCGACCCGTCGGGCTGGGGCCCGACGCTGATCGTGGTTTGCTTTCCGGCCGTGTTCTCGAACAGCCGGTAGACGTCGTCGTCGCCGCGCAACGGCTGACCATTGACGGCCAGCAAATAGTCGCCGACCCGCACGGTCGAGCCGGGTTGCGTCAGCGGCGCCTGAATGTCGGGATTCCAATTTTCGCCGTTGTAGATCTTCGCAAAACGATAGCGGCCGTTCTCGACCCGGTAGTCTGCCCCCAGCAGACCGACTTTGACGGTCGGCAGCGGAACCGCCGATTGGGTGCCGCCATACACGAACATATGCCCGACGGACAAGTAGCTCAGCATTTCGCGGAACAGGAACGTCAGATCGGCGCGCGCTGCGATCCCCGAAAGATACGGCTCGAACCGGCGTTCGGCGGCCGCGATGTCGAGTCCGTGATAGCGCGGATCGTAAAAGAAATCGCGTTCGATGCGCCAGGTCTCGCGATACATCTGACGCCACTGCGCCGGCGGATTCACCAACACACGCAGGTCCGTCAGGTCCAGCACCTTGGCGCTTCCATCGAGCGGCTTGTCGGTGCCGGCGATCGTCCATTTGTCGCCTTGACCGAACAGCGCTTTCTCGCCGTTGGCCGCCAAAGCGAAGGCCGACAAACCCGTAGCGTAGGTTTTGACCGTGCGCGATGCGAGATCGAATTTCAACAATGTTTGCGGCGGCAGCCCTTCGCTCACGGTCGTTAGCGGCGCCGCCAGCAGGTACAGTTCGCCGGTTTTTCCCGCGAACAACCCCTGAAAGTTCGCGTTGGGGATCGGAAGCGCGACGATGCGCTGCGACAACCCGTCGAAGTCGATACTCACCCGCGCGGCGTCTGTCCGTTGGGCATCTTTCGCTGACGGCTTCGGGGATTTTTCCGCGACAGCCGGCTTGACGTCCTCGTCGCCGGTTTCCGGCGCAACCGGCGACGGCGTATCGCGCCCCAGCACGACGGCGTACACGTTGCTGCTGACCGGATGCTGATCGCTCGTCATGTCCAGGCCGCTCGCCGTCAGCCCGGTGTTCGTGCTGGCGGCAAAATACAGGTATTTGCCGGCAGCATCGAACGCGGGGTAGCGCGCATCGCTCATGCCGTCGGTGATTTGCCGGCTGCGCCGGTCGGCAAGCGAATAGACGGAGATGCCGTGCAGAAAGCTCGGCAGTTCATTGCAATACGCCAACCACCGGCTGTCCGGTGACCACGCCGGCGCGAAATCGCTCGGGCCGAAACCGCCGTACACGGCTCGCGCTACTTCCACCGGCGCCGGGTGGTCGAGATCGACGAACCAGAGATTGAGCCGTTTGTCCTCGTAGGCAATCTTTTTCGAGTCCGGTGACCAGACCGGCGAGTAAAAGAAGCTCGGCGGCGTGCCCAGATCGATGACGCGCGGCTTTTCCAGACCGCGCTGATCCTGCACGAGCAGTTGGTACTCGCCCGAGCGGTCGGAGAAATACGCGATCCACCTGCCGTCGGGCGACCAGGCGGGATCGCGATTGGCGGTATCCGGGACGGCGCTGACCGTGCGAATATCGCCGTGTTCAGCGGGAACCGTGAGGATCGTTCCATGCACCTCGAAGACCGCGCGCTGCCCGGACGGCGAAATTGCCGCGTTCTCGATCGCCGCGCGCGTGCCGCCGGTGGTTCGGTCGTCGTCGCCCGGCGCGACATATTCCCAGTGCGGCCGGACTTGCGGCAGGTCGCCGCCGGCGCGCACGTCGACGATGCGATCCACGTGCGTTACCGGATCGAAAACGTGAAGCGCGTCGAATTTCGCGTACACGATCGCACCGTCACCGGCTGACGCCGACGTGATGTCGAACCCGCTGCTCGGCAGCAGGCGCGTGACGCGCCGGGTTTGCGTATCGTACGCGAAGAGGGTGGCCGGGCCAGCGCGGTCCGAGACGAAATACACGGTTTTGCCGATCCACATCGGCAGGCTGTCGTTGGAGTTCGACCACGGAACGGTGACGATGCTCGAATCCGCCAGGTTCGCGATGCGCACCGGCGTCGTCTGTCCACCGCGATATCCTTGCCAGAACGGCTCGAAGCGGAACGTCGGCACGTACGCTACATGCGTCCCGTCGGGTGAATACGAGCCGGTTTCCGCCATGTCGAGCGGCAGTTCGGACGGGAATCCGCCCTCGACCGCAACGGTAAAAAGCTTGTTTGGGAGGTTCGCGCTGGCACGGTTGCTCCGAAAGAGCACGCGTTTGCCGTCCGGACTCCAGCCGACGGCGATATCCGTTCCCGGGTGATACGTCAGGCGACGCGGTTCGCCGCCCGTTGCGGGCACGACGTACACGTCGACGTTGCCGTCGTATTCGCCGCTGAACGCAACGAGCGATCCGTCGGGCGAGAACAGCGGGCCCGTATCGAGGGCATAGCCGGTCACGAGCCGGTGCGCCGCACCGCCCTCACGCGCGACGACCCAAATGTCGCCCCCGTACTCGAAGGCGATTTGGGTTCGACTGATCGTCGGATCACGCAACAGCAGCGGAACCCGCGCACCCGCGGCTCGCGCCGGCGCAGCGAACCACAGTGCGACGAGCGCGACGAACACCCTGAACACGCTGCCCAACGTCAATGCGCTCCCTCCGGTTGCGGCTCGTTTCGTCGCTGCACGAGTCGATTCGTCCCGAACGATGGCAGAACACCGAGATGCGGTTCGTTTGCCGGAAAAGGCGAGCGGCTTCAGCGGTAGCGCGCGAGGAATTCGTCGACGTGCAGCGCGCGGAAATCCGGCAGCGCCGCAGCGAGCCGGGCATGAGGCCAGTTCCACCAAGCAAGGTCGAGAAGCTGATCGATCTGGCGCTGCGTGAAGCGAAAGCGCAGCATCCGGGCCGGCACGCCTGCGGCGATGGCAAACGGCGGAACGTCGCGTGAAACCACCGCGCCCGCGCCGACGACGGCACCTGTGCCGATTTGCACGCCGGGCAGCACGACGGCGCCATGGCCGATCCACACGTCGTGCCCAAGCGTCACCGGATGATCGCGACGCCACGCAAAAAAATCATCGTCATCGGAACCCATGTCGTACGCTGCGCTGCGATAGCTGAAGTGATGCAGCGCGACGCGCTCGAGCGGATGGTTACCGGGATTCAGCCGGCTTTGCGCGGCGATCGAGCAAAACTTTCCGATCTCGCTGGACATGATGCTGCAATCGCTGACGACGTAGGAGTAATCGCCCAGCATGGATTCGACGACCGTCGAGCGCGCCCCAACCGCCGTCCAGAGCCCCAGCGTCGTATCGCGAATCGTTGCGGTCGGGTCGATCTGCGGTTCGGAACTCACCGCGTGAGTGCGGGGACGGCGGTCCGGTCGTTCACGGCCAAACACCGTTCGCCGTCGACCCACGTTTGCGTCACATCCGCATAGCCGTTGCGCGGATGGAATGCGACCAGGTCGGCGCGCTTTCCGCACTCGATGCTGCCGAACTCGCCGGCATGCCCGAGATGGCGCGCCGGATTGAGCGCCAGCAGCGCCGCGACTCTCTGCGGCGGCGTGCCGCCGGCGATGAGCCGCACGGCGGCCGCCAGCAGCGAAGGAAAGTGGTAGTCGCTGCACAGCATATCGACCAGGTCTTCAGCGAATGCTTGCGCCGCCGAGAGATTCCCGCAATGCGAACCGCCGCGCACGTAATTGGGCGCGCCCATGCAAACCTGCATTCCCAAGGCTTTGGCCTTGCGGGCTGCGGCGAGCGTCACCGGCATCTCGCACAGCGTTGCGCCGAACGCGTGCGCCTCGGCTACGTGCTCGACCGTCGTATCGTCATGGCTGCCCAGCGGCAATCGGCCGCGCAGCGCCGCGGCGGTCTCGCGCCGATTGTCCACGCGCTTGCGCGCAACGATCTTGGCTTCGATCCGCGCGCGCGACGTCTCGAACGTCAGGTCGTGGGCCAGCGCTTCTTTGCGAATGACCGCGTCGAGATCGCGAAATTGCCGCACCCCCGGCAGGCTATCGTTGAAAACCACGTTGCCGATTCCCTCGAGCGACAAAAGGTTGGCCAAGTCCGCAGTGACGGGTTCGTACCGCGTGTCCCAGCGCACGTGAACCAAATGCCGGGCGCGCATCGACCCGGCAAGCCGATGCAGTTCGCGCGCCAGTCGCAGACCATCACCATGCCAGCTTCCGGCGCTGCCGCTGCGCTCGGGCGAAACACGCGCACCCGACAGCACCGTGGTCAATCCGCACGTGAGCGCGCGCAGGTCCATCACGTGCAGCGCCATCTCCAGCGGGACTTCAGCGCCCGGACGCGGACTGATTTCTTTCTCGAGATAGTCGGTGTGCACGTCGATGATCCCGGGCATCAACAGCGCACCGTGCAGATCGAGCCCGTCGGCATAGCGCCGGGCCGCGACATCGACGATGCGGCCGCCTTCAATCGCGACCGAACCGTCGAGCGCACCGAGCGGCGTCACGACCAGCGCGTTCGTCAGCACGGTGAGCGCGGACATCAGCGGGCTTCCATAACGCCGCCGGCATGTCCGAAGACGAAACGGGCATGCTCGCGAAACGGCTCGTCGATCCCGGGTTGGACGAAAAGCGTGACCGCGTCGATGCGCAGCTCTGTCCGGCATAACGGAGCGACCATCGGTTCGAGCGCGGCGCGCAGCAGCGTGCGCTCCGATGAATCCAGCCGTTCGGTCAGCGTAAGATGAAACCGCCAACGATCGAGCACGTACGGATAGCCCCACGCGTCGAGCAACTCGCTTTCGCGCGCATCCAGCGATGCGTGCCTGCGCCTGACGAGTTCGGCGTGCGACGGCGCGGCGCGAAATGCATCGAAGAAGCGCACCGCGCGTTCGGCCAGCGCGTCGAGTTCGGGACACGGCGCGCTCGGCACGAGCGCCAGAAATCGGCCAACCTCGGCGAGTTCGAGCGGCGGCGCATAGAATGCGGTGCATTCTCGCGCGAACGCGACAAAGGCATTCTCGAGTTCGTCGAGTCTCCGGCCCGCAGCGAGTGCGAACGGCGGTTTGAGGGTCGCGTGAAAGCCGTATTCGCGCGGCGCAGCAGTGAGCGCGAGAAGGCGCTCGGCGCCGATCGCCGGACAGGCGATCTGTGCTACCGCCTCACCGCTGCGGGCGTCGCGCCCCAGCCACTCGGCGCCGAAGCGCTCGAGTTGCGATCCCGGCTCCGGCGCGAAATAGACCGCGTAGCGCTTCACCGGCGGTCCAGCAGACGCAGTGCGGTTTCACGGTCGCAGGCGGCAACGATATCGAGGTGCATCGCCGCATCGGGCACCAGCAGCGGCGTCGTGCCGTCGCGCGCGACGACCGTCCCGCCGGCTTCTTCGATGATGCACATCGCCGCCGCGAGATCGTGGACGTGGACGACCGGCCGATCGAGCGCGAAAAACGCCGCGAACGCACCGTCGGCTACCCGGCACAGATCGCTCGCCGTGCTGCCGGAGATGCGGATGCGCGTAAAATCGGCCAACCCGCGCAGCGGCTGACCCGCAAGCGGACTGGGTAATGCCGCTAACGGCCCGCGCCGCGTGCGAATCGGCCGTCCATCGCGTCGCGCGCCGCCCCCGCCGCTGGCCTCCCA
>JBEKHC010000132.1:0-10170 GCA_050012475.1 Candidatus Velthaea sp.
AAGATCTGCCCCATGCTGAAATGCCAGGAGAGCAGCACGGCACCCATCGATGCCCCCGAGATCGCGCCGATACGTCCGGCGCCGGTCATCGTGCCGGTGCCCGTCGCGCGCATCTCGGTCGGGTAATAGTTCGTCGCGAGCGGCACCCAGGTGGTGTTCGTACAATTGGTCGTGAGACCGAGTGCGAAGATCAGCGCGGTTAGGATTCCCAGACCGACGGTGACGCCCATCGTTGCGGTTCCGATCGCGATGGCGCAGACAGCACCGACGAGCAGAACCGTCCACACGACCCGGTGCGACTCCCATTTATCCATCGCCCAGCCGATGAAGATGTTTCCGGTGACGCCGCCGACCTGTCCCATCGCGCCGATCAAGGCGGCGTCGCGGATGCTGAAGCCCACGCCTTTGATCAGCGTCGGCAGCCAGCTGTTCATCAGATAGACGGTGAACATCGTGCTGAAGATACCCATCCAGAGCAGGAGCGTGGTCGCCACGTACGGACGGGAAACGATTTGCGCAAACGGGACCTGCCCGGTGACCACTTCGTTCGTCACGAATTGCGTGTTCGCGTCAGCCGTCCCAGGAGCCATCGCGTTGACGATTTTACACAAGGCCGCGTGACGGCTGGGATGCAGCGTCAAGAAGCGGGGCGATTCCGGCAGCAGAAACACGCAGAGAAGGGCGATCAACATCGGGACGACGCCGCCGACGATCAGAATCGACGGCCAACCGTAGGTCGCGAGCAGCGCGGCGCTGAGGAAGCCGCCTAAAGCTGCGCCGACGGTGAAGCCGCAATACGTCAGCGTGACGAAAATCGAGCGGTGCCGGTACGGTGCATACTCCGAGATCAGCGTTCCGGTGTTCGGCTGCGATGCGCCCAAACCGAGTCCGGTCAGAAACCGCAGGATCGTGAGCATCGTGAGGCCGGTCGAGAAGGCCGACGCGAAGCTCATGACACCGAAAAAGAGAATCGAACCGATGATGACCTTGCGGCGGCCGATACGGTCGGCGATCGGCCCGCCCGCCATCGCGCCGATGGCCAGCCCGATCAGCGCGGCAACCAGGGTCGGCCCGAGTGCCTGACGACTGACGTGCCAAGCGTCGATCAACGACGGAATGATGAAGCCGATGGCGACGATGTCGAAGCCGTCGAGCAGCAGCACGATGAACGCCAGGATGCCGACGCGCCACTGAAACGCGCCGACGGGCCGGTCATTGAGAAAGTCTTGAAGATTTAATCGATTGATGGCTGCAGTCGCCATTTCTCTTGATCCTCCTTAAAGGAGCGGCAACCCCGGTGACGCTCGGCAAAGTGTCCGCGAGGCAAAGCTCAGGCGCGCAAAAAGTAGCGCGTGATGTTGATGCGGTACCCGATGGCCGAGGCGCACGCCGAAGCCGGATTGAAGCTGCCGGTTTGTGGCATGATGTTGCCGACGACCAGTGCAGCCGCCGTGCTGCCGAGGACGGCAATGAACGGCGCGGGCCGACCCTCGGCGGCGACGCGTGCTTGAGGCTGGTTTCTGCGTTTGTCATGTATCATTCGCTACGATCCCAAGAGCAATTGGCGATTGCACGAAGCCGAGCCGAGTCGGCAGCCTTTGCGCCCAAGGGTTTGGCCGAGGCGCAAACGCCCGGCTCGGCGTCGCCGTACGGCTGACACGATCGCACGCGCTATTTACGTGCTGCCCAATTTTCTCGCGCCGCCCGATTTTAATTTTCGCGCGGCTCGCTTCAAGACGTTGAACAAGCCGACGAAAATACCTGTCACGAATTTTGAAGCTGCAGAAGCTATTTTTCACGGCGCGCGCCGCAGTAAGTTGCGCGCGGTGCGCGGCGTGCACTTCGGATAAAGACCGCGCCGCCGCGCTTGCTTCTGCGCTAACACAGGACTCCGCGCGGCCGCGGCCGGCTTCGTGAACGCCGCTGCGGTGAGTCCGCGCAAAGGCCGACTGCGGTCGGTAAGCCGTCGCACAAAGGAACGCTTCCGCGCGGCGATCGGCAACGATTGTCAGCCCTTTTTGAGCGATTTTTGGGCGGCCGCCGCCGGTAAGACGCTCTCCAACTGTGATCGCCGTGACTGTTGAACTAAATAGTTCGGACAGGGGAGTAAGCTGGGAGGGAAACGGCTCGGTGCTCAAAGAAGCCGAAAAAACCATCTTGCGCGCCGGCGGCGGAGCGACGAAAATCTATGTACTGAGCTCGGACTTTTGATCCCGACCAGCGCCTTCTCCGCGTCGGAGACCCAAGCCGCGGGATAACCCGCAGGCCGCACTTTCTTCTAAAGTCACTGGAGCATAGCGAGGACCCGCACATGACCGCAACGGTAGCAGAACCCAAGAAATCGATATCCGAGGCGCAGCAGAAGGAACTCGACGACGTTTTCGACCGGGCCCGCAAGGCACTCGCCATCATCGAGGGCTACGACCAAGCGCGGGTCGACCGGCTCTGTCAAGCCGTCGCGTGGGCAGTCGCGAACAAAAAGACGTTTCGCCGTCTCGTCGACATGGGCATCGAAGAGAGCCGCTTGGGCGACGCGGTGAGCCGGATGGGCAAGCGCCTCAAAATTCGCGGCGTGTTGCGCGACGCGCTGCGCCAGAAGAGCGTCGGTATCATCGAAGAGATTCCGGAAAAAGGCATCGCCAAGTACGGCAAGCCGGCCGGGATCATCGCCTGCATCGTGCCCACCACCAATCCGGATCTCACGCCGGCGGGCAACGCGATCTACGGGATCAAGGCCCGCGACGTCGTGGTCTTTTCACCGCACCCGCGTTCGAAGAAAACGTCGTTCGAGACCGTGCGCTTGATGCGCGAAGCACTCGAGCGCGAGGGCGCGCCGCCCGACATCCTGCAATGCTTGACGCAGGTCAATATCCCGATGTCACAAGCACTCATGGCGCGGGCGGATCTCGTCGTCGCGACCGGCGGCCAACCGATGGTCCGCGCAGCGTACAGTTCGGGGACACCGGCGTACGGAGTCGGAGCGGGCAACTCGACCATGATCATCGACGAGACGGCGAACGTCGAAGAAGCCGCCCGCAATACGCGTTTGAGTAAGACCTCCGATTTCGGCTCGGGCTGCTCGGCCGACGGCAACCTCATCATCGACGCATCGATCTTCGACGCGATGGTCAAACAGCTGCAAGTAGAGGGCGGCCATCTGGCTTCGGACGCCGAAAAAGCGGCGCTGCAAAAAGTGATGTGGGACGACACCGGACATCGCACGCCCGACACCGTCGCGATCGCCCCGCAGCAGCTTGCCAAAGCGGCGGGCTTTACGGTCCCCGACGACTGCAAGTTCATCTTCGTGTACGGCGACGGCATCGGCAAGCAACATCTGTTCTCGGGCGAAAAGCTTACGACGCTGCTGGCCGTTTTCAAATACGAGGGCGGCTTCGATACCGCGCTCAAGATGATGCAGCAGGTTTACGAAGTGGGCGGCAAGGGCCACTCGTGCGGCATCTACTCGTTCGACCCCGACCACATCCATCGCCTGGCGCTGCTCGCGCCGGTGAGCCGGATCATGGTCCGCCAGCCGCAATCCAAAGCCAACGCGGGTGCCTTCAACAACGGCATGCCGATGACGTCGAGCATGGGCTGCGGCACGTGGGGCGGTAATATCGTGTCGGAAAACGTAGCGCTCAAACACTACCTCAACACCACCTGGGTGTCGCTGCCGATCAAAGAAGACCGGCCGTCGGATGAGGAACTATTCGGCGAGTTCTACGACCCCGCGTTGGAAGATAGCGTCGGCGACCAGATCACGTCCTAAACTACTGCACCGTGCGCTGAACGAATCGCAGGCGAACCGTGGCGACAACAACCAAGAAGAGCGCGGAAGAAATCCTGGAGGACGCTTCCGCCTGGTGGTCCACGTCGATCATCGACATTCATCCGGGCAAGATCGCGATGCGCGGCTATCCGATCCAGGAGCTGATCGGTCAAGTACGCTTCCCCGAGATGGTTTGGCTGATGTTGCGCGGCGAACTGCCGACGCGGGCGCAGGGCGACTTGCTCGAGGCGGCGATGGTCGCCGCCGTCGACCACGGGCCGCACGCGCCGTCGATCGCGATTTCGCGGATGGCGGTGAGCTGCGGCCTGCCGGTCAACGGCGCGATGGCGTCGGCCATCAACGCGCTCGACGACATTCACGGCGGCGCCGGTCAGCAGTGCATGGAGCTGTATCACGAGATTCGCGCCGAGGCGCGCGACGATGCGGACACCGAGCGGGCGACCGATACGGTGCTCAAGCGGTGGCGCGACGCCGGCACCAAGATCGTGCCAGGGTTCGGTCACCGCTTTCATCCGCTCGACCCGCGGACGCCGCGGCTGCTCGAAATGCTCCGCGCGGCCGAAGCCGCGGGCGCGGTTCCGGGCGGCTTTGCGCGCATCGGCCGCGCCGTCGAAGCGAATCTGACGGCTGCCAAGGGCAAGGCGATTCCGATGAATATCGACGGCGTGACGGCCGTCATCTATTGCGAGCTGGGCTTTGAACCCGAACTGGGGCGCGGCATCTTCATTCTGTCGCGCGCGGTCGGCATCTTGGCACATGCTTGGGAGCAGAAACAGGAGGGCAGACGGATCAAGGGACCGATGCCCACCAGCATTCCCTACCGCTACACGGGCCCGGCGCTCCGGACCGTGCCGGCCCGGTCGCAGAACGGGTCGGCTTGAAGCGGAACGTACCTCGAATTATCCGCGGCGGACGGCCGGAAAACTGCACGAAGAGGGACACATGAAGGATCTGATCGCCAACCAGCTCGTGAAATACCTCGAAGCTCGCGGGATCGAGCACATCTTTGGTCTTTGCGGGCACACGAATATCGCGGTGCTCGCGGCGCTGTCGAAAAGTAAGATCCAGTTCATCAATGTTCGTCACGAGCAAATCGCAGCTCACGCAGCTGACGGTTACGCCCGGGCGAAGAATCAGACGTCGGTCGTGCTCACCCATCTTGGTCCCGGCCTCACCAACGCGGCGACCGGGGTGGCCAACGCGGCCCTCGACTCGATTCCGATGGTCGTCATCGCCGGCGACGTGCCGAGCCACTACTACGGCAAGAATCCGCATCAGGAAGTCAACCTGCATGCGGACGCGCAGCAATACGAGATCTATCGCCCGTTCGTGAAACGCGCCTGGCGGGTCGACCGCCCCGATCTCTTTCCCGAGATCATCGAGAAGGCGTTTGCGCTGGCCGCCAGCGGGCGGCCCGGCCCCGTGCTCGTCGACGTCCCGATGGACATCTTCTCGAAAGAAGTCGACGTCGCGCGCTTCGAGCGCTTACTGCTCAATGCGAAAACGCTGCACAAGCCCACGATCGACGAAGAGCTCGCGGCGGAGATCGTTGGAAAGCTCGCGGCGGCGAAAAATCCGGTGCTCTACGTCGGCGGCGGCATCATGCTCGCGGACGCGAGCACGGAGCTGCGCCAATTGGTCGACCACTTGAGCATCCCGGTCGCGCATAGCCTGATGGGCAAAGGCGCAGTGCCGGACGACCATCCGCTGGTCCTGGGGATGACGGGCTTCTGGGGCACGAAATACATCAACGACAAGTGCAAGGGCGCCGACCTCATCTTGGCGCTCGGAGCGCGCTTCACGGAAGCCGATTCCAGCTCGTGGGAGCCCGAGTACACGTTCAACTTTCCCCCGACCAAGCTCATTCACATCGATATCGATCCCAATGAGATCGGCCGGAACTATCCCGTTGAGATCGGCGCGGTCGCGGACCTCAAAGCCGCGCTGACCGTCCTCAATCGCGTCGCGCGCCGTGTCGTGAGCGCCGGCATCCAGCGGCCCGAATTGGTGCGCGAAATCGCGGAGGTGCGCGCGAAATTCGTCGCCGGCAATCGCGCGCACCAACAGAGCAACGAGTACCCGATGCGTCCGGAACGGATACTTGCCGACGTGCGCGCCGTGCTGCCGCGCAACGCGCTCATCACCACGGACGTCGGCTGGAACAAGAACGGCGTCGGTCAGCAGTTCGACATCTACGAACCCGGCACGATCTTCACGCCGGGCGGCTATGCGACGATGGGCTTCGGCGGCCCCGCGGCGCTGGGCGCCAAGATCGCCAAACCCGACCGCGTGGTCGTCGCGCTGGTGGGCGACGGCGGCTTCGGCCAAAATCCGGCGCTGCTCGCCACCGCGTACGAACACGACATTGCGGTCGTGTGGGTCGTCATGAACAACAACGCCTTCGGCACGATCGCCGGACTGGAGAAGGCGCACTACGGCACGACGTTCGGCACGGTGTTCGAGAAGGACGGCAAGCCTTCGCAGCAGCCGAACTATGCCGCGATCGCGGCCGCCTACGGCATCGACAGCCATAAGGTGGAGTCGGCAGCCGATTTCAAAACCACGCTGGAGCGCGCGATCGCGGGCAAGCGTCCGTTCGTGATCGATGTCGCGATGCAAAATGAGCCCGTTCCTACCGCGGGCCACTGGAACATCATGGACATCTACTCGCCCGGCAAGAAAGTGCACCACGCGAGCACCGGTACGCCCGTCCACGCATGAAGCGGCCCCAGACGCCGCGGGGGCGGCGTCTGGTATCGCCCGCAGCTTGCCCGTGCCCCTTCTTTCGTTAAAGAGAATCGACCGCAATGAGACATGAATATTCGATCTCGCACCTGACTGCTCTCGGGCTGGATTCGATCCAGCTGGTCGAGGTTGCGGCCAGTGCGGGTTATGAGTTCGTCGGTCTGCGTTTGAATCGGGTCACCGATGAGGAGCCGCTGTACGACCTGATCGGGGATCGTGCGTTGATGAAAGCAACGAAGGCTCGAATGGCGGCGACCGGGGTCCGCGCTCTCGACGTCGAGTTGGCGCGGATGAGCCCGGAACTCGACGCGCAACACTTCTTTCCGCTGCTCGATGCCGGTGCCGAACTCGGTGCCCGGCACGTCATCACGCAACTACCCGACCCCGATCGCGAGCGAGCCGTGGAGCGCTTTGCAACGCTATGCGATTACGCAAAGCCCTTGGGTTTGACCCTCGATCTCGAATTCCCAACTTGGTCGGAAACGCCGAACCTCACCGAAGCCGCGCGAGTCTTGCGCGCCGTGAACAAGTCGAACGCGGGCATTTTAATCGACATTTTGCATGTTGGGCGCTCCCACTCGAGCTTGGAATATCTCAAAACGCTGCCGCGCGAGTGGTTCCACTACGCGCAGCTGTGCGACGCGCCTTTGGAAGCGCCGGCGACGCTCGAAGGGGTCATCCATGCCGCGCGCTGCGAGCGTTTGTTCTGCGGCGAGGGCGGCCTGGGCGTGCGTGAGATCCTCGCCTGCATCCCGGAAAACATGGTGTATGCGCTCGAGATTCCGCGGGACTCGCTGGCGAGCGTCATCGGGCTCGAGGAGTACGCCACGCTGGCGCTTGCGGCTGCACGAAAGTATCTTGATGGAGCCGACGTTCCGGCGAGGGAAGTCGTTCGGTCGTAAATCCGCGCCGTCGCGCGACGGAAGTAGTTAGAATTTACGAGATCGCGTTTTTGGCCTGTAACGTAAAATAAGTTCGAGCGGTCACCCGGAGTGCGCCTTGGTGCTGGTGAACCGTACTTGGAACCAACGAGGAAACGCTCATGCGGACAGAACCTATCACACCGTCGTCCCCGCTTATCGGCCGGGGCGGCGGCGCGCGTCCCACTCGGGTGCGGTTTACTATCCTCGCGGTGCTTGCGGTCGGGACGATGATCAACTATCTCGACCGAACGGTGCTCGGGATTGCCGCGCCGACCATGTCCAAAGATCTCGCCATTGGTGCAGCGGTCATGGGTTTCGTGTTTTCCGCGTTCTCCTGGACGTACACGGCGGCACAGATTCCCGGCGGCATTCTGCTCGACCGCATCGGCAATAAGCTCACCTACTTCCTCGCGCTGACCTTCTGGTCACTGTTCACCTTGCTGCAAGCCTTTGCGACCGGGCTTGGGATGTTGCTGACGTTTCGGTTCGGCCTCGGCGTCAGCGAAGCGCCCTGTTTCCCAACGAACAGCCGGGTCGTCGCCGTCTGGTTTCCGCAAAACGAGCGCGCCCGCGCCACGAGCGTGTACACCGTCGGCGAATATCTCGGCCTGGCGTGCTTTAGCCCGGCGCTGTTTTGGATCATGGCGACGTTCAGTTGGCACGCGCTGTTCATCACCGTCGGCGTCGTCGGCATCTTGTTTGCGCTCGTGTGGTGGAAAGTGTACAAAGAGCCGCACGAAAGTAAGACCGTCAATCAGGCGGAACTCGATTACATCGCCGCCGGCGGCGGCCTCAATGCGCCGGAGAAGGGGAGCGCGGACGCGTTCAACTGGGCCCAAGTGCGCAAGCTCCTGAGCTTCCGGCAGGTCTGGGGGGCCGCACTCGGCCAGTTCGCCGGCAACACGACGCTGGTGTTTTTCCTGACGTGGTTTCCGACGTACCTCGTTACCGAGCGCCATATGACGTTCATCAAAGTCGGGTTTTTCGCCATCCTGCCGTTCCTGGCCGCGGCCATCGGCGTGATGTTCGGCGGCTGGTTGTCCGACGTGCTGCTCAAGCGCACGGGATCCGCGAATATCGCGCGCAAGCTCCCGATCATCGTCGGTTTGCTCGGCGCTTGCACGATCATCGGCGCGAACTACGTGAACGACAACGTGCTCGTGATCGCGGTCATGTCGGTCGCGTTCTTCGGCCAAGGCATGGTCGGGTTGGGCTGGACGCTCATCTCGGACATCGCGCCCAACAAGCTGGCGGGGTTGACCGGCGGCGTCTTCAACTTCTTCACCAATACGTCGGGGATCATCACGCCGATCGTGATCGGGCTGATCATCGGCCAAACCGGTTCGTTCTTCTACGCGATCGCGTACGTCGCCGTGATGGCGTTCATCGGTGTCCTGTCCTACGTGTTCCTGTTGGGCGACGTTCACCGGCTCCAAGTCGAGTGAGCGCTGAGGCTCTATCGCTTGTGATTGGAGGCAAATATGATCACCGGTAAGACGCTTTTGATCCCGCATCTGGGGTATCCGACCGAGTCGTTCAAGGCGCCGATGATCTACAATCCGTATTTCGAGGAGCACGCCATCGACGCCGTCGTGGTTCCGATGGGCGTCCGGGCCGACGATTATCCGCAGGTGTTCAAGGCACTCTTCACGCTGACGAACATCCGCGGCGCGTTGGTGACGATGCCGCACAAGGTCACGACCGTCGGACTGCTCGACGAGCGTTCAAAGGAAGTGCAGATCGCCGGATCGTGCAACGCGGTTTTGAAGCGGCCCGACGGAACGTTGCTGGGCGATATGTTCGACGGCGCGGGCTTCGTGCGCGGCCTCAAAGGCAAGAAGTTCGATTTCGAGCGCGCGACCTGTCTCGTCGTCGGAACGGGCGGCGTCGGTTCGGCGATCGCCGCATCTCTGGCGGCTACCGGAGTTGCCTCGATATCGCTCTTCGACGTCGATACCGCTTCTGCCAAAGCCCTGGGGGGGCGCTTGACGGAACACTATCCGAACCTCGGCGTCCGCATCGTGGCCGCCGACGCAGCCGGCTACGACCTGGTCGTCAACTGCACGCCGCTGGGCATGAAGCCCGGGGACCCGCTGCCGATGGACATCACGCGCCTGTCATCGGATACGTTTGTGGCTGATGTCGTCATGAAACAGGAGATCACGCCGTTGCTGCGGGCCGCACAAGAACGCGGCTGCCGAACCCAGATCGGCACCGATATGCTCTACGAGATGATCCCCGCGTACCTGGAGTTCTTCGGTTTCGCCACGACGACTCCCGACGAACTGCGTGCCTTGTCGAAGGTCGCCTACTGATTCGTACGTTGGCCGTAGAACGACGGACGCGGCTGACCGGCCGCACCGCTCGTAGCGATTAATTTTCGCTGCTCCGCAGTGCGCATGCGCTCGGATCGAGCACAACGGGTGCGAAGCACCCGCGAACGCGCGCACCGGCGTGCACGTAACCCTCCGTCGCACGCCAAACTCGGTCAACGAAACTACGATCAGGCAGAAGACACAGCCATGCAGATCGGGTACGCCCTTCCCCTGGTGAAGGGCACCAAGGAGGCCCTGGAGCAAGCGGAACTGCTGGGTGCTCTCGGCTACGATTACGTGGAGTTGCCGCTCGCCGGTTTCGGCTACGCCAAGGCGGTGAACCGCCCTGCGATCAAGGTGGTCGTGGAATTCTATCACCTGGGCGAGGAAGGCGAAC
>JBEKHC010000133.1:0-9996 GCA_050012475.1 Candidatus Velthaea sp.
GAGCCGGCGCGCGGCATGGGCTTTTGCGTCTTCAATAACGCCGCGCTTGCCGCGCGCAGCTACCATCTGGCGACGGGCGGCGCCGCGATCGTCGCCGACATCGATTACCATCACGGCAACGGTACGCAGGCGCTCGTCGGCCGCGGTTTGTCGTATCTTTCGACGCATGCCGATCCAGCCTATCCGGGGACGGGCTTCGCGGTCGACAATCACATCCGGGCCGACGGTTCGCTCATGAACGTGCCGCTGCCCGAGAGCGGCGTCAGCACCGAGGCCTTCGTCGCGATTTGGACGCGCGCGCTGCGCATGTTCGCCAAACGCGTGCGGCCCGGATTGATCGTCGTCAGCGCCGGTTACGATTACATTGTCGGCGACCCGGTCGGCGATCTGGGTGTTGCCGAGTCCTCCGCGCGGCAGATCGGGCGCATCGTGCGCGAAGTTGCGGACGAGTATTGCGGCGGCCGCGCGCTGTTCGTGCTCGAAGGCGGCTACGTTCCGCGTTCGCTCGCGCGCTGCGTTGCCGAGACGATCCATGGCTTCGAGGAAAGCGAGACGGTCGAACCCGCCGATGTGACCTCGATTCCGATGCGTCAGCAGAAAATTCTCGGAGATTTCGAGAGCAAAGATTCTTGACGCTCGCCGTTCTCGTTTTGCGCGTTGCCGTCGGCGCGGTCTTTATTTGGGCCGGGGCCCTCAAGATCGGACATGCCGACGTGTTTGCCGCCCAGATAACGGCGTTCGGCATCGTGCCGCATGCGCTCATCGCGCCGCTCGCGTTGCTCCTGCCGGTGTTCGAGATCGTGCTCGGCGGTTATTTGATTGCCGGCCTCTACACGCGGGTGGCGGCCGTGATCGCGGCGATCCAGCTCGCGATCTTCGCAGCGGCGATCGCGTCGGCGGTAATGCGCGGTTTGTCGCTCTCGTGCGGCTGCTTTGGTCCGGGTGATAAAACGGTGACGTCGTGGCCGGAAGTCGTCCGCGACGTCGCCGTTGCCGCCGTGGCCGTGTTCGTCGCGTGGCAAGCCCCTGGGATGCTTGCGCTCGACCGACGAATTGGGAACGTCAAATGAAAGCCAAGGCTTCTTCGCCTCGTCCGCCGGTCGACCGGCGCAAGCCGATTCTCTACGGTACGCTGGCCGTCATCGCGATCGCGCTCGTCGTGACCGTCGGGGTGCTCTCGCGCAACCCGTCGGTCGTGCCGCAGTCCGCGACCGAGACGCACACGCAATCGACGCTCAAAATGGGCGATGATGCGCCGCCGTTCGCCGTGTCGACCACGGCCGGACCGTTCGATTTAGCTGCGGCAAAGACACCCGTCTTGCTCGAAGTCTTCGCGACCTGGTGCCCGCACTGCCAGCGCGAGACCAAGACGCTCGACGATCTCTACAAACGGTTCGGCAAGCAGATCACGTTCGTCGCCGTTTCCGGCAGCAACGTCGGCGCGGACGGCAATACGCCGGCATCGCAGGCCGATGTCATCGCGTTTGCTCAAAAATACGACGTAACGTATCCGGTTGCATTCGATCCGGATCTCAAAGTCGCCAACCTCTATTTGGAGTCGGGCTTTCCGACGATTGTCGTCATCAAGGCAAACAAGAAGGTCAGCTACCTGGCCGACGGGGAGATCTCCGCATCGATACTGGAAAGCGCGATCAAAGCAGCGCTTTAACCTGGCGTTCACGACGATGTAATAGGCGCACGCGTATCCTAGACATCATTTCTTTCTCATCTCCTAGGAGCGTCTTCATGTCGGCCGTCCGTATCGTCCCCGCCCTCGCCTTTATCGCTCTGCTTGCCGGTCCGCTGGCGGCGGGAGCCCAAACGCCGCCCCCGCCGGGACCTGCCGATTCATCCGCACCGGCGATGACCGCACCGCATCACCATCGCCATCGTCACCACGACGCATTTGCCAGCGCGTTGCGCACCGTCACGTTGACGCCGGCTCAGCAGCAGCAGATCGCCGGATTCCGGGATCAAACGAAGAAGGCGAACGCCGGTGCCGACCCGGACACCCGCAAAGCCAACGAGCAGAAGCTGCACGACCAAATCATGGGCGTGCTCACCCCCGCTCAGAAGACCCAAGTGACGGCAGTGATGCAGCGTTCGACGAGCAAACGTGATCCCGAAGGTTCAGCGAGGCCCGGACCCACCGCATCGCCGGCTGCGCACTAACGAACCACCACGGCGGCTCGCGCGAAGCGCAAAATCCCACGGCGGCTCGCGCGAAGCGCAAAATGCCACGGCGGCTTGCGCGAAGCGCAAACGCCACGGGCTCGGCGCAGCCGAGCCCTGCTAGGGAATAACGCTGATGGCGATCTCGACGAGTTCCTTGACGTCGAGATCGCCGACGAGCGCGAACGCCAGGCCGTGTTCGCGCCAGGCGAGTAACGTCGTCGGCCCGTCCTTGACGTATTGCGCGTCGTGTCCTTCGAAAGAGATGGTCGATGGGCGCAGCGTGCCGAAATCGGCCGCCGCATCGCTTGCATTTTGAAACAGCGAGAGGTTGCGCAGGCCATCCGAATACAACAAGTGCAGGCTCTTGACGTCTTTGATGTCGCCGCTGTCGGCGCTGATGAGCGAGAAGCCTTCCGGTAAATAGCGTGGTCCGACGGGGCGGAAGCCCGCATTGCGCACCGCTGCGCCGATGTCGGTCGTCGGCTGGCCGTAGCGCTTGGCGGGCAACAGCGTGAAGCCCGGCGGAACGTCGGTGGCAAAGATGCCGGCCGGGATGTCGCCGGTGTAGCGGATTTCGTCGAATCGCGTGCGCGTCGCCAGCGCGCCGTCGCTATGGTAGGTTTCCTTCGCCAGAACGATTTTTGTTTCAGCATCGATCCACAGCCGCATCATCCGTTCGCCGGTGTGCCGGTTGATGAGTGAAACGGTTTGCGCCGCTCGCCCCGCAACGGCCTCGGGCGGCCCCTCGACGGCGTTGTAGTTGGCGAACACCAGCGCGATATTATTGTTGAATGCGACCGCATTGTCCGAGGCCAGATTTTCGCTCGAGGCAACGGTTTGACGATTCACGTCGAAGTCGAACGTTTTTGCGCTGTGCGTCACGGTATATTCGCCGTAGACCGACTGCGGCGCGAGGTACGTGCGCCGCGTGTCGTCGGGCGCTTTGTGTTCGATCCGCACGATCGTCGACAGCGCTTGACTCGCACCCCAGCGCGTCGATTGCACCTCGCCGACGAACGAGACGTGTTTGGGCGCGTCCGTGGCAGCGCGAACGAGCTCGTCGGCGTTCGGTGTGGACGCCTGAGCGGTTAGGGCAAAGAACGCGAGGAGGGCGAGAGCGGCGTTATTCGCGCGACGCGGCAACGTCGTCCAGCGTCGCGGCGTCGGCCGCGTCGATGAGCGGGGAGCTGGCTGGGGCGGTGGCGGGTGCGACGGCCAAGGCCGCACTGGTGTTGACGTGGTCGGCAAGCGGGTTCTCCAGCCCTTCGGCCGCGTGTTCTTCAAAATAGTACGCCGCAGCAACGGTCGGCGCGGTGGCGCGATCGCCGCGGATGATCGGGACGCCCAAGTACATCAGCAAGGCAAGCGCTGCCGCGACCGGGACCGCCACGAGCGGATTGAAGAACGCGCGGATGCGTTCGAGGGGGGTCGGCTGCGCGGCGCGGATCGCCGCCCACACCTGGGCCCGGATCATGGGCGGAAACGCCTGTTCCTCGGCGAGCGCAGAGGCGCGCAGCAGCTCGCCCACGGCCGCCTCGGCATCGTAGCGCTCGCTGCAATCGCTGCACTGGGCGAGGTGGGCGTGGATTCGGACATCGAGCTCATCGGAGACTTCGCCGTGCAGGTAGTCGATCAAGTCGTCGTCAGTGTAGTGATTCATCGTTCTGTTTCTTGTTGCGATGCCCGAGTCACGAGTCGTCGAAGGAGAGCCCGCGCGCGATGTAGCCGCGACCGAACCGTTCCTATCGAGCACCCCATGATATCCGCAATCTCTTGGTAGCTGTATTCCTCGATATCGGCTAAAACAATGACTTGACGCTGCTCGGTGGAGAGCTGAGCGAGCGACCTCGCCATGGGCTCCCCGAGTTGGCCGGCCATGTAGTCCTCGATCGGATTGACGGCCAACGGTTTCGCCCCCCCAAAATCTTGGGGGGCATTATCTTCCGGTATCTCTTCCTGGAAACGTCCTTTTTTGCGCCGAAGTTCATCTCGGTACAAATTCGTCACGATTCGGTAGATCCACGACAGGAACGACGTTCCGGGGACGAACGAGCGCCAGGCCCGGTACACGCGAATAAACGCGTCCTGTGTCAGGTCGCGGGCATCGGCTTCATTCCCGGTCAACCGATAGGCGAAATTATACGTCGCCTTGCCGTACTGTTGCATGGCCCGCTCGAGAAACGCAGCGGCATCAGCAGAGGGCGGGTCGACCGGCTTGCGCGGAACCCCCATCGGGGGTCAAAGCTTCGGGACCAAGTTCCCTCCGGCCTGGGTTACTATCTATGCAGCAGGCTGGAGTTAGGTGAACCTGATATATTTGGGACAACTGCGAGGAAAGTTCCGAAGCTGATGGCTGCCGTTCACGCAAAACCCGCGCTCATCGAGCCGCCCTTACACCGGCGCGGGTTTCTGTGGCGATACCTCGCGGTGGCCGGCCCAGGGCTCATCGTGGCGTTCGCCGACACCGAAGCCGGCAGCGTGACCACCGCCGCCACCTCGGGCGCCCAGTTCGGCATGAAGCTCGTGCTCCTGCAAGTGCTGCTGATCGTCCCGCTGTTCGTGGTCCAGGAAATGACCGTCCGGCTGGGCACCGTCTCGGGCAAGGGCCACGCCCAGCTCATCCGGGAGCGCTATGGGCTGGGTTGGGCCTGGGTGTCGCTGGGCACGATGCTGATCACGAATCTCGCCGCGCTGGTGACCGAGTTCATCGGGATCGCGGGCGCGGCGCTGGTTTTCAATGTCCCGGTGGCGCCCATGGTCCTGGCCGCAGCCGTGCTGCTGATCGGCATCGTTTTCACCGGGAAGTACAAGCGAGCGGAGTATGCGGCGCTGGCGTTGTGCCTGCTCGAACTCTTGTTTATCCCGGCGGCGTTCGCGGCCCATCCCAGCGCGGCGTCGGTCGTCAGGGAAGGGCTGTTCGGTTCGCAGCCGCTGGGCGACCGCGACTACCTGCTGCTCGTCGCCGGAAACATCGGCGCCGTCATCATGCCGTGGATGATCTTCTACCAACAGTCGGCGACCGTCGACAAGGGCCTCAAAGTCGAGAACTTGCCGTTTGCCCGCATCGACACGGCGATCGGCTCGGTGCTTACGCAGATCATCATGATCGCCATCGTCGTGACGGCTGCTTCGACGCTGTTCCTGCATGGCCAAAAGGTCGAGGATGCGGCCCATGCCGCTCTTGCGCTGGTACCGCTGACGGGCTCGAAGATCGCCGGCGTGGCCTTCGGGGCTGGGTTGCTGGGCGCTGCGATGCTCGGTGCGCTGGTCGTCTCGCTCGCGAGCGCCTGGGCCTTCGGCGAAGCGTTCGCCTGGCCGTGCTCGCTGGACTACAACTGCACGCAGGCCAAGCGCTTTTATGGGCTGTACGCGGCGATGGTCGTAATCTCGGCTGCCGTGGTGCTCGTGCCGAACCTGCCGCTCGTCAAGATCACCGTTTACGTGGAAGCGTTCAACGCACTCGTGCTGCCGATCGTGTTGGGCTTTCTACTCGTGCTGGCCAACGATAAGAAAGTGCTCGGCGCGCGCGTGAATTCGGCCCTCGGGAACGTAGTCGCGATCGGGATCTCGGTGGTCTGCATCGTCTTAGGCGTGTGGTACGGCTTCCTGACGATTACGGGCCAAGCAGGGTAGACCGAACGGCGTTCTCAGTCTGTCCGCGGCGGCGTGGCGTCCGGGCCTAGCGGGCCGAGCCGCAGGCCCGTGGCCCCAAACAGGATGGGCCAGAAGGCGTTCGGCCCGGCAGGGTGGCTCGACGGCGTCGTACCCCTGATGTTCGCCGAGCCGCGGAGCGGTGGGGCTCGGTGAGGTGAGTGGCTTTGAGGGGCGCTGCCGGGCTAGATGAACCCGAGGCGCAGGGCGCGGACACCGTATCCGAGCGTCGGGCTTTGGCCGAATACGAGGCGAACGGCTCGAGCGGTCAGCTCGGCCTCGCGCGCGCTATTCGCGACGATATAACAGGCGACGCCGCGGGTCGCGACTTCGCGGAGGACGCCCATGAACTTCTCGGCGGCTCGAGCGTTGAGGCGGTTGAAGAAGCCGTTGAGGATGATGCCGGCCGGATTGTTGGCCAGTCCCCGGGCAAGGTCGAGTTGCCGCTGCATCAAGCGCGAGGTGCCGAGCGCCGGCTCAACCGTGGCTTCGAGGTCAATTCCAGCCCGGACCATCGCCAAGGCCGCTTCGCCCCGGGTTTTGACCATGGTGCGACGCCGAAGCGCATCGACCGCGGCCACCAACTCGGACCAAAAGGAGGGTTCGACCGAGACGGAACCGCCCCGCGATAATGGCTGTTGAGGTTCCAGAATGATCGTTTCTCCGTACCGGCGCACCGTCACGGCCGACCACCCGTCGGCGGAACCTTGACCTGAGTTCATGAACCGCTGTCCTTCATAAGAACGCTTCGCCGAACGTTTCGCCGGGCCTATACCCATTTGACGCTTAAAAGTTACTCCTGCTTGCGGGCGATTTATTCGGGGGGAAGGTGACTGGGGAGACGTTGGTCCCGCCCGCAAAGGGGGGGCCGAAGATCGGGTCCGAAGTTGTCTCGCCCCGCCGCCCGTCCAAGAGAGAGAACCCTGGTGCATACCCCACGCTCCGCCTTCGAGTCCAATGACACGGTGAACCGCGTGGTCTCGTTGCTCATCCGATTTCCCGAAATTCACAGCATTCGTTCGAGCCCGGCCGACGAATCGCTGACGCTTTCGTACGCGGTCGGGCAGCGGTTAGACCGCGGAGCGATCCGTGCGTTCGGCGATTTTATCGGCGAGCACGTGGGGGCGATTCTCGAACTGCGCGGGGAGGCCCCGGCGAAATTCAGCGTCACGGGCGAACGTGACGCAAACGTAACCTTCCTCCACGTCAAGCGCGACTTCGCGACCTTCACGCGGGAAGAACTCGAGCTGCAAGTTGCGCTCTTCGGGCAGCGTTTCGGCAGTGCGCTGGTCAAGAACCCGGCCTCGGACGATGTGCTCGACGATGACCCGGGCGATCGGGACGAGCTCGTCGAGTCGGCGCTCGACGCGTTGCGCGATCCCGCGCAGCGCAAGCGGCTGGTGGGATTTCGGGAAGAAAAACGCGTGTTGGTGTACTTCGTTCACTCCGGCAAGACTGCCAAGGCCAGGGCACGATCGTAAAAACCACCATCACCCTGCTCGTGATCGGCGACGTCGTGGGTTCGCCGGGTCGCGAAACGCTGCAAAAACATCTGCCGTTCGCACGCGAGCAGCATCGGGTCGACGCGGTGATCGCCAACGGCGAGAATGCCGCCGGCGGCTTTGGGCTCACCCAGCAAACCGCCGATGAAATGTTTGCCGCCGGCGTCGATTTCATCACCAGCGGCAATCACATCTGGGATAAGCGCGAGTTCCGCGGCTACCTCGATGAAACCGATCGGATCATCCGGCCGGCGAACTATCCGCCCGGCTCGCCGGGCCGGGGCAGCGGTCTCTTCGCGGTCGACGGCGTGAAGATCGGCGTGGTGAATTTGATGGGCCGCGTGTTCATGCCCGCCGTCGACGATCCGTTTCGCGTCGGTAAGGAGCTGATCGCCGATCTTCGCTACCAAACGAAGCTCATCGTCGTCGACGTGCACGCCGAAGCCACCTCGGAAAAGATGGCCTTGGCGCGCTTTTTCGACGGCGACGTATCGCTGCTATACGGCACCCACACCCACGTGCAGACGGCCGACGAGCAGATCTTCGCGAGCGGGACCGCATACTTGACCGATGTCGGAATGACCGGGCCCTCTGATGGTGTCATCGGAATGGAGCAGAAAGCCGTCATCGAGCGCTTCACCAGCGCCGTCAGCGACCGGTTCAGCGTGCAGAAGACCGGGCCCCGGCAGTTCTGCGCCGCGGTAGCGACACTCGATCGTGAAACAGGACGGGCACTGGAAATCAAACGGATCCAACTGCGAGGTCTCGCATAGTGGACGAGCCGAGGACGCCGGCAACCGGCGTTCTCAAAGTCTCGGCCCAGAGCAATCCGAACTCCGTCGCCGGCGCCCTAGCGGGGGTCTTGCGCGAACGGCCCTCCGCTGAGCTTCAGGCCATCGGTGCGGGAGCTACCAATCAAGCGGTGAAAGCGATTGCCATCGCGCGCAGCTATCTGCACGCGAGCGGGATCGATCTCATCTGCGTTCCCGAGTTCACCGATGTCGAGATCGAAGGAAACATGCGCACCGCGATACGATTGCTCGTCGAGCGCCGGCCCGTTCCGGCAGCCACCAACTAAGTGCTCGTCGATTTTCACAGTCATACGAACGCCAGTGACGGAACGCTCGAGCCCCACGAACTAGTCGCCGCAATGCGAAAGCGCGGCGTCGGTATTTTCTCGATCACCGACCACGACACGCTGCGCGCGTACGAAGGGCTCGAGGTCGACGGCGCGCGCGTCGTGCCGGGGATCGAAATAAACACGACGTGGCGCGGCAACGACGTGCACGTGCTGGGGTACGGTTTGCCGTTGGGTCCATCACCGCTGGTCGCAACCCTCGAGCACAACCGCGCTGCGCGCGTCGAGCGGATGCGGCGGATGGTCGCCCAGCTGCGCGGCGCCGGCTACGACATCAGCGAGGAAAACGTCTTGGCCGAGTGCGGCGACGGTCACGCGATCGGCCGGCCGCACGTGGCCAAAGCGCTCATTCGGGCCGGCTTCGTGAGTGACGTCGACACGGCGTTCCGCAAACTGCTCGGCACCGGCGGGGTGGGATACGTACCGTCGCTGCACATTACGCCCATGCAAGCGATCGACGTGATCCACCGCAGCGGCGGGATTTCCGTGCTCGCGCACCCCGGGCGGCTCAAGGACGAATCGATCGTCGACGACCTCGCGGGCATCGGCCTCGTCGGGCTCGAGGTTTTTTATTCGACGCACACCGCGAATCAAACGGCGCACTACCGGGCGATGGCCGCGCGGTTGGGCCTGGTGATGACGGCCGGGTCGGATTTCCACGATGCGCGCTGGAATGTGCGTGGGGTGGGAATGGACGTTGACGAAGACGACGTGAAACCATTTCTCGAGCTCGTCGCGTGACCGCGACATCCTACATTATATAAAGGGAGAAGAACTGCGCCATGACCGATCAAGAAGTCCAGCCGTTCGTCGGCAAAGCCGTGCGGGTCACGCTCGCCGATGAGCGCATCCTCGCCGGCACGCTGCACGCCGACAGCAGCCACGGCCACGGACACACGCACTACGCGGTCGTCTCGGATCCCATCGTGAAGGGCGGTCAGCCGGTGCAAGAAGTCATCCACGGGTCCGCTCAAATTACCCAGATCGAAGACGCCTCGGACGATCCGGCCGCCGTCGAGTAGCGCTCCGAGCGCTTTCGCCGGCGCGCCGTCCGGCTAACGCGCGGTGATCAGCGCGCGCGTTGCGGTTTCGCTGCGCTGCCCGGCGTCGACGAGCGCCTCCAAGCGCCGGATCTGCTCGTTCACGAGGCGCGCGTCTTTCATGTAGCGGTGATTGACGCGCACGTTCGCGGCGGACGCTTCGAGCGCAGCGTGCGCGAACGCCAGCGCGCATTCGACATCGCTCATGAGATGAAGGTTGCGCAGTGCCGCGGCGCGCTCGCACAACGCGAGCAGGGTCGCGGCGAGTTCGGCAGCGTGCAGCGGCGCGTCGGCGGCTCCGGCCAACGCCGTTTGCAGACGTTCGGTGCGCAGGGCGGTCTCAGCAGCGCTCGCGCGCGGCAGCGCCTGCGCTTCGGGCACGGCAGCATACGCGGCTTCGTCGGCGGACCGCGCGCCGCCGAACCGGGCGCGCAGCGAGTCGGCGGCGCCCACGAGCAGCAGCGCCTCGGCATGCACGTCGGCGTGCTTG
>JBEKHC010000134.1:0-9888 GCA_050012475.1 Candidatus Velthaea sp.
CGTCGATTTGCTGTTTACCGATGAACGCACCGGAACTCGCGGTCATCAATGGTCCGCTGCAGTACCTGGGCCGGCTCCCGAAGATCGGCGCCCCGCTCAAGCGTGCTGCGGCGCTGGCGGTGACCCGGCGCTTTCGCTACTTCGCTCAGCCCAACATCGACGCTGACCGCGAGCTGATTCCGGAGCTCAGCGGCACCCTCTTTCCGGCCCGCGTCGCCGCCGTCGCTGCCGAGCGCTACGCCGACGGGGCGTGGTGCGAACGCACCGGCGCCGAGTTGAAAACGCGGTATGCCGCACATGCCGGCGCGGCGAAGCGGATGAGCGGCGCGCTCTTAGAATCGATATAGCCGCACTATGAAAATCTCCGTCATCATCGCGACCAAAGATCGCGCCGCCCGGCTGGACGCGGCACTGGAATCGCTGCAGCTGCAAGGGACGACGCCGCCCACGGAGATCGTCGTCGTCGACAACGGATCGACCGACGATACGCGGGCGGTCGTCGCAAAGCACGGCGCGCAGTATCTCTATGAAGCCGTGCCGCATCGCGGCCGGGCGCGCAACCGCGGTGTCGCCGCGGCGACCGGAACGCATCTGCTGTTCGTCGACGACGACGTCATCGTTCCGGCCGGCTTCATCGCCGCGCACGCGCGGGCGCACGATGACGCGGTATTTCCGCGCGCGGTCACCGGGCCGATCATCAACGTTCCCAGCCCCAGCGACCGGCCATCGCCGGTCGCCGGCAACTATTCGGGTGCGTTCTTTTGCACCTGCAACGCCAGCGTGGGCAAGTCGACGCTCGAGGCGGTCGGCGGCTTCGACGAACAATTCGACCTCTACGGTTGGGAAGACACCGAGCTGGGTTTGCGTTTGCGCGAGTTCGACGTCGCGCACGTCTTCGCGTGGGATGCCTACCTGTGGCATATCAAGCCGCCCGAAGCGGAGACGATCGACGTAGCGCTCACGCGCACGATCGAAAAAGCCCGCATGGCGGCGCGGCTGGTCCGCAAGTCCCCGACCGCGCGGGCGAAGTTCGCCACCGGCGCGTACGGCGCCAATTTGCTGCGTGCCAAAGCGCTCGCCCCGCGGTCCGCACAGGCGCTGTTCGCCGGCGTCGCCACCAGCCCCAACGTGCCGCCGCTGCTGGCGCGCTTCGCTCGGGGACGGCTCCTCGACAGCGTGTACGTCGACGAACTGGAGCGAGAATTGGGGCACGATCGCTAAGATTCTCATCGTCCGGCTCGACGGCATCGGCGATGCGCTCCTCTGTACGCCGCTCATCGCCGCCCTGCGCGACGCCGGACACGCGGTCGGAATGGCGCTCTCGGACCGCAATCGCGACATCTTCGCGCCGGGCGTGCTGTACGCGCGGCACGTGCTCGACCGCATCCCCTGGCCCAAGCACGGCTCGACGCCCGAATCGACGCGCGTGGCTCGCACCCGGATCGAGGCCGCGGGCTACGACGTTGCGCTCATCGCGTCCGAAGAACCCGAGGCGTACCGGCTGGCCGACGGGATCCCGCAGCGGGTTGGGTTCACGACCGGCTGGGCCAAACCGCTCAAGTCGCTGTGGGTGCGCGGCCACCTGACGCGCGGGGTCCGGCGGGCCGCGTCGCTCGGCGCAGAGCACGCTCACGAAGCCGAGATCATCTTCCGGCTGGCCGACGGGTTGGGTCTGCACGGGGAGCCGGAGCCGACGCGCGAGCCGGGCCGCTTGCGGCCGCTGATCTTGGCCGATGCGCCCACCCCCGGCGAGTACGTGGTCGTTCAGCTGGGCCGAAAGTGGCGGGGGATCGGGCTCGACCCCGCCTCCGCGGGCACCATCGTCGCCGGGCTCGCGGCCCGCGGCGCGCAGCTCGTCGTCAGTCCGGCCGAACGCGACGAAGCGGTGCTGCTTTCGCACGGCGCGGCGTTCATCGTGTGTCCGGACGTGATGAAGTGGAAGCGGGTCATCGGCGGCGCGCGGCTGGTCGTGACGCCCGATACGGGCGCCGCGCACCTTGCGGGGATGCTGGGCATCCCGGTCATCGACTGTTTTCCGGACGGCGACGCGGCCGCGCAGATCGCCCGCTGGCACCCCTGGGCGGCGCCGTATTCGGCGATCTTGGCCGGCGAACTGCGCGGCGGCGCGGGAGTGGCGCTCATCGAGCGTGCCGTCGATGCGCTCTGACCGCGCGCTGCTCGTCGCAGCCGGCGGCGGAATCGGCGACACGCTGCTGGCCACGGTCGTGGCGCGCGCCCTGCGCGGAACGTACGCCCGGGTCGATGCGCTCGTCTTGCCGGCCCATGCGGACGTCGTCGCCCGCGTCGCCGAGATCGACCGGGTCTTCCTCGTCGAAGACTCGGCGCTGCAGATCGGGCGGCGGATGGGCCGCGAGCGTTTCGGCGCGGCGGTCGTCACGTGGGCCACGCTGTTCACCGCGCAGATCCCGTTCGTCGCGCGCATTCCGCTGCGCGTCGGCCAGGCGCGCCGGCTGTACTCGCGGCTGTTCACCCACCGCGTCGTCGTCCGCAGCGAACGCGGCGATCACCGCTCGCACTGGACGCAGATTCTGCTCGATTATGCGCGTGCCATCGGCTGCGACACCGCCGATGCGCGTCCGTCGATCCGCCCGACGGCCGATGATGAACGCGACGCCGCCGCTCTGTTGCGCGGGCACGAGATTACCGGCCGTTTCGCGCTGCTGCATCCGACCCGCGGGCTGTCGGCCCAACGCGCGCGCTGGCCGATCGCCGGGTTTACCGAACTGGCCGGCGCGCTAACGCAGCGCGAACGCCTGCCGCTGCTCGTCACGGGCGCGCGCGACGACGCGCCGATCGCCCAGGCGATCGCCGCGGCGGCGGGGCGAGGCGCGAGGTCGATTGCCGGCGCCACGTCGCTGGGGATGTACGCCGCGCTCGCGCAACGGGCGTCCTTCGTCGTCGCGATGGACAGCGGACCGATGCACATCGCGGCCGCCGCCGGCGCGCCGACGGTCGGCATCTTCGCGCTGCAGTCCGATGAACCGGACCGGTGGGCGCCGCTGGGCGCGCGCACCGCGGTCGTGCGCGCGACCTATCCCTGTCCGCCCGACCACCGCAAAGAAACTTGCCCCGATTTTGCCTGCGTGCGAGCGCTGGACGTCGCCGGCATCTTGCGGGCCGTCGACGCGGTGCGGATCGCCACGAGCGAAACGACCTGAGCCGCCGGGCCGCCGCGTTGGCGGGGCATTGTCCGAGCGCGAAGCGAAGACGCGGCGCCATGAGCGTTCGGGCATTTCACCCGCCGGCTGCCGAGCAATGATCGCGGCGATGGTGCTGGCGGCGGTTTCCGCCGCAGCGCCTTTGCTGCCCGCGGCTGCGCCCGTTCCGGTGAGCGGCGCGTTCGTCCGCGCGGGTGGCGCCGCGAGCGCAGCGGCAGTTCGGCCGGCGGTCATCACGGTTCGTGCGATCGATCATAACGGTTCGCGGGCGAGCTATCGCGGGGTGCGGCTCGCCGATCTGCTGCGCGCCCGGGGTGTGCCCGTGGGCGGCGCGGTTCGCGGCGATGCTGCGCGCGCGTATGTCCGGGTGTCGGCGTACGACGGATATGCCGCCATCTTCACGCTGGCGGAGCTGCAGACCGCCGATAGCCGGTGTGCGCCGATCGTCGCCGATGCCCGGAACGGCCTGCGGCTGCCGCCCGGCACGGGTCCGGTCCGGATCGTCGCGCCGTGCGATCGCACGCATGCGCGTTGGGTGCGCGGGGTGACGAAGCTAACGGTGATCGCGGCGCCGAAATCCTGACGACGATGGACGCGCCTCGAACGACCGCGCCGGCGTCAGCGCCGATCGCGTATGACGACTTTGCGAAGGTCGACATCCGGGCCGGAACGATCGTCGCGGCGGTGCCGCTGGAAGGTGCGCGTAAGCCGGCGTTCGTCCTCGACATCGACTTCGGCGCGGACATCGGAATCAAGCGGTCCAGCGCCCAGATCACCGCGCACTACGAAGCCGCCGAACTCGTCGGCCGCTGTATCGCCGCGGTCGTCAACTTCCCGCCCAAACGGATCGCCGGCGAGAAGAGCGAGGTGCTCGTGCTGGGCTTCCCCGACAGCGCCGGCGCGGTCGTGCTCGTCGCGCCGACGCACGCGGTGCCGAACGGCGTCCGGCTCTTTTGAGCTGTCGCCGCCGCAGGTCGCAGCCGCCGGCGGCCCAAAACGCTTGGCGGTGAAACTGCTACGCTCGAGCTTGCTCTTCGCCGCCGTCCTGCTGTTCGTGACGCCGCTTTCGGCAACGGCGCAAATCGCGGGCAGCGCGAGTATCCCCACCAGCGAAGGCGGACTCAAAGTCGTCGCGCTCGGCTATCGGGCGTCGACGCTCATCAAATCCCCGGTCTACGACGTCGACGGCAAGAAGATCGGGCGCGTGACCGACATCATCGTCACGCAGCAGGCCGCGGTGTCGTACTTCATCGTCGACGTCGGCGGCTTTTTGGGGATCGGCGCGAAGCAGATCGCCGTTCCCGCCCGGGCGTTCCGCATCGTCGACAAGAAGGTCGTGCTGCCGGACGTCACGGCCGATCAGCTCAAACGATTGCCGGCCTTCCACTTTTCCCGGCTTTAGCGGCACGGCGGCGTTCGGCGCTGGGCGCCGAGCCGCGGCCGCAGTTGCGCTTCGCCGCGAGCAGCACACTTCGGCGACGGCTTGAAACTGCGCGCGGAAAACGGGCGCTATCGCCGAACCGTTTTAGGTGTGGTGGAGTCTGCGCTGCCCCTGCTTGGATCGTCGAGGATGAGGAGCGCGACGCCTGGTTCGCGCGCGGCGGCCGCCGGCGCGTCTCGCTGATGACGGTGGAAACACCGCCGCGCCGATTCGGGGCGACGGAATTGCGGACGGTCGTGCCCGGAACCCCGGAATTTCGGCGCTGGATCGATATCTATGCCGACGCCTATCCGACGCTCGGTCTTTCGACAGCGGCGCAGCGCGACGCGGCGTTCGAGGAACAGCGGGCGGACGCGGTGCTCAACGATCCCGACCAGCGGCTGGTGGGCGGCTATCGTTCGGGCGTCCTGGCGGGCGGGATGCGGATCTACGACTTCACCATGTGCGTGCGCGGAGCGCAAGTCTTCACCGGTGGGATCGGGTCGCTCGCCGTCGGGCTGGAAAACAAGCGGCGCGGGATCGCGCGCGATCTGGTGCGCGGCTTTCTGACCGAGTACCGCGAGCGCGGGGCGGCGTTCGCGGTCCTCTACGCGTTCCGGCCCAGCTTCTATTCGGCGATGGGGTTCGGCTACGGCCAGAAAATCAATCAGTATCGCATCGCGCTCGACGCGCTCCCGGCCGACGGCCCGCGCGAGCGCGTCCGGGAACTGCACGTGGCGGACGCCGAGGCCTTTCTGGCGGCGTACAACCGCCTCCAAGCGCGCACCAACGGCCTCATACGGCGCGAGGCTTGGCGGGCGGAACTGCGGTTGAAGAATGCGGCGTACCGGACCTTCGGCTACACCGAAGGCCGCGTGCTGCGCGGGTATCTGACCGTCGAGGTGAGGCTGGGCAAACCCGGCACGGTGAACCGGGACGACCTCTACGTGCACGAGCTCATCTACGAAACGCCGGCGGCGCTCAACGGTCTGCTGGCGTTCGCGCGCAGTCAAGCCGACCAATTTTCGGCGCTCATCGTGAACACACACGACCCCGACTTTCACTTTGCGGTGCTCGATCCGCGCAATGGCCGCGATCGAAACTTGTATCCGCCCGCGCATCACGCGACCAATACGCAGGGCTTGGGCGTGATGTATCGCGCGATCGACGTGCGCGCGCTGGTCGCGGCGCTCGGCGAATGTGCGTTCGGCGATCTGGACGCGATCGTCCGGTTCGATCTTGCCGATCCGTTCGTCGCGCCCAACGCCGGTGCGTGCGCGATTCGGTTTCGCGGCGGACGCCCCGAACTCGTCGACGCCGCGCCAGGCGCCGACGTCGACGTCGCGATCGGCGTAGCCGACTTCTCGGCCCTGGTCATGGGTTCGGTTCGACTGCGTTCGCTCGTTGCGTACGGCCGGGCGGTGCTCTCGAAGCCGGCCTGGCTGCGCCGGCTCGACGCGGCGTTCGAGGCCGACGCTCCGCAATGCCTCACGAGATTTTGACGACGTGCGTTTGACGATCCAGTTCTGCACCTACAAGCGTCCGCAGCTGCTGGCGCGCGTACTCGAGGCGTGCTTCGATCAAACCGTGCCGCCGCAGAGTTATGAAGTCGTGCTCGTCAACGACGGCTCACCCGACGATACGCCCGACGTGATCGAGCGGTTGCGGCCGTTCGCGCGCTGCGGCTTTACCGTCGTGCACCAGGCGAACGCGGGTTTGGCCAAGGCCCGCAATGCCGGCTTGGCGTGCTCGCGCGGTCAGCGGATCGTCTTCATCGACGACGACGTGCTGCCCACGCCGGTGTTCGTCGAAGAACACTTGCGTTCCGATGCGCGCTACGGCGACGTCATCGTGCGCGGCGCGGTCATCAATACGGCGAGCTTCGACCGCTTGCCGCCGCCGGTCTGGTCGCCGGCAAATTACAGCGCGAACTATTTTTGGACCAGCAACGTCTCGCTGCGCCGGACGCGGCTCGACCGCGCGGGCGGAACGTTCGATGAGTCGTTCGCAGAATACGGTTGGGAAGATATCGAACTCGGGATGCGCTTGCGCGCGCTGGGCACGCGCGGGGTCTTCAACAAACGCGCGGTCGCCTTTCACTTCAAACCGCCGCCGCAGGCCCAGAGCGTCGCCGGCGTGCTGCGTCAAGTACGCGCCCAAGCGCGCACCGCGGTGCAGTTGGAACGCAAGCATCCGCATTGGCGCGTCGCGCTCGCCGTCGGCGACACGCCGCCGCAGCGCTGGTTGGGCAACGCCGTGACGCGCAGCGGCATCGGCCGCCGGCTCGAACCGCTCGTCGAGCGCATTGCCGGCGACCAACGGCTCAACGCGGCGCAACGGGCGGCGGTCGGCGTGCTTGCGACCCAAGCGTATTACGACGAGTTGCTGCGTGCCCGCGCTGCGCACCGATAGGCAGCCGCTGCGCATCGTTCTCTCGCGAACGGATCGGCTGGGCGATCTCATCTTGTCGACGCCCGCGATCGCAACGCTGCGCCGGTCGTATCCGGCGGCGTGCATCACGCTGGTGTGCAGCAAGTATAATGCCGTCGTCGCGGCGCGCGCGAGCGGCATCGATGACGTGGTCGAACTTCCGGGCGACGACAAAAAGGAAATGACGCGCCGGCGCTTTCGCGAGGTCGATTTGGCGATCGCCTTGGCGCCGCGCGTGCTCGACATGCAGATCGTCGCCGCGACGCGCGCGCCGCGCCGGATCGGTTACACGTATGCCCGCCGGTATCTCACCCGCGCGCTTGCGCGCCGCTGGCTAACCGACGTGCTGGTGTCCGAGGCCGATCCCGAGCGGGCCGACCGCGACCCCAGCCTCGTGGTCCGGCACGAAGTCGAGCAGGTGTTGGCGCTGGCGCTGGCCGCGGGCGCGACGCAAATCGTGCCCGACCTTGCCGTGCGGATCGACGCCGCGGACCGCGCACAAGCCGCCGAGATGCCGGCCGACGCGATCGTCATCCATATCGGCAAACGCTGGGGCGAAGGCGGGAGCACGCCCGCCAGCCTCGAGCAGCTCTTCCGCGACATGCGCCGGCTGGGCCGTCCGCTGGTCGGCACGTTCGGCGACGACGGCGCGGACCTGGCCGGCCGGATCGCCGCAGCGGGAGTGGCCGACCGAGTCCTGGGCCGATTGCCGTTCGGGGTATGGGCGGCAACCTTCGAGCGCGCCGCCTGCGTGGTCACGATCGATACGGGAGCGACGCACGTCGCTTCCGCCGTCAAGACGCCGACGGTCGTGTTGTTCGAGTCGCGCTACTTCCGGCTCAACTCGCAGGAATGGTCGCCGTACCGGGTGCCGAACGCCGTTCTGCGCAAGCCTCGCAGTGAAACGTCGAGCGCGCTGCGCGCGTCACGAACCGAGATCGTCGAGGCGGTCGCTTCTTTATTATGAATACATTACTGCGCATCTCCGTCGTCATCCCGACATTCAATCGTCTCGACACGCTGCGGTACGTCATTCCGGCGCTCTTGGCCCAGGATCTCTCCGCCGAGCACTTCGAGATCATCGTTGCCGACTCGAACTCGAACGACGGTACCGCCGAGTACCTCGCCGGTCTGTCGGGTGAGAACGCCAACCTCCGGCATCTGCCGGGACCGTATACCGGCCGGGCTTCCGCGCGCAACGCCGGGATCGGCGCCGCCGCTGCGCCGCTCGTGCTGTTCACCGACGCCGACATCATCGCTTCACCCGATCTGCTCAGCCGGCATCTCGCGCGCCACGCGCTGCCCGGCGGCCCGCGCGCGGTCGTCGGGCTCGAAGTGCAGGTCAATTCGTACGCCGACTACCTGCAGAAGAGCGCGCATCCGTCGGCGCGCGACGAGCTGCATCCGCGTTCGCGCAAGACCCTCGATTGGCTCTACTTTTTAACCGGGAACGCTTCGGCGCCGCGCGCGCAGCTCGATCGGGTCGGACGCTTCGACGAAGATTTCACCGGCTACGGGCACGAGGATCTCGAACTCGGGTACCGGCTCAAGCATGCCGGCGTCGCACTCGAGTACGAGCCGCGCGCGGTCAACTATCACTGGCATCCCGTCCCGTTCGATCAACAGCAAGGGCGGATGGAACTCGCGGGCAAGTCGACGGTGCGCTTCTATCGCAAACACCCGACCTTGGGCGTGCAGGCCAAGCTCGGCATGACGCCGCTGTCGCTGGCGCTGCACGACGTCGTCGACCGTGCGCCGGCCATCAAAGGGTGGATCGAAAAGAACGCCGCCAGACCCGGTTTCGCGCGCACGCTTTCGTTTCAGTACCACTATCTGACCGGGGTCAAGGCAGCCTTGCGTGGTGATTGAAACGCCGTCGTGCGGCGCGTTGCGAGCCGCCGATGCCGGCGCACGGGTTCGTTTGCGCGGTTGGGTCAACCGCCGGCGCGATCACGGCGGCTTGATCTTCATCGATATTCGCGACCGTGACGGCCTCACGCAGCTGGTTTTCGACCCGGGCGACGACTTGGACCCGGCGGTCTTCGCGGTCGCCGAGCGGCTGCGGGCCGAGTTCGTCATCAGCGCGAGCGGGATCGTGCGCGCGCGCCTGCCGGGAACGGAGAAACCCGATCTCCCGACGGGCGCGATCGAGGTCGCCGTCGGCGCGCTGGAGATCCTCAACGAATCGCTCACCCCGCCCTTCGTCGTCGCGGGCAACGAAGACGTCGACGAAAACGTGCGGCTGCGCTACCGTTACCTCGACTTGCGCCGGGGGCGCATGCAGCGCAATCTGACGGTGCGCCACCGCATCGTCAAAGCGATGCGCGACTATTTCGATGCGCGCGACTTCTTGGAGATCGAAACGCCCGATCTGATCAAATCGACGCCCGAGGGTGCGCGCGACTATCTCGTTCCATCACGCGTGCACCAAGGAACGTTCTACGCCTTGCCCCAGTCGCCGCAGTTGCTCAAGCAGATTTTGATGATCGGCGGATTGGGCCGCTACATGCAGATCGCGCGCTGCTTTCGCGACGAAGACCCGCGCGCGGACCGGCAGCCGGAGTTCACCCAGCTCGACGTCGAGATGACGTTCGTCGAAGAAGACGACGTGATGGCGATGATGGAAGGGTGTGTGCGCGAGGTCTGGCACACGGCTCTGGGCATCACGATCGCGCCGCGCATCGAGCGCCTCACCTATGAAGACGCGATCCGGCGCTTCGGTTCGGACAAACCCGATCGGCGGTTCGAACTCGAGCTCGTCGACGTCGCCGCGGCCGTTGCGGACAGCGACTTCCCGCTCTTCAAGACCCTCGCGGGCGACGCCGGCAGCCGAATCGTCGCGCTGCGCTATCCGGGCGG
>JBEKHC010000135.1:0-9879 GCA_050012475.1 Candidatus Velthaea sp.
AGCGTGCAGAGAACGGACACTCCAACAGGGCGCCAGACTTTAGGCACGCCTTGAAAACATCCAGAGTGGCGAAACGTCGAGTAACGTTTGCTAACGAAAGGTCGACCGCCGAAACCGAACCCGTCTGCGCATGCCGTTCATCCCACCTGTGCGGTGCGGTCTTTCGTCCGATGCGGCTCCAGAATGTCCGAGTCATCCAACGCCTTGCGATTATGGCCCATCCTATTCCCTGTCATTTCGTGTAAAGCTTGCACCCGCTTGTCACTGTGGAAATAGGGAAAGGGGGCCGATTTCGCAGCAACCATTCGGTGACATACTTGGTGAGACTTACTGAGCACGACCACCTCTTCGCTCAGCTTGCTCTCGTGCTGCGCTATGCTGCTGCGTCAGCCTTCGGTCGTCGTCACCAAGAGCTCCTCCGCATTGTCGGGCGGTCGAAGACCGTCCGTCCTGTCCGCGAAGTAGCGCCGGGCGAGATCCGCCGCCGACACGTGCCGTGCTTCTCGAAAGCCGGCTTCGCTTGCCAACGCGAGGATCTCCGGCGGCATGAAGAAGCTGAGAAAAGGGGTGCCGCCCGCTCGCGCTCCCGTCTCCGCCATCGCGATCCCGGGACGAATCTCGGGATCCGCTTGCTCCAGCGGGAGCCGACCTCATCGTCGAGCACGTGCGGCGGCGCATCGATCTGGACATGCAGTGCGCGCCACAAAGCAACCCGTGCCGCCGTGCTGTCCGGAGCCTCGTCTTGTCGGTCATTCATGATCGTGAACTCGGTCGTGCGCCTCGGCTTGGGCCTGGAGCCGCACGCGACCGCATTTTTCTCCACCGGCAGCGAAACCTCCGTACGCCGATCGGCGGAAGACGTGCTACCGCGCGGGCGGAAGGAACGGCTCATCGATGAACGACGTTTGTCTTAACGTGATCGTGCATCTCATCGACGGCACGTACGAGCTCTTTCGCCATTTCTACGGTCTGCGTCGATTCACCAAGGGCAAGGACCGTCCGTTCGGTGCCGTTGTCGGCGTGCTCAACACCGTGCTCCAGATGATCGAAGATCGTGCGACCCACATCGGTGTGGCAACCGATCATGTCATCGAGTCGTTCCGCAACGATTTGTGGAGCGGGTACAAGACGGGCGACGGCATCGAGCCCGCACTCCGCGCGCAGTTCGGGCCGCTCGAAGATGCGCTCGCCGCCATGGGAATTGCCGTCTGGCCGATGATCGAACTCGAAGCGGACGATGCCCTGGCCTCCGCCGCTACCGCCGCCGCGCGTGATTCCCGGGCAGAAAAAGTCTGCATCTGGACGCCCGACAAAGATCTCGCGCAATGCGTGCGTGCCGATCGTATCGTTCAAGTCGACCGAAAGAGCAACGTCATTCGGGATGCCGACGGCGTGCGAGCTAAGTTCGGCGTCGATCCGGTCCGCATCCCGGACTATCTTGCGCTCGTCGGTGATAGCGCAGACGGTTATCCGGGCATCGCCGGCATCGGTCCCAAAACCGCTGTCGCCCTGCTCACGCGCTATGGCGCAATCGAGGACTTTCCGCCGCATGTCCTCGGTGAGGCCCGCGATCTCGCGCTGCTATTCAAAACGCTGGCGACGCTCCGAACCGACGCGTCGCTGTTTGCCGGCATCGATGAATTGGAGTGGCGCGGACCAACCGAGAAATTTCCTGTCTGCTGCGAACGTCTCGGCGCTCCGGCGCTGCTGGCGCGTGCCGACCAAACGAGCAGGATGTGAGTGACGCTGCCGCAGAGCGTCGACGATAATTCGGCGTGTTTGGTGCCGTGCGAAGTGCAACGGCGCAGCGATCAACACGAACGGCGAACGCGAGCGCACGGAAAAAGCGTGAATGCTGCTTCGGGCCCATCGCACTTGGGCGCGGCGGCATGATGAGCATTCCCCGCCGTCGCTACGCGGCTCATTTGCTGAGGCAAACTTCGCCGCCGCTCCTCACCAGGACGAAATCAGAGCATTCCTCGGACGCGTGTTGCTTGCGGCGGGGCTTGACATCCTCAGTCATTTAACATTATTGTTATATAACACTATGGTTAATAGTCACGGAGATCTCGATGCGGTGTTCTCCGCCCTTGGCGATCCGACCCGAAGACAGATCGTCGAACGGCTGGCGCGTGGACCGTTGTCGGTCGGCGAAATCGCCTCGGGTTTTTCAATCTCCCAGCCGGCAATCTCTCGCCACGTGCGCGTGCTCGAAGAGTCGGGGCTGCTCGAGCGGCACGTCGTAGGGCGCGTGCACCATTGCACGCTTTCGCCCACCGTCATGCAAGCCGCGTCGGGCTGGATCGACAAGCAGCGTAACTTCTGGAACGCTGCGCTCGATCGCCTGGACGATCTCCTTGCCCCACCTCCGAAACGAAAGAAGAAAAAATGAATGACACCCGCACGCCGGTCGCCGCACCGGCCCTCGTCCTGCGCCGTACGTACGCGGCTCCCCGTCAACGCGTCTTCGACGCCTGGACGAAACCGGAACTGGCGTTAAAATTCCTCGGCCCGGGTGACGTTACGGTGCCCGAAGTGCAAATGGACGTGCGGACCGGCGGCACGTATACCATCGTGATGCTCTTGCCGAGCGGCGAGCGCTGGAACGTCGGCGGCACGTACCGCGAGGTGCGGCCGCCCGAGAAGCTCTGCATGACCTGGCGCTGGGAAGAAGATCGCCCGGAAGACGAACGGGACACGCTCCTGACGCTCGAATTCAACGAGTTGGACGGCGGGACGGAACTCGTGCTCACCCACGAACAGTTCGCCGGCGTGGAGTCACGCGACAGCCACGAACGCGGCTGGACCCAGATCATGGAAGAGCTCGACGCGATCGTCTAACGTGTCTTTTGCTGCGCCGGAACCGGCGCCGTATTCTCCGCACACGCTCACCGGACGGATCCTTCGAAAGGCAGGAGTACCGATGATTCGAGCGTTTGAAAACGACCGGAAAGCCGCATCGCTTGCGATGGCCGAGCCGGGCCGTCGTACTCGTCCCGCTTTTAGAGGTTCACGCCCGGCAGCCGGCGTGGCAGTATCCCGCGGACTAGCGCGATGACGTACATCATTGCCCACATCGGTGGCGTGCCGGTGGAGGAATTCCTCGTTCCGTTAGCGAGCGGGGCAAGCGTCGTAAGTGCCGGCGTGCTGCTGGCGCGCGCCTGGGTCGTGACGCGGACCCGACGCCGGGCGAGCCCGCCATCCGCGGCACAACGGCGAGAGTCGGACCGACGCTGAGCGCCCGCGCATCGCCCGGGCAAGCCCTTCGTGCGTCCTTCCTTCGTCCGGCGTGACCCCCGAGCCGGCTTGGGGGAGCGGCCGGCTCGGCAGCGGGCGCAAGGCGCCGCGGATTCGCGGGCGGTCCGGAACGCCGCAGAAGTTCTCCGCTTTCGACGGCGAAGGTTCGGAAGAGCGCTGTGGTAGCATACTTGAGCGCTCGTCCGTTCGTGAGGCCTGAATTGAACATGATGAAGACCGTGATCGGTGCCGTCGCTTCCGTTGCGATGCTCCTTGCTGCTCTTCCCGCATCGGCGGTTCCCAAAGGCATTGGCGGTAAAGTGTACGAGCTCAAGGCGGTAGGTGGCTCGGGCGAGTTCGGGACGGTTGCGCTCAAGCCGGTCGGCGGACAGACGGCAGTCGAAGTTCACGTGGTGAACGTGCCGCCGGACGAGGTTCAAACGATCCACATACACCACGGCACGTGCGCGAAGCTCGATCCGCCCATCGTCTACCGCCTCTCACCGCTCGTCGACGGCACCTCGGAAACGATCATCGATGTGCCGCTCAGCAAAATTCTCGCGACTCCGTCGGTCATCCACGTGCACCGCTCGTTTGCGGACGAACAACGTTCGATTGGGTGCGCAAATCTCGGTCCTGGCTAAAGGCACCGGCGAAAAGAATCGCCATCCGTCGCCGGTCAGCGAAGAGCGCGAAGAACGACCCTGAGCCGTTCGGCGCTGTGCGCGGTGTGGTCGAGATACGGTTCTTCGGCCACGCCGATGTCCGCGTCGACGGCGTCTCGGTCAAACTCGCAAAGCGAGCCTCGACGCTCGCGATGCTCGGGCTGCTGATTCTGCGGCGCGGCAAATCGCTCTCGCGATCGTCGCTCGCCTTCACACTCTTTCCTGACGCCGATGAAACCGCGGCCTTAGCGGAACTCCGTCGCTGCCTCTATCTGGCAAACAAAGCATTGCCCGAGCAAGGAGAAGCGCCGTGGTTCGTTGCCGACGGTGAAACGGTAAGCTGGAACGCGCAAGCTGCCGCGTTTGTCGATGTCCTCGCCTTCGAGCAACTTGCTGCCGACCCGGAGACGCAAGGCGCCGCAATCGAGTTGTACGCCGGCGACTTGCTCGAAGAAATTTACGATGACTGGATCGTCACGGAGCGCGAGCGCTTACGTGCGCGTTTTCTCGCCATCCTCACCGAGTCGTTCATGCGTCATCGCGCGCGTCGCGAGTTCGCTCGAGCGATCGCATGCGCAAGACGCGTGCTCGTTGTCGACCCATGGCGTGAGGATACGCTGCGCCAACTCGTAGGCGCGCGCTATGAATCCGGCGATACCGCCGGTGCCCTGGCAGACTACGACGAATTCGTCAAGCGGCTGCGCGATGAGCTCGGCGTCGCGCCGATGCCGGAAACGCTTGCGATTCGCCAATCCATTTTGCGCAACGAGCCGCTGCCGGGATCGCTGCCTTCGCTGCGGACGAGCGGCGAAGGCAGCCCGCCTCGCTCGGCCCCGTTCTTGCCATTTGTCGGCCGGGAAAACGAGTTGGCGACGCTGCACGCGGCATGGAGTCGGGCCGCGCGCGGTGCCGGCGAGTTCTTCGTTCTGCAAGGCGAAGCCGGCGTCGGCAAAACGCGGTTGACCGCAGAACTGGCGGCTCTGGTTCAGTCGGAGGGCGGTCGCGTCTTCGTCGGCACGACTGCCGCACCCGAAGCGATGCCGTATCAGGCGTTGGCGGAAGCGCTGCGTTCCGGTCTGCCGCTTTTGCTCGCGCGACCGCCGGCCGCGGCGCGCCGCGCGTTGCTCGCCCGCCTCGTGCCGGAACTTGGTGAGGCTGGTGCCGCTGAGATCGCCGCCCCCGACGAGCCGCCCGAGCGTGAGACCGCGCGCCTTTACGATGCGCTCTCCGACGCGATCCGCACGCTGGCCTCGCCGCGACCGCTGCTGTTGCTGCTCGAAGATCTGCACTGGGCCGGCCCGGCGACGCTCGAAGCGCTCGGCGCGATCGTACGTGGATCGACGCGCGTCCCGGTGCTCGTGTTGGGAACTTGCCGCGAAGAAGAAACGCCGGCGGATCATCCGTTGCGCAGCCTGCTGCGCGGCCTGCGCGTTCATCGCAACGTTCACGAAAGTTCGCTCGAGCGCTTCGGGCTCTCCGACGTCGCCGAACTTGTGACGCGGATGGAGGGCTTGCGTCATCGCGAACCTGCTCTGGCGCAAGAGTTGTACGCGCGCACCGAGGGCAACGCGCTGTTTTTGAACGAGGCCATCGCCGGCGTTCTGGAACGGAACGAATCGCCCGAGCGGGCCCTTACGGCCTCGATGCGCGCGCTTCTTGCGGCACGGATCGAGCGGTTGGGCGATGAGGCGCGGGCGGTCGCGGAAGTTGCCGCGGTGGTGGGAATCGGCTGTCGGGTCGGATTCGTGCACGACGTGACGAACCTTCCGGCGTCGGCGATTGCGCGAGGTTTCGACGAACTGCTCGACCGCCGGATCTTCCGCGAAGCCGGTGCCCGCGCACGCTACGACTACGTGTTCACGCACCAGCTCATCGCAACGGCGTTTTACGACGCGATCGAGCCGGTGTTTCGCGCTCAGCGCCACGCCCGCGTTGCGCGCACGCTCGAAAAGCAACGGACGGGAAGCGACGGTTTGATGCCGGCGCGCGAGATCGCGCGCCAGCACGAACTCGGCGGCGACCGCGCGTCGGCTGCCCACTGGTATCTCGCCGCCGCGCGGGATGCGGCGACCGTCTATGCGTACGGTGACGCGATCGGTCTGGCTACCCGAGCGGTCGAGAATGCCTCGTCGATCGAGATTCGCCGGGCAGCGTTGGACGTGCGTGAGCGGGCGCATGGAAGGCGCGGCGATCGCAGCGGACAGCGGACGGACATCGAGGAACTCGCACGCCTGGCGGGCGGCGACCAACGCTGCGAATTCGACGTGCTCACGCGCCGGGTGCTGCTCGCGCGCACCCTCGGCGAATCGGATGAAGAAGGCCGGCTCATCAGCGAGCTGCAGACGGTTGCGCAGACGCTTGACGACGGGGCTCGCGCCCAAGCTCTCGCCCAGCGTGCCACGTACGCCGGGCTGCGCAGCCGGCACGCTGAGGGATTCGAGCCGGCGCACACGGCACTCGCGCTGTACGAGCGGTTGGGCGATGTGCGCGGGCAGCTCGAGTGCCTCTTTTTGCTTGTCGATTTTGCGACCAATACGGGCGACCTCGAGGCCTCGCGGCGGTATCTCGAGCTGATGCGCACGCGTGCCGCGAGCATGGCCGATCGCATCGTCGAAGCGCGCGCGCTTTCCGTCGCGGCGGTCGCCGCGCTGCTGCGCCAAGAGTACCGCGAAAGCTTCGAGCTCTCAAAAGAAGCGCTGGCGATACAAGTCGCGACGAACGACCGCGAAGCCGAAGCGGCGTCGCGCGGCCGATTGGCAGTAACCGCGGCATGGCTGGCCGATTTCGGCACCGCGTTGCGCGAGTTCGACCTTGCGCTGCGAACCTACGAGTCGATCGGACATAAACGAGGCTTGGCCCTCACGCATACGAATCGCACTATGCAGCTCATGCGCCTCGGTCTCTTCGACGAGGCGCTGGCGTCCATCGAACGGTCGAATGCGCTGTTCGAGACGGTGCACGAACAGCGCACGATCGTTGCGAACGGTGTGAACGCCAGTTTCGTGCAACTGCACCGTGGCGATCCCGTCAAGGCACGTGCCCTGGCGCATGACGCGCTCGTCGCTGCGCGCGAGATCGGCTTTCCGGTGTTCGAGGCCGCAGCGCTGGCCAATCTCGGGAATGCTGAACGTGAGCTCGGTCAGTTCGACGCGGCGATCGAGCACATGCAAGCCGGCATCGCGCTTCGGCGGCCGATTCAAGCGGCAGCCGAGTTCGTCGACGACCTTTCCGATCTGGCGCTGTGTTACGCGATGGCAGGCCGGGACCACGACGCGCTGGCCACGGCACGCGAACTGGCGGCGATCGGCGAAAGCTCGTTCGAGCATGCATTCTGGCCGCATTACATTTACTGGGCGATGGGAGCCGGGTTTCGCGCCGGTGACGAACGCGAACAGGCGCGTCGGGCCGTCGCGCGCGCACGCGTTGAGCTGTTCCGCTTTGCCGGCCACATTGACGACGAGCGCGCCCGCGCGGCATTCTTGGCGGTCCCGGTAAACGCGCGGATTGCCGCCGAGGCTTGATTCATGACGGCGGATCCGGCGCATCGTCGGCTGCAGCAAGGCGGGCAGCGACAAACTCGGCAATCTCTGCGGGCGCGCTCACGTAACGCTTGGTGCCCAGGCTGACGTCGTGGACGGATCCGCGCCACGAGCCCGGTGCATCGTCGTCCGCTTCGCGCCAGAGGCGAACCAGAAATACCCGTTCCGAACGCCGGGATTTCATAACGGGCGGGCCGCTTCCCCCTGCGGTTGTTCCATGCCGTCATCGTAGCGGTCAGCCGTGCTATCCGTGTGCGAAAGGCCGGTTTCGGTCCCGAGGCGCACCGGCGTTTGGTGCGCCGCTTCGGATCTTTCGCGAGCCGTGCGTTGCTTGCTTACGCTCGGGCCGCTACCCTCGTTCGCTTGAAAGCGACGCATCGTTCTGTTCGGACGCCGCATCGCGCTCCGTGGGCCGTGTCGGTGGTGCCGCCGTGCGGCGTGCCCGCGGGAATGACGAGCAGATCGCCCGATTTCAGCGGCATTTGTTTGTTGCCCAGCCACTCCGTCCCACGTCCGGCGATCACGATCTGGACTTCGTTCGTATCGTTATGGACGTGTTTGAAAACCGTGCCGATCTGGACCGCAGCAGTCATGCCGTCGGTGGCAAAGAACGACTTGGACCGAAGATTGGGCGTCAGTGGATTTGGTGTCGCAAGATCGGCCGGCGTCAGCGCGCCCAAATCGTAGATCCGGGGCTGTAAGGGAATCGTCGCGGCGATCACGGGCTGACTGTAGTGGGCAAGGGCGACACCCGCAGCAAAGGAAGTAACCGAAATCATGACGGCGGGTAGGGGTTTTTTCATCGCCGGTGCTTCCTCGCGTCCAACCGTGACCCTCGCGCCGAACGAGCGCGCAACTGGTCTCGATCGCGGCGGCAAGCTACTTCTTTTTCTGGGAATTGAGATCGATGGCGGGCCTTGCGTTCCCATCCAGGCTCGCGTTGAACATGACCTTGGGCTTTGAGCGAAGCGCCCTTCGCAACAGTGATTTTGATGTACGTCTTGTAAGACTCGTCCGTGCAGACGATGCCGCCCTCAGATCAAACTCTATCTTCGGGGGCTGCCTCTTTGATGAGCTTGCGCAGATGAGCAAGCATCTCATCACGTCAGTCGCCAAGCTCCGCGATTCGCTTGGTGATGAGCTCATCTTCTCAAACCGGACGGGCACTTCGACGCAACATCGGCTCCTCCAGTCCTGGGGCTCGGCTGAGCCCCTGAAATATGCTGGGAAAAGTCTGGATGGGCGAGTGGATGCGGCCGCGCCGCGTCCGCCGGTTTGCAGTAGTGACGCCGATTCGTGATTCTCGGCGAAGCCGGCTAAACGGAGGCGAATTTTTGGGAGATCGCAGCCGTCTTAATAAGCGCAGCGACTGCGCTCGGATTCGACACGTAAATCGCGTGACTGCCCGGGACTTCCGTGCTCGTTGCGCCAGCACGCTTGCACATAAACTGCTGCGCGGGTAAGGGGATCATTTTATGCTCTTCCATGCCGGAGTCGTAATCGTGCCGCCGAGCGCGTTGACCCCCCATGGAACTTGCGAATGCGCCATGAATTTCGCCGTCGGCGCATCCACGTCGCCGGCAAACGACGCCGGGAATTTCCCTGTCCAAAAACAGATAGCCGTCAATTGGCGGAGGATCGGCGGGACCGGCGCGCCCGGAGGTGGGTTCGCGATGCGCGAGTTTACCGACTCACCGGTGTCCGGTGCAAAGGCGGTGATGTAGACAAGACCGGCGACTTTGCCATGCGTACCCGCTTCGGTACTAACCGCACCGCCGTACGAGTGACCCACCAGAATGACATCGCCCGGCTGCTGGTCGACGATCATTTTCGTGGCTGCGACGTCACTTTGGAGTGATATCGTTGGGTTTTGGACGATGCTCACGTTGAACCCGTCATTCTCGAGGATACGGTAGACGCCGCCCCCGCCGGAGCCGTCTACAAAGCTTCCCGTGGACCAGGACGATGTCGTTAACCCTGTGAGCCATTGAGAAACCTCCTAACGATGTGCTCGAGCCACGCTCTTTACTGAGGTATCGCATCAGCCAGTCGCGCAGCACCGGATTCTCACTGCACCACGGCAGCGTCACCCGGATCGGATCTTTCATACCAAACGCGCGAGTTCTCGTCACCTGGTTGCCGACGGTTTCCTCGGCGAATATACAGGCGATCGCCGATATCGGGTTCGAGAGTCAAACGACTGCGCATTGCGGCTCCGGGTACTCTTTTCGAAGCTTCGCGATCCGTCTTGACAGGTCGTAAATATAACCGTAATGTTATATAACAAAATGGTTACAAGTGGTGCTGTCGTGACGTGTCACGACGAATACGCGAGCGAGTAACGACGATCGCCATAGCGCCGACGGGTGCCATCGTCTTCGCGGTCATTGGCATTGCCGGCGGCTAGTAGCGTGACAACGTTCGATCGCAAGCCCCCC
>JBEKHC010000136.1:0-9470 GCA_050012475.1 Candidatus Velthaea sp.
GCGCGGTCCGAAGCGGCGCTGCGGGTTCGCGGCTGCATCCAGTGCGGTCAGGCGCAGTTTGCCGATTGCAGGCAGCGCGGCACGATCGCCGTCCTGAATGACGCTGTCCGAATCTTCGGCTTGCACGATTTCTCCTCGCATTGTGTGGTGGGGGTTCACGATCTCGCGCCGCACGTGCGGCCGGCCACGCTGGACATCTTCGCGGAAAGCCGGCCGTATCCGTGAGTCGCGAGGCATGAATTCGTGCGCCGTTCGACCCGGGCGGGCACGGCTTCGCGTTACCTATTTCATCGGCAGTACGCCACACCTGGCCAATGCAAATCGAAAGATGTGATGCTCGGCGAACTGTCAGCGTTGCGGGCTACGTCGTCGAACGCTCAGAATGGTTCGTACCGCGATTTCTCGCGGCGCGTTGCGGACACATGCGCGCGCTTGGAGCCCGCGGGTTCGGGCAGCGCAGAACCGTCTGGGGCGAGCGCGTCGTGCATGCCGCAGGATGTGATGTCTAGCGGGACGCTAACGTCACTTCGGCACAGCGGTGAGAACGGCGATCTTCACCCAGGTGGGCTTTTCTCCAACCACGCAGCGGCCGCGCGCCCGCAGGTGCCCGCGGCGCGCGTCGATCTCATAGACGGTGAGATGGTTCGACTTTTCGCCGGCTACGACGAGGAACTCGCCGCGTGGATCGATGGCGAAACTGCGCGGTTGTTCTTCGGTCTCGACGATCTCGCGGCGTTCGAGTGCGCCGAGCTCGTCGCGCACGTCGAAGATGCTCAAGGTGTTCGTGCGCCGTTCCGACGCGTAAAGAAAACATCCCGCGGGGTCGACGGCGAGTTCGGCCGCCCAGGGTTTCGCGTCGTTCGTTTCGGACAACATGGATCGGCAGGCCAGCGCGCGCAGAACGCCGGTCAACGGATCGAGCGCGTAGGAACTAATTCTGCCGTCGAGCTCGCCGTTGACATACAAGATCGCGCGGTTGGGATGAAACACGAGGTGCCGGGGGCCGCTCCCCGGCGTTGCGGCGACGCTGGGAACGGCGTTGGCGACGGCTCGTCCGCTCGACGCGTCGAAGGTGTACTGCAGGATGGCGTCACCGCCCAACGCGGTGACGAAGAGATAGCGGCCGGTCGGATCGGTGATGATGCCGTGGGCGTGCGGCGGCGTCGCGGTATGTTGGGCCGGCTGCCCTTCGACGCGTCCGTCGGCGCCGATCGCATTGATCGCAAAACTTGCCGCTGCGTACGACGCACTCAACAGAAATCGGCCGCTGGCGTCGGTGGCAAAATACATCGGCGGGTCGGGCAGCGGCGCATCTCCCAGCAGCTCGAGCCGGCCCGAGTGCGGATCGATCGCAAAGGAGAGAACTGCCGGCCGTTCACCGCGTAAACCGGCGAACAAAAAGCGCTGCTGCGGGTCGAGCGCGAGCGGTGTGATCCCAGCCGGTACCGGAATGCACTGCGTGAGTTCGAGCGCCTCTTTTTCACGTTCGAGCGTAAATACCGCGACCTCGCTGCTGGCAGCGCAGGCAACGAAAACGACGGTGACGTCTCCCCCTTGATCCGCGCCGCGAACGCCGCCTTGCTCTGCGTTCACGTTGCCGGCGCCCCTCTGGCTCGTTGCATTGGTCGCGACCTTCGTGTTCGGGGCGCACCGTGCATCTTTGCGAACGCGCCCGGATCGCCGAACCCGACGATGTCGGCGCGGCCATCGGCGGCCGTATTGGTGAGAAGTCTCACATGACTTTCCACGCGCCATCCGCCGGCGAGACCGGATGTCGTCAAACCCGCGGATCGGGCGTGAACGCGACGCATCCTTCCGCCGTCGGCCGGCATGTAGCCCGCGCGCAAGCAGCGTAGGGTAGTCGCATGAACGTCGTCATTTTCGGCGCGTCCCGCGGCGTCGGACGCGCGGCGGTCGAAATTGCTGCCGCGCGCGGGCACGCGGTACGAGCGATCGCGCGGACCGCCGATGCTCTTGCGGAGTTGCCGGCAACCACGATCGCCGGCGACGTGCTGGATCCCGGCGTTGCCGCGAACGCTCTGACCGGGGCGGAAGCCGTGCTCGTCGCGCTCGGAAGCGCGCCGGCGGCGCGCGACGGACGTCAGGGGAAGGTTTGCTCGCTGGGGACGCGCGCGATCCTCGACGCCATGAAAGCGGCGTCGGTCCGTCGCGTCGTCGTCGTTTCTTCATACGGCGTCGGCCCGTCGCGCGACCGGCCGCCGTTGGCGTTCAAAGTCGTCGCAGCGACGATTCTCAAAGACGTCATGGCCGACAAGGAATTGCAAGAAAACGACGTGCGCGCATCCGATACCGACTGGACGATCGTGCAGCCGCTTGGCCTCACCGACGAAACCGGCACCGGTCGCGCCTTCGTTTCAATTGACGGCAGCCGGGGGTGCACCCACGTGTCGCGCGCCGACGTCGCGACCGTCTGTATCGACGCGATCGAAAACCGGCGCTATCTCCGCGAGACGATTGCGGTCTCGGCCGAAGATTGAAACGACACCGGAGGTCGCGACACGCGAGCTCCGGGCAGGCGGAGACGGCGTCTCGATCTGGAACCGCCTGCACGTGATACTCGCGGTGAACGCCCGATCTTGAATTACGGTCGCGTTTCGTGTGTCTTGTTCGCGCTCGTTGCATCCTTGGTGTGGGTCTTGCCGTCGTATTACACGGGGCTGCTTACGCTCATCGGCCTCTACGCGCTCGTGACGATCGGGCTCAATCTCTTCATGGGCTACGCCGGACAAGTTTCGCTCGGACAGGCGGCGTTCGTGGGGGTTGGCGCTTACGCGTCGGCGACCTTAGGCGTCAAGGCGCACGTGACGCCCTGGATCGGGATGCTGGCCGGTGCCGTTCTGGCGGCGTTCGTGGCCTACGTGCTCAGCTTTGCCGCATTGCGATTGCAAGAGAACCTTCTCGCCCTGGCAACGCTCGCGTTGGGAATCGTGATCAACGTGGTCTTCAACGAATGGGACTTCATCGGCGGCTCGTCGGGAATCAAGGATATCCCACCGTTTGCCTTCGGCGCGTATGCGTTCGATCAGCGCGCGGACGCGATCCTTGCCTGGGCGCTCGTCGGTCTGGGGATATGGTTCGCCGGGAATCTCGCCGGTTCGCGGTTCGGGCGTTCACTGATCGCCATTTCCTCCGGCGAACTCGGGGCACGAACGCTGGGCGTCAACGCGGCGCGGCTCAAACGTCAAACGTTCGTGTTGAGCGCCGCTTACGCGGGGATCGCGGGCGCCGTCTACGCCTCGCAGCAAAGCTACATCGACCCAAGCGCGTTTGGTTTCTTACTCTCGGTGAATTTCGTCTTGATGTCAGTCATCGGCGGGATGCGCTCGCTCTGGGGTGCGGTGATCGGCGCAGCGTTCGTGGTCGCGCTTACGCAGGCGTTGCAAATCGGGATACCCGTCCTTTTGCCCAGCGCGCGGGGCGATATCCAGTCGTTCTTTTTGGGCGTGGCGTTGATTGCGACGCTCATCGTGTTGCCGAACGGGATTGCGAGCCGTTGGCGCGATATGCGGCGCGCATGATCGCACAGCTGTGGCAGTACGTCCTCGCGGGCATCCTGGTGGGAGCGATTTACGCGCTGGTCGCGGCCGGTTTCGTGCTCATTTACCAGGTCACTGGTTTGATCAACTTCGCGCAGGGCGAATATACGATGATCGGCGCGATGACCGCTTGCGCACTCGCGACCGTCGGGATGCCGACACTCGCTGCCGCCGCGATCGCGGTAGCAGCCGCAGCGGTCACCGGCGCGTTATCGTATCTGTGCGCAATCCGGCCGGCGCGCGCCGCGACCGGTGTGACGCTTATTTTCATCACGCTCGGACTCGATGTGGCGATCCGCGGACTTGGGCTCTTTGTTTGGGGGACGAATCCGCTGAGTCTGGACGCCTTCAGTCACGGCGCGGCGATGACGCTGTTCGGCGGCGTGCTTCCGCCGCAAGCGCTGTGGGTGCTGTTGACCGACGCGGTCGTCTTCGGGGCGCTGTACCTGTTCTTTCGACATACCTTCGTCGGAACGGCCGTTCGGGCGGCGGTTGCGAATCCGGCGATTGCCTCGACGTTCGGCATTCCTTTGCGAACGTTTGCGTTCTGGAGCTTCGTGACCGCGGCGGCGATCGGCGGTCTCGGCGGTGTGGTGATCGCACCGATCACGAGTGCGACCTATGACATGGGGCTCACGCTGGGCCTCGCCGGATTCGTGGCGGCCGTGCTGGGCGGCCTCGACAGCTTGCCCGGTGCGCTCATCGGCGGTTTCGTCTTGGGCATCGTCGAGAAAGTTTGCGGCGGACTCATCTCGACCGGATGGGAGGAAGGCGTCGGGTTTTTGATCCTCGTGCTGGTGCTCTTGCTTCGGCCGCAGGGACTGCTCGGGCGCGCCGTGCGCCGCGCATGATCCTCGAGGTCCGCAACCTGACGATGCGGTTCGGCGGCGTGTGCGCGATCGACGGCGTGTCCTTGGGTGCAAACGCCGGTGAAGTGCTCGGAGTAATGGGCCCCAACGGCGCCGGCAAGACGACCCTCTTCAACGTCATCAGCGGCGTGCAACGACCGACTGCGGGAACGGTGACCTTGCGCGGAAAGCGCTTGTCGGATCGCTCTGTTGAGGACATTGCGGCACTCGGGGTGACGCGAACGTTTCAGACGCCGGTCATGTTCTGGGGCCTCACGGTTCGCGAGAGCGTCGAAGTCGCACTTGGCGCAGTCGCCGCGAGCGGCACCTATCCGCCGGCGCCCTGGCGCGAATTGGTGCCATGCGGGCTCGCTGCGTCCGAGAGCCGGCGCGCCGACGTCGCATTACGCGAGCGTGCCGATCTGTTGCTGGAACGGTACGGCATCGGCGCGCTCGCGGAGCGTCCCACCGAGACGCTTGCCTTCGGCGAAGAGCGACGGTTGGAGTTGGTCCGGGCGCTCGCGATTGAGCCGGCGGTGCTCTTGTTGGACGAACCGCTGTCAGGCTTGAATCCGGATGAAATCGCTGCCGTTCTCACGTCGATTCGCGCGGCGCGAACCGGCGGCATCGCCGTATTGCTCGTGGAACACGCGGTCGGTGCGCTGCTCTCAGTCGCCGACCGCGTCGTCGTGCTCGATGGCGGCCGAAAAATTAGCGAAGGGTCGCCGCAAGCCGTGGCCGCCGACCCGGTTGTCATCGACGCGTACATCGGAGACGACGTCGATTGAACGGCGTCTCACCCGTGCTCGAGCTCCAAGGCATTTCCACCAATCGCGGGCGCATCCAGGTTTTGCGGGACGTCAGTTTGACGGTCGAGCGCGGCGAGACCGTTGCCCTCGTCGGACCGAACGGCGCCGGGAAGACGACGCTCGTCGGTTCGATTACCGGGCTCATACCGCCGTTCGCCGGCAGCGTGCGCGTCAACGGCGTCGATCTCGTGGGCATGGCACCTGAGCGGCGCGCAAATCGCGGCCTAGCGCTCGTCCCCGAGCGCCGCGGGATCTTTGCACCGCTGACGGTGCGCGAAAACATGCTGCTGGGCGCGTATGCGCGCCGCGGAAAGCGCGTCGAGTTCGAGGCTGACCTCGACGTCGTCTTCGAGCTCTTCCCCGCGCTCCTGCGGTATCGCAACGCGCTCGCTGGATCGCTGTCCGGCGGCGAGCAGCAGATGGTCGCCATCGGCCGAGCGTTCATGGCCAAACCGGAGCTCTTGCTCTTAGACGAACCCAGCCTGGGACTTGCGCCGCGTATTCGGGCCGAGATCTTCCGCGCGCTGTCCCGTCTTGCGGTCGAACGCGGGGTGACGATTCTGCTCGTCGAACAAAACCTGCGTCTCGCGGCGCGTATCTGCTCGCGTGCTTACGTGATGCAAGGCGGGCGGATCGTCAGAACCGAGTCAGCCGAAGAACTCGCGCGCTCGGCGCGACGCGAGAATCTCGAGACGCTGTAATGCTTCCCCGTGTCGTGCGAGTGCGACAAAGTTCTTAGAAGACGCGGGAGCAGCGGGGACGAACGACGGACCCGATGACGTTTTCAATTCTCACGCGAGGCGGTATTTTTACGTTCGGGCTCGCGTTTAGCCTAGCGACCCTCGCGCCTCGCGCCGGGTTCGCCGCGAACGAGCCGTATTTCGTCGGTGCGGTACTCTCCGAAAGCGGACCGGGTTCGTCCCTCGGGCGCCCCGAAGCCGATAGCGTCCAGCTGGCGGTCGACGAGATCAACAAGGCAGGAGGCGTGAGCGGGCGTCAGCTGACGGTCCAGATCCTCGACGACGAATCAAACGCGACCACGGCCGTCAACGACGTTCGGCAATTGCTCGACAAGCACCCGATCGCGATCATCGGTTCCTCACTGACGCAGCCGACGCTTGCGATGATGCCGCTGGTGCAAGGGGCATCGATCCCGCTGATTTCGCTCGCTTCGAACGCGCAGATCATCGAGCCGGTAGCCGAACGGCAGTGGGTTTTCAAGATGCCGATCACCGACACGCACGTTGCCGAGCTGATGCAGGCGCACCTCAAAGCGCAGAAGCAGCTGAAGATCTCGTTCGTCTACCGCGACGATGACTACGGCAAAACCGGGATGCAGCATTTCAAGGAAGCTCCGGACGCCGGCAGCTTCGACATCGTATCAGCCGATGCGATCACCGCGACGGCGAGCGATGCAACGACGCAGCTCACACACGTGAAAGCCGCGGATCCGCAAGCGGTCGTCGTGTGGACGACGCTGCCGTCGTCGAACGTCGTCATCAAAGGCTACCGGGAGCTCAGCTTGACCTATCCGATTCTCTATTCGGATGGGTCTGCCACCGGCATCTTCCCGGCCCAGGCCGGCTCGCTGCTCGATGGTGCGTATATCGCCAGCACGAAGATCAACGTGGTCGACGAGCTCTCGAACAACGATCCGCAAAAGAAAGTTTTGCAGCACTACGTGGCCGGGTTTCTCGCGGCTTATCCGAAAGACGGCGCCGTGAGCATTTTCGGCGGTTTCGGTTACGACAGCGTATACGTCCTCAAGGCGGCGCTGGAGCAAGCGAAAAGCGCGGACGGGGCTCGGCTTCGCGCTGTACTCGAGCACGTGATCTATTCCGGCGTCACCGGAACGTTTCGCTTGTCGCCCCGTGACCATAATGGTCTCTCGGTCGACTCGCTGGTCTTGACGCGCATCGAGAACGGGAAATTCCGGATTGCGAAATAAGGTCGGGTTGCGTTCGGGCGGCCTGAGAGCGTTCGACCGATTTAGCGATTGGACATCGCTTCGGACACGTGGGTGCGGCCGATCTCTTCAGCGCCGTCGACCGGACCGCACGTTGCCTGCAGTACTTCCATCGAGCCGCGGTCGAGGCGGCACAGACTGTGGAAGCATGCGCTGCTGCTGCCAGTCACGTGCGGCTTCGACGCGGCGGCAAATCATGTCGGACGATTCCGCGCTTGGCTGCCGGTTGGAAAGTGAGCAAGCCGAGGTCCACCGTTACGCGAGTCTCGTCTCTGAATAGGTATCTTGGCTTAAGCGGCAACCGGACTAGGTGCACGAAGAGCGTCATCCATTGCTTGGACGTCGGCGATGATGTGACCGATCCAACGATTCTCGTGAGCTTCTAGGTCGAGGAGTGTCTGGCGATTCAGTTGCGGATAGTCGCGAAATCGTTTGGCGCCGACACGAATGAGCGTGCCGGTCTCGTGACCATTGCGACGCGCGTTCTCATTGCGCAGATGGGAAAGGGCGAACGGGAGCGTTCGGTTCGTAACAAGTTCACGATCCGGCCACCGCGGTGTCAGCGGATGCTGAAACCAGCGCATGCCGAGAAATCGCCCGTCCTCTTCGTAGATGCATTTCCAGCCCTTCGCTTCCAAGTAATGCGCGATTGCTTCGGGATCGAGCTCGGTATACACGCCAGGCCGGTGTATCTCACTCGGCGTAATCATCTGCCAAGTCCACGATGCTGCCGGGGGCCCCGCATGAGAACGCGCGGGAAATAAGGGTGTGCCGAAGTGAGATGCAACATCTCGATCCCTTCCTTGGGAAACAGCGACGTGGGTTTGAGGCGACGTCCTCAGAGAGCGAGCGATCCGTCCATCCGTGTATCGGCGTCCAAGGTAAGCGCGGCTAGACGAGGCTCGAAAACTTGACGCGATGGCGGCGCTCCGGTTGCTCTGGTGCCAGACAAGTTCATCGTTTTTGGTCGAAGCGAATTGTGCCGCCGGCGACGGCTGCGCGTAAAGCCCTGTAATCAGCATCTGGTCTGATTGCGCGGGTCAGCAGAGAACTCGCCGATAAGCGCCTGAGCAGACCGGTTCCGCCCTCCCTATGACATTCCATAAATTGATCCAAACGATGAGGCTCTGTGCTTTCGTCCTGTTCTAGGCCCTGTTTGCGCTGGTTAGCTATCCGGCTGAAGCTGTTGTTCGCGATAAGCTATCCGCGAGCGAACCGATCACGTTTAGTGATGGCGCGGTTGCAACAGCATTCGACCACTGTGGAGACGCTGATCTCTGCGCGACCACAAGCTACCCAAACCAAGACATTCTTTCCATTTACTCAGAGGGCGCAGCCTTTTGTCAGCCGTACATCTTGCCGGATCTTGAACCCCGATCCAGTCACTGCCAACGCTTTCGGAACGCATTGTGGAAAACAATCAAGCAACTCAGGTGACGCTCGATCGCGGCCTCGTGATCTGACCGTTGACGAGTATTCCGACGGGTCGCTCCGCTTCATCTTTTCATCGAAGGTTCAACCACCAAGTTAGGAGCTGACGTCACCTGATCTTCATCACATGACCTTCGGGCACATGACCTTCGGGCGGTCGAAGCGCGCGCCTCATAAAAGATGCGTCGATTCGATGGTCTCGACGCATATCGCGAAATCCGGATCGCTAAATGAGACTTACGGCATGCTACGGTCGAGTCGAGAGCGTGCGGTCGATCGAGCGATAGAGCAGCGCTTCCGCCAGGTGCGTGCGTCCGATCTGATCGGCGCCATCGAGATCGGCGATGGTTCGGGCGACGCGGGCGATGCGGTCGAAGGCGCGGGCACTGACCGAGCCGCGCGTCATCGCTGCGTGCAGTAACTCCATCGAGCCGCCGTCGAGGCCGCAGATGCAGCGGACATCGGCGGCACCGATCTCGGCGTTACAGGCAATGTCGAAGGGCAGCAGGCGCTGCCGCTGCCGGTCTCGTGCGGCTTCAACGCGGCGCCGAATCGTGGCGGACGACTCCACCGCCTCGCCGCCGACCATTTCCTCGAACGAGACGCGGGCGACGGTCACGTGCAGGTCGATCCGGTCGAGCAGCGGACCGGAGAGCTTCGCGACGTATTTGGCCACCGTTGCATCGTCGCAGCGGCAATCGTTGGTGCGCGAACCTCGGTAACCGCACGGGCACGGATTCATCGAAGCCACGAGCATGAAGCGGGCCGGATACGTCACCGTTCCCGCAGCGCGGGCGATCGTGATCGAGCCTTCTTCGAGCGGTTGGCGCATGACTTCGAGCGCGTTGCGCGAGAACTC
>JBEKHC010000137.1:0-9311 GCA_050012475.1 Candidatus Velthaea sp.
CGACGCCGAAAACGCTCTCCGCCTGCTTCGCGACGTCGTCGTGGCTGCTGAGATCCATCCCGAGCGGCTTCATGTGCGAGACATCCGCATCGGTGAAGAGCGGGAAAATATCCTTCGCAAAACTCAGAGGGCTATCACTGGCCATCGGTCCTCCTTTTCAGGATCTGCTGGGTCAGAGCGTGGCGCTCATTTCTTCGCTGCCTGTGCCGAGCTCCACAGCGCCCATCCGGGGTTGACGCGGTTCGGGTACAGCGCGAGCATCTGGTCGTAGAGTTCCTGAGCGCTCGCTGTTGCCGAGACGAGACGATCGAAGTCGCGGATGTATTGCTGGGTTTCCTCGACGATCGACGGCCTGTCGCCGTTCTCCGGCCGCTTATGGGACGCGACGACGGCACGCGGCTGAAGCGACTTCACGCGATCAAGCGCAACAAGCCATTCCTGTCTCGTCTGCGCATTCGATTCCGCGAGATAGAGATGAACATCGTTGTACGCAACATCGCCGGCGACGACGAGGCCAATGGATGGAGCGTGCAGCACCGTCGTGCTATCGGTATCGGTGTGGCCGACCTCGATGGCACGCAACGCCTCGCCTTCGAGATCGATCTCGTTTTCCGATAGCTTCTGAGCGAGCACGAGATTCTTCGGTATCTGCCCCGGGAAGGACGCCTCCCACGTGTACTGCAGCGCTTGCGGCGACGAATTCTGCTTCATCACCTCGACCGTGCTGCCCGTTGCGACAATCCGTGCGTTTGGAAACCGCTCGCGCAGCGTGGCGGCGCCGAACCAGTGATCCCCGTGGCCATGGGTGATGTAGACCGTCGTCAGATTCTTGCCGAACGAGGCGACCCAATCGGCGAGCGCCGTCGCTTGCGCGACGGTAAGGAACGCATCAACGAGCACGGCATCGTGCTCGCCGTAAATCAGCGTAGCTGCGCTGGCCTGGAAAAGCGTCTCCGTTATCCCGGGCGGCTTCGAAGTCGTCACGATCGGAATGCCGGGTGTCACGAAGACGTCGTAATTAAGTCCCACGGCCTACTTTGCGATCTGCTGCAGAGCTGTCATCCAGTTCTCGACGTGATACGCACGCGCAAGCTTCCCGTCTCGAACCGAGAAGACGTCGATGGCCATTGTCTTGAAACTCTTGCCCGTCGACTTGGCGCCCCAGAAGTCGGCGATAGGCGTTCCGGTCGCCTCGCCGCGAACGATAATCGTGTCGGCGATAACCATGATGTCCTTGACCGACCAGTGGAGGTCCGGCGTCACCACGCCCATGCCTTTGAATATCTCGGCAAGCTGATCGCGCGTCAGAAATTCTTCGTTCGTGTGATAGGATTGGTAGTCGGGATGTGCCGCCGCAGCGAGCAGCGCGTTGATATCCTTTTTAGCCGGCTCATTGAGCGCCTCGTAGAGGGGAGCGGTGATCTTGCGCGCTGCCTCGACGGTCAAGGGCGCGTTCGGGCTCGCTGGTGGAAACGATGTTTCGAACATTGGAAGACCGCTGACCGATTGCTCTTTTGTTGCCTCGTCCTGCAATACGTCCCAGTGCTCCGCCAGCGTTCCATTCTCCATTCGGACGATATCGCAGGCGATCCAGTTCGCAGCGTCGCCCCGGCCGCTGAATTGACCGTGAAGCATCAGTCGGTCGCCTTCGGCCATGATGAGATCGTTCTTGTATCGCACAGTCGGCGGCGAGGCCCGAACGAGGTTGAAGAGGCCATCGCGGCCGGGCGGGATGTGTGCGCTGTGCTGAATGTATTTGTCGGACCAGAACGTCGCGGCCTTTTCGTAATCGCGCTTATTGAAGAGAGTGTCGAAGGCTTCGAGAACGATCGCTTTGTTTTCCGCTGGAGTCGTCATGCCGATGCTTTCTTCTTACGTCGTATGCAGTGCGCTTCGTGTTAGAACGGGGCGGATTCGGAGTCGAACGAGAGAAACGCGTTGCTTTGCCGAGCGAACGAATCGTGCCATTGGAACAGTGAGCCGTGACCCGAATCGGGATAGATCAGCAACACCGCGTTCGGGAGATTCTCGCTCAACCAGTAGGAGTTTCTCACGGGAATCATCTCATCGTGCTTGCCGTTAATGACGAGAACCGACTGCCTGATCCCGCGGATATCCGCGAAGCGCTCGCCCTTGGGCTTTTCCCAGTCGCGGAACGCGGCCATTTGCGCCTGCGCGACTTCGGGGCCGGTCGGCCTGTCGCGATCCGCCTTGCGCAGCACCAGACGCTCGATGAACTCGCCGCCGGCGGCCTGGCTCGCATCGGTCTGATCGAAGAAGATCTTCTGCAGTACCTGATACCCGTGCAGCGATTTATCGCTGGTCCACTTGGCGAGACTCGGCTTGTCCATGTGCATGACGTCCTCGCCTCCGCGGGGAGCAGTTCCGACCAGGATGATCTTGCGGAAGACCGTCGGTCGACTGCGCACCATGTCCTGAGCCACCATGCCACCTAGCGAATAGCCGAGGACGTCGCATGTCTTGATATTCAATGCATCGAGAAACGCCAACGCGTGCTCCGCCATCTCGCCAACGGTATTCGGGACCGTCCCGTCCGAACGACCGACTCCGGCGCTATCGAAGAGAATGACGTCGTGTTCGACGGCCAAGGGGTCGGTAACGGCCGGGTCCCAGTTGTCGAGGTTTCCCGTAAAGTGCTGCAGGCACAGCAGCGGCGACCCTCCGGCCTTCGCGAACCGACGATATGCATACTTGCCGCCTTTGGCATCGGCGAATTGCATCGGGGCAGTGATGTTGCTGGCGCTCGTAGACAATCACAATCCTCCTTGCCACGCCATTCTTACATCTCAAGCCGGAGGGAGCGTCACCCGATTAGGTGACGCCGGTCGCGCAACCACCATAGGCGGTTCGGCCACCGACGCCCCGTGGCGCCCCCAAAATGGGAGAGTCCGAGACGTCCCTCCCGCTTCCCCTACTTTATTCGGGTGATGCTCGCGCGGCCGTCCCTGTGGCATCATCCAATCCCAACGCGCTTGAGGGCGGCGTCGCGCGCTAAAATCGAGGGCGCTACTCAAGAAGGCTTTTTTAGCCGTGATCCTGCCGCGGAAACGGGCGGATGTGAGTGACCCCGCCGCAGAGCGCCGACGATATCTGGGCGCGGTTGGTGCCGTGCGAAGTGCAACGGCGCAGCGATTAGCATGAACGGCGGCCCTTGACACGCGGTGTGTGCCAGGCGTATGTCTCTCGGTCGTGATACGGTTCGCGAGTGAGGCGCGTCGAGCGAGTCCGGATGTATCCGACAGGGCATCAAGAAGAGGCGCTGGGCTTCATGCTCGATGTGACGCGGCAGCTTTACAACGCGGCGCTGCAGCATCGGCGGGATGCCTACCGGATGCGCCAGGTTTCGATTTCGTTCAAGCAGCAGTATGCCGAGTTGACGGCGTTGCGCAAGCCGCTGTTTCGGCTGGACTCGCGATTGGCAGCCGTGTATCGCGAGTGTGAAGACGCGGTACTGCATCGGTTGGATCTGGCGATGCAGGCGTTCTTTCGACGCTGCAAGCGCGGCGAAACACCGGGGTTCCCGCGGTACAAGCGGGCCGCGCGTTGGAAGCAATTGATGTTTCCACACGGTGATCGGGCGCTGCGATTCGTGGGCGAGCGCGTCGTCGTGCCGGGCGTGGGTCGGGTGCGACTGCGCAAAGGTCGCCAGGTGCCGACGTTCGGCCGGGCGTGGATCGTCCGGAAGAACGGGCGCTGGTACGCGTCGTTCGAGTGCGAGCGCGCGGCCCAGCCGCTTCCCACGACGGGCAAGGTGGTTGGCATCGACCGGGGCGTTCACGTCCTGGCGGCCACGAGCGAAGGCGAATTGATCCGCAATGGTCGGCTCGCCGCTAAGCATCGGCGTGTGGTCACGGCACACGCGCGAGCGCTTGACAAGGCGACGGTCAAAGACACCCAGGGCCGAGCGATCAATGCGCGCGACCCCAGGCGCGTCGCTGCCGTGCAGCGCTTGGCGCGGGCGAAGGAACGCGAGCCGAACGCCCGGCTCGACGCGCTGCACAAAGCGTCGCGGCGGATCGTGAATAGCGCCGACTTGATCGTGGCCGAGAAGCTGAACCTGCGCGCGATGACCCGCTCGGCGAAAGGGACGGTCGATCAGCCGGGCCGCAACGTGGGCTTCGCGTTCGAAGAGCTGCATCCGAACACCGAGCACGGCGAAACATGGCGCGTCGTCAAGGTCACCTTTCCCGAGGGCTTCGCCCGGCACTCCGACGAGCAGATCTACTATGTTGGCGACGACGGCACGATCCGACGGCACAACTACATCGCCGAAGCCGTGACGCGCGACGCGACCGGCACCCATCACTATCACGACTTCAAGCGATACGACGGCATCGCTGTCAGCACACGGCAACGCATTTACCCGCTCGGACCCGACGGCTCCCGGGTTCCGGAACCCATCCTGGTCGCCCAGGACATCGAAGGCGTCGATTTCAGCTAAGGTCGCCTCCTAGCCACGCTCCCCCCTCCGTCGAGCCTCTCCGGGCCGGGCCAACGGCAATTTGCTGCCCGTGCCTCTTGGCAGCTCAGTTTCGTTACGCTTACAATCATTGCGTGAAGGTAACGAAGCGGAGGGCTGCCGAGAACCGCAGCCGGCTCGTGCGCGCCGCGGGCAAGCTCTTCCGGCAGCATGGGATCGACGGTATCGGCGTCGCGGACATCGGCAAAGCTGCCGGCCTCACCCACGGGGCCGTCTACGCGCGGTTCCCCTCGAAGCAGGCGCTCGCGGCCGAAGCCCTTTCCGAGGGGACGAAGCGGACGACGGAATTAATGAAGTCGGCCTGCGCGGCGCAACCCACCATCGGCGCATACCTCGACTTTTCGCTCAACAAGATCCACCGCGACGACATCGCCGGGGGGTGCCCCCTGACCGCAAGCGGCAGCGAGACCGCGCGCCAGAGGAAGCCGGTCAGCCGCGCCTTCGCGGAGGGGTTCGAGAACTATGTTGCCGCCGTTCAAGAAGTGCTCGCCGACAATGCCGATTATGCGACCACGCGCGAGCGGGCCATCGCAATCGCGGCAGCGGAGATCGGAACCCTAATCGTCTCCCGCGCCGTGATGAAAGCGGATCTCGCATACTCCAATGAGATCCTTGCCGCTGGCCGCCGCGTGCTGGGCGAAGTCGGCGGCGAATACCGGCAGACCGCGCACTAAGTTCGTATCATGACCATCGCAAACGAGCCGGTCCCAATCTTCGTTTCGCATCGTCGGCGATCCGCGAGTGGGGGCGTGCCCTCCGAGCCGATCAACCTTCGCGGTCGCGACCGCGAAGTGGCGCTCATCGATGGTCTTCTGCGACGCGTCCTCGAGACGGGCGGTGCCGGCGCCATCCTGATCAGGGGCGAGGCTGGCATCGGCAAGACCGCGCTTCTCGACACGATGGTGGGCAATGCTGTAACCAGCGGTTTCTCGGTCGCACGCAGCAAGGCCGATGAAACGTACCAGATCGCGCCCATGGCGCCGCTACTGCTTGCATTGCGTTCCGGCACTTCGCCGGTGCTGTCGCGAAAGGCCTTCGAGTCGCTCGCGCCGTACCGCGATCACCCGCTGTGGCTGATCGACCGCATCATTGGCATCATCGAAGAGCAAGCGTCGAAGAAGCCGCTGCTGATCGTGATCGACGACGCGCAATGGTCGGATCGTTTGACGCTGTCGTGCCTTCGCATCATGCCGCCGCGTCTGGCAGGCCTGCCAATCATATGGGCGATCGCATCGCGTGATCATGCCGCGCCGACGATCGATTCATCCGAGTCGGCCGATTTCGGAGCGCTGGAAATCCACCAAATGAGCCTCGAGTCGTTAAGCGACACGGACATCGAGCGCATCGCAGCGGACCGACTTGGCGGCTCTCCGACTGCGGCGCAGCGGCAGATGCTCAAAAGCGCTGCTGGTAATCCGTTCTTCGCCGTCGAGCTCGTCGAAGGGCTCGCCGAATCAACTACCGACCACGGAGCGCTGCCTGCCCGCCTGCGAGATCAGATCGGGAGCCGCGTCGCCGCGCTTTCACCGCCCGCACGGACGATCGTAAGGCTTGGCGCTGTATTCGGCCGACCGTTCACGGTCGAGGACATCCGCGCGACGTCCGCCTTAGAGCAGACGGTGCTCCTTGCCGAACTCGATGATCTGCTCAACACCGGCATGCTCCAGAGCGACGGAGGCACGATCACATTCCGGCACGATCTGCTGCGGCAGGCGGTCTACGAAAGCATCGAGGCCCCGATCCGCAACGAACTCCACAGTGCGATTCTGGCCTATCTCACATCCAATGGAGGCGCGCGCGTCGAAGCCGTACCACATGCCATTGCTGCGTGGCTCGACACCGGTGCGTCGTCCGTCGCGGTGCTCGTCGAGGCATCGCGATCGATCGCCACATCGATGCCAAGCGTCGCTGCCCGGCTGGCGCGGCGTGCACACGCGATGGTGTCCGAAAGCGACGAAACATGGTTCGACGTCGGCGAAGCCGTGCTGAATGTGCTCGCGCAGTGCCGCCTCGGAAATCAGGCCGTTACGTTTGCGGATCGTCTTGCCGAACGGGCGAAAGCGCCCGATGTCTACGCATCGCTGCAGATCCGTATCGCGTGGCCACTATGGTACATGGGTCACGTGGGCGAAATCCTCAAGCGTACTGAGTCCGTCCGAGTCTACGGTGAGGTATCCCCGAGTGTCGACGCCGAGATCGAGGCATTCCGAGCGCTCGCGCTCTCGAGTGGCAGCGACTATGCCGCTGCACACGACGCCGCCACAACCGCGCTCGATCAGAGCCGCGCGCTCGGCCTAGTATCCGCCGAAGCAACCTCGCTGCGTGCGCTCGCCGAGGCATCGATGAACGACGGGCGTTACGACGACGCGCTCGCGTACCTTCGGCAGATCCGCTCCCAGGCGGACAAGGCGGACACCTTTGTCCAGGAGATTCTGCTGCTGCAGTTCCTCGACCGGTTCGGCGAAAGCACCGAACGCCTGCAGCAGGCGCATGCGGAGCTGGAGAATGGGAACGGTCCGCGCGCAGCCGATGTCGCTTTCGCACAACTCTGGCACGACTATACCGCTGCGAACCTGGACGACGGCGAAGCCGATGCGCTGACGCTCCTCAACGACAGCGAAGAAGTTCACGAAAACACGTACCGCGTGGAGGGACGGCTTGTCCTCTCACGCCTTCGGCAACTCCGGGGCGACTTCACGGGAGCAATGCAGCACATCAGGATCGCGGAGGAGACGGAGTCCACGCGAAACGAGGTTCAGACGCTGCTCATCTCCGTGGCCAAGGCGTTCGTCCTCTCAAATCAGGGCGACTACCTGGCCGCGCTACCCTACGTTCGTGAGGTCGTGCAGTCGCAAAGTGTGCGGCATCGCTGGCGGTGGCAACCGGGCTGGCTCGTCGTCGCCGCAAGAACGGCGGTACGTTCGGGCGATGCGCAATTAGCCGCAGAAACATTGCAGTTAACCGAAGACCTGGGACAGCGTAATCCCAACATTGCCACGATCGTAGGCATCCTCGAACACATCCGCGGCCTCACGCACAACGATCTGCCGGCGCTTCAGCGAGCGACTCAGGTTCTCGAAGACAGCCCCCGTCGCTTCATGCTTGCTGACGCCCTCGCGGACTACGGCGAAGAACTGCTTTCTCGTGGTCATCGCATCGCCGCGATCGCCGTTCTCGAACGCGCGATGGATCGGATGACGACCCTGGGCGCGCGTAGCGATGTCGAACGGATCGCGCGGCTACTGCATACTGCCGGCAGCCGGAAGGGCCGCCTCAAGGCGTCGGCGGCGAAACCGCTGACCGGGTGGAACTCGCTGACGCGGACAGAGCAGCGCGTGGCCAGACTCATCGCCGAGGGCCACACGAATCGATCGGCGGCGCGAGAGCTGGCGCTCTCGGCGAATACGATCGCGACGCACCTCCGCGCCATCTTCGGTAAACTCGGCGTCAACTCTCGCGTGCAGCTCACGCTTGCGCTCGTGGCCCTGGCACCAGCGCCGCCCGAAGGTTAAATCTTCCAGAATCACCCGTTCGTGGGATGCACAGATGCGTTGTGGAGACGATACTGCTGGCATACGGTTCGGAGACCGAGACGTGGACGACGCCCTCGAGGATTTCAACACGAAGCGAGCGCTCGAAGCGCTCGACCTGCTCTTCAACGCACGCGACTACGAGATGGCCGCGCAATACTGGTCGCCTGGCTTCGTGCAGCGCGCTCCGCAGTTTCCGAAAGGGCGCCACGAACTCATCGACTTGGTGCGAAACCTACCGGATACCATGCGCTTCGAGGTGCTGCAGGTCGTCGCCGAGGACGATTTCGTCTCCGTCTGCGGACGCTACACCGGCCTCGGCGCGAACCGCAAGAACCGGGCCTGCTCGCACCTGCTGCGGATGAAGGACGGCGTCATCGCCGAGCAATGGTGCACCACCGCCGACGAGGCGTAGTTCTGGGTGTCCGATGCGCTCAAGGAACCGGGCGCCGATAACGGCATGGACTTGTGGATGTTCTCGTAGAGGGCTGAGCCCGTGAAATACTTCTGCTCATGAGAAAATCCAACTCCACCGGCGTGCCTCTTGGCAGACACCTTAGGCGGCGTGCTTGGTCAAAGCGACCTCGTAACCCATCCGCTCGAGTTGCTTGACGAGGCGCCGCTGGTAAGCATCCTTCTGCTGGCGCTCGATAAAGTAGTCGCCGCCAAGTTCGTTATACGGGTCACCTCGTTCAAGTAAATGGTAGGCGACGACGAGGATCGAGTGTGCAACGGCAACGGTCGCTTTCTGATGGCCGTGACGTCCTTTAATGCGGGCGTACTGCGCGGCAAAATACGAGTCTTTGGTGCGAGATGCGGCCTTGGCTGACTCGATGAGTGCAATGCGCAGCCACTTGGAACCCTTGCGCGTCTGACCGGAGAAATGCTTGCCGGCCGACTCGTTGTTCCCTGGGCACATGCCAGCCCACGACGCCAATCGGCCGGCCGAGCCAAACCGGCTCATGTCTACGCCGATCTCGGATATGATGACTTCCGCCGACCGAAGATTAACCCCAGGGATGGTGTCGAGGAGGTTAATCTCCCGGGCGAAAGGGGCGATCATCATCGCTACATCGTTGCTCAGCCGCTCAATGGACTCGTCGATGTACTCGAGGTGTGCGAGTAACTCGCCAACGAGCAGACGGTGGGTGGGTGAGGACCAGCCGCTGAGCGCTTTTCGCAATGCCGGCAACTTCTTGCGCAGCTTGCCCCGAGCCAATTCGGCTAAGACCTCCGGATCGTGTGTCCCACCGATCAGAGCGTTAAGCATCGCTCGCCCC
>JBEKHC010000138.1:0-9249 GCA_050012475.1 Candidatus Velthaea sp.
TCCAACCGTCGATAGTGTAGTTATAGTGTAGTTGCGCCCGTAAGCGCCGCGCAAAGCCTTGCAGGACGTGCAGTTCCGAGGTTTTCCTAGGAGAGTCAGGGATTCGAACCCTGGAGCCCGTTACCGGGCTTACGGTTTTCAAGACCGTCGCTTTCGACCGCTCAGCCAACTCTCCGTCAGAAACGGCGCCGCGAGAGTCGTTCCCAGCTGGCCCTCTGCGGCCCTTCGCGCGTGCGGCCCATCCTGCCGGTGCGCGTGCTTGTCAGTGCGTCGACAGCGGGGTCGCCAGCGCCGCAGGTCCGGACCCATACTCGCCGCGCAGCGTCGGAAGTGCAAGTGTGGTTGGCCGCACCCGGCGCGGAATGGCGGCCGACTCGGAGAGTGCGAAGCGCGAATACGCCGCCGCGCGGATTGGCCGGCCAAGGTGATAGCCCTGGGCTCGATCGCAGCCGAAGCTGTCGAGTAATTCCAGCTGGGCTTGGGTTTCGATGCCTTCGGCTACGACGGCCAGCCCCAGACTCTTTGCCAGCGAGATGATCGCGGAAATGATCGACGCTCCGCTTTCGCGCGTCTTGGGTGCCGCCAATTCGGCGACGAAGCTGCGATCGATTTTGAGCGCACTTACCGGCAGGCGCCGCAAGTAATTGAACGACGAATAGCCGGTGCCAAAGTCGTCGATTGCGATCCGCACGCCGCGGTCGGCGAGCTCGCGCAGCGTGTCGATGCTCTGCGACGTTTCGCCCACCAGCATGCTTTCGGTAATTTCGAGTTCGAGTGCGCTGGCCGGCAAGTTATAGCGCTCGAGGGTTCGCTGCACGACGGAAACGAAACCAAAGTCGCGCATTTGACGCGCCGACACGTTCACGGCCACGCGCAGCTTCGGCGCGCTCAACCGCCGCCAGCGGCCCAGTTGCTGGCATGCCGAATCCAGGATCGTTTCGCCCAAGCGAACGATCAAGTCGCTTTCTTCGGCGACCGCGATAAACGCCGCCGGTGCCAACAGACCGTTGACGGGATGATTCCAGCGCGCGAGTGCTTCGAGCGCGACGAGCTGTCCGTCCGCGAGATCGACGATGGGTTGGAAATGCGCGACGATCTCGCCCCGTTCGAGTGCTTGAGAAATTTGAAGTGCGCGTTCGCGCGAGGCAGTTGACGTGCCGGACGGGACGAGATTGTAGGACTGCCATGCGCTGCGTCCGCTTTGTTTGACGCGATACATCGCGGCGTCGGCTGAATTGAGCAGTGCTTCGCTCGTCGTGCCGTCCGAGGGGAAGAAGCTGATGCCGATGCTCAGCGTCACGTTGAGATCGTGGCCCTCGAAGCCCGGAATCGGCTGCCAGATCTCGTCGACGAGCCGCTGCGCGACCGATTCGGCGACCGCCCGGCTCGAGAGTCCCGGCATGATCACGACGAATTCGTCGCCGCCCAGCCGCCCGACGATGTCGCTTTCGCGCACCGTCCGGGCGATGCGCGCGGCGACGTGACGCAGCACGCGATCGCCCGCCGCGTGCCCGAGCCGGTCGTTGAAACGCTTGAAACGATCGACGTCGATGAACAGCAAACCGACGAGCTCGTTCTGTGCTCTGGCTTCCTGGAGCGAGCGCGCCAGCAATTCGTCCAGCAGCCGGCGATTCGGGAGTTCCGTCAGGGTGTCGTAGTGCGCGAGCAGCCGAACCTTTTCGTGCGCGAGTTGCCACTCGATGAGCTGATTTCGCAGACTGGCGGCCTTCTCGAGGTCGCCCGCCGACCAGCGACGGCTCTCGCCGCTGACGACCTCGTACCAGGCCGCAAACGACGTTCGCGGCAACAGCCGCCCCCCGCCCGCCTCCAAGGATACGGCCTGGTTGGGGTCGCCCGCCCAGGTCGCGCTCGAGTGCTGCTCGCGACGCAGCAGCACGAGACAACTGTCGTCCGTGTCCGACAGGCTGATGTAGAGCGCGCCGCTGGCCTCGGCGGCGAACCGCCGGGCCTCATGATGCAGCGACGCCAGCGACGACGAACTGGTAACGCCGCCTTCGGCCTGCGCGTGCAATGCCGCGACGACCAATCGCAGATCATCGGGAGACAACGAGCAACCGTACAGCGCGGTGCCCGTCGCACAGCGGACGAAGAGCGCGTCCGCGTCGAAAATCGGCAGCAATTCCGTCCAGCTGCGCCCGAGTTCCTCGAAGAGCGACTGCGTGGATTCCAACGCTGCGACGAATTTTCCCAATCGCTCGTTGGCCTCGAGACGCCGCGCGAGTTCGGCATGTTCGATTCGCGCCGTCAGCTTGAGTGAAAGCATCTGCGCGAAGAAGTTGCACGTCGATCGCACCGCGTGATTGACGCGTCGCGGCGTGAAGTGATGGCAGGCGACGAGCCCCCACAGCTTGCCGCGGACGATGATCGATATCGTCAACGTCGCGCGGACGCCGATGTTGTGCAGATACTCGATATGAACCGGCGACACGCTGCGCAACTCGGAACGCGAGAGATCCAGCGCGCAATGATTTCCGCGTTTGTCCACGATCGGAACGGGAACGTAGTCGCGATCGGGAATCAGCCGCAGCGTGTTGAGGAGATAAAGTTTGCGTGCCTGCGCCGGAACGTCGCTGGCCGGAAAACGCAACCCGAGATACTCCACGGGGATGCCGTCGGCAACGTCCTCGGCCACGACCGCGCCGTGGAAATCATCATCGAATCGATACACCATGACGCGATCGAACCCGCTGATCGCGCGAATCTCGTTGGCGACGATGGACAGCAGTTCATCGACGCTCGAAGTGCCTTCCATTCGCGCGAGCGGCGTGTGCAGGCTCAGCGAGACGTCCAACAGGTCGAGCGAATGCGCTCCGTTGGTCGGCTGCAGCTCGATGAGTAACGAATCGCGATAGCACGACGAAGTGCATTCGATCGGTACCTGATCGGGACCGACGGTAATCGTGCGAACGTCGGTCTCGAACCCCGGCTGCCCGAGCGCGGCGGCCAGTCCTTCGAAGCGGCGTTGACCCAGAAACAACGCCGGCGTATGTCCGATCAGCTCTCCCGGCGTTAGATGCAAGAGGCCGGCGGAATTTTCCGAAACTTGCTCGATGAGCAACTCGGAGCGTTCGAGTGCCAGCAAAACGCCGTGGGGTTGAATAAAACCAGGTTTGTGGATGAGCTCGTCCTCGCAGGATGCCAAGTCGAGCAAGGCATCCATACCGTTCTGCACCATCCGATTATGCTTCGTTGTCACGTTGCGTTCCCTGCAAAGATTCGGTTTCGAGATAATCCGTCGGCGGCAACGGTTCGGCGTGTCCGGAACTCACCTGAGATGAACGCATTCGTGCTCGTTACCGGTACAGGGGAACCTGGCGCCAAGATTTCGGCCGAGCGCGAAAACCGGGCCTTCGCTGATTTGTAAAACTCGCTTTGCAAAGGCTGATCGCGCGAGCGTCGAGCAAGACGGCTGTTTTTCGGCGGAGCGGTCAAGCTTTCGACGTCCGCTTGCGGCCGGCGCCGCCGGACCGGCTTTTCGCCGCTCGGAAACTGGTCATCCGCCGCGAAGCGTCGAATGCGCGACGCTGTGACGATCTTGTCTTCGACGAACTTTGAGATGACCGACGAACAGCGCGAGGTCATCGCGGCGGCGAAGCACGGTGAGACGTTTGCCGTTCGTGCCTTTGCCGGCTCGGGCAAGACGAGCACGCTGCGCGCGATCGGTTCGGAACTGAGCGGTAAGCGGGTGTTGTACTTGGCCTTCAATCGGGACATCGTCCGTGAAGGAAAAGCATTCTTCCCCGCGACGACCAAAGTTGCAACCGGCCACGGCTTCGCGCGCAGCGTGCTTGCCGGCCGCTTCGCCGGAAAGATCGATGACTCGGTCCCGACGCTGGAATCGCGCGTGCGCACGCGTTTGGGCCTCTCTGCGCGCCATGGCGACATGACCGATGCGCGCGAACTTCTCGCTGCCCGCATCGGTGAGTCCTTCGCCGAGTTTTCATACGACGCCACGACCGCCATCGGCGCCGGAGAAGACGAAGAAGCCGCCGAGCACGCGCGCGCGATTTGGACGGAGATTCAGGCTTCGCGCGCGATTCATCCCAGCGACCACGACCTCTACGTCAAGCTGTTGTTCGTGCTGCAGACGGAGCAGGGCCACCCGCAACTCGGTTTCGACACCATCCTGTACGACGAATGCCAGGACTGCACGGGTTCGATGTTCGGAACGGTGCGCGGCCAGCGCCGGACCCAACAGATCTACATGGGCGATCCCGCGCAGGGAATCTATGCCTTTCGCGGCGCGACCAACGCGTTTTTGTTCCTCGACGATTTGGCCTACTACTCGCTCACCACGAGCTTTCGATTCGGGCTGCACATCGCCGCGCTGGCTGAACGCATCCTCGACGCGTCAGGAACGCATTTACCCATTCGCGTGCTTCCGCGGCGCACCGACCGCGTCGTCACTGCGCACGAGCAATGTCCGGATCCCAGCGTCATCCTCACGCGTTCGCAGCAACAGGTGCTCGACACGGCGCTCGGCGAGCATACGCGGGGGCGCAAAGTGGCGATCGTCGGAAACTTGGAAGCCTCGCGCCTGCAGCAGCTCGCCACGCTGGCCGCCGACGTTTTCGCACTGCGCGAGGGCCAGCAGCCGGCGCGGCTCGCCAAGTTCTCGTCGTTTCAAACCCTCAAGTGGTACGCCGAAAAGAAGCACGCGCCGCAGCTCAAAATCGCCGTTTCGCTGGTCGAACGGTTCGGCGACCGGGTCTCCGACCTGCTGGAAACCCTGCGCAACGAGGTGGTGCCGCAGGACAAGGCCGACGTCATCGTTTCGACCGCGCACGCCTTCAAAGGCCGGCAAGGCGCCCGCGTCTCGATCGCCGGTGATTTCCGGCCGTTCGCGACCGCCGATCCCAAGACTCCGGGCAAGTTCAGCGTCGATCGCCAGGAACTGCATTTGGCCTACGTCACCGTGACCCGCGCGCAGCGCGTCCTGGATATCGCCGACTTCCGGGAGCCGCTGCTGGCGTCGCTGCTCGCGGTTGGTGCGCACGCGAGCTTCACCGGCATCGTGGAGGAACCCAAAAAGCTCGAAACGGGGATCACCAAGGTGCCGCGGGCGCTGCTGCGGCTGGTGGGAAACGCGGGAAACCTGCACGCGCCCGAGGCCAGCATCCGCGTCGCGGTGCCTTCGCGCAGTGCGCGCGCCGAAAAGGAGCTCGCCGCCGTCAGCGCCCGGCTTTCCAAAGCCCACCGCAAGCCGGTCGCCTCGACCCCGGTCGAAGGCGCGGAGTTCGTCGGCACGTTCCTGGAGGCGCTGCCGGTTTCCGTGACGGCCGGCTACGCATTCATCGACGGGGACGAACGGATCGGCATCGTCCCCATTGACGGTTCGACGCTGCGCACCGCGAACGTGCTGCGCGGCAAGCGCGTCATCGCCCGCAACGCCTCGCCCGACCCGGCTTGGACCCTCCGCGTCACGGCCGGCTAAGACCGGCATCACATTCCGCCGCACGCGGTTCCGCAAACGCCACGGGCTCAGCGAAGCTGAGCCCTGCTGCTGTGACTGCTGCTACCGAATCGACCCGGTATACTCGGGGTATGAAGCCACGCGATCTGATGGGTTATCGGGGTCGAGCGGTACGCGTCTACCTTTACGATGGCGTTGCCTTTGACGGCGTCTTCCAAACCGAAGTGCTCAGCGATTCGGCCATCTCGGTAAGCCTGGAGAACGAGCGCCGCGACGTCGCGCTGCGAATCGAAGACATCGTCGATGTGTTGCCGCCCTCGACCCGCACGGCCCAAGCCTCCGTCTAGTCATCCTGCTGCGATCCCGGTCCGCAACCGCGGGGTAGAGTGCGGGCGGGTTCGTCATGCGAGGCCGTCGGGCGCGGCATGAGCCGCAGCCACCTGCTGGCCGAACTCCGCGCGTACCGTCCGGCCGACGCCCGGGAACGTGCGATGGTCGACGATCTCGCCGCTTTCGTTGGCGCACACGCCGACTGCTTCGAGCGCGGCCTCGCGGTGGGGCACGTAACGGCTTCGGCATGGGTGGTCGACGAGAGCGGCATGTACGCCCTCTTGACGCACCACCGGAAACTCGGGCGCTGGCTGCAGCTGGGCGGGCATGCCGACGGCGACGCCGACGTTCGGCGCGTCGCGCTGCGCGAGGCCCGAGAGGAGTCGGGCCTGAGCGCCATTCGCTTCGCTGCCGCATCGATCTACGATGTCGACGTTCACCCTATCCCGGCGCGCGGCACCGAGCCGGAGCACAAGCACTACGACGTGCGCTTTGCCTTCATCGCGGATCGGAACGCGCCGTTGATCGTCAGTGACGAGTCGCACGAATTGGCCTGGCTTCCGATCGCCCACCTCGTGAACGGCGGATTTGACCCGTCAGTCCAGCGGCTGGCGCGCAAAACACCCAAACCCGGCGCGGGCTAACCGGGGATCACGAAGGCCGCGACGGTTCCGGGTCCGGTATGCGCGGCAATCACCGGGCCGGCCTCAAAAATGCAGAAAAAGGCCGGCGGCGCCGCCAGCCGTTCGCGGATGCGCTCGGCCAGCGATGCCGCGAGGTCGGGCGCATTGGCGTGGATCACCGCGACGCGCGCACCCCGTGCCGGGCCGGCGTCGCGCACCACCGCCGAGACCATCGTCTCTTGCGCGCGCGCGAAGGTTCGCACCCGGGCTTCCTCCTCCACTTTGGCGCTGACGCGCAGCACCGGCACGATCTTGACCAGCGACCCGATGAAGGCTTGCGCTCGCGAAATGCGTCCGGTCCGGACCGCGTGCGACAGGTCGGGAATCGTGGCGTAGCCGCGCTGGCGTTCCCGGTCGCGCGCCAAGGCGGCGAGCACGGTCGCGGTGTCCGCGCCGGCGGCCGCACGTTCCGCCGCCCCGATGACCTGCAGCGCGACACCCCCGGCGATCGTCGCGCTGTCGATCACGTGGATCTGGGCGTCAGGAAACTGGTGCGCTGCGGCTTGCGCGGCCTGAATCGTTCCGGAGAACGTCTGGGCGATCGTGACGCAGATGATCGGCCGGCCGGCGGCGACGTGCGGTGCGAAGACCTGCTCGAAGGCAGCCGATGACGGCTGCGACGTCGTCGGCAGTGTCTGGGTGAACAGCCGGTAGAATTCGGCCCGCGACAAGTCGATGCGATCCCGATAGTGCCGGTCGCCGAAGTTCACCATCAACGGTACCATGTCGATGTCCAGCCGCTCGGCGTCGGCGGTATCGATGCTGGTCGAGTCGGTGACGATCGCCGGAGCGGCGTTCATTCACACGAGATCCAGTATTCGATCGCGTCCTGGCCGCCGTAGTATTGTTCGACTTGGACATCGGCAAAACGCTCGCCGATCTCCGCCGCGAGACGCTGCGCGTCGCGCTCGGTCTGACCGCCGCCGTAGTAGAGCGTGACCAAACCGCCCGCCTCGCCCCCCAGCGCGGCGACGGCGTCGAGCGCGACGTCGCCGAGCGTTTCCCCGACCAGGAGTCGGGTTCCGATTTGGGCCGTCGCAGCGCCCTTGGTTACCTCGACCCCGCCGATCTTGACGCCTTTGCCGGCGAAGAACAACGCTGCCGACCGGCTCCGTGCGATCGACGCCTCGAGGACGGCTCGGTCCGGGAGTTCGGCGGCTCCCCCCAGGTCGAGCAGCGCCGCGAGACCGGCGACCACATCGTGCGCGGGGACCACGACGACGTGTTTGCTGGTGAGCGCCGCCACTTCGTTCGCCGTCAGGAACACGTTGGTGTCGTTGGGCAGCACGACGACGGTTTCGCAGAGTGCTGCGTTGACGCCGACGAGCAGATCGCGCACGCTCGGGTTTGCTCCCGAGGGCATCGGGATCGTGACTTCGGCGCCCAGTTCCCGAGCGATGCGATCGAAGCCGGCCCCCGGTACGACTGCGACGATCGAAAACGGCTTCGCTGGCGCTTCGACGACGAGCAAGGTGTGCTGCTGTTCCATGTCTTCGACTTTGCGCCGCGTCAGGGTGCCGGCGCCGGCGACCAGCGCGAAGACGCCGTCGGGATCGTTGGTGTGCAGGTGAACTTTCAGGGTCGGCGCGCCGCCAGCGACGATGAGCGATTCGCCTTTGCCCTCCAGCAGCGCGCGCAGTTCCTCGGTCTCCAAGATCGCGTCTTCGAGGACGAACTCGGTGCAGAAGCGCTGCTCGCCGACGTGCTGCGCCGGAATGAAGATGCGCGCCGGGGCCGGCCGGCGCGGGAACGCCGTCCCGTGAATGGTCGCATCGGGCAGAAAGCGCAGAATGCCTTCGAGGAAATAGCAGAAGCCCGCTCCGCCGGAATCGACGACGCCGGCTTCCTTGAGCACGGGCAGCTGATCGGGGGTGTGTTCGAGCGCCGTATTCGCCGCTCGCAGCACGCCGTTGGCCAACCGGTAGAAATCCGTCTCGCCCTCGGACAGCCGGCAGGCCTCATCGGCTGCCGCCGCGGCGACCGAGAGGATCGTCCCTTCGACGGGCTTCGAGAGAGCGGCGCGCGCCGCGGCCACCGCATCGTGCATGGCGACCGACAATTGGAACGTGTCGATCGTGTCGCTATGGCGGACGTTGCTGGCGAAACCGCGCAGCATTTGCGACAAAATGACGCCCGAATTACCGCGTGCACCCAACAGGCTGCCGTTCGCGGCGGCCAGCGCGACGAGCGACAGCGGACCGTTGCGGACTTTGTGGGCTTCCTTCAGTGCTGACTTTACCGTCAGATACATGTTCGAGCCGGTGTCGCCGTCGGGCACCGGAAAAACATTGAGTCCGTTGAGGACCGAGCGGTACTTGCGCAAAAAATAAGTCCCGGCGGCAACAAACTTTTTGAAAGCTCGGCCGTCGAGGCGCGTGATATCCATCGGCGGGCTTTCGGTTTCGGTTACCATTCACCGACCCCTTTGGGTGGTTACGCGGCGGCGGACGCTTCGGGACCTTGCACCGCGGGCGCGCCCGAGCCGGCGTGTTCTTTGGTGGCGCGCACGGCGTCGTCGAGTTCGCTGAAGCTCGGGCGATTGGCCGAGGTCAGCACCTTACGGCCGAATTCGACGGCGACGCTGGGAATCGAGCCGTTGAGGTGCGCGAGCAGCACCGACTTCACGCATTCCAACGGAATCGCCGATTGCGCCGCTTTCGCCATGAGCACGTTGGCGACCGGGCCGACGAAGCCGTACCCCAGGAGAATGCCCAGAAACGTCCCGACGAGCGCGGAAGCGATCATCTCGCCCAGAATGGCCGGCGGTGCGCCGACCGATCCCATCGTGTGAACGACGCCCAT
>JBEKHC010000139.1:0-9237 GCA_050012475.1 Candidatus Velthaea sp.
ACGTCGCTCATCGTTTTCGGCAACCCCAAGGGCGGCACGCCTTTGATGAACGCCTTCCCGCTCGTTGCGCTCGAGCTTCCGCTGAAGTTTCTCGTCTGGGACGAGGCCGGCAACGTTCAGGTCGCGTTCGTACCGATGTCGCACATCGCGGCGCGGTATAACGTCACCGGAATGGACGCCCAGGTCGCAGCGATAGATGGAGCGCTATCCAAACTCTCCGACGCGATTGTGTAGGGTTGTGCGGCAGCGGCGTCAGTAGAGGCTAGTCGCCGCCACAGATCAGCCGCCGGCTCTTGTCAAAGCAAAGCATCCCGAAAATGACGAAGCCGAACATATCCAACAGAACGAGCTTGAGGCGCCACGGCTGGCCCGGCTCGTCGGGAGCTTTACATGGCGGCGCATCGACTCGTTCGGGCAGCGGCTGGATCTGCTCGCCCGCGACCATCGGCGTATCGAGCTGAATGCAGCTCAGGGCCCCGTGCTCGTGGCTCAGATGCAGTTGGTACCCGCCCTCGACGGCGCAGAACATCGCAACGAGCAAGGAAACGGCGAAGATCGTGAACTGAAACGACGCCGTCGCCGCGAACTGCATCACGAACGTTGCGAGATTGTGTTGTTTGCTTGATGGTTGAACGTGGCTTTTCACGAAAATTCCGGGTTTCGGGCGAGGCGGCAAATATCTGGTAGCGTGAGCGCGTGAACGATTCATGAATAGATCGGCTGCCGGCCGGTCAATGATGAGAAGGCACCCTCATACGAGCGCGCTCGTCAGGGCGACGGCACCGCCTCAGCGCGAGGGGATGGCCTCAGCGCATTCGTGACCTTCGCAAAGCGTTTGACCGTCGGGGTTTGCCGAAACCGTCGGCCGAACGTCGTGTCTGGAGTCGCGGCGCTAAGGTTTTGCCCGGGGCGTTGAGAAGAAGCGATCCATGGGCTTCTTTGACGACACGCTCAGCGCGACACAAACGCTGGCTACTTCATTTTGGACCGGTGCGTCGGCCGGCTTTGCATTCATCGCTGCACCCATCGTCGCGCATGAAGCAAACGATCTCGACCTGCAGGCGAAGATCACCGGCAAGTCACTCGACAAGATCGTCAACGTCGCCTACGTCGCGGGCGGAATAACCATCGCTTGTGCCGCGATCCAAGCCACGGGTCCCGACGAGCGCACCAACGACTCGCTGCGCGCGCTCTGCGGCATCGGCGCACTCATCGCGCTGGAGCGCTTCCAGCACGATATCGTGCCGAAGATGACCGGCCTGCAACAGGCGATGGGCGGCTCGTTCAAATCGATCCCCGAAGACGACCCGAACCGCCTTGCGTATCGCGCGCTGCACAAACGCTCGACGCAAGTGTTCGGGACCGCGCTCTTGCTCGGACTCGGCCAGCTGATCCTCGGCGCAGTGCGCAAAAACAGTTCGTGTCCCGGTTCATAAAGAGAGTGACTCATCGTCACAAAACACTACGGCGTTGCTTCTCCCTTCGCGCATTGCCGCGAAACGAAGATCCGGTCCGCTTTGTGTCAGCCTATTTATGAGGGACGAAATCAGCGCATCCCTTAAAACGGCGACTTCACGCGGCGCTTTCGATCGGCGAGTTCGAGGATGCGCCGTTTTTGTCTGATCCGAGCGGCGTCGACGAGCATCCGGCCGGCCCAGCGATAGACGTTCTGTTCGCGAACTTGCTGGCGCATGACGTGCATTCGTTCGCGTTGTTCGGCCGGCGGCATTTTCAAGGCGGTGTCGAGCGCGGCGGCCATCTCGCGCATGTCGTACGGGTTGACGATGAGCGCTTCCGCGAGTTCCCGTGACGCGCCGGTGAAGCTCGAGAGAACGAGGACGCCTTGGTCATCGTCGCGTGCCGCGACGAACTCCTTGGCCACCAGATTCATGCCGTCATGAAGGCTGCTCACGATGCAGACGTCGGCTGCCCGGAACAGCTCGAAAACCTCCGCCGGCTCGTGATGACGGATGAGCAGACGAATCGGTTGGTACGCGCCGTGCCCGTGCCGAGCGTTGATTTCTTCGGCTAAGGCGATTGAGTCGTTCTCGAGGGCGTGATAACTGGCAAGTTTGCTGCGCGTCGGTGCGGCGACTTGAACGAAGGTCAAACGCTGGCGCCAATCCGGATACAGCGAGAGCAGCCGGTCGATCGCGCGCATGCGCGCGAGAATGCCTTTCGTATAATCGAAACGTTCGATGCCGACGGCCAGTTTCGCGTCGTCCGCTATATCGAGCCGCCGGCGAACCGCGGCGCGACAGACCTCAACGGCGGGCTGCCCGGCAAGCGCCCGAGGCGGCCACTCGATCGAAATCGGATACGGTCGGATCATGGTCTCTTGTCCGCCGAAGGTCACGGTCGCGTGTTCGCGATCGATCCGGCTTTCGATGAACCGGTCGACGGTGTCGAAGAAGTTGTTGCAGTGAAAGCGCGTGTGAAAGCCGAGGATCGTGCTGCCGAGCAAACCTTCGAGCAGCAGCTCTTTCCACGGGCAGATGCCGAACGTTTCCGCGTTCGGCCAGGGAATGTGCCAGAACGTGATGATCGTTGCATTGGGCAGCAGGTCGCGAATCATGCGCGGCGCCAGCGCGAAGTGATAGTCTTGGATGAGCACCACCGGGTCGTCGGACCGCGCTTCGTGCGCCACGGCTTCGGCGAACCGCCGATTGACCTTTTGATAATAGTACCAATCTTTTTCGCGAAAGATCGGTGGGACGAACACGATGTGGCACAGCGGCCAGAGTCCTTCGTTGGCCAAGCCGAAGTAGTAGCCGTCCTGTTCCTCATCGGTCAGCCAGACTCGGCGGAGTTTGTACGTGGGCGCATCGGGCGGGACATCGATGCGCGAGTTCGCGTCGACCGTGTCGCGGTCGGCCGTGCCCCCGCCGTGGGCGATCCACGTGCCGCCGCAGGCGCGCATGATGGGCTCGAGCGCCGAAACGACGCCGCTGGCCGGCGTTTGAACGACGATGCCCGCTTCGCTCTGATTGTGGATGTACGGCTCGCGGTTCGAAACGACGAGGACTTCCGCGCCGGGCAACGCCTTCCCGAGCAGGTCCTGCAGCGATTCGGGCGACCACTCGATCTCCGGCGTTTCCGTCGGCGTGATCCCGGTCTCGAGTTCTTTGAGCATGTGCTGAATCTCGAGGTCGATTGCCGAGCGGTCCCGGCGGTGGACCGTTGGGGGGCGCCCGGAGCGAATATCCTCGATCGCTTGACGCAAGGATGCCGTCCAGCCGCGCAGCGTGAAAGCAGCGAGAATCGCCGCCACCACCGCGATGATGATACCGACGCCCAGCAGGGCTGCGATGGCGAACGTCTGCGCTTCGCCCGACCAGGTATCGATGTAACTGAGGTCGTGCAGGATGACCAGATACGTCCGCTGTTTGTGCACCTCGATCGGAAATGAGCCCACCAAAACATGACGTCCGTCGTCGCCGATGTCGGAAAAGCTCTCGCCTTCGGAACGCGCGACCTTTTCGCACGAAAACGTGCGCGGCATCAACTTGGTGGGACTGCGCAGAATACCGTTTTGGTCGCACAATCCGACCGCGAGGATGCGGTCGTCCTGGGCGATGCCGTTGAAGATGGTGGCGATGCGCGTCCACGCGCCGGCTGCGGCGGCGCGCGCGATCGGCTCCTGAATCGTTTTGTAGACCAGGCGCGAGCGCGACTCGACGTCTCGGCGCGACCATTGTTCGACGAGCGATCGCGAAAACGGCGCGACGATCAGCGACAAAAATGCCAGCAGTACTAGCGCCAGCGCCGCGTAGGCGAAGATGCGCCGGCCGGCACCCTTCACGGCGAGCCTGCGAACTGCAGCGCGATCACGCCGGCGACCGCTTTCTTAGTGGCGATTGGTCTGCAAGCGATAGCCGGCCACTCCGTCGTTTTTCATCGTGAGACTGCTTTACCCATGAGGCGTCGAATCGTCCCCCGTGGATCATTTTCGCCATGCTGATCGGTCCCGGACGCGGAGCGATGATCTCGATCGACAAGACGTTTGGCAACCATCTCGTCGTGGACCGTTCGTCGTCGAGTGCCAAAGTCGAGCAACTCTGGCGAACGCGGATCGACAACGTTTGGCAACACCGTCCTCGAGCCGCGTCTCTGCCCGTAACGCCGATGACGATTTTCGTCTCCGTGATGCAATACGTTGCGGGAGTGCGCCTCGACACGATTGAGCGCATGGCATTTCGCGACCGCGCGCGGTCAAACGCAAGGCATGGGGACGCGGCGCGTGAAGGCCGCCCGCGTCAAGCTCCCGCGGCGAGTATCGACGACACGATTGTCGCTGCTGCCGATGAAGCATCGCATCAATCCAAACCCGCCGCCGGCGGGCCTGTTCTCGAGGCGCGATGATTGACCATATTCTCTACGCCGATCCCGATCTCGAACGTGCCGTTGCGCATTTTTCCGAGCAGTACGGCGTTACGGCCCGCTCGGGAGGCCGGCATCTTGGTTTCGGCACCCGCAACGCGCTGATCGGACTGGACCGACGCGCGTACCTCGAACTTCTGGCGATCGATCCCGAACAGGACGTGGCCCCCGGGAAACGCCTGCTCGAACTCGACGTACGATCTGCGCCGCGCTTCGCTGCGTGGTGCGCCCGCGCCGATCGATCGCTGGAAGAGACCGTCGCGGTCGCTCGCGATGCCGGGGCGAATCTCGGCGAGATACGCGCGATGTCGCGCGCGCGGCCGGACGGCGAAACGATGTCGTGGCGGCTGACCTTGCCGTCCGCCGGCCACGAAGGCATCCTGCCGTTCTATATCGACTGGGGCGATACGCCGCATCCATCGGCGTCCCTGGGGCCGCAGCTCGCGCTGGTCTCGCTCACCCTGCGTCATCCGGCTCCGGACCGCATCTGCGGCATCCTCGCCGCACTCGGCGAACATGAGGTCGAGGTCGAATACGGGCGCGAGCCGTCGCTGGATGTCGTTTTGCGCGGCGCGTAGTCCGCGCGCTCGTTCACGGACACCAAACCCGACAGCAACGGTTCGCCCCAGCGCGTCGCCGCGCGAGGGCGTCCGTTTCATCGCTCGACGCCGTGCGTTACGCTATCGCCCCGGCCAAGCTCAATGCCGCGCCCGTATCCGAACGCACTTGACGGCACAGCGCCGCGTCGTCGGCGATCGACTGACCGTACGAGGGGATCATGTCCTTGAGATGCGGCGTCCAGTCCGGCAGTTGGCGCTTGAAGCAGCGCCCGATCACGTCGAGCATCATGGCGACGGAAACCGATGCGCCCGGTGACGCACCGAGAACCGCGACGATCGAGCCGTCCGCGCTCGCCACGACTTCCGTGCCGAACTGCAAGACGCCGCCCTTTTGTTTGTCGGGCATGATGACCTGAACGCGCTGGCCGGCTATGGCGAGCTTCCAATCCGATTCCTTCGCGTTCGGAAAGTACTCTTGCAGCGAGGTGAACCGGTTCGCCGGCGATTGGAGCACTTGGCTGATGAGGTATTTCGTCAAATCCCAATTGTCGCGCCCGGCGGCCAGCAGCGGGCCGATGTTGTCCGGCTTTACGGATAAGAAGAGGTCCGTGACCGATCCGTGCTTGAGGAACTTGGTCGAAAAACCCGCGTAGGGGCCGAACATCAATGCGCGCGTGCCGTCGATCACGCGCGAATCGAGGTGCGGCACCGACATCGGCGGTGCGCCGACCGACGCTTTCCCGTAGACTTTGGCGTCATGCCGCGTGGCCACCACAGGGTTGTCGCAGCGCAGCCACATGCCGCTGACCGGGAAGCCCGCGTACCCCTTTCCTTCCGGTATCCCGCTTTTCTGCAGCAGGGGTAACGCGCCGCCGCCCGAGCCCAGGAACAGAAACCCGGCGGAGATCGTCTCACGTGCGCCGCTTTTCTCTTTGACGAGCACGTTCCAGCGGTCTCCGTCCCGCTGGATATCGGCGACTTCGCGCCCGTACGCCACCCGGAAGCCCGGCAATGTTTGCAGGTGCGCGATCATGAGACGCGTGAGCGTCCCGAAATCCACGTCCGTTCCCTGGGCGATGCGCGTTGCGGCAACCGGTTCGTTCGGATCGCGGCCTTCCATCACCAGCGGCATCCAGCTGGTGAGTTCGTGCGGGTCCTCCGAATACTCCATGGTCTCGAAGCAATGATGGGCATGCATCGCTTCGTAACGCGCGCGCAGAAAGGCCACGTTTTCGGCGCCGTGCACGAAGCTGATGTGCGGCACGGGGTGGATGAACGAATCCGGCGAGCCGAGCATGCCTTTGCGAACGAGATACGCCCACAATTGGCGTGAAAGGTCGAACTGCGTGTTGACTTTGAGTGCCCGCGAGATGTCGACCGTACCGTCAGCGCGCGGCGCCGTGTAGTTCAGTTCGCACAAAGCCGCGTGGCCCGTGCCGGCGTTATTCCAGCCGTTCGAGCTCTCTTGCGCCGGGCCGTCGCGTCCTTCGATGAGCATCACGTCGAGGTCGGGCTGCAACTCCTTGAGGAGAACGGCCAACGTGGCGCTCATGACCCCGGCACCTACGAGTAACACATCGGGTTGCGCTGCTATAGGAGAAATGTCGCTCACCTCTTCCTGGTTACAAACTCACGCGCGTTCACTTCGATTTTGAAATCCGAACTCGTTTTCCATTCGAGATGCTGCGAAGCGTATTCGACGATTGTGCCGCCGCGTGCCCGATTGGTGACGGGCTCTCCGCGGGGTACGACCAAAGTCGAAATGCGCTCACGGTAGGTGCCACTATCCCGGCTAGGAACCGTGGACTCGGTTGTCGTGAGTCTGCATTTGTTAGCGGCTCAGGGCAAGAATTCCCCGGCCCCACTGGGGGAAGCTGCTCGGACACCTATCCAACCTCTCGGGAAAGCGAGATAGGCTCCGCTATCGCGCCGGAGGACCGCACTTGCCGAGCGCAGCGCCCTCGTCGCCGCGGGAGGTGCGGATATCGGCGTCGACGAGCTCGACAAAGTCGTCGATGCGGTGCGAGCCGGTCACGATCTCGTCGTGCTCGGCGCGATCTATCAGCGCCCAGTCGGCGGTTTGCTGTCGTTACCGCGCCGGCCGATCGAACGGCCGTCCGACCTGGTTGGTGCGCGCATCGGTCTGCAGAGCGGCGGCCGCGAATACATCGATGGGATCTTGCGGCCCAACGCGCTGCCGCTGCGTTACACCGCCGTCGCGGTGGGCGGCGATCCGGAGCCGCTCGTGCGCGGGGACGTCGATGTGTTTCTCTGCTACATGACAAATCAGCCGCTCCTGCTCGAAGAACGCCGCATTCCGTATGTCGCTCGGTCGCTGACCGCCTACGGCTATTTTGGCTACGATGGCTGCCTCTTTTGCCGGCGTGCGGTGCTGCATACGCGCCGTGCCATTCTCGTTCGCTATTTGCGCGCCGTTGGATGCGGTTGGCGGGCCAACATCGGCGATCCGGAGCTTGGTGCTGCGGTAACCGTGCAGCAGGCAGCGTCGACACTGCGCCTGCAGTACCGGCAGCAGCTGCGGCAAAACCGGGCGCAAGCGCCGTACATGCAGAGCGACGAGACCCGCCGGCATGGGCTGCTGGCCGCGTCTGCTTTGGGCGTCGGTCGCGCCTACGCGACGTTGCGCGCCGGGGGAAGAAGTCGTCTTCCCGACGTGCACCGGTTATTCGACCTGACGCTGTTGCGCGATGCCGAGCGGATGCGGAATCGTTAGCACGAAGCGTCCGCGGTGACCTCTTCGGGTATCTCGGTGTGCGAGCTGAGCGTTGTCTTCGCGGCGGCGCGCGGAACGCAAGTGACGGCGCTCGAGCGCATCGATGTCGAGATCGCCGCGGGGAGTTTCGTTGCGGTCGTCGGTCCATCGGGCTGCGGAAAATCGACGCTGCTGCGCGCGATCGCGGGCTTGATCGTGCCGACCACCGGATCGGTGACGATCGGCGCGGCGCTGCCGCGGGCGCTGATCGCCGAGCATCGACTCGGCGTCGCCTTTCAAGATAACGCGCTGCTGCCGTGGCTGAGCGTGCGCGACAACATCGGATTGCCGTTCAAGATCGCCGGGCGCCGCGTCGACACGGCACGCGTCGACGAGTTGATCCAGCTGGTCGGGTTGACGGAATTTGCTCTCGCTCGTCCGCGCGAACTCTCGGGCGGTATGCGGCAGCGCGTCGCGATCGCGCGGTCGCTCGTGCTCGAACCGCAGGTGCTGTTGCTCGACGAGCCGTTCGGTGCGCTCGACGCGGTGACGCGCCGTCAGCTGAACATCGAATTGCAGCGCATCTGGTCGGCGTCGCGGGTCACGGCCGTGCTGGTGACGCACGGGATCGACGAGGCCGTCTTTCTGGCTGACCGCGTGCTCGTGATGTCGCGGCGACCGGGGAAGATCGTCGCCGACGTTGCGGTGACGTTTGCGCGCCGCGCGAGCGGCTGCTGCTGAGCGATCCGGCCTTTCACTCCGCGGCCGACGTGATTGCACGCATTCTCGACGACGAAGCCGTGCAATGAGCCGTGCGCTGATCACGGTGGCGGGCTTTGTGGTCCTTGCCGCAGCGTGGGAGCTGCTGGGGCGCCTCGCGTTTTTGCACGACACCTGGCCGCCGCTGAGCGACGTCGTCGCCTACCTCGTCGGCGCGGAGCATCGCGCGAATATAGCGAGTGCGCTTTTGCGCACGGGCAGCGAAGCGTTGTCGGGCCTCGCGATCGGGTGTGTGGCCGGGATCGTCTGTGCCAGCCTCGGCCGGCTCTTTCCGCCTGCCGCGCCGGGGCTTTTCGCCTTGGCGAGTATCGTCAATGGCATCCCGATCATCGCGATCGCCGGTGTGTGCGTGCTGACGTTACCGCGTGACGCCACTCCGGTGGTCGTTGCTGCGCTGGCCGCCGCGTTCATCGTTTTTGTTGGAACCACGTCGGGGCTTGGCCTTGCGAGCGTCGAGCAGCACTCTCTTTCGTGTGTTGGCGTCGACGCGCTGGACGACGTTCGTCCGGCTCGAGCTGCCGGCGGCGGTCCCGGCGATGCTCGATGCGGTGCGGTCCGCGGCGCCGGTGTCCGTCGTCGGTGCGATCCTCGGCGAATGGTTTGCCGCCGAAGCCGGCCTGGGCCCGATGCTGATCGGTGCGATGCAAAACTACGAAACGGTCGAGTTGTAGGCGGTAGCGCTCGCGGGCACGCTGCTCTCGATGGTGCTCTACGGCGTGCTCGGCATCGTGCGCGATCTCTCGGAGCGGGTGCTGCAATGACCGTCGCCTCGCGCTTCGTGCGGATTCTTGCGCTCGTCTGGCC
>JBEKHC010000140.1:0-9275 GCA_050012475.1 Candidatus Velthaea sp.
AGTCGCTTGATCCGCGGCACGATTCGGGCATAAAAATCTCGCGCCGCCTCGGCTTCGGCGGCCGCCGCTCGCTGTTTCTCGGACTTGAAGTATGCGATCTGCTGCACCGCGATCGACTTCGCGAGATGTTCCCGCGCCCGCAGCGACGTTCCCGGAAGCACGCAATAGACGACTTCGCAACCGGCGGCTCCGTAACGGACGCCTTGCCGGATGGTCAGCGCGCCGTTTGGGAGTATCCGCTGCGAGATGCTGTTCATCGGATGCCGCTCAGCCATCCAAGCGGCACGACCATCGGCTCAGGCGGTCGGCGCTGGCCCGGCTGGCAAAGCAGGCAGCAAGAAAACGGGAAGACGATCGCGGGAAAAAGCAGCAATTAGCTCCTCATATGGACGTAATTAGGTTATACTAACTTAACATGTAGTCCTGCCTATCTGGAGAGCTCGGATCCCTTGCGAGTGGGATGGCGAGCAGCAACGGTTCGGCGACGACCACCACGCGGTGCGCCAGGCGCGGTATTGTGGACCGCCGGCGAATCGTTTCGAGCGAACGAAGCCGCGCTGGTTCCCGACGCAAACGGGACTGCGGTCGGGCCGGAGAATGTCGCGACCATGAGTTCGCAGCATTGGCTCGTGACCGGCGGTCTGGGCTTTATCGGTTCGGCCTTCGTGCGCTTGTCGCTGCGCGAACGGCCCGACCTCACGATCACGGTCCTCGATGCGATGACGTACGCGGGCAACCCCGCGAATCTCGCTTCGCTCGCCGGCGATAAGCGCTACCGCTTCGTTCAAGGCAGCATCTGCGAGCGCACCGCCGTGGACGCTGCGATCGGCGGCCATGTCGATGCGATCGTGAATTTTGCCGCCGAAACGCACGTCGACCGTTCGATCCTCGAACCCGAAGCGTTTCTTCACACGGACATCCTGGGAACCCACGTGCTGCTCGAAGCGGTGCGGGCAAAGCGCATCGCGCGCTATCTGCAGGTGTCGACGGACGAAGTCTACGGACACGTGCACGCGGGTTCGTCGGTCGAAGGCGATCTGCTGGCACCGCGCTCCCCGTACGCTGCATCAAAGGCGGGCGGCGACCTCCAAGTGTTGGCCTATCGCACCACGTACGAGGCGCCGATTCTCATCACCCGCGGGTCGAATACCTACGGACCCTACCAGTATCCCGAGAAGCTCATCCCGCTGTTCATCACCAATCTGCTCGATGACCAGTCGGTCCCGGTCTACGGCGATGGCATGCAGATTCGTGATTGGCTGCACGTTGACGACCACGCGCGGGGAATTCGGCACGTCCTCGAGCACGGGACGCTAGGCGAAGTGTACAATATCGGCGGCGGTAATTCGCGCACGAATCGCGAGATCACCGAACAGCTGCTCGCGCACACCGGACGAGGGTGGAAAACGCACGTCCGCCACGTCACCGACCGCCCCGGACACGATCGCCGCTACTCGCTCGATGCGTCCAAGGCGCGCGCGCTGGGGTGGGCGCCGCAGATCGACTTTCATCGCGGACTCGCAGAAACCGTCGCCTGGTACCGCGCGAACGAAGCGTGGTGGCGCGCGACGAAGTCAGACGAGTTCAACGCCTACTATCAACGCCAATACGCGGGGCGATGAAGGCCGGACGAATAAGGAACTGCGCGTGAAAGGTATTATTCTCGCGGGCGGTTTGGGATCGCGGCTGCGCCCCTTGACGAAGGTCACCAATAAACATCTGCTGCCGATCTACGACAAGCCGATGATCTACTATCCGCTCGAGACGCTGTGCAAAGCGGGCATCAAGGACATCATGATCGTCACCGGCGGAAACTCCGCCGGCGACTTCTTGCGCTTGCTGGGAAACGGCCGCGACTTCGGTCTCAAAGACATTTACTACACCTATCAGGAAGGTGAGGGCGGCATCGCCGACGCGCTCAAGCTCTGCGAGCACTTCGCGGAAAACCAGAGCGTCTGCGTGATTCTCGGCGACAACATCATCCAAGCCGACATCACGCCGTTCGTGGAGCGCTTTCGCCAGCAGACCTCGGGCGCGCGGCTGCTGCTCAAAGAAGTCGAAGATCCCGAGCGCTTCGGCGTCGCGGAGATCGACGGCGACCGCATCGTGCGCATCGTCGAAAAGCCGGTCGTACCGATGAGCAACTACGCGGTGACCGGAATCTACATGTACGATAAACGGGTGTTCGACTATTGCCGCAATCTCAAGCAGTCCGAGCGCGGCGAACTCGAAATCACCGACGTCAACAACGCATACATCGCGGCCGGCGACCTCCGCTATGACGTTCTGCCCGGCTGGTGGACTGATGCCGGTCAGTTCGAGAGCTTGTTTCGCGCGTCGCAGCTGGTCGCCGGCGAACGCTCGAGCACGACACCTTAAGCGATAGCAGCGGCGACGGCGTGGCGCCGTCGCCGCTGGGGACTAGTGGTGGACCGGACCCGTCTTGAGCGAACGCGGATCGACCGAGCGCGCGCGGGCGGCGATCGACGCGTACTGCGAGTCGACCGTCATGCCGTACAGGTCGCCGTTGTTGTCGATGAAGTAGACCCACAGGCCGTCGATCGTGGGCGGTTCGCGCACGTAGGCGCTGGTGTGCAGAATGGGGTTTCCGCCGTTGAGGATGGCCCCCGTCGACGCGTTGAGCGCCCAGATGTCGCTGCCCGACCCGTTGACCGAGGCGTCGAAGACCACGCCGCCGGCGCTGACGCCGGGAACCGAACGCGGGATCTCGGGCGAGCTCGAGTCCTGGCCGAAGGCGGCGTGCCAGGTGACGGACGGGTTGCCGCAGCCCGGATTGATCGCGATGAGACCGGGCGGGTCCAGGGTCGGGCTCACGCTCGAGGCAACCGGCGCGTAGACCAGCCCCGTCGCCGGCGAGTACGCGGGATCGCCGAGATAGGCGTCATTCGCCGAGGACGGTGAGAGCTGGAATGTCGCGACTGGTCCGTTGCCGATCTGGTTCTCGTTGTAGAGATTGAGCGCGCCGGATTTTGCCTGGATCGCGACCATCGCACCGCACCCGGTGCCGTTGGGCACGAACGATAGCGGGGTGCCTTGAACGTCGAGGTCGTTGGCCTGGGCGTTGTACGTCCCGAGGGGAATGGGATGATTGCTGGCGAGCGGGGTGGACAGGTCGGACGAAAGTTCCAGCAGCGTTTCGCCCAGGCCGCTGTATTCTTCGGGCGCCGCCACGAACGGCGACTGGATCGGATCGTTGGGCAAACCGTCGGCGCCGTCGTCCGCATTGCCGACGCCGGTCAGGACGTTGCCGTTGCGGTCGATCGTCACGCCGCCCCAACCCCAAACGCCGCCGCCGCCCCAGTTGTTGTTCGCGTCCCAAACCGTGTAAAACGTGCTCTTGAGCGTCATCGACGTAACGTTGATCGCCGCCACTCGTCCGCGCCACGACGAGATGTCGCAGGTCGTGCCGGTGCCGACATACGCGATGCCGTTGTTGAGTGCTACGGACGTATGACCGAAGTTCATCTCGGTCGGCCCCAGCGCCGCGTTGGCGAAATTGACCTGGCCGACGATGTTTCCGGTATTGGCGTTGATCTGGTACAAGATATTGGCGGGGTACGCGTCGAGCGCGCTATTGCCGTTGCCCACGATGTAGAGCATGTTCGTGGACGGATCGTACGCCGCTGAACCGCCGATGCCGAAGTAGCGCACGCCGTCGCCGCATTGGTCGTAGCTCATCTCGGTGGTGAACGTGTGCCAGATTGTCGAACCGCTGCGCGCATCGACCGCGTAGACGTTGCCCGAACCGCCGCCGACGAAGAGGGTTCCGGCATGTCCCGGAACGTGGGTCGACAGAATCGGCTGCGTTTGGGTATTGAAGTCGCCGACCGATGACTGCCAGGCAAGGTGCGGCAAGTTCGAAGGCGTGATCGCGGTCGAGTTGGGGTTGAACGCGTCGCGCGCATTATCGTACCCGAACGTGGTGTAGTCGTTGAATCCGGCAACCGTCGTTGGGCTCAGCGTCGCCGTGGCCGCAGCGACGCCGGTTGCAGTAGCGGTGAACGTCGCACTAGCGAGTGTCGCGCCGGTGTAGGCGACCGTCACGACGTCGGCGGGCGTGTTGACCGTGCTGGCACTGAGCGTCGTGACCTTGCTGGTATCGGAGTCCGTTAACGCGATCGGGTTGGCAAACGGATCGTTCCCGATGATCGTCGCACCGGACGCGTCGAGCGCACTGACGGTCAGGCCGATCGTTGCGGCCGTGCCCACCGTCGGCGACGCGTTCGCGAGCGTTAAGGTGATGCCGGCCACGACGCCATCGAGGGTCAAGCTAACGACGTTGGCTTTTCCGGCGACGATCGTTGCCGTCGTCGTGTTTCGCGAGAGCGCCGTGCCGCTGCCGTCCGTGCTGGCAAACAACGATTCGGCAAACGTGTCGACGCCGACCGGCGCGCTAACGCTCGCACTGCATGTCCGTCCACCCGCTACCGCCACGCAATTGGCGGAGTTTGCGGCCAGATTGACGATGACGGGCGTCCCGCCATTCACGGCGATCACCGCCGATTGCGTCGCGGTCGAAACGTACAGCGGCCGTCGATGATTGGCGGTCGCCGTGCCGCTTGCCGCGGCCGGAATCTTGACGCTCAGCGTGATGCGCTGCAGCGACGACGCGGTCCCGGGGCTGGCCGGAACGCTGGGCAACGATGAAACCGCCGAACCGCCGCCGCTGCACGCGGACAACGCGACGAGTACGGCTAGACTGCAAACCGAATGGCGAAGCATACACCGATATCATGCGGCGCTGGCTTGCTTTGCATCAGGGTCTTTTGCCTACCCCTTCGCGGGCCTTCCGGGCTTCCGGGCCGACGACAGGCGTGTCTTACGGCCCTTGCGCGAAAAGGTAAGCGTTGACGTTGCGTTCCACGGTCGTGCCCGCTTCGACGCCGGCCCGGAAATAGTGCTCGAACTCACGCCGTTCGTCCTTCTCGAACCGTGACTGTAAGATTTCGCCGACTGTCGGCGCACCGGCGTAGGGCGAGCTGCCGAGAAAGGCTGGCCACGCCATCGGCAAAGCGGACACGCTGTCGATATGCAGGCGCAGATGAACGTCGACGAAGCCAGCGTTTTCGAGCAGACGCAGGAGATCGCGTTCGTTATAGCAGGTCAGCGGGTTGGCGGCGATCGCCTCGGTCGTATCAGGGTAATGTCCCGAGCGCCAGCGATGCAGCAATTCGAAGTAGCGCGTGGCCGGTCCGCAGGTGCCGGCGCGTAATTGGGCCGCGATGGCCGCGAGGCTGAACGCCCGGTCGGCGAAGATCGGATCGACGATGCTGATCCGTCCCCCGGGGCGCAGGATGCGACGAAACTCGCTCACCGCTTGAGCTTTGCCCGGAACGTACGCGAGCAGCGCCCGGACGAGCACGACATCCACGGACGCAGTCGGCAGAGCTCCGAGCGACTCGGCGGAAGCGACCAAGAATCGGCAGCGTTCGACGACGCCTCGTTCGTTCGCCGATGCGCGCGCATGAGCGATCAGCGCCGGCGAAAGATCGACAAAGGTCACCGCGCTCGTCGGCTCTCGTTCCAGGGCGCCAAATCCCGCGAAGCCGTCGCCGCAACCGATGTCGGCGATGCGCAGGCCCGCAGTCAAGGCAGCGTGATCGAGCAGCCGGTTACGGATGTCCTCGAGCTGCGGTTGCAGGGCCGCGGCATACTCGGCATCGCCGCCGTGCCGGACACTCAAGAGCCAATCGAACCAGCGATCGCTTTCAAGAAAACCCGGAACGCGCTGTTCGCGCGCGGCGAGGTCGTCGGCCACGTTGGTCTTCCGCTTACGCCACTAGCGACCGCGTCCGACCGATCGCCGTCGTCGCCAGCTCGCCGCGCGCCAACACGAGCGCCGGCGTCACGCTCGCCGCGCTGCCGGCGGACAGCGCATGCCGGCCGCCGCCGGTAACGTGCAGGAGAACGGTCGCATCAGCAGCGACGGCCCCCGCGTCAACGGCCGCCGCGAGCGCCGCGATCGCCACGCCCGCTGCCGGTTCGACATCGATGCCTTCCAACTCGGCGAACAGCGCCATCGCATTGCGCAGACCGGCGTTGGTGATCGCATACGACGCGCCGCCGCTGGCGACGAGGGCTTCGCGAATGCCGCCGGCGACCGCATACGGCGGGGCTTGATTGCCGAGCACGAAGGCGCCCAGCTGCGCGAGTTGTGCGGCCGTCGCTGCGGCGTCGCGCTCGAGGAGTGTCGAGCGATGGGCTTGCCAGGCGTCGTGAATCGGCGCGAACGGCGCGTTCTGACCGAGCAGCAAGCGCGGCAGCCGCGTTCCGAACCGTCCGTCGCCGATGATGCGCAGCGCCGCCTCGTGCGCGGCCAACGCGCCGGCCGCGCTGCCCACGGCTTGAACGTAGACATCCGGCAATGCGCCGATGGCTTCGACCGCGGCGAGCATCGCGGTACCCATGCCGTCGCGCCGGCCCACGTTGCGCACACCGCCTTCGAGAATGAATTCGTCGTTGCGGCAAAGCTCCCGTGCAAACGCCGTCGCCTCGTCGTAGCCCGCGTCGCTGATCGCGACGACGTGCACCGACGGACCGATGAGCGCGTGCCGCATCACTTCCTGCCAGCCGCGCATCGGGACGACGATGAGCGCGGGCACGTCGTTTTCGGAACACGCGCGGGCGAAGGCCAGCGCCGTATTCCCCGCCGACGAGATGACCAGCGAGCGCGAGTCGTCCGGAGCTTGGCGGCGCAAAACGCTGACGGCTTCGAGATCCTTGAACGAACCGGTCGGAAGCGTTGCGCCCCGCTGCGGCCACCAGCCGCTAAATGCAATCCACAGCCGGCGCAGTCCGAGCTTGGCGGCCAGCGCCGTGCTGCGGTACACGCCGGTTTGCGCGCCGGTCGCGAACGCCCGCGCGTCGGGCAGCCAGTCGGCGTAGCGCAGCACGGAGTCTTCGTCTCGCGGCCGGAACGCGCGCTGCGCGTACTGGCTGCGCAGCAGCGCCGGAGCATGGTCGTTCGCACACTGCAAGCGCGAACCGTCGTCGTCGTAGTGCGCCCCACAACCCGTGCAGATCAGACGATAACTACGCATGAAGGTCCCCCTCGGCGGCAAGCGCGCAAAGCCGCCGGCCGGTGTCGACGATCGCATCGAGCGTCGCTGCAAGATCGGCATCGGTAATGCGGTGGTTGGTCAGATTGATTCGAATCACCGTACGGCCGTCGATGACGGTCGACGACGGTACCGCGATGCCGCGGCGCTGCAGGTCGACCACGATGGCTGCATTGAGCGCGTCGAGCGCTTCGGGCGAATGCGCGCCGTCGTCGAACCGCAAGCAGACGATATTGAGCGCGACCGGCGCAGCTAGTACGACGTCGTCCGCGGCTTCAATGCGCGCCGCGAGCCGCGCGGCTTGGCGACAGTTTTCGGCGATCGCCTCACCCAAGCGCTGCGTGCCGTGTTCTTTGAAGGCGAACCAGATGGCGAGGGCGCGAAAGCGGCGCGACAGCTCCGGACCGTAGTCGGCGAACCACGGCTCGCCCGCCGCGGTGCCTTCCGCGGCCGGCGTGAGATATGCGGCCGGCCTTGTGAACGCCGTGCGATGTGATTCCGCGTCGCGGATCAGGACGCAGCCGGCGTCGTACGGAACGTGCAGCCACTTGTGGAAATCGAAGGCCAGCGAGTCGGCGCGCTCGATCCCGCGTACGAGGTGCCGATGCTCCGGACTGAGCACGGCCAGCGCGCCGAAGGCGCCGTCGACGTGCAGCCACAATTTTTCCGCGACGCAGAGATCGGTTAGCGCGGCGAGATCGTCGATCGCTCCCACGTCGACGGTGCCGGCAGTTCCGATCACCATGAAGGGGCGCTCGCCGCGCGCGCGATCTACCGCGATGGCACGCCGCAGCTGGTCGATATCGATGCGGTGCCGGGCGTCCGTCGCGACGTCACGCACGGCATCCGTGCCCAGCCCGGTAATCTCGAACGCCGCGCGAACGCTGCGGTGGGCGGCGTGCGACGCGTACGCCGTCAGCCGTTCCGGGCCCAGGCCTTGCGTCCGAACGCGGTCGCCCAAAGCATTGCGGCGCGCAACGACTACCGCGATCAGATTTGCCAGTGACGTTCCGCTGGTGAGGATTCCGCTCGCGCCGGGCGGGAAACCGAAGATTTCCGCGCTCCAAGCGATCACGGCGCGCTCGACGTAGACGGCGCTATGTTCGCGTCCGCCCACGTTGGCGTTCATGGCGGCGGCCAGCATCTCTGCGAGCATGCCCGACGGCGTGCCGTTGCCGTGCACCCAGCCCATGAACCGCGGATGCCGATTGCCGGTCTCGAATGGTGCGATCAGCGTTTGGAATTCGGCGTAGACGTCGGCGAGATTTTCCGGCGTGCGCGGTACCGGCTCCGCAAGCGCCGATTTGACGTGCAGCGGAACCGGCTGCCAAACGGGACGTGTTGCGACGCTCTCGAACCCATCGAGCGCGTCATCCAGCATGCGGTGCGCGAGCGCGCGAAACGCCCCCGGGTCAGCGGGGTCGAGCATCAGCTGTGCGCTTCGCGCCCGAGGCGCTCGTCGAACAGGCGCTCGAGGGCCGCGATGACGCGCGGCACGTATTTGGCTTTGTACGGATAGAGGTCGACGGGATCGCGCAGGTGCACGATCATCGCCGACGAGGCCTCGAACAGCAGCACGCGGCCATCCGGCGCGATCGAGCAATCGATGCCGAAGTAGTCGAGCGGAATCTCGCGCGCGATCTCGCGCAGCCCCTCGGCCAGCACGCCGGTAAACACCGCGTGCAGGTCGCGCATGAAGGCGTGCTCTTCGTCGCGCATCCACTGGTTTTCGGCCATGTCCGCGTTATAGTAGTGGATCATCCAGCGCGGCGAGATCGCTAAGTGCACCGGATACGGAACCCCGTCCACGAACACGATGCGGTACTTCCGGTAGTAGCCGTCGGCGTTGCGATAGTCGACGAATGCCGTCAGGTAGAAGTCTTCGTCGAGCGGCCGGATCAGGAACGGATACGGCGGCCGGACGGCGTGGAGGGTCAGCCGGTTCGCGCGCAGCGTTTTCGCCACCGCAACGGCCGCCGAATCGGCGAAGCGGGCTGCGACGGCGTCGCGCGACGTGAGCGGGATGAGTGCCGGTGCATTCAAAGCCGGCCGGTTCTGAGTCGCGATGAACGCCTCGGCGGCGCGCAACGCGTTCTGGGCATTGGGTGCATCCGCGATCGTGTTGAAGACGATATCGTAGGGAGGGAGATTCACCGGAATCGGGTGCTCGCCGACGTAGAGTTTGTGAACGGTGGT
>JBEKHC010000141.1:0-8881 GCA_050012475.1 Candidatus Velthaea sp.
GTGCAGCCCCTCAACGTGGCTACGGATCTGCACGAAAACGTCTATGTCACGGACGCAAATGCTCCGCATTTCCCCCACCGTTTCAGCGACAATGGATTTGTCGCCGAGTATCACCAGGGTAGAAACACCCTCGTTCACCAGTGCTATCCCGGTGGTCAAGTTGCAGGTCTCGCAGTCGACCGCTTGGGCGATGTGTTCGTTTCCTACGACACGCTCGCTACCAGCCCCATCGTCACGTCCGCAGCCAACCTTCCCGACTCGCCGCCGCCGCCATACGTCATCGGTCGACTTGCCGAGTACAAGCGCGGTTTGGCGGGCTGTAAGGAAACGGTCTTGGGCGCTACGTTCGGGCCGGCGCAACGCGGCGGCGTCACGGCGGGCCTGCAAATCGACAACAAGGGAAATCTGGTTGCTGCCGTCCCAACCGTCGGCGTCGACATTTTCAAACCGCCCTACACGTCGATCTCCTCGACCATTCCCAGTCCCGGTGACACGGTCAATCTGGCTTTGAATTTTCGAAACGATCTGATGTTCATCGCCGACCCGGGCGACGGGGTCGTCCACGTGGACACGTATCCGGGCGGCGTCAGTGTCACGACGCTCGGTGCGACCGACGGCATTTCGGAACCGGCCGGCGTCGCAACCTATCCCTTCCCGCAATAGAAGTTCGCGCAGCTTCGATCACTTGCCCCGGCGTACGCCGACTTTGAGGGTGCAGCGGTGAATTCAACCGGCACCCAAACGCGTAAGCGCAACACCGTCCGAACGTTGCGAAGTTGAGCAGCATCCGGCCGGCGGCGATCGTGTCGGCACAGGGGCCGAATGAAGCATTCGAGCCGGCTCTTCGACGCGCGGCCGTGATCACGCCCACTAACGAGCGGGCGGAGATGAAACAGTTCACGTCACATCTACCTCATCGAGCGTTGTGATGCCCGCGATCGTGTACTTCTTGGATCATTCGTCGGAGACGCTTTCCGCCGTCACGGGTCCAAAGCGTGATCAGATCCTTGTCGGCATCGAAAGTCAGGCCGTAGTCGGAAAGTGTGTCGCCGAGAGAAATCTGCCGAATTTGCCGCCGGGACTCTCGGATCGAGCACGTCGCGCCGGACTTCTTGAGTAACGTCCCAAGGCTAACCGTGAACTTCGCTTGGAGGCCGCAGTGCTTGCGTGTTAGCCCCCCGTCGCCAGCGGGCAGAACACGTCGGACCCCGTCACTAGGATGAATCCTTGTGGAACCTGAGCCACGCCGTGAGTGACGAGCCCTCCGTTAGGGAGGAAGCCATCGTGGTGCTTGATAGAACCTGCGAGCGTCTCGATGCGGTTCTCGCGAGCGCGCGGACCCGCGAGCGCGCGGACCTATCCGCCGAAGCGACGGACGCCCAAGAGCGACCTCGACCTTGCTATTGTTCTGCACGCTCTTTCGGCTCGCGATGGTGCCCGTGCAGTATCGGCTCTTGCAAAGGCGCGCATCAGCCATCCCCTGATAACGCACGTCCGCACGATTTTCGAGGCCCGCAGCAAGATCATTTGGCTGACGAGGATGCGAACCGGGCCGAACGCCTCTTTGATGCATTCAATATTGAAGACCTCGATTTCGGCCGGCCCGGGCTCCTCATCGTGACGATCCGTTAGAGCGAGACCGATCAGGGCGGCGCGGGGCAGTTCGTGGCAGTCCCTCGGCTCGAGCATGGACCGTGCGCGGTCGCGGCGGTTGAAGCGTGGGCAGCAGGCGCTGAGCGGAAATCGTCACGCGCGTCCCGAGCCGCGCATAGGCCTGGGCGATCTCGACCCCAATGGGGCCGCCGCCGATGACGACCATGGTCTCCGGAAGACGATCGTTCTCGAAAATCTCGCGGTAGGTGAGAAACGGCACCTCACCAAGGCCAGGCAGGGCAGGTTTGCCCGGCTCGGACCCCGTCGCGATGAGGACGCTTTTCGCCCGGACACGCCGCTCGCCGACCGCCAACGTGTGCCGATCGACGAAACGTGTCGCGCCAAGGACGAGGTCGATGCCGATCGTTTTGATGCGATCAGTTCTCACCACCTTAACGTATCGTTAGCCTTTGACGGTTACGTTCTGGACCTAGCCGTGCCGACACGATGTTCTTCGGTCGTCGCGAGTTTTTGCGGCTCGTTTTGCGATGTGCCGAAGGGGCCTGCCGTGAATTCGAGACCATTTTCGCGCAGAGGTCCACATGAAAAATGTAAGCTCCATGCTCGTGCTTTCGTTCGCGCTACTGATGGCCGGCTGTAACAGCGGCAGCAGCGGCTCGGCACCATCGTCGCCGGCGTTGCCGGTCCCGAATGACGTCGCCCCGGTTCCCGCTGGCGTGACGGCCGCCGCCGGCTATAACATTTCGGTTTTCGCAGTGATGCCGCGCACGTCGACGAATCCCGATTCGATCGTCCAGATGGGTGACAACGTTTTCGTCGGTGTCGGCGACGACCTTAATCCCGACGGCACGCCAGGACCCTCAGGAAAGCGGAACGTCGAAGTTCTGGAGTATCGCCTGAACGGCGCGCTTGAAAAGACATTCTCCATTCCTGGCCACAATGATGGCCTCATGGCAAAAGACGGTGCCACCCTCTGGGCGATGTCGAATGAAGACTGCAATCCAAAGCTCATCGTTATCAACACCGTGACAGGGGCCCAGCAGGTCTACGCACCGCAGTCCTCGCTTGTCACCAACGGTTGCTTGACGAACACCAACGGCGGGCTCGACGATATGCAGATGATCGCTGGCACGGTCTACGTCAGCGCCTCGAATCCAAATCCAACGCCGCCCGGTCCCTGTCCCGCTGACAGCTCGACTCCAGGCTGCCCAAACGGCGTGAGCCTCGACAACATCGTGTATACGTTAACGCTCAACGCGGATGGAACCACATTCAATCTCACGCCCGTGTTAACGAGCAACACGCCCGCTTTGGACATCGTGACGAATGTCGAGGGCACGCTAAATACGACCGATCCCGACTCTGAATCCCTTACACCTGACGGGAAGACGCTCGTGGTAGACAGTCAACAAGACTCGGAATTAGTTTTTATCAAGAACCCCGGGCCCAATCAGACGGTGAGCTTTTTGCCGCTGACATTAGCAGGGGGCCTCACCGCGGTCGACGATACGCGCTACGCCCCCAGCGGTCCGACGTTCATGCTGTTTTCGGATACGGCGAAAAATTACGTGTATCGTGTGGACGGGGCGTTCAACCCCGGTGGCGCGTTCAGTTCGGCGCCGACGCAAGAAACGAGCCTCAACCCGAACACCGGCGTGCTGACGCCAATCGTATCGGGGCTTGGCCACGCGAACGGCATGATCTTCGTGACAGCGCCGTAACCTGCGGGCGCGAGCGCTAGGGCGCCGGGAGACCGAAAAGGACTTGTCGGTGCAAGTCCCGTGCTGCTATAAAGACTCGCCTCAACCCGTGATGTGCATAAACGTACGGTCCGCTCGGAGTTTGTCCGACTTGAGGTCGTGGGTTTGGCTCTTGAGCGGCATCTGAACGTCCTTCGCGGTCTCTAAAATTGACTTGACGATGCTGCCCAGTCATCCTGCTGCTCATCTATATGGCACTCAGCGTGTACAACCGCTTGATATTTCATGCGTTGCAGGCCAGGAGGAACTCGCCTCGGGCCTTGTGGTGACCTCGCAGCAGAAATTGCCGAAAGCTGGCGCGTTTGAGGTTACCGAACACGGGTTCGACCGTGCATTTGCGCAACGCGTAGATGGCGCGTCCAGGTGACGATCCCGCCGTCGGACGACCCGGGATGGTGAGCCTAGTCGCGCAACGTTCCCACTTTCGACTTGCCATCACCCGGTCCAAGAAACCGCTTCTCAGCACAGAGATGTCAACGCAGTAGTACTTAAAAGGGACTAGTTCAACACAAGTAGTTTTCGTTTGCGGTCGCCAGTCAGACGATTCGTAACGTTTTGGCATATCAGCGCACCTGTCGTGCGCGGAACCTGAGCAAGTATAGTAAAGCGCCGAAGCATTATAGAGAGAGAGAGTGTGTGTGGGATCCATCACGAATGAGATACGTCACTTATCGCGCCCGATATTACACTCACGACGGGCCGACCGAATACGGGCGGTTGGGACGCACTATTTGTCATCGTCTTTACAATATCTGTGCCTACGACCATCGGACTCGTCACTTCGTCTTGCGGACGCCCGGGTGGAACCAGCGTCCAGGGCTGCTAACCAACCGGCACGAGTTGCTATCCATCTCTAGGAGCCCCCTCTAGGAGCCCCGCCGAATAACATGGGTGTCATCACGGAACTAATCGCTAGACCGCTACGGTCCCTTCCTTTTGCCGCGAAAATGGCGGTTATCGGCGGCCTTTTTCTCGTACCGATCACGTTGCTGATCGCTGTTGTATTTTCACAGATGAACGCTGACCAGGCGTTTTACATTTCGGAAACCGTCGGCGTGCGATATACAAACGCAACGGTGCCGCTCTTTACCCACCTCGAATCGTATCGGGTCGCCGCGACCGACACGAAACAGCAGATCGCTTCGCAAATTGATATCGACTTTGGGGATTTAGCCGGTTTCGACCGCGTTGACGGGAAGTCGCTCGGACTGAGCGATACGCTCGCTGCCATGCAAACGAAGTGGCGGGATCACGCGCCAATCGAAAGTATCCTCGCCGATATGATCGCATTTCAAGGCTCGATCTCGGACAATTCGAAGATTACGCTCGATCCGATTCTCGATGGCTACTATGTCGGCGACACGATGGTCAATAAGGCCCCGAGCCTCATCGACGGTATCGCTCAGGCGAGCGTGCTCGCCAACGGTGCGCTCGCGTCGCATAAGCTCTCGGTCGACGATCGGATCTCGCTCGCGGAACTGTCGGCTCAAATCACGACCGCGCGCGACGGGATCGAGCATAATGTTCCGATCGCCACAACCGCTGCGCCCTACGTGACAATCGCGTCACACTCGCAAGCTACCGAAAGAGCAACGGCCACGGCCTACGCCGCGTTTCTCGACAAGGCACTCCTCAAAGTCGCGATCCCACATGGTAATGTCGATGACCTCGCCTCGGTTCAAGCCGACTCGACGAAAGCCGCTTTTGGGCTGTACGACGATTCGATCGCCGGAATGAGCGACGTCCTGGCTCACCGTCTCGCGGCACTACATATGAAGACGGTCATCATCTTCAGTGTCGTGTTCGCATCCCTCGTGATCGTCGGCCTCATCATGCTAACGATTGCAAGGACCCTCTCGCGGCAGATGACGGTCGTTGCGAAAAGAATCGATACGGTCGCGTACGACGACCTAACAGCGCTTGTCGAAACACTGCGGGGTCATTCGCAGGGTAATCTCACCGGCCATTTCGATTGCGATCGGCCGATGCTGCCTATACAGGGAAAAGACGAGCTCGGAGCCATCGCGATGGCCTACAACCACCTCGTCACCGGTTTGAATGAAGCCGGAACGATGTACGATGCGGCGCTGACTGCCTCGCGGAAGACCCTCGCCACGGTTGCGGAGACGGCTCAATCGGTTGCCGCCGCATCGGATGAACTGGCGTCAGCGGTAACAGAATCGACGGCTTCGGTCGGTCAAATCTCGGCTGCGATAGACCTCGTCGCCGCCGGCGCAAATGAACAATCGGCGAAGATCACCGATACCGCGACCGCTCTCGAGGAACTAGCTCGCACGGCTGAGCAAATCGCGGCGGTTGCGGCCGAGCAGGCAACCTCAATCGCTGCCTCGATGACGGCAATCGCCGCGCTCGACGGGAGTATCGGGTCGGTGGCTCAACAGGGAGACACCTTGACGGCATCGGGGCGAAATGCCTCCGTGGAGGCTAATACCGGCACCGCAGCAGTCGTCGAAACCGCCGGCACCATCAATAACCTTAAGGCTGTCTCAGCGTCAGCAACGGCAGCCATGACCGCGCTTGAAGAGCGCTCGGCCCAAGTCGGCGAAATCGTCGAAACGATCGAAGAGATCGCCGACCAAACGAACCTTCTGGCTCTCAATGCTGCTATCGAGGCGGCTCGGGCCGGCGACGCCGGTCGTGGCTTCGCCGTTGTCGCGGACGAGGTTCGCAAGCTCGCCGACCGCTCGCGTCAAGCAACGGCCGATATTTCCAAGATCCTGGGCGCGATGAAGTCCGATACCCACGTCGCGGCAGAGACGATGCGCGCCTCGCTGGCTTCGATGGATTCGGGGATTGCCGTCTCGCAGCGCGCCTCTCAATCCCTCGAAACGGTTACCGCAGCGATCTCGACGACAAATGAAGTTGCTGAGTCCCTGGTCCTGCAAACGCGCGATATGCGTGAGGCATCTGCTCGCGTGACCGAGAATATGGCGTCAACTTCGGCGGCGGTTGAAGAGAACGCGGCGGCGGCGCAGGAAATGCGCTCGACGACCGATTATGTCACGAACGTCATCGTTCCGATTTCCCACACGGCTGTTAATACGGCTTCAACGGCACAGGCCGCAGCGGAGGCAACGCAAGAACTCGCGATGGGGATCGGGGGGATCGAGTCAACATCGCGCTCGCTTCGCGACCAGGCGGCAAAATTGACCGCGATGGTTGCCAAGTTCGTCTTAACAAAAGACGGCCAACCAAAACGAGCTGAACGGTTGGTGCCGGCCCTGACCGCAATCGACTTTAGGATTCAGGGATCGGGCCCGAAGACATCGCTTGGCAAGACGATGTTCGATTGGGACGGCAAGTACATTATCGGCAATGCGATGATCGATGGTGAACATAAGCAGCTCTTCGGGTATGCGGCGGAACTTCATCGAGCGATGCTCGAACGCCGCGCTCCTGAAGTTGTCGTCGAGCTGCTCGCGAAACTGGCCGAATACACCGCGACTCACTTCGGGCATGAAGAAAAGCTCATGCGGGAAACGCGCTACCCAGAGATGGCGGCGCATCAGGCGATTCACAAGGATCTTATCAAACGAGTCGTCGCGCTCCAGGCCGACGTCTCCGCTGGAAAAGGCACGGTCTCGATGGAGCTCATGAACTTCTTGAAGAAGTGGCTGCATCACCATATCGGCAAGGAAGATAAGAAAGTCGCCAACCATGCGGCGACAGTGAAGCCGGTCGCATAGCTCTAAATCGGGAATTTTAAGCACGCTGGTTCGCGCACGGAGGACGGCGCGATGATCCAACACGCGACCGTGCGCGTCGAGTGCGGCCTCCAGGGGCGCACACGCTCGAGGCGACCGCCGATCGGCCTACACCGGCGCGAACCGGCACGAAGCGCAGTATCACGCCGTTATCGTCTTTCACCGAGGCCCGGACGGCGAGAAGCGCGTCCTAGAGGCTTAGAATTCGGCCTTTCTGGTACCGAAATCGTGGGACGTGCGGCGGAATCCCAGGCGTGAGCAAGGCTCGCGGTTTGCTCGGAATACTTTTCTGAGCAATATTGCGGCCGCTGGAGCATGCCGGCATGCCCGGCCGAAGACGGATACGATCAAGTTTCTGACCTCGGACGAGACCGTCCGGCTCTTCGGGTCAATGCGGGCGCACAGCCGAAATCGAGCGATTTTCCTGATCGCCTATCGCCAAGGGTTGCGCGCCAGCGAGGTTGGGCTTTTGCGCACCGGCGACCTCGACTTTTAAGAAAGCTGCACATCATAGTGCATCGCCTCAAGGGCAGCTACTCGGGCGAGCACCCCTTGCGGTCCGACGAGGTCAAAGCGCTCGTGTTCGCCGTCATCGTCGCTGTGCTCGATGGCTCGCACCTGGCCAATCTCCGCGTTAAAAAGAAAGAGTAGCGGCAGTTACAGCAAGCCCAACGCGCCCTGGGCAGCCAGCGAAAGGGAAGCCGAAGACGTGCCCGCTTGCGCCAGCGACCCCATTCCGCGAACGACGGCCAGCAACGTTACGCCGATCGTTCGCGCATCGCGATCGGCGGCAATGTCGCCCGCGCTCTGCGCTTGGCGAACGCACTGAACGATTTCGCGTTCCATCGCCTTGAACGTCCGCTCGATGATCTTGTCGACATCCGGAAAGCGCCCGGCAACTTCGGCAGTACCTCTTGCCAGCATACATCCGCGACGGGCATTCGCACCGCCCTTCGCCGCCGTCTGAATGTACGCGCGTAAGCGCACGATCGCTTCCGCATCGTTACCGCGCAGGCGTTCCTCAAGATCCGCGACGGCCCAATCACAGTAATCGGTGAAGGCCAGCAGATACATCTCTTGCTTTGAGCCGTAGGCGCCGTAGAGGCTGCCCTTGCCGAGACCGGTCGATTGCATGATGTCGTCGAGCGATGTCGCCGAGTACCCGTTATCCCAGAAGACCGATTGTATCGTCTCCAACATTTCCGTTCGATCGAAGCTCGCTGGGCGTCCCATGCATGAGAGTGTAGCAGATGATGACCAAGCGGTCCAGATCGAAATAGTTATTGACCGTATGGTCCAGATGTGATATGTTCGCCAGTGCGGAAGCGTCAACGACGGATCCGCGCATCGGCTGATTTGAGGAACAGTATGTCACGATTGAAAGACAAGATTGCGGTCATCAGCGGCGGAACGAGCGGCATCGGGCTCGCCATCGCGGGGCGATTCGCGCAGGAGGGCGCGCACGTATTCATCTTCGGCCGGCGCCGGGACGCGCTCAAAGAAGGGTGCACGTCATGACCAGACTGAAGGGAAAAACCGCCGTGATCACCGGCGGCGCTACTGGCATCGGCCGCGCCGCGGCAAAGCGTTTCATCGAGGAGGGCGCCTTCGTCTTCATCTTCGGCCGCCGGCAGGAAGCGCTCGACGCCGCTGTGGCCGATCTCGGGGCCAATGCTCGCGCGGTGAAGGGCTCGGTCTCCGATCTGGCCGACCTCGACCGGCTTTACGCGGCGGTGAAGGCCGAGCGCGGAACCCTCGACATCGTCTTCGCGAATGCCGGGG
>JBEKHC010000142.1:0-8803 GCA_050012475.1 Candidatus Velthaea sp.
CGACGGCGATGAAGCGCTCGAGCACCGCGACCGCCAATGCCGTGCCGGCACTGGGCTCGGTGCCCGCGCCGACCTCATCGATGAGAATCAGCGCACGGTCGTCGGCACCCGCGACGATCGCCGCCAACCGCTGCAGGTGGGCCGAGAAGGTCGAGGTGTTGAGCGCGATCGACTGGTCGTCGCCGATGTCGGTGAAGACCTGCGTGAAACGTCCTAGCGTGGTGCCGACGGCCGGGACGTGCATCCCGCAGCCGGCCATCACGACGAACAAACCGACCATTTTCAGCGCGACGGTCTTCCCGCCCATGTTGGGCCCGCTAATGAGCAGCAGCCGCACCTCGTCGTCGAGCCGCAGCGACTGCGGGACGGCCCGCGCGTCGAGCAGCGGATGGCGGCCGTCGTGGATGTCGAGCACGGCGTCATCGACGAGCTGCGGCGCGACGGCGTTCATGCGCTCGGCCAGCGCGGCCCGCGCGCACGCCAGATCGAGTTCGACGTACAAGTCGACGTCAATGCCGATCTGCGCCGCCTCGCTTCCGGCCAGCGCGCTCAGTTCGGCGAGGATCCGCGCGACTTCGTGCTCCTCTTGCGCGCGCAGGGCCCGCAGTCGGTTGTTGGTTTCGAGCGCCTCGAGCGGTTCGACGAACAGCGTCGCGCCGCTCGAACTCGCGTCGTGCACGATCCCGGGAACTTCGCCGCCGAACTCGGCTTTGATCGGCACGACGAACCGGCCGTCGCGCACGGTGACGATATGGTCTTGAATCGCCCGCGCATATTTAGCCGAGCGCAGCAGCGCGGCGGCGCGCTCGCGGGCGTCGTCCTGGGCCTGCGCGATCCCGCGGCGCAGCCGGCCCAGTGCCGGCGACGCGCGATCGAGCACCAGGCCGCGCTCGTCGATCGCGTCGACGATCCGCGCCACGATATTCGGCAAAGCGCGAAACGCGGCGATGCGCTCGCGCAGCAGCGGGGTGTGCTCGCTTTCCCGGATGGTTCGCGCGGCGTAAGCGGCCGCCGCTAGCGCGTCGGCAATCGCGCGCAGTTCGAGCGCCGCCACGGGCACGCCGCGCGCCGCCTCGGCCAGCGCGGCGTCGACGTCGGCGACGTGCGACAGGCCGAATCCGGCCTCGCGCACGAGCGCGCGCATCTCAGCGGTCTCGGCAACGAGCCGCCGCACCTGGGCGAAGTCGGTCGACGGTTCAAGCGCCAATGCCCGCCCGAACGCTTGCGCGGCGTGGGTCAGCCCGGCAAGCCGTTCGCGAACCCGGTCGAAGTCGAGAACATCGCGCCCGCGAGCGTCGATGAGGCTCATTGCAGTCGTTCGCGCAAGACCTGTTCGACGAGCGCCGGATTTGCGGTGCCGCGGCTGGCTTTCATCACTTGACCGACCAGAAACTTGAGCGCATTTTCTTTCCCGGCGGCGAAATCGGCGACCGATTTCGCATTCGCGGCCAACACGCCGTCGACGAATCCGCCGACCGCCGCCGGATCCGAGACCTGCGCCAGCCCCTCGGCGCGAACGATCGCCTCGGCCGAACCGCCGTCCCGCCACAACCTCGTCAGCACTTCTTTCGCGGTTTTCGAGTTGATGGTCTTGGCGTCGGTCAGGTGCACGAGTTCGGCCAGCGCTTCCGGCGTTACCCGCGAGTGCGCGACCTCGACGCCGTGCTCGTTGGCCAAACGCGAGAGATCGCCCAGGACGAAATTCACGACGCCCGCGGGGTTCTTCGCGATCCCCACGGCGCGATCGAAGTACGCTGCAAGCGAGACATTGTCGGCGAGCTGCGTCGCTTGCGCGACCGAGAGTTTGTACTCGTCGACGTAGCGCTCGTAGCGCGCGATCGGCAATTCCGGCAGCGTCGCGCGCAACCGCTCGACCGTCGCCGGGTCGATTTCCATCGGCACCAGATCGGGATCGGGAAAATAGCGGTAGTCGTGCGCTTCTTCTTTCGAGCGCATCGAGTGGGTGACGCCCTCGGCTTCGTCCCAGCCGCGCGTTTCCTGAATGATGCGCTCGCCGCTGACGACGAGGGCGATCTGCCGTTCGATCTCGCTTTCGATCGCCCGGTGCACGCTGCGGAACGAATTCATGTTTTTGATCTCGGTCTTGGTGCCGTACTCCGCGGCACCGCGCGGGCGGATCGAGACGTTGGCATCGCAGCGCAGCGAGCCTTCTTCCATCTTGACGTCGGAAACGCCGAGCTGCACGAAGGTTCGCTTGAGGGCGTCGAGATACGCCACCGCTTCTTCCGCCGAGCGGATATCGGGATCCGAAACGCACTCCATGAGCGGTACGCCGGCGCGATTGAAGTCGACGAGCGAATACGTCGACCCGGCGATCCGTCCGTCGCCGCTGCCGGCATGCGTCGACTTGCCGGTGTCTTCTTCCAAGTGGATGCGCGTCAAGCGGCACTCGCGGCGCGAGCCGTCGGCGAGCCAGTAGCGCACGACGCCGCCTTGGGTGAGCGGCATGTCGTACTGCGAGATCTGGTAATCCTTGGGCATGTCGGGATAAAAGTAGTTCTTGCGGTCGAATTTCGAGAACGGCGGGATCTGGGCGCCGAACGCGAGTCCGGCACGGATCATGTGTTCGATCGCGGCCGCATTGGGGACCGGGAGCGCCCCCGGCAGCGCCAAGCAGACCGGGCAAACCTTGGTGTTGGGCTCGCCGCCGAACTCGTTGGGGCAGCCGCAGAACATCTTGGAGCGGGTCTTGAGTTCGACGTGACACTCGATGCCGATGACGGCCTCGAAGCTGGAATCGTGCATGCTACTTTGCTTTGGCGATTTGCGGACGGGTGAGTTTGGCGGCGTGCTGCGTCGCGCGCTCGTAGGCGTGCGCGGCGCCCAGCAACAGCCGCTCGCTGAACAACGGCGAAGCCAACTGCAAGCCCAGCGGCATCGGCAGCGTGCCGCCTTCGGGCACGACGGCCCCGCACGGCACCGACAGCGACGGCAGGCCCGCGAGCGAGACCGGAATCGTGTAGTAGTCCATCAAGTACATCGCGACCGGATCGCTCTTGGCGTTGAAGGTGAACGCCGGCGACGACGCGGCCGGCGAGGCGATGAAATCACAGCGCTCGAACGCGCGCTTGAAATCGTCGGCGATCACCGTACGCGCTTTTTGCGCCTTGACATAATAGGCGTCGTAATAGCCGCTCGACAACGCGTACGTGCCGATGAGGATGCGGCGCTTGACCTCGGCTCCAAAACCCTGGGCGCGCGTCCTTTCATACATCTCGCCGACGTCGGCGCCATCGACGCGCAGGCCATAGCGCACGCCGTCGAACCGCGCGAGGTTCGACGAACACTCGGCGGGCGCGATCAGATAGTACGTCGCCAAGCCGTATTTGGCAGCCGGCAATTCGACCTCGACGAGTTCGGCCCCGAGCTTCGCCAGATCGGCGTAGGCCTGCTGGTAGGCGGCATCGATGGCCGCGCCCAAATCGGCGGTCGCGAACTGTTTGACGATGCCCACCCGCAGCCCGCGCAGATCGATGCGCAATGCGCCGGCGGTCGATTCGAGCGGCTGGTTCAAGCTCGTAGCGTCGTGCGGATCGTAGCCGCCGATCGCGTCGTAGGTCAGCGCGGCGTCTTCGACCGTGCGCGCGAAGGGACCGATCTGATCGAGACTCGAGGCGAAGGCGATCAGCCCGTAGCGCGAGACGCGGCCGTAGGTCGGCTTGAAGCCGACCACGTTGCAGAACGCCGCCGGCTCGCGGATCGACCCGCCCGTGTCGCTGCCCAGCGAAATCGTCGCCAGACCGCCGCCGACCGCGGCCGCGCTGCCGCCGGACGAGCCGCCCGGCACGCGGTCGAGATCGTAGGGATTGCGGGTCACGCCCAGCGCGCTGTTCTCGCACGAACTGCCCATCGCGAACTCGTCCATGTTGGTCTTGCCGATCGGCAACGCGCCCGCGCCGAGCAGCCGTTCCACGGCGGTGGCGGTATACGGTGCGACCCAGTGCTCGAGCATGCGCGAACCGCAAGTCGTGCGCGTGGTCCGCAGACACATGTTGTCTTTGATCGCCGCCGGCACGCCCGCCAGCGGCAGCGTTTCGCCCGCCGCGATACGTTCGTCGACGCGCCGCGCCTGCGCGAGCATCAGCTCCGGGGTCAGCGTGAGGAACGCGCCGAGGTCGCGGTCGCGCTCGGGAATCGCGGCGCTGACGGCCACGGCAATTTCGGCCGCGGAGACGTCGCGCGCATTGACGGCGCGCGCGATCTCACGCGCCGTGCACGTCGAAAGTTCATCGAGCAGCGCCATTAGTTTGCCGCCGCGATGATCTGCGGAACGCGAAAGAAACCGTTCTGCGCTCGCGGGGCGCCGGCGAGCGCGTCCCCCTGGTCGAGGCACGGCGCAAGCGCGTCCGGGCGCACGACGTTGCGCGATTCGACGACCTGCGCGGTGGCGCCGACATGGTCGGTGTCGAGTTCGCGCAACTCGTCGACGAAAGTCAGCAGTCCGGCGAGCTGCGACCCGTATTGAGCGACTTCCGCATCCGAGAGCGCAAGCCGAGCGAGTTTTGCGACGTGCCGCACGTCGATCCGATCCGATGGCATACCGTCGAAGCCGTTCGACGCATACCCCGGTGCTTCTTACATGTCTGCCGGCGTGCCCGGCCGCGGTGGTTTGCTGCATCGGCCGCTCTGCTTCGGCCATTCGAGCAAGGTCTTCCCTTGTCGCTTTGAAGGTCCGTCCAAGCGGTTCGGCGCGGGACCGCTAACCGGCCGCGAGGCGGGTGAGGCAAAGACGAAGCGGCGCGCGACTTCCGCCTCGAGCGGCGGCGAAAACAGTTTGCCTTGGCCCAGGCCGCAGCCTAGTTGCACGAGCCGCTGGGCCTGTTCGGGCGTTTCGATCCCTTCCGCGATCACCTCGATCCCGAGCTTGCGAGCCAGCACGATCACCGTTTCGACCAGCGTGTCGCCGGTGCGCGCACCGATGCGCTGCACGAACGACGAGTCGATCTTGAGCGCGTCGACCTCGGTATGCTGCAGCGTGCCCAGCGACGAAAAGCCGGTGCCGAAGTCATCCACGTCCAGCGCGATGCCCATTTCGCGGATCGCGGCGAGCATCGAGCGAGCCCGTTCCGATTGTTCGAGGATGACGCTCTCGGTCATCTCCAGGCGAAGATTCTCGGCCGGAAGGTTGGTCGAATCGAGGATGCGCCGCAACTCGGGCAGGAAGTTGCCGCGCGAAAATTCGCGTCCCGACATGTTGACGCTCATCGTAAGCTTCGGGTCGACGCCGCCGGTGCGCCAAGCCGCCAATTGGCGGCAGCTTTCCTGTAAGACCCAGCGATCGAGCGCGAGAATCATGTCATTTTGCTCGGCGAGCGGGATGAAGACGGCAGGCAGCAACAGGCCCAGTCGCGGATGCTCCCACCGCACGAGGGCCTCGAAGCCGGTGACGTGACCGTTACTCAGCTCGACGATCGGCTGATAGAACACCCGCAGCTCGTTCCGGTCGAGCGCCGCTCGCAAACTCTCGGTCAAGCCCGCCGCCGCCGCTCGGCTGCGCGAATCAAAGATGGCGGAGCGGCCGCGGCCGGCGAGTTTCGCCTGGTACATCGCGGCGTCCGCGTCACGCAAGATGTCCTCTGCGCGCTCGTACTCCGGGATGCCGATCGCGATCCCGATGCTCACCGTGGCGGAAACCTGCGCACCTTCGATGTCGACCGGCTCGCCCATCAGCGCGCCGATCCGGTCGGCGGCCTCGGTCGCATCGGCGACGCCGCCGATCGCGTTGAGCAAGATGGCAAACTCGTCGCCGCCCAAGCGCGCCGCGATGTCGCCGGACCGGATGCAACGCTCCAGCCGGCGTGCCGTTACCGTCAGCAAACGATCGGCGACCATGTGTCCATAGCAATCGTTGACCGTCTTGAAATGATCGACGTCGATGAACAGCACGGCAAACACCGTCGACTCGCGCCGCCGCATCAAGCCGATCGCGCGCTGCAAATGATCGTTGAACGTGCGCCGGTTCGGCAGATCGGTCAGTTCGTCGAACTGAGCCCGCCGGCGCAGGTCTTCAGCGATCGCATGCTGCGCGGTGACGTCGTGCAAGACCGCGACGAAACCGCGCGGCTCTTTATCGGCCCCCAGCTTCAGCTGGCTGATCTTGCCGGCAGCCAGCAGCCGCGATCCGTCTCTTCTGGCCAGCCAGCGTTCGACGTTGATGGTTCCGCTGAGCGCGGATTTCTCGAGTTCGCCGGCGGCGTATCCACCCAACGAGTCGTCGGCGCCGAAGAGCACGGACAACGGCCGGCCCATGATCTCGTGGTCGGTGAAGCCGAAGATCGCTTTCGCGCCGGAATTCCAACTCGTGATCTCGCCGTCGAGACCCATCGTGAAGATGGCCGTATCGCGGACGCTCTCGACGAGCATCCGCAGGCGCTGCTCGCTGTCGGCAATCGCCTGCGCCGCGGCATATTCCGGCGTGATGTCGCGAACCAACTTGAGGAAACCAAGCAGCTTCCCGCCCGAATTAAAAATCGGCTCGACGGTGTTCGTGCCCCAGAACCGCGTGCCGTCTTCGCGCACGTGCCAGCGATCGTGCTGAATCTGCGTGCCGTTCAGAGCCGTGGCGAGTTCGCGGGCCGGTTCGCCGGCGGCGACATCCTCGGGGGTGAAGATCGTCTCGAGCGGCCGCCCGACGATGGCCGCTTCGCGATACCCGAAGGTCCTCTCGGCCCCGGCGTTCCAGCTCATCACGCGGCCGTGACGCGAGACCGAGAACACCGCGTATCCCGTCGCGCTGTCGATGAGATATTGATTGACGGTCTGCTTGCCGATTGCCCCACCGTTGCCGGGCACCTCGTCGCTGTCGTGCAGGCTCGGCGCGACGGCCCTAGTCGGTTGTTCCACGGAAGCTCTCTTCTGCAGACGGCTGAATCCAAGCACGAGAGACTCGCCGGATCGTTCAGCGGTATGCCGGTTTGCTGTACCGATGGGTAGATAGATACTCTATCTCAAGCAAAAAGTCTATCTGCTTCCATAGCAGCGCGCAGTTGACGACGCAGAGCAAGCAGCTATCGGCCGCGGATCCTAGCTGGCGAAGATCGGGACCAGTACCAGCAAGATTCCGGCTAAGATTGCAACGCCGCCGGAGATACGATAGAAATCCGTAAGGCCGTGGACATAGCGGTCGCGCTCGGCCGGCGGACGATTTGCCGTCGCGGCTTTTGCGGCGGCCTGCGCCGGCGCTCGCACGACGCGCAGCACGCCGATCACGACGACGGCGAGCCCGACGAGCTGAATTGCCGCAGCGATCCCATGAAACACGGCGTGTCCTAACGCTCGCCTAGCTCGGAAAAGTCACCGCCGCTCAAGCGGTCATCGCTGGGCCAGGCCGGGATACGATCGCCCCACGGCGCGCGATCGGCCGGCGGGAGATCGATGCGTTTGCTGCCGCGCCGGTGCAGGGTCACGAACGTCTCGACGTGGCCAGTCTGCGGGAACATATCGAAGGGCTGCACGATGCCGGGAACATACCCCTTGGACTCGAGCGTGCGCAAATCGCGGGCCAGCGTCGCCGGATTACACGACAGATACCAAACGTTGTTGACGCCCGCGGCTGCGATCGCGGCGAGGGTTGCCTCATCGGAGCCCTTGCGGGGCGGATCGAGAAAGACGATGTCGGCGTTGCGCAACGCGCTGCGGCCCGGTGGCGCGGCGACCGTTGCCTCAACGCGGCCGGCGATGAAACGCGCGCGGCCGGTCACCGCGTTGAGTTCGGCATTGAGATTCGCTTCGCGGATGGCCGCCGGATTTTCCTCGATGCCGATCACCTGCGCCCCGCGCGCGGCGAAGAAAATCGCGAACGTTCCGGCGCCGCAGTACAAGTCGACGATCTTTCGGGCCGACCCCGTGAGTCCGGGTTCCATGAAGCGGAAAATCCGGCCGACCATCTCGCTGTTGACCTGGAAGAACGACGCCGGCGAGACCCGGAAACGCACGCCCTCGATGACTTCCTCCATCTCGCGCGCGCCCCACACGTAGGCCATCTTGCGGCCCAGGACCGCATTGGCGTTGCGGGGTTCGAACGAGTTGGAGATCCCGACGACGCCGGGAACTTTCGTCGCCAGCGCCGGCGCCGCGGCGGCGATCGCCGTCGAGTGCCGGTCGGTGGTCAGCGACAGCACGCCTTGCCCCGAAGCTGTACCGACCCGCATGATCGCGTGTTTGACGTCGGCGAACACCGGCTCGGTCTGCGGATCCGCGGCAGCCGCGCGCAAACCGGCGATCCCCGCATCGAGTTGCGGCACGACCACCGGACAGCTGGCGATCGGCACCAGCTCGTGCGAGCGGGCGACATAGAAGCCGAATTGGGTCGCGTGCGGCTGGGATCGCACGACGAGCGACATCTTGTTGCGGTAGGCGCGCGGCGAGGCCATGCCGACGGGATGCTCGACCGCGACGTCGGCAAAACCGCCGATCCGGCGCAGCGCGTTGCGGACGATCTGTTCTTTCCACGCCAACTGCGCGGGATAAGCAAGATGCTGGACTTGACAGCCGCCGCAGGTGCCGAAAACGGGGCAGAACGGCTGCGCGCGCAACGCCGACGTGGTTTGATATTCAAGCGGGTCGCCGACGGCGTATTTGGCCTTGACGCTCGTCACGCGAACGGTCCCGCGTTCGCCCGGCAGCGGTCCCGTGACGAAGATGACCAGCCCATCAATCCGGCCGACCGCTTGTCCGTTCGCCAGCAGGTCGGTAAAGGTCACCTCGGCGAGCGCGCCGGGTTTCAGGGCAAGCCGCGTGTCGGACAAGTCCGGCGCAGCCCTACCCGTGTTTCTTCTCGTCG
>JBEKHC010000143.1:0-15646 GCA_050012475.1 Candidatus Velthaea sp.
CGAGCGATTCAAAGAAGCGTTCAAAGCGGACTAACGGCAGCAGCAGCAGCAGCAGGGCTCGACTTCGTCGAGCCCGTGGCGTTTGCGGCTGCGCCGCAAGCCGCGGTGGCGTCGCAAACGCGGCGCTTCGTGTACTGGCATTTCATGCTCGTCGCGAGGCGAAGCGCGGATCGATGACGCAGCAAGCAGCGTCGTGCATTCCCTCATGATACGAACGGTGAGCGCGCTGGCGGGTCCGCTGAGCGCTTTCGGACGCGCGCTGGCGCCGCGTCCGCATCCGTTTGCCACGGATCCGTTTCTCCAAGGCCCGAACATGCCGCGCGCCGACGAACGGGAGATCGCGGATCTTCCGGTTGAAGGCACGATCCCCGCCGAACTTCACGGGACGTATCTGCGCAACGGACCCAATCCGCAGTTCGAGCCGCTGGTATACAATTTTCCGTTCGACGGCGACGGGATGATTCACGCGGTCGAACTGCGCGACGGACGCGCCAGTTATCGCAATCGCTGGGTCGCAACGGCCGGGCTGCGGGCCGAGCGCCGTGCCGGCCGTGCGGTGTACGGCAGCGCGCGTCAACCGTTTCCGGTCAGCAAGCGGCTCATCGGCGCCGACGGCGACGCCAGCCCGGTCAAGAACGCGGCGAACACCAACGTGATCGGCTTTGCCGATTGTTTTCTAGCGCTGTACGAAGCGGGTCTGCCCTACCGGCTCGACGCGCGGCTCGAAACGTTGGGCTCCTTCGATTTCGGCGGCCGGCTGACCAATTCGATGACCGCGCATCCCAAACGCGATCCGCGCGACGGCTCGCTGCACTTTTTTCGCTACTCGGTGGACGTGCCGCAGTTCATCTACTACGTTGCCGACGCCGGCGGAACGATCGTGCGCGAGACGCCCATCGCGCTGGCCGCGACGACGATCGTGCACGACTGCCTGTTGACGGAGCGTTCGTTCGTGCTCGTCGTCGCGCCGCTGATCTTCGATCTGCAAGCGATCGTGCGCGGCAAGCCGGCCTTCCGTTACGAGCCGCAGCGGGGCACGGAGATCATCATCGTCGATCGCGCCGATCCGGCCAAAGCCGTGCGGCGTGTCATGACCGACGGATTTTATTTCTGGCATTTTCTCAATGGCTACGAGACAGCCGACACGCTGCTCATCGATCTGATCGTCCACGCGTCGATGGAAGAATCGTTTCGCAACGACGAGCCGACGCCCTCACTAGTGCGCCTGCGCGTCGACCTGCGGACGGGCACCTGCGCGTTCGAGCGCCGCGACGAACGCTGCATCGAGTTTCCGCGCATCCCCGACGGCCTGAGCGGACGCGCGTACCGTTTCGGTTACGCGGCCGTCGCCGGCGTTCGCGGGCCGCGTACCGAAATGCCCGCGGCGACCTTCGACGGTCTCGTGCGTTACGACATGTCGGCCGATTCCGTGACGGTGCGCGCGTTCGATGCGGGCTGTTTCGTGGGCGAACCCGCGATCGTTCCCAAACATGATGCGCGCGACGAAGGCGACGCGTACGTGATGACATTTACCTACGACCGTGCGACCGATACCAGCGCGTTCGTCATCATCGACGCGACTGATTTCACCGGGCCGCCGGTGGCAACCGTCCGGCTTCCGGTCCGGGTGCCGAACGGCTATCACGGCAGCTGGGTTGCCGCGGCGGGATAGCGGAGCGCGCTACGGAGTCGCGTTCGGGCTGGGCGATCCGCTGGGAGCAACGCTGGCGCGACATTCGCCCACCGCGGCGATGACGGCCGCCGTCGCGACCTGTTCGCGCCGGGCCGTGACGCTTTGCGTGCCCTCGAGCTGGTTGTTGATCGCGTCGTAGACGGTGTGGCCGCTCAGAGTCGAGGCCGACTCGGAGGCGGTCGTTGGTAAGCCGGAGACGGGCGTCGTATCCGGCAAGCCGGCGACGCCGAGAAAGGAAACCGGATCGCTGGTGGCATCCGGCTGCGGAACGGCTGCATCGCTGGTCGCGCTTTTCATCTGATCCGACATCTGGTGCTGCATTTGACCGAGCGCCTCGGTATCGAGCGTGCCCGAAACTAAATCGAGCGCTTTGCGCTGCGAGTCGGCGACGGCTTGCAGTTGTGCGCGCATGCTCAGCGCGTCGCGGTCGTCATCGTTCTTCGGGTAGGCGGGGAAGCGTTTTTCGTCGCGCAGCATCCGGTCGACGACGCCGAAGTTATGGACCAAACGCGTCTCGACTTGCTCGAGGTACAGCATATCGATATCGATGGCCGCACTGGAGGTGCCGGCTTGATCGTGCGCCATCTTGGCGAAAGCGCGATGACCGGCGCTGATGAGTTCGTCGTTTTTCATCAAGCCCGCGATCGTCGGAGCGATGTTTTGGCGCAGCGTCGTGCACAGCGCGTTCGAACGTACCCGGCCGATTTCGGGCAAGACCGGCGCCGGTGTCGGCGTCGCCGGCACGAACAGCGGCGCGAGCGCAGCCAAAAACAGGAAACCGTTCATACTGCGGCTCTCCTTCGACGCTGCGGCGGGTACTCCGGCGCGGCCCATGGTACTTGGCGACATGCCGCGCGACCGCTTTTTCATCGCGGGCGAGCACGTCGCGGGCGAGCGCGTGGCGCTTGCGCCCGACGACGCTCGCAAGCTCGTCACCGTCTTACGCCGGCAGAGCGGCGATCGCGTGCAGGTCGTCGACGGAACCGGTGCCGCGTTTGCCGCGCAGCTCGATCTCGACGGCAAAACGGTGTATGCGATCCTGGGCATGCCCAGCGCGCCGGGCGCGAGCGAAATCGGCGCCCGCATCGTTTTGGCGCAGGGCATTCCCAAGGGCCAAAAGATGGATTTCATCGTCGAGAAGGCGACCGAACTCGGCGTCGCGGCGATCGTTCCGCTGCGCAGTGACCGCGTCACGGGCGAACGTACCGGCGAGCACAAGCGCGAGCGCTGGCAGCGGATCGCGCGCAGCGCGGCGCAACAGGCAGGCCGTTCGCTCGTCCCGCACGTCGAACCAGTCAGCGACTGGGGCAGCTTGCGGGCGACCTTCACGGCCTACGAGCGCGTCTACCTGCCCTGGGAGCGCGCCGGCGCGGCGCCGCTGCGCGAACGTTTCGAGCGCGAAGCGGCAGCCGCGTCGTCGGTCCTCATCGTGGTGGGACCTGAAGGCGGCTTTTCGACCGGCGAAGTCGAGGCCGCGCAGGCAGCCGGTGCCCTGCCGATCTCGCTCGGGAGCCGCATTCTGCGGACCGAAACGGCGGCGCTCGTCGTTCTGGCCGCCCTGCTGTACGCACGCGGCGACCTATGAGTTTGCCCGAACCGGCCCAAACTGAGACAGCAGCACGGGAAAGGCTGTATCATGAGGCGTAAACCTTCCAATCTTAATGGCACATACGCTAGAAACGCTCGAGCCCGGAACGCCGGTATACGTGGGTACCGTACGCGTCGGTGAGGTTCGGGCTCTTTACACCGAAGGCAATTCTCGGCAAGCCGAATTGATCGTCGTGCACTGGGACGCGCGCAACGAGGACGTTGCGGTTCCGGCCGGCGAGGTCGCGACGCTCGACGCGAGCGGTGTGCGGCTCATCGCACCCGAGGTCGCCACGTATGCCACCCTCTCGAAATTCGACGCGGCGCGCTTTCCGACGGTGCACCCGCTTACGTGACCGTCCCCGTTACGGCCGTGTCCACCCAACTCAAATTCTCGATCGTCGTTCCCACGTATAAAGAAGCCGGAGGAATCGAGCGGCTCATCCGTACGCTGGACGACGTTTTCAAGCGCAACGCGCTTGACGGCGAAGTCATCGTCGTCGACGACAACTCGCCCGACGGCACCGGCGACATCGTCGATCGGTTGGCCGCGGAAGGCCTTCCGGTGCGCTGTCTGCACCGGCCCGGAAAGATGGGGCTGTCCAGCGGCGTCATCGACGGCTGGAAGTTCGCCCGGCCGGATTCCGATGCGCTCGGTGCGATGGACGCGGATTTCTCGCACGACGCCAGCGTCATCCCGACAATGGTCGCCGCGCTCGCCGATGGCTACGATCTCGCGATCGGTTCACGGTACGTCAAAGGCGGCGGGATCGAGGATTGGCCGCTGCAACGCAAGATCACGTCGCTCGTGGCGATCGCGCTGGCCAAACCGCTGACCCCGGTGCGCGACATCACGTCGGGCTATTTTCTGGTCCGGCGCAAGTCGATCGAAGGCGTCGAACTCGACCCGATCGGGTTCAAGATCGGACTCGAGGTCATCGCCAAGGCGCGCTACACACGCGCGATCGAAGTGCCGTACGTGTTCACCGACCGTGTCGCGGGCACGTCGAAACTCAATAAGAACGAGATCGGCAATTATTTGCGGCAGCTCGTGCGCATCTACCGCGGCCGATTGTTGGGACGCAACTAAATGCCGATGCCGGATTGGCTGCGGATTCGCCGCGGCGAGATCCCATCCGGCGAGGACGCCGCGCAGTGGACGAAGTGTCCGAAGTGCGGCGAGATGCTGTACCGGCCCGAGCTGGCCGCGGCGCTTTACGTCTGCAAGAACTGCGGACAGTATTTTCGCATGCACGCATTCGATCGCGTGAGCATGCTCATCGATTCCGACTTCGTCGAGATCGGCGCCGACTTGACCACGCCCGATCCGCTGAATTGGGTCGATAAAACGCCGTATCCGCAAAAGCTCGAACGTGACCGCGAGAAGTCGCAGCTCTCCGAGGGCGTCGTCTGCGGCTTCGGCGCCATCGGCGGCTTCCCGGTCGCGCTGGGTGTGATGGATTTCAACTTTCGCGGCGGCACGATGGGAACGGTCGTCGGCGAACGCATCACGCTCTTGTTCGAACAGGCGCGGACGCGCAAAGTGCCGTGCATCATCTGCACCGCTTCAGGCGGCGCGCGCATGGAAGAGGGCATGTTGGCGCTCATGCAGATGGCCAAGACGACGCTGGCGGTCCGGCGTTTCGTCGCCGACGGCCATTTCTACCTCAGCGTGCTGACCGACCCCACCACCGGCGGCGTCTCGGCGTCGTTCGCGTTTCAAGCCGACGTCATCGTAGCTGAAGCCAAAGCCTCGATCGGTTTCGCCGGCCGGCGCGTCATCGAACAAACGATCCGCCAGAAGCTGCCGGACAACTTCCAGACCGCCGAGTTTCTGCTCGAAAAAGGCGCGATCGACATGGTCGTAAAGCGGCCCGACCTGCGCGCCACGCTGATCCGGATGCTCGACTACGCCGTCGGCGATCCGGCGCCGCGTCCGGCGCGCAACGGCCGGCTCTCGGCCGTTAAACGCGAAGCGCCCGAAGAAGCACCGGCATGAACGTCATCGTCGAACGCGAGAAAGGCTTGCTTCAGCTCGAGCAGCGCATCGCGGATCTGCGCAAACACTCCGCCGACCAGCCAGTCGATCTTTCCAATGAGATTACCGCACTCGAGCAAAAATACGGCCAGATCCAGCGCGAGATCTTCGGTTCGATGTCGCCCTGGCAGCGGGTCAACATGGCGCGCCATCCCAAGCGCCCGATCGGCAGCGACTACATTGCGGCGCTCGATCAATTCGACGAACTGCACGGCGATCGCCATTTCCGCGACGACGTCGCGGTGATCGCCGGCTTCGCCAAACTCAAGGGCCGGCGCGTGCTGGTCGTGGCCCAAGAAAAAGGCCGCGACTTCAAAGACAAAGTCCGCCACAATTTCGGTTCGGCTTCGCCCGAGGGCTATCGCAAAGTAACCCGGCTGGTGAAGCTCGCGGGCCATCTCGGCTTACCGGTGGTGACGTTCGTCGATACGTCCGGCGCCGATCCGGGACTGGGGTCCGAGGAACGCGCGCAGTCCGAAGCCATTGCCACGTCGCTGGCGACCTTCGCCGACATCCCGGTACCGGTGGTCGCGACGGTGATCGGCGAAGGCGGCAGTGGTGGAGCGCTTGCTTTGGCGCTGGCTGACCATGTCATCATGCTGCAGCACAGCGTGTATTCCGTGGCGTCGCCGGAAGGCGCGGCCGCGATTCTGTGGGGCGACGCCTCGAAAGCCGATGAGGCAGCGTCCCGGCTGCGGCTCACCAGCGACGATCTGCGCGAGTTCGGCATTATCGACGAGGTGATCCCCGAGCCGCTGGGCGGAGCGCATCGCGATGCGGCGGGGACGATCGCCGCGGTCATGACCGCCGTCGACGCCGCGTTGGGCAAGCTCAAACTAACGCCGGTGCATACGCTGCTGGACCGCCGCTACGCCAAGTTTCGCCGGATCGGTACCGTCGCGTGAACGCGAGATCGACGTTACGATTGCTTGGCCGCATGATGCTGCTGGTCATCGCCGGGACGTTTGTCACGTTGGTCGGCCTGCAATATGCGCGGATGATCGGCAAAAACACCGGCATGGCCGCGCAGCTGGCGGCAGCGCAAAACGACGTCCGCAGCTTGGAAGCCAAACGCGCCGAACAAGCTCGGCAGATTCGCCGGCTGTCCGATCCGCAGGGCGCTATCCCCGAAATTCATGATAAGCTGCACCTCGTCGGCGACCACGAAACGATCATTTACATCAAAAAACATGACGACGGACCCTAAGCGCGTCCGCGGGACCGTCATCAACGTACACGCCCTGGGCGCGACGGTGCGCTTAGAGGATGGGCGGCTCATGGCGGTGCCGATCGGCGACGTCAACGCGAATCGGGCCGCCTACACGCGTGCGCTCGACGCGCGCACGACCACGTTGCCCTTCGATCTCCTTGGCCGCTCGCTCTTGCTGGCCAAGACCCGGGCGGACGAAGCGATCGTTCCCAGCGGCCCAGCGCCCGTCTTGCACGATCCGGCATTCGAGGCGCAGATCAACGAGTACCTCAAATCGACCGAAGCATGGGCTCCGCCCGACCGTCCGCAGCCCTTCGAGCGCCACTTGTTCCGCAAAAAGCAGCGCGCGAAGATTTTTCGAGGCGAGAGTAAGTCGTCCGGCGAACATTCGCATTAAATGACGGACGTACGAGTCGAACCAGTGAAAGTCCCCGGCAGCTTTGTGCGCATCCAGGGGACATATTCCTCACTCCGGACCGCCGAACAGCGCGTCGCCGACTTCATTCTCAAGCATCCCGACGAGTTAATCTACCTGACGGTTACCGAACTCGCTGAGAAGACGAATACCAGCGAATCGACGGTCGTGCGGCTGTGTCAGAAGATCGGCTACAAAGGTTATCAAGAGTTTAAGATCATGCTGGCGCGCGATTTGGTCGAACCGACCAACGCGATTTACGCCGCGATCGAACCGGGCGATTCCCTGACCACGATCAAAACCAAAGTCTTCCAGGCCAACGCACAGGCGTTGCGCGATACGATCGAAGTCCTCACCGACGCCGAACTCGAAGCCGCCGTGAAAGCCATCTCGACCGCGCGCCGCGTCGACGTCTACGGGGTTGGGGGTTCGAATCCGCTGGCGACCGATGCGTATCACAAGTTCCTCAAACTCGGCATTCACGTCGTCGCGTTGTCCGACGGCGACATGATGGCGATGTCGTCGTCGCTGCTGCAAAAGGGCGATGTCGCGCTGGGGATCTCGCATACCGGCGCATCGCGCGACGTTACCGACGCGCTGTCGAACGCGCAGCGCAACGGCGCCACCACGATTTGCATCACCCACCGTTCGACTTCGCCGATTACCAAGGTCTCCGACATCAAGCTCTTCACGGCCGCGAAAACGACCGCGTTTCGCAGCGACGCGAGTTCGAGCCGGATCGCGCAGCTGACGATCATCGACACGCTGTACGTCGGCGTCGCACTGTCGGGCTACGAGAATTCGGTCGAGATGATTCGCCGCACGCGCGAGGCCACGGTCAACAAGCGCTATTAGCGGAACGGGGTCGCCGCGCGGGCTGATCTCGATCGGCACGAATTCCACGCGGCTGCTGATCCTTCAAGGCGATCTCGTGCTGACGGCGCAGTCGCTGGGCACGCGTTTAGGGCGCGGACTCGACGCGGGCGGAAAACTCGATCCCGCGGCCCGCGAACGTACGCTGGAAACGATTCGCGGGTACATGAATGACGTGACCGCGCACCGTGCGCACATCGACGTCGTCGCCACGAGCGCGCTGCGGCGTGCCGATGACGCCGCGGCGTTCAGCGACGCCGTGGAGGCGGTGACCGGCGTCGCGCCGCGCATCATCAGCGGCGATGAGGAAGCGGCGTATTCGTTCGCCGGTGCGGCGTGGGGTGTCGACGCGAGCGGCCGCATCGGCGTGCTCGACGTCGGCGGCGGCTCGACCGAACTTGCCGTCGGCACCCGCGACGCCATCGAGCGCACGATCTCACTGGAGATCGGCGCCGTGCGGTTGTCGGAGAAATTTCCCGCGCTGCTGGGTGAGCGCGCGCTCGACCATGAGGCTCGCGTGGCGCTCGTTGCCCGGGCGCGCGGCGTTTGCGACGCCGTGCTCGCGCCGCTGAGCGAGTTCGAGCCGTTCGCGGATTTGCTGGCCGTCGGCGGGACCGTCTTCACCGCCGCGGCGATGCTGTCGGGCGATCCGTATCGGGACGGCGTTCGCATCGATCGCGCGCAGCGGCTTGAAATCGTCGACGACCTGCTGGCGCGCGCTCTGCCGGAGCGGCGCGCGATGCCCAACATCCGCCCGCAACGCGCCGACATTCTGCCGGCGGGCCTGATCATCGTCGACACGGCGTGCGACCGGCTGGAGATCGACGCGCTGCACGTCAGTCACGCCGACCTCTTGGCCGGATACCTGCGCTCGCCGCAGTACCGCGCCGTCGTCGCGCCGGGAACCCGCCGGCCCTAAAGAAGATCGCACTTCGCGCTCCGCTCGCTGCTGCGAACGTGCGCCTGACGACGCCGAGCCAAGCGCGTTCGGCTCCATCGCCGGTTGATCCGGCGGCGCGGCGGAACGCGAAGGTGTAGAGACTGGACGGGCGCGGCCTACGTGTCAACGGGCATACGGTCAAGGCACAGTCCAGACCACGCACGCCGCGAATGCAAAGCGGCACCGGCGAAAGCCGGAGTGGTACGAAAATCTGCCGCCCGCGAGGGCATCCGGGTTCGAGCCCCGGTCGTCCCAAAGACACCCACTTCGGAAGAGTCGACCCGGTTCATCCAAATCGAATGCCGTCGAACCGGTGAGCGTGTGTCACTGGTTAGTTCGCGCATCCTCGTGAATTCGCGATGGCTCGCGGCGACTCGGCCGTTTTCATGCGCATCGTTGTCGTGGTATCGAATCGATGAAGCGCCGCCCGTGTTTAAACGGCTCGCCGCCGGTCGTCCTGGGTCTGCAAGCAGCGTGCAGGAAGCATGCTGAGGCTGCAGCCCACGTCGAGAAGCTCGAAGTTGGGAGTTACATGGAACGAGCATCCGTCATCCGATTGAAGGATTTCAAATGGGACGCCGACACCTTGCTCATCATCAGCGATCGGAACAGCAGCACGTGGCTTGCCGACAGCTTCGAGCGGTTGGCAGTGACGACCAGCGACGAAGATGCTTCGATGACGATCGGAGACGGCGATTCCGTTTGGTCGCCGGACGGGATTCAAATCAGAATAGGCGTCATCAAAAGTAGCGACGACGGTTTAAAAGAGCAAGAACCGAACAAGTTTTCCTGGGCAATCAGCCGCGAAACTGCGCGCGGCTTTTCGGAAAAGGTTCGTGAGCTCGTCGATCGCCCCGGCCGCAACTATCTCGACCCGAGCAACTCTCCGCCCGCACCGGTCGTAATGGTGTCGGTCGGCGAGTACGAACTCGAGCAGCTTTTTCCGTGCGGTCGGCTTCGGAGCTAAGTGGCGAACTGCGGCGCACGTCCTCGGAAACCAAACTCAACGGCAAGTTTGGCGATTTCTCAATTTAGGGGCTCACGGTTTACATGATAATATTATATAAATCTGGTATATTGCCTTTTGCATGTCGCTCGTGATATACTCTCACCGTGGCTACGAAGACGATTTCGATGTCTCTGCAAGAGTCGGACCTCGCGCTTATCGATGAATTTTCCGGCGGCAACCGGACGGCATTCATGGTCGCGGCTGCTACCGATCGGGCCCGGGCTTTACGACGCGCGGCCATCGATGAGGACATTGCTCGGTGTATTGCCGACAACGATGAAGCCGAACTCGTTGAGGAGCTTGATGGACTCATCGCGGACGGGCTCGAGGATGATGCGCTTGTCATTTCGGTTTGACTAGTCGCGACCGGCCTTCGAGCCGCCGTGGCGAGGTGTGGTACGTCGCTCCCGATACTCTTGTAGGCGCCGAGATTCGAAAACAGCGCCCAATGGTCGTCGTTCGACGTAACTTAACCGTCGAAAGTTGGACGACGATCGTCGTCCCGTTTACGGACGCCGAAGGTAAACGGTCAGGAATTATCAAGCCGCTCATCTTGGCTGGCCGCGGCTCGGGGTTGTCCAAAGACAGTCTGGCCGTTTGCGATCAAGTTCGATCCGTCGATCGTCGACGACTCATCGTTAAGATCGGCAAGCTCAGCAGTGCCGACTTTACGGCAATCATGCGCGGGCTTTACGAGATCTTCGATTTCGACGGAACGTACTAGCCCTAGCTCTGTTGGCTGCGTTCGCGGTGCTGGGGTTTTTCATAGCACGGTCGAAGCGGCGAAGGGATCGTCGATAGGGTTCCTCGGGAAAGAGCAGTGTGCTCTGGGCGTTGCGAATAGCTTGCGGTGCGGCTGCGAACCTCGCTCGCGACGAATGACAAGGCGCTCATCACCGCAGTGAGAGCCGCCGAGCTGTCACTGCTGCGAAAATAGCGCCGCCGTTGTCCGCGGATGGGTGCGCGTGAAGCGACGCGCCGCAACGATTGCGCCGCTACTCGCGGACGTGGACCGTCGTTCCGTCGTCGCTGACGAGCGCCTCGGTGTTGTAAACAAACGTGCCGGCGCGCGACGTGATGTGGGAGCGCACGAAGAAGCGATGAAACGCAGCGTCGGAGTCGTTCGGATGGGTGATTCCGGCGTAGTGCGCGGCGAGGAACGGCAAGCCGAGATCGAGCGGCGGCGCAAGCCGTTTCAACTCGACGAGCTTCGCTACGATTTTTTCCTGAATGCGTCCGGGCAGCAAATCGTACGATTGATGCGATCCCAGCGAGATGTCGCGCACCGGATGCGGTACGGGTTGCGTGTCCAACGTTTTCGCAGCTGCCGGGAGTTCATCGGACAATGCCATGATGAAGTCGAAATCGGCCTCCATGAGACCGACGAACTTGGCGCGATAGTGCTGCCATGCTTGCCCTTCGAACACGACGTCGTTCGTGTGCAGGACGTCGACGCTCGCGCGCATGTGCCGGCCTCGTATTTGAAACGCCAACGAGCACTGGCTGCCGATGTGGTGATGAAGTAAAAACTGAAGTCCGCCACCCGAAATCTCGATGCCGATGCCCGGCTCGGGTCGAGAGCCGCGTAAGTCTTTGAGCCACCAGAGTTCAAAGCGAAGGGGGACGCGGGGGTATTGCCGCCGCTCGAGCTGATCGTCGGAAAAGCTGTGCAGAAGCGAACCAATGCCAAGGAGCTGAATATTCATGGGGTGTCTGTGTAACCCGAAGAGAGTCCGCAATCGAAAGGAGATGCGCGTGTTCCCTATCGGTGATCGGCCGACGCATTACACGACCTTAGCGCAGGCATAACACATGGGTCGCCCGCCGGCGCGCTTGGGCGGTGCCACGGCACGAACCAGCCCGGGACGATTCGGAACTCGCAAAGCGTGCGAAGCGTTTGCCGGGAGCACGGTCGGGATGGCCATCGCGTACGCTTGGTTTGGAGTCCGGCCAATAGCAGCAAGAGCCCCAGCCGGCGATCGAATCGAGATCACCAATATTTGTCGACATAGGTCGCAAAAGCGCCGCGCGATGGTGCTGCCGAGCACGAAACGCCGGTCAACAGAGAGTTTCCCGCGTACATCGGCCAATCTCATACGTTGCCCATCCTCTGAAGTTAGGAAAGGGCTGTTGGCGGGTTTATCCGAATACCGCTTGGTTGGTCGAAAACCCGGCTCCCGCCGGGTTTCGTTTGTCCTGGAGGGTTCGTAAGCTGAAAATTGTTGTAACCGTGAAGCTCGTGCCGGATACGAATGCCGACAAGCGCATCGATCCGGCGACGAAACGGCTCGTGCGCACCGGCGTCGAGACCGTGCTCAATGCGTTTGATGAATATGCGATCGAAGCGGCACTGCAGCTCAAAGAGAAGCTGGCTGACGGGTCGACCGTCACCGTCGTCTCGATGACGCCGGAGTCCGGCAAAGAGATCGTGCGCAAGGCGCTTGCGATGGGCGCCGATAACGCGGTGATGGTCAGCGATCCGGGCCTCGAAGGGTCCGACGTCTGGGGCACGGCGTACGCGCTCGCCGCGGCGATCCGCAAAATCGGCTTCGACCTTGTGCTCACCAGCACGCAGTCGACCGATGCCGGCACGGGCGAAGTCCCGGGTGCGTTGGCGGAATATCTGGGCGTGCCGGGCCTTACCAATGCGAAGAAGATCGAGTTTGCCGACGGCCGGATTCGTGCAACGCGCGAAACCGATACCGGCTATCAAATTGTCAGCGCGCCGCTTCCGTTGCTCGCGAGCATCACGAAGTCGGCCGCCGAACCGCGTTACCCGGCGCTTAAGGGCATCATGGGCGCCAAGAAAAAGACCATCGAGATTCTCAAGTTGGCCGACCTCGCGTTAGCCAAGCCCGTCGGCACCGACGGGGCACGCGTCGAACTTACCACGCTGACGGCGCCGCCGGTTCGCGGCAAGGGCAAAGTCGTGACCGCCGCCGACGCCGTCGACGGCGCCAAGCAAATCGTCGATTTTCTTAAAGAGCGGAAACTGCTGTAATGAAAAACGTCATTGCGTTTATCGAACATAAAAACGGTCAAGCGCGGCGAGTCTCGCTCGAAGGCGCTGCGGCTGCCCGCGCGATCGCCGATAAACTCGGCGGCACGGCGCATGCGGTGATCGTCGGCGGCGACGCCGCGGCGATCGCCGAGCAAGTCAAGGCCTATCCGCTCGACAAAATCCACATCCTCGCCGATGCCGCGACGGACAAGCAGATCGATCCCGCGGTCGACGCCTTGGCCAGCGTCGCTCAAGAGGTCGGGCCGTCGCTGATCTTGGTCGGCAACACGATGATCGGCCGCGACGTCGGCAGCCGGTTTGCCGCCCGCGTCGATGCCGGTCTCAACGGCGACGTCATCGAGATCGACGTCGACGGCGGAAAAGTCGCCTGCGTGTCGCCCAAGCTGGGCGGCCTTGTCATCACCACCTGCGTGTTCAAGAGCGATTACGGCGTCGCGGCGCTTCGGCCCAACGTCTTCGCCGCTACCCCGGGCGCCGGGCAAGCGGAGATCGTCGCCATTGCGCCGTCGGGTAAGACGTATACCGTCGTCGTCGAAGAAGAAGTCGACGAGGCTGCGGCTGAACTGGGCGTCGAAGAAGCATCGGTCGTCGTGAGCGGCGGCCGCGGCGTGGGTGGACCCGATGCGTTCAAGTCGATGCTCAAAGATCTCGCCGACGCCTTCGGCGGCGCGGTCGGTGCCTCGCGAGCGGCGGTCGATGCAGGTTGGATCTCGCATTCGCACCAAGTCGGGCAAACCGGGAAGACCGTCAGCCCGCAGCTCTACTTTGCGATCGGCATTTCGGGTGCGATCCAGCACAAGGTGGGCATGCGGACATCCGACACCATCGTCGCCATCAACAAAGACGGCGGCGTCCCGATCGGCGAGTTTGCCGATCTGCTCGTTGTCGGCGACGCGTTCGAGATCGTTCCGGAACTCGCCAAGCAAGTCCGGGACGCCAAAGCCGTCCACGCGTAAACATCCGCCCCGGGCGAGCCCGCGCCCGGGGATCCTCCCCGAGAAAGTCGTGCTCTTGATTCGTTCCAAGCATCTGTTCGCAGCCGCGGCGGCCGCGACACTCGCCGTTCTTTGTGCTCCGCAGGGGACGCTGGCCAAGGCCAAACCCACTGCGGCGCCGACGGCGTCGGCGTCACCGTCGGCCTCGCCGACGGCCACTCCCGAACCGCTCGACGTCCAAGTTCCGCGGTTGGAAGCCAAGCTAAAAAGCGACCCCAACGACAAGACGTCGATGACGCAGTTGGCGCAGGATTACTATGCGATCAACCGGCCGGATCTTGCACTGGGCTTGACGCAAAAGCTGCTGAACTCGGGCACCAAGACGGCCCAGGTCTATTACGTTGACGGCATCTCCCATGCTGCTCTCGGCCACGACAAAGAGTCGATCAGCGACCTCGAAAGTGCCTCGAATCTCGAGCCGACCAACGCCGCAGTTCTCAATACGCTCACGACGCTGTACCTGCGCGCGAACCGGCCCAACGATGCCGAGCGCGTTGCGAAGCGCGCGATCACCTTCAACAAGGGTGATGAGAACTCGCTCATCACCTACGGGCAAGTGCTGGCGACGGAACAGAAATACGACGATGCACGAACCCAGTTCGAGGCGGCGGCAAAGCTTGCGCCGACCGATCCGCATCCGGTCGTGCTTGAAGCGCAAACCTACGCCTCGCAAAACGCGATTGCGCTCGCGGCGCAGGTGTACGATCGAGCGGTTGCCATCGATCCCAAGAGCGCCGAGGCGCTCGCCGGCAAGGCGCAGATCTCCGGTGTTCAGCACAACGTCCCCGTCGCGATCGATACGTTCAACAAACTGCTGGCCTTGGCAACGACCGACGAGGAGCGAGCCGCCGTCAGCGATCAGATGGCTCGCTTGTATGCTGTCGAAAAGATGAGTTCGCAGGCCGACTCGACGTATCGCAACACGATCGCCAGCTATCCCAAGGTCGCGGCCGCGCACTTGAATTACGGCGACTATCTCGCGTTCATCAAAGACAACGCCGGTGCCGTCCGAGAGTGGACTGCCGCGGCGGGTCCCAACCGCGACAACGGCGATGCGCTTTCGCGCCTGGGCGACTACTACAAGCAAACCGGCAACATGCCCAAGGCGCTTGATAACTACAAGCGCTTGACCGAAGTCGCCGGCGGCGATCCGCGGACTTGGCTCTTGCTTGCCGGGGTTTATGCGCAGAGTCACCAATATGATAAGGCGCGCGACGCGTTCCGCCATTCATATGCGCTCGGACGCTCCGCGGAAGCACTCGTGGGACTCGCCCAATCCGACTTCGCCGTCAAGAATTACAAAGAGACGATTTTGATCTTCTCCGCGCTGGATCACAACGCACCGAATTTCACCAAGCAAAACCCGCAAGTTTTGTACGTCTTGGGTCAGAGCTATCAGAAGACCGGCGACAAGAAGGGCGCGCGTGACGCGTACACTCGATTCCTCGCCTACACGAAACCCGGCTCGCAAGCACAAGCGGAGATCAAGCAGTTGATCGTACAGATGTCCGACAGCAAGACCGACGCCAAGGCGAGTGCCGGCGCGAAACCTTCACCTGCCCCGAGCAAGGCACCAGCAAAACAATAACATGCTCGTCGTCTACGACGATCACATGACCGCGCATCTCGCGACGACGGGGCATCCCGAGCAGCCGGACCGCGTTCGCGTTGTTGCCGGCGAACTCGAGCGACGCGGTATGCTCGGCGCGCGGATGGACACCGTCGCCGCGCCGCCCGAGGAGATTGCGCGCGTCCATCCGCGGCGGTATATCGATCTCGTTCGACGCGAGTGTGCGCGCCTTGAAACCAGCGAGATCGGCGAACTGTCCACCGGCGACACGACGATCGACGCGGGAAGTTACGA
>JBEKHC010000144.1:0-8605 GCA_050012475.1 Candidatus Velthaea sp.
TCCTCAGAACCATCACCTTCGGGCTGGGCGACCTGCTTTATGTAATCAGGGCTTCAAATCTCCGATTCCGCCAGGGGTTCAAATCTCCGCGACCGTTTCCAGGGCTTTCCGGCGCCGCCAGGTGGTCAACGTTGAGCATCAACTCGCTGACAGCTGTCGCAGCACCCGAGCCGCTTGACCATAGGGCATTGTTCCGTTTGTCCGCCAGCCCAATCTGGCAGCCGTTTGTCGGCTCGGTGGCACGTGAAGACGCACGACGGCAACGCGCGGCAACTCCGCGCCGCGCAGGCGCAGCTCACGCTTACCCGCGAACTCCAAACCACGCAGTTGGAAAGGCATAGCGAATGGCCTCGGTCACGAAAGAGATCAGGATCTCTAAACCGGCCGAAATCGCGTGGGCGATGATTCGGGATTTTGGAGGCGCCCAGCGCCTCGTGCCGGGCTTTCTTGTCGACTGTCGCTTGGACGGCGATGCCTGAGTTGTGACGTTCGCGAGTGGCAGAGTGGCACGCGAATTGCTCGTCGATATCGACGACGAGGCGCGTCGGCTCGTTTATGCTGAGCCGACGGAGCCTTTCATAACGCGTAACGCATCCGTTCAGGTATTTGCCGAAGACGAGGCCAGCTGCCGGGTGGTCTGGATCATCGACGTGTTGCCGAACAAGTTCGCGAACATGATGCGCGACAATATGAATGAGGCACTGGCTATCATGAGGCGGACGATTGAGAATTCGTAGCTTCGGCCACCGCAGGTCCTTACATCGGTGGAACAACTCCGTCTTCGCCGACGTTGATCGCCCTGGCAACAAGGCCATTTGAAGCCCGGGTCGCGATGACGAAAACGTGAGCTCCGATTGTTAAAAGAGACTTTGTTCCGGGTTGGAGCGCCACAACCGGAACATTCGGCGCGATGACGACGCTTTTCGTCCCGCCCTTATACACGAGCAGAACTGTCCGGCCGGTTGTGCCCGAATCGACTCGCCGGATTGTCGCATTCGCCATCATGTTTTGCGGCCGATCGACGCTCTGCACGGTGGCGTTTGCCATCATCCGCTTGTGCTGTTTCTCCCAAGGGCGGTAGCCCTCGCCCGTTCCCTTCAACGCGGCGGGAAAGATATGGACTTCCAGCGCCTTGAGCGAACCGTCCGCCTGAGGCGCAACGGTCGTTCCGATGAAGGCGCCGGGGACGACCTTGTCGAGCGACGAGTTCACCACGCCGATCAGATGCATCTCCCGGCCGAAGGTGATCGTCTCTTGGAGCGAACCCTCGTTCACCAGGATCGACCCGGGGGAAGTGGACACAATCGTACCGCGCACGTGAACGGTCTGCGGCGCAGGGGGCTGCGCAAGCGCCGCCACCGGGGTCAGCAACGCAATAAGGGATATCAACAGTCTCTGCATACGTTTCGGACGGTCCTCCACGGGCCCGCGTTAGCTCGGGACCGGAAACGACGATTGCGACGCGGGTCGTGTCTGACCCACGCTGACGGTGAGCATCACGCACCCAGCGAGAAAGAGCGAAGCGGCCAGCAACGCAGCCGTCGACGTAAAATTGCCGCTCGTTTGCTGCAGATAACCGCCGATCGTCGGACCAAAGAAGCCGCCCAAATTTCCAAGCGCGTTGATAAGCCCCATCGCGCCACCGGCGACTGCCGCGGGAAGCGCTCGCGATGCCGCGGCCCAGAATGGGCCGTCATACGCAAGCGCACCGCCCATTGCCAGCGAAACGCCGAGAATCGACAGCCAGACCATTGACGTTCCGGCAAACACGGAGACCATCAGAAATGCCGCCGCAATCGTCAATGAGCCGAACACGTGCCAACGGTACTGACGAGTACGATCGGCCCAGATGCCGTTGAGCACCAGGGCGATGACGGCAACGACGTACGGCAACGCGGCGATCAGGCCGACGACGCCGAAACCTTGTTGCGTTAAATCGCGAATGAGCGTCGGCAGCCACAAATTCAGACCATAAAAGCCGATTTGAATCAGAAAGTATACGGCGATGAGCTGCCACACGACGCTACTGCGAAGAGCTTGCGCAAGCGATAGCGGCGGCGGCTCACACGCACGATCAGCCGTCAACGCGTGCTCGATGTAGCGGCGCTCGTCGGGAGCGAGCCATTTCGCCTGCCCGGGACGGTCGGCGATAAACCACCACCAGAGCGGGGTCGCGACGAGAAACGGCAGTATGCCCTCGATGACGAAGAGGCCGCGCCAACTCGTCGAAGCTACGATCGCGCCCGACAACGGCTGCGTGATGATGCTCGAGAGCGCGAGATTCACCATCCAAAAGCCATACGCGCGCGCTCGTTCACCAGATGGAAACCAATGCGAGAGCAGCACGAGTGTCGCAGGCCAAACACCGCCTTCGGCGACACCGAGAAAAAACCGTACGATGACCAGCTGCGTAAAATTCTGTACGAATCCCTCGAGCGTGGCCATCGCACCCCAAATCAAGATCATCGTGCCGATGAACTTCTTTGCACTCCAGCGCTCTGCCAATATCCCGCCCGGGATCTGCAGAAAGATGTATCCGATGAAAAAGATGCCGCCGACGAGCCCTTGCTCAGCTTTGTCGATGCCGAGGTCTTTGCCCATCCCGGCGAACGCGTAGCTGATGTTCGTACGATCCATGAACGAGATGATGTAAACGATCATCGCAATCGGGATGAGCCGCAACCACCGCCCGTTCGACCTAGTGTTCGCACGACTTGAAGCCGACGCCGTCATGCTGAAAGGTCACGGCGGTGGCGTCTAGTTTTCCCGCTCGACCGGGACACAATATCATCCATATCAACGCGCTCCTTTTCTCACTCGTCGACAAGCGTCGAAGCGATGTATGGCCGCTGACCGACTCGCGAAGGACTTACGCAATAAAGCGCACGATTAGCCGGACTACAAATAGCCACTCAGCCGCTGATTGCTTGCAGTCGGCGCGAGTAAGCTTGACGAGTACACTGTTGCCCTTCGCCTTAAGACGCCGCTTCGACCGTTCACCGTGTCAGAACTCATCGGTTCGTCCCTCAAGAGTTGCCAGCGCGGTGCATTCCAACCTTCAGCGGCATGCGGCAAATCCAACCGGCGCTCAGAGCGAGCTTCGACATCGAAGCCGCTTTCACCGGACAAGATACCAGCATAGGAACGCTAACGACAAAGCACTGCAAATGAACACGGCAACGACGGTGACCCAAGCGTCGGCGACCGCCGAGTCGTTGTCGAACAATCGGTCCGGTCGCTGACTCGGTTCGCTGATCTGGGGACGGATACAGCTCGGCTTGCTGCATTCGGTTGCAAGATAGTTGAGGACGATCAAACGAGCGCGATCAACCGGGTCGACCAGATTGTGTCCCATTTTCTGTACCCTTGACCTACTGCATCACGTTACGATGTGCAATGCGAAAATCGACGGGTTCAGGGCACCACTGCGCGCAATGCTGACGACGTGTCCTGACAGCCAACCGATAGATTGCATGCAAACAAATACCTGCCCGCCTTAGTCGGGCTGCCATTCCCCGTATTTCCAGACTTCGACTTTTCTGAAGATTGCAACATAAAAACTCTTGGCACAATGCACCAAGAGTCGTCGGCCGGCGCGCGATTCGGCCTCAGTCTTGCGCCGAGCTCTTGTGCGCGAGGCGTCGATGTAAAATAATTATCCCACCAAATGTGTCCGCTGAAACAACACATTCGACCTGCGGGCTGATGCTCGTCCCGTGTAATCTAGATCTTCTATATATTTTTGAACTTGATTCTTAGACTATACTGAGACTCGTGCCCGTTTGGGCGAATGCTTTGCCGTTCAGCGCGGTGTGTGATCGCCAACCCGACCCAACAAAATCCGAGACTTTTAGCATCCGGCATCGCGCACACATTCAACTTCATCTCACTGGCGCACCGATCTCGGGTGCCCGACACCAGCAGCGTCACGACTACCTGCCCAGCTCGCCGAATCTATCCGCACAGCTCACCTGAAGCTGACGCAGCTCGGGGTGTCGTTGCAGTTGCCCTCAAGCCTTCCATTCGCGCTTCAGATCGGAACTTCAACGCCGAGCTCGACCCGCCGTTCGGCGACGATGCCCAGATCGTCCGGCAACGGCCGAGCGTTGCGGGTCAGAAATGCGAAGTATTCGCGCAACCACGCCGGAAGCGGGTGCTCGCCTCCGCGAACTAATTTCGGGTCGGCATAAAAGAACGACGTTGCATCGTCATCCAGGTGCAATCCCTCCGCTCCGCACGCTGCCAGGATGGATTGGATCCGCGGCCGCTCCATATAACCAAAGCCGGCCGTGACCAGCGAGAGTCGATCGGAAACGTGTTCGATCGCAACGCGCTCCGACTCGGCTACGTAGGGACGGGCCGCGCGAACAAGCGTCATCAGGACGATCCGTTCTTCATCTGCTCGCGCGCGAACCCAGTGGTGTTTGTTGCCGACGAAGGGGACGCCATGCTGATCGCCGGTGAGAAAGACCATCGTCCCGACCGCCTCACCTTGATGCGGGTGGGCTTGCTGGAGGTATTGGTCGAGCGGCATTTGCATGGCCAGCAGCGCTCTTCCCACACACCGCCGGCCTTCCAACCACGTCAGCGCCGTTACGAGAAACACGAGACTGATGACAAGCGGTACCCATGCACCCTCCGGAATCTTGGGGATGCCCGACAGAAAGAACGCTCCATCGACGAGGACGAAAGACGTTATCAGCGGTAGCACGACGATCCGTTTCCACTTTAACACATTCGTGATTACCTCGTAGAACGCGATCGAGGTCGCCAACATGGTGGCGGAAACCGCGAGACCGAATGCGGCCGCTAAATTGTCGCTGCTGCGAAATGTAACGACGAGCGTGATGCAGGCGATGCCGAGCACGATGTTCACCACGGGAACGTAGACCTGGCCACGCTGTTCGGACGACGTGTGCAGGACCGTCATTCGCGGCCAGAGATTGAGATTGATCGCCTGCTCCGTCAGCGTGAACGCACCGGATATGAGCGCCTGCGATGCAATGACCGTCGCCAGCGTGGCGAGGACGACCATGGGGATGAGAAATGGGCCCGGCGTCAGTGAAAAAAACGGATTGTCGAAGGCCGCTTTATCGAGCAGCAGGATCGCGCCTTGACCGAGATAGCTCAAGATGAGTGTTGGAAAAACCAGCGCGTACCACGCGATCGCGATCGGCGCGCGCCCGAAATGCGACATATCGGCATAGAGTGCTTCGACTCCGGTCATCGCGAGCACGACAGCTCCGAAAACCAAAAAGCCAAAGACGCCATGGTGGGTGACGAAGCGTACGGCGTGACGGGGATCGAGTGCAGCGAACACTTGCGGCGCATGCAGGATCGCAATGAGGCCGGTTATGCCGATCGTCAAAAACCAAACGACCATCACGGGACCAAACAGGCGCCCGACCTTTTCGGTGCCGCGCGACTGTATGAGAAACAGTGCAATCAGGATGGCCACCGAGGCCGGAACGATGAAGGGCTGCGCCGCGGACGTTGCGACACCGATACCCTCGACGGCGGAGATGACCGAGATGGCCGGGGTGATGATTCCGTCGCCGAAGAGCATTGCCGCACCCGCGACCACGACGATGGTCAGCCAGCCAATGCGCAACGGCAGGCCGAAGGATTTCGGCGGCGATGCGAGCGCCAGCAGCGCGAGGATGCCGCCTTCTCCGTCGTGATCGACTCGCATGAGGTTGCCGATGTATTTGACACAGACGACGAACGCGAGCAGCCAGAGCAACAACGAGAGAATGCCGAGCACATTCTCGAGCGTCGGCTCGACGTGGGCGGTCGTAAAGCACGTTTTGATGGTGTAGAGCGGGCTGGTGCCGATATCCCCAAAGACCACGCCTAGCGCCGCGACTGCGAGACCGGGATTCAACCGATTGAGAGCAGCCATTCGCAGATGTTCGCGCGACCGGACATCGGGCCCGCTCGGACCGACCCACGATCCCATGCCGGCTTCAGCCCGGCCGCCGGCCGACGCTCGTAATCGAACACTCAGACAACGAGCCGAACTCGGTAGCTGGAACGGGAGTCGGTCATCCTAGCCATGGGTTGAGTAACGGCACCTCCGCGAATCGGAAATCGCCGATGTTGCGCGTGACTAGTGTGAAGCCATGCTCGATTGCAATCGCCGCAATCATCGAATCGATAGCTGGCGGCTTAACGCCGTTCAGTTCGCAGCGGCCAACGAGACGCCCCCATCGATCTGCAGTTGCAGCGTCGAACGACATGATCCGACCCGAGAAGCGCTCGACGGTCGCTGCGATGAATGACTCCAACTCTGCCTTCCGCGAAGGACTTGCGACTTTTTCAATTCCTTTGCGAATCTCACCCATCGTTAGCACACTCAGAAAGAACGTCATCTCGTCGGCAGCGAGCGCCCAGGCAACGACGCGTGGATCTGACCGAGGGCCTTTCGCAAGCTCGGAGATGACATTCGTATCGAGCAAGAAACCACTCACAGCTCGACGTCGCGAACCACGTCGTTGACGTCCCGCTCGGCAAATTCAACATGCGACAACGGCGACTTTGCGAAGAATTCCACGATCGAAGCACCACCAGGGCGAGTGAGCCGTTCGTAGTCGCGTAGCGACAGAATCACCGCTATCGGTTGCCCGTGCTTCGTGATCCGCTGCGGTCCGACTGACTGCGCCTGCGTTAAAACTGCGCTGAACCTTCCTTTTGCTTCCTGAATCTGCCACTCGTTCTGTGCGATACCGGCCTCCTTATGGTCTGTCTAGACAGACTATCAGATCGGCGGCCGGTGCGAAACACCTGCCTCCCTTTCGCGCGGGCCGATCACGTAGTCGTCGACGAGCCGGCCGGAACGTAACCGCCTGCCCTCAGTGACGTCTCGCTTTGACCGCCGGTTTCCTAACCGCTGCTGCGACGAAACACCTCATACCGGCCGCCTGATCTGCGGCGTCAGCGTCATGACCGAGCCCACTGGCGTTCGGCGCAGTTAGCCTTCTCGCTGGTGTGTGAGAAAGAAGCGCATCATTGCCTGACTCGCGTCCGGGCCGGCCGGATCGGTGAACGAATGCGGCTTTCGCCCACCCGACCACGCGTGGTCTGCTCCTTGAACGGTCCATCGCTCGAGCAAGACCCGGCCGCGATCGTCACGATACACCTCCCGCGTATACGCACGGCCGCCCGGAATGCGACTCCTCTCAACGCTGGATTGGAGCCGTGACGCCTGCATGGTTTCGACGATCCGATCTGCGTTCGAGGGGTGAACGGTACCGTCGCGGTCGCCGTGAAACACAATCGTCGGAACGTCGCGTCGGCCGTCCGACCGCGCGTTCACGGTTCCTGTTTGCGCGCCCTGTCCGCGCATCGCAGCGAGCGCCGACATGGGATCGTGCGCTGCGCCGCACGCGACTCCGGAGTGCACGCCGATCGCGGCGAACACGTCGGGATAGCATGCCCCCACGACGGCCGCCATCGCGCCGCCCGCGGACAATCCGGCGACGTAAACGCGCCGCACATCAACCGCATGGTCGCGTGCGATCTGTTGCACGATCCCGACGATCAGCGCCGGCTCTCCGCCGTCGCGCTGCTGATCGCGCGGATTGAACCAATTCCAGCACTTCGATTGATTTGCGGCGTTCGACTGGATCGGATACGCCACCAGACATCCGTTTTCGTCAGCAACCGCGTTCATGCCGGTACCGCCGGCGAAGTCGTCGACGGATTGCGCGCAGCCGTGCAGCATCACGATAAGCGGGCACGGCTTGCCGCGGTATCCGCTCGGCACGTAGAGCTTGTAATCGCGGCTCCCCGCAGCGCCACGATATGCATGCGCGGTAAACGCACCATGCGGACCCGGCGATCTGCGAGGAACGCACACCACTTCTTCCGCTGTCGTCAAGCGCGCGTTAGCGCGCGATTCCGGCGTGACATGCGGAGACTTCGTGCCGCTGAGAATCTGCTGAATCAACGTCGTCGCTTCGCTGAGCCGGCCCTGCCGAGTGAGTCGCGTCGCTTCGGCCATATCGGCGTGCGAAATGGGTTTCACAGTCATCCAACTTTCATGGTGATACGTCGCGCGGCGGCACGGCAAAGCTAACGCGCTCGCGCGCCGAGAATTCCCGCGACAATCACGCGGTTAGGGCAACGTCATGCGGTCGGCGAGCACCGCGCGAACGGCGCTGCTGGCCTGGAGCGCTCCAAGGACGCTTACCGAGGCGATTGTTGCGCGGGCAAGCTCGGGGGAAACGTCGGCGGCGATCCGCGCCAAACCGATCACCCGAATATCGATCGTACGTCCCGCGGCTCGCACCGACTCGAGTTGTGCCCGGCTATAATGCTGCAGACCTAAATCAAGTTGTTTCCGGATCGTCGATTGTTTGAGAACGTCGGCGTGCCGGTCAAGTTGCGCACGGATCGCTGTGCGGATGAGGTCGGTCCGATTCGAATAGAAACCCTCGGCTACCAGAAGATCGATGTTGCCAAGATCGACAAAGCCGAGATTAATGGTGATTTTTTCACTATCCGCCGGTCGCGCGGGGGGATTTACCATCTCTCCACCATCTGCATGGATGGTAGCCGGGAAGAATCCGTCTGTCAACCCCCCGACGGTGGCGATCCAAGCGGG
>JBEKHC010000145.1:0-8421 GCA_050012475.1 Candidatus Velthaea sp.
ATCGCAATGTGTCCGGAGCTGGGGATCGATCGCCGCAAGTTCATCGCGTTCCTGACCAGCGCATTGATGGGAATGTCGTGAACACACTTTTGATCGGCGGGAGCGGCTATCTCGGCGGCTTGGTCGCGGCCGGCCTGCTCGAGCACAGCGACCAGATCATCGTCGCGCCGATTCGCGGCAGCCACACGCGCGAAAGCCTGCTGGCGCCGATTCGCGAAGAATTGCGCTGCGAGGGGATCACCGGCCGAATCGATTTCGAGCGCATCGTCACCGTGCCGCTGCCCGACGGTGAGGACTGGACCGCGCTCGACGCGATCGTCGAACGGTACGCCATCGAGCAAATCGTGCACTGTGCGGGTTCGGTTGACTATTTCAATTCGGCGCTGCTGCACGCAGCGAATATCGTCCTGACCGGACGCCTGCTGGGGCTGGCGCGGCGGCACGGGATGAAGCGCTTCGTCTTCTTGTCGACGGCGTTCAGCAGCGGCTACATCGACCGCCCTGTGCGCGAAGAACTTCATCGGGGCGACGGCACCGATCCGACCGAATATACGAAGACCAAGCGCGACGCCGAAACGCTGGTCGCTCAGAGCGGGGTGCCGTATCTCATCGTGCGGCCGAGCGTCGTCATCGGGGATAGCCGTGACGGCCGGTACGCCGGCAAACCCTACGGGCTCTACCAGTTCTGGACGGCGTTCGAAAAGCTGCTCACCGATCGCTATCGCGATGCGCTGCACGTGATTTCACCGCGCGTCGCGCAGCAGCTCATCCATCAGAATGCGTTCAAGAACGCGTTCGTCGCCGCGTGCCGGCACCTGCCGGTCAACTCGATCGTCAACCTCGTCTCGCGGCCCGATGGACTGCCGACGGCGCGGGGGATCGCGCAGCAGTTCTGCGACAAAATCGCGCGCCCGCAACAGCTCTTCTTCTATAACCGGCTGGCCGACGTCCGCGCGGACATCACCGATCGCCGGATGCGCATGCTGCTCGAGTTCACCGCGGTGAACAGCGAGATTTCCGCTCACGCCTGGCGTTTCGAGAGCACGGCCTTACGCACGCTGCGCTCGCTGGGCCTGCAGTTTGCCGACACGACGCTCGATACCGTGCTAACGTGTCAAAACCGGTTCGTCGAAAAGTCGCCGCGCATCCAAGCGTATTTGAGCAAGAACGAAAGTTTGTTCGCGCTTCGCCCCGATACGGTCGAGGTCGGCGCCGCGTAAGCGCACGCTTCGTATCGCAGCCGCGTTGCTCGCGGTGACGGCGACCGGTCGCACCGCGCGTTCAGAACCGTCCAATCGAAGCTCGAACCGATCGAGCGCAATCGCGATGTGATTGCTGAGAAATAGCTGTGAATGTTCGCTGCGTTCCAACATTCGCGCCGCGGGTACAACAGCATGCATGGACGTTCGAACGCTCACTCGAGGGAAATTTCTCTTCCGCGTCGCGCTGCCGATTCTCGCTGCAAGCTTGAACGGGCCCCGCCTGTTATGCGCCGCCGAAGCCACGGTCGTGGGACGCGCGCCAGCGCGCGGACCCGAAGCCGTCGCGCTGCAACTCAACGTCAACGGGGTACGCTACGCGCTGGCCGTCGAACCGCGCGTCACCTTGCTCGATGCGCTGCGTGACCGGCTGCACCTCACCGGCACAAAGAAAGGCTGCGATCAAGGGACCTGCGGCGCGTGTACGGTGCTCGTCGAAGGCCGGCGCGTGAATGCGTGCCTCACGCTGGCGGTGATGGTGCGCGACAAACACGTCACGACCATTGAAGGACTGGCGCACGGCGATCGGCTGCATCCGGTGCAGAGCGCCTTTCTCGAACATGACGGCTTCCAATGCGGCTACTGCACGCCGGGTCAGATCGTCTCGGCCGTCGGCTTGCTGGCGGAGCACCGTCCGACGGACGCGGCGAGCATTCGGGAATGGATGAGCGGCAACATCTGCCGCTGCGGTGCGTATCCCAACATCGTCGCGGCCATCGCGGCTGCCGCGGGAACACCGGCGTGAATCCGTTTCGCTTTGCTGCCGCAAGCGACGTCGACACGGCGCTCGCAACCGTCGGGCCGGACGCGGGCGCGGCGTACATCGCCGGCGGAACGAACATTCTCGATCTCATCAAAGACGACGTCGAGGCACCCGGCCTGCTCGTCGACATCACGCAGCTTCCGTTGCACGACATCGCCGGCAGCGCCGGCGGCGTGCTGCTCGGCGCGCTCGTCACCATGGCCGATGCCGCCGACGCGCCAGCGGTGCAAGCGGGCTTTCCGGTCGTGGCGCAGGCGCTGCTGGCCGGCGCCTCGCCGCAGTTGCGCAACATGGCGACGCTGGGCGGCAACGTCATGCAGCGCACCCGCTGCGCGTACTTTCGCGACGTATCTCAGCCCTGCAACAAACGTCAGCTCGGGCTGGGCTGCGCCGCGATCGACGGTGAGAACCGCATGCACGCCGTCGTCGGGACGAGCGCGCACTGTATCTGCACGCATCCGTCGGACTTCGCGGTCGCCTTGCTCGCCGTCGACGCAACGGTCCGCACGCGGGGGACGCGCGGCACGCGACGTCTTCCCATCGACCGCTTTCACGTGCTGCCCGCCGACACGCCGAACGTCGAAACCGTTCTGGAACACGGCGAACTGATCGAAGCGATCGAGCTTCCCGCCAGCCCCTGGGCGCGCACTTCCGCTTACCTCAAGGTTCGCGATCGGGCATCGTATGAATTTGCGCTGGTTTCCGTCGCCGCGGCGCTCGACGTCGTTCGCGGCACGATTCGCAACGCGCGCGTTGCCTTGGGCGGCGTCGCGCCGGTGCCGTGGCGTTCGCGCGCCGCTGAGGCCGCCCTGACCGGACGCCCTCCGACTGCCGCAACGTTCGCCGCGGCCGGACGCGCGGCGATTGCCGGCATGCGCGGCTACGGCAAGAACGACTTCAAAATCGAGTTGGCGCGGCGGACGGTCGAACGCGCGCTGCAGACCGTCGGAGGCACCGTATGAACGCCCAAGGGGACCCCAGGCTGATCGGGGCGCCGCGCGACCGCGTCGACGGGCGGCTCAAGGTCACCGGCGGCGCGACCTATTCCGCGGAATGGCCGCAAACGAATTTGGCCTACGGGTTTCTGGTGCTCAGCACGATCGCCGCGGGGCGCATCGCCCAAATCGACACCGCTGCGGCACGCGCGCACCGCGGCGTGATTGCGGTGATGACGCCGGACAATGCACCGCGCGTGAACGCGAACGGACCGACGCCCAACGACCGCAATCTCATGGTCTTGCAGGACGACATCGTTCGCTACGATCGCCAGCCCGTTGCCGTCGTCATCGCCGACTCGTTCGAGGCGGCGAAGTTCGGCGCGTCGCTGGTCGCGGTCGACTATCGCACGGCCAAGCCGATGACGGAGCTGCAGCACGGCGAACCGCTGGCCGTCACGCAGATTCTCGACGAGCCGGCCAACACGTTCCGCGGCGACGCCCGGACGGCACTCGCGCAAGCGCCGCTGCGGATCGACAACGTCTACACCACGCCGCAGGAAAACCACAATCCGATGGAGCCGCACGCAACGATCGCGCGGTGGGACGGCGATCGGCTCACGCTCTACGACGCGAACCAAGGCGTGTTTCCGGCGCGCAAGCGCTTAGCCTACACCTTCGACGTGCCCGAAACGCACGTTCGCGTGATCACCAAGTTCGTCGGCGGAGCCTTCGGGTGCAAGGGCTCGCAATGGCCGCATACGATCCTCGCGGCAATGGCCGCGAAACTCGTCGGCCGGCCGGTCCGGATCGAACTTTGGCGGCCGCAAATGTGGGGGTCGATCGGGTATCGGCCGCCGACGGTGCAGCGCGTCGCGCTCGGCGCCGGACACGACGGCGTGCTGACCAGCCAGATCCACGAGGTCGTTTCGCAAACGTCGACCTTCGATGAGTTCATCGAACCCTCGGGACTGCTCACCACGATGCTCTACGCGTCGCCTACGCTGCGCGTCACGCACGAGCTCAAGCGGCTCAACGTCGGCACTCCCACCTACATGCGCGCGCCGGGCGAATCGAGCGGCTCGTTTGCGCTCGAGTCGGCGATGGACGAGTTGGCCTACGCCGCCGGACTCGATCCCGTCGAACTGCGGCTGCGCAACTACGCGCACGAGGATCCCACCAAACGCATCCCGTTCTCGAGCAAGTCGCTGCGCGAATGTTACGCCGCCGGCGCTGCCGCATTCGATTGGCAGCGGCGCACGAGCGCGCCGCGCTCGATGCGCGACGGCCGCTCCTTGATTGGGTTGGGGATGGCGACGGCCGTCTATCCGACGCATCGCAGCGCCGCGGCGGCGACGGCGCGCATCGACGCGGACGGGAGTGCGGTCGTGCGCAGCGGCGGTGTTGAGATCGGCACCGGCGCCTATACCGTCTTTACGCAGGTTGCTGCGGAAGCGCTGGGCATCCCGGTCGAACGCGTCCTCTTCGAGCTGGGTGATTCGACCTTTCCCGACGCGCCCGTAGCCGGCGGCTCGCAGTTGACCGCCAGCGTCGGCTCGGCGGTGAAGCTCGCGGCGCTCGATACCCGCGCCCGCGTCGCCGCCCGGGCCGTCGCCGATCCGGCGTCGCCGCTGCACGGTCTTCCGATCGCGTCGCTCGACGCGCGTGACGGACGCCTGTTCGCGCGCGACCAGCCGTCACGCGGCGAAACGTACGCCGCCATTCTCGCCCGCAGCGGAGGCGCCGTCGAAGGCCGCAGCGACGCCGCGCCGGCCGCCGATGCGCAGCGCTACTCGATGCACGCCTTCGGCGCGCAGTTCGCCGAAGTTCGCGTCGACCCCGATTTGGGCGAGGTGCGCTTGGTGCGTCAGCTCGGCGCTTTCGCGGCCGGCCGCATTCTCAATGCGAAGACGGCGCGCAGCCAATTTCTGGGGGGCATGGTGTTCGGCGCAGGGATGGCGCTGCTCGAACAGACGCGCAGCGACCGGCGCACCGGACGCATCATGACGGCAAATCTGGCCGAGTATCTCGTGCCGGTCAACGCCGACATCGGCGCGGTCGACGTCGTGCTTGTCCCCGAGGACGATCCGCACGTCAACGAAATCGGCGTGAAGGGCATCGGCGAGATCGGGATCGTCGGCGCCGCTGCCGCGATTGCGAATGCCGTGTACCATGCGACGGGGACGCGCGTGCGCGATCTCCCCATCACGCCCGACAAGCTGCTCGCCTAACGCTCCGCACAAAAAGGCCCGCCCGGCTGCAGCACCGGGCGGGCTTTGAACGAAAATCGGCGGGTGGCCGGCGGGTCGTTAGAGGCCGAACACGGAGAGCAGGGGCCCGATCGACGCTGCTTCCGGGATGAGGATGAACTCGCCCGAGATCATCGGCTGATCTTTCTCGAAGCCGGTTTGCACGTAGAACACGTCCTGGTCGCCCGGCACGTCCATCAGGGCCAAAAACGCGCTTTGCGCCGTTCCCGTCGAGACCGTCGGCACCGAGGCGATGAGCGTGATGCCGGTGAGCGAGGTCAGCGCGCTCAAGTACGCGCCGCCGATGATGTTGCCGACTTCCTTGATCGTCGACTCGACGATGTGGTGTGAAATCGGCTCGTCGCCGCCGCTATGATCCATGAAGATCCTGACGAAACTGAGCGCCTGGGACTCCTCGAAGAGCACGACGATCTGCGCGGGCGCATCGCCCAGGACGTGCATGTGAACGGCGCTGACATTGCGGCCGTCGCCGCTGACGCGGCTGGCGAGATCGGCGAAGGGAAGAATCTCGACGGTGGGGGTGCCGATTTGCACCGGCTGGTCGAGCATCTCCGAGAGCGCCGTCGCTGCGTGGCCGGCGCCGATGTTGCCGACTTCTTTCATCGCCTCGATCTGCATCTCGCTCAGCGCGAGCGAAGCCATTATGCTAACACCTTTTCGATCGCTTCGACGATCTTGGGCGGCTGGAACGGCTTGGTGATGAACGACTTCGCGCCGGCCTGAATGGCCTCGACGACGAGTGCTTGCTGGCCCATCGAGGTGCACATGATGATCTTCGCGGCCGGAAATTCAGCCACGATCGCACGGACCGCGGCGATTCCGTCCATGTCCGGCATGACCATGTCCATCGTAACGATATCGGGCTGCAGCGCCTTGTATTTTTCGACCGCTTGCAAGCCGTTCTCCGCCTCGCCGACGATCTCGAAACCGCTCTTGCTCAAAATGTTCTTGATCATCATGCGCATGACGACGGCGTCGTCGACGATCAGTACTTTTTTGCCGGCCATTATGATTCTGCGTCTCCTTACGCTGCGAACCGTCCTCCGGCCGCACATTGTTACAGTGATCGGGGTGGCTCGTACCGTTGCCGCGGGCAGGCTTGCTACGAGTTCCTACTAAGTTGTTTCGGTGCAGAGCAACCGTAATCTGAGTTACGACGGGGAACCTCGTGCCGTTCCCACGCAACGGCAAACTGCGCCGGCAAAAACCGACGCAATCTTTACAACGCGTGACGGTCGACGTCGCCGAAGGTCAATCGGTCAAGCGCAGCACGACGATATCCACCCGCCGGTTGAGCAGCCGGTTCTCTTCGGACGTGTTGGGAGCGAAAGGATGCCATTCAGAAAATCCGATCGCGGCCAAACGCTGGGGCGCGATCCCGTCGTGTTCGCTCAGATGCCGGGTGACGGCAACGGCGCGCGATGTCGACAGCTCCCAATTGGTCGGATAGAGCGGCGTCGAGATCGGGACGTCATCGGTGTTGCCTTCGATCTTGAGCATTCGCTCGCGCTGCGCCGGCGTCCGGAGAAAACCGGCAATGGCATGGATGAGCCGGCCGGCCTGCGGCTCGAGCACGGCACTGCCGCTCTTGAACATCGCCGAATCGGTGCGCAAGCTGACCACCACGCCGCGCTTCTCGATGTGCACGGCGACGTTTTGGGTCAGGTGACGCTGATTGATGTACGCCCGCAGCGCGGCGGCCAGCGCGTTCAGACTCTGCGTGTCCTCGGCGACCTTTTTCTCGGGCGGCGGCCGGTTCTCGGCCTCGGTGGAACCGAAGCCGCCCTTGGCCATCTCGTGCGCGAGTGCCGAAAACTTCACTTTGCTGATCGTCGAGATCGAAAACAGAATGATAAACAAGGCCAAGAGCAGCGTGATCATGTCGGCGTAGGTCAGCAGCCAACGCTCGTTGTTCACGTGCCCGCTCGCATGCGGGCGCCTGCGCCTGGCCATGGCCGCTTAGGTGACTTGCGGTGCAGCCGCGGCCGCCGCGCGCGAATCTTTGCCGGGGGCCTTGGCCTTCGCCTTGGGCCACGGGTCGGGCAAAATGTACGCTTGCAGTTTCTGACGCATGATGTTGGGGCTGTTGCCCGCGGCGAGCATGAGGATCGCTTCGGTGATCACCTCGCGCTCGAGTTCGATGCACGCTACCCGTGCCTTCACCTTGGCGCCGATCGGCAGCCAGAGCAGATTCGCCAGCGCGACCCCCAGGAACGTCGCGATGAACGCCGCGGCGGTTTCGCCGCCGATCGATCCGGCGATATTCCCCGACTCGGCGAGCGCGCCCAGCTTGCCCAACATCGCAATGAGGCCCAAGACCGTGCCGATGATCCCCAACGTGGGCGAAAAACCGCCTAACGCGCCGAAAAACGCTTCCGTGTCGCGCATTCGGGCCACCGACACGTCGGTTTCGGTTTCGAGCACCGTCCGAATGACGTCGGCGCTTTGGCCGTCGATCATCATCTCGATGGCCCGCCGGATCGACGGGTCGTTCACGCTGGCGAGCTGATGTTCGAGCACCAGCAGCCCGTCGCGCCGCGCGATGTCGGCGAAGCGCGCGAATTTGCCGATCAGTTCGTCATAGTTTACCTTGCGCTCGAAGAGCATGATCGTGAAGCCTTCGCGCAACGAGAACAGGCACGTCTCGAGCGGGAAGGACAGAAACGCCGCGCCCAGTGTTCCGCCGAATACCAACACGAACGCTTCGTATTTTTCATACAGCAGCGCCATGTTGGCATGACTCACTTCGGCCGCAACGATGATCGAACCGAAGCCCAGCACCAGTCCGATGATCGACGCAATGTCCATGCTTGTATTGTCGGCAGGACGCTTGCTTGTCCGTAAACCCTATGTAAAGGTAGCGTTAAGCCCCGCGTCCGGGCAGCACGCTTAGCGTTCGCGCGGCCGGCCGCGATCGCCGGGTGAGAGATTGACCCGCGTGTCGCGGCCGCGCACGTCGAAGACGGAGATCAGGTAGGTACGCAGTGCCGCGCGGTCGTTTTCGGACAGGATGTGAACCGCGTGCTTGAGTTCGTCCAAAGCTGGTTTCGGTATCATCGAACGTATGTTCGATGATACCGAAACCGTACCTGGCTCATGCGCCCTTATTCGTGCCCGGAGTCTTCTTCCGGCTGCCCGGCTTTGGGTGCGGTGAAGGTCTTGCCCGAGAGATAGGCATCGAGGTTATCTTTGGT
>JBEKHC010000146.1:0-12814 GCA_050012475.1 Candidatus Velthaea sp.
ACGACAGCCATACGATCGAAACGATCTATGGCGCACCGGTAATAGGATCGATTGCGTGACGATGTTAGCATTAGCAAAGGGCACCGAGACCGCGGGCACGAGTGCCGATCGGTTCGCACTCATTTGGACGATCGTCGAGGCAGGACAAGAAATGCCGAAACTTTTGGTGGTCGCGAGCGCCAGCGCGAGCGACGATACGGAGCGCCTTGCGCGCGGTATCGCGCGCGCGGCCCATGATGCGGGGCAAAGCGCTGCATATCTCTACCTCGGAACGGAGCCGCGAAAATCGCGGGAATCAACGTCCGCGTATGCTGAGTTGACGCTGCCGGTTGCCGAGTCGGCGCGGGCCTCCTTCGATGCGGCGATCAAAGCGTGGCGCGAAGCGCACGATGTGATCATCGTCGAGTTGCCCGCACTCGCTGGCTGCGGGTTGGGCGCGCATGTTGCGCGCTTGTCCGACGGCGTCGTGGTCGCGGTCTGTCCGACGCGCAAAGTCATCGCGGCAGACGGTGAACTCAAGGCCTTGTTGCTCAAGCTGCGCGCGCTGATCATCGGAGTCGTGAAGACGGCGCCCGCATCGCCTGCGGCATTGCCGGCCCGGACGCACGACCGCGCGCTGAGTCCGCTGGCGTCACCGGTTCGGCAGCAGTGAACGCCGGAATGCGCCGCTAATAATGCCGGTTTTGCGCGATGATTCACCGCCAGTAAAGCTAAGCCGAATGTGGCGGTACACGTTGGGCGTGGTGGCGCTGTGGGTCGTGAATCCGGAAATCCGGCGCCTCTACGATTGGCGTATCGGCTCGTTTGAGATCGGATTGCTTTCGATTTTGCCGCTCCTAGCGCTGATGCCGCACGTGTGGTCGTTGACCATCGGTGGCGGCTGGCGCCGATTGCCGCCGACGGCGGCGTTCGCCGCCTGGATCTGGCTGGGAGCATTCGTGTACGGGCTGTTCGTGGCCGTCCTGTCCGGCAATGGGATTTCGGGGGCCTATGACTTCTTGAACTTCGTGCTGCCGGCCGGCGTTGGACTGTGGATTGCCGCCGATGGGACGCCGGGACCCGTCGCTTACCGGCGGGTCACCGGTATGCTCTTCGGCCTAGCCACGTTCACCAGCGTTTATGGGATCGTCCAGTATTGCGCGCCGTTTCCGTGGGATAAGTTTTGGCTCGACAGCCTTCTTGCCGCGAACCCGCCGGCGCAGGCTTTCGGGTATCCGGCTCCATTTCAGATGCGCGTGTTCAGCACGTTCAGCGACGTCGGCGCCTTTGCGTTCTTCTTGGCCCTCGTGTTGCTCTTGGTGTTGCCCAAGGTCAGGCTGGCCCGACCGCTGCTGCTCGCGCAGGTGCCGATCTGGTTTGTCGCCTTCGCCCTTACGCTGGTGCGGACGGGTTGGCTGATGTTTGCGGTCGGAACGATCGCCTACGTCGTTTGTGCACCGCGCCGCGGACAGTTCGTGCTTACGCTTGCCCTCAGTGCCGCCCTGATCGCCGGGCTAGTCATGCTGCTCCCGACGCTCACCGGAAACGACGACGTCTTGACGTCGCTCAACACGCGGGTCGCGACTTTCTCCGATCTCGATCATGACCGGTCCCACTCGGCGCGGGAGAATCTCTACGACAACGGCGTGCGGATCGTCGCCACGGCGCCGCTGGGACGCGGGCTGGGCGTCATCGGAACCGCGACGAGACTCAGCGCGGGCGGCGAACCGACAGACTTCGATAGCGGCGTCCTCGGGCGGCTCCTCGAAATGGGCGTGCCCGGATTCGTGCTCTACGTGATGACCTTCATCGTATTGGTCAGCGCGGCGGTGCGGGTACTCCTGGAAGCGCAGCGCTCAGAGGACGTCGAACGGCAAACGCTGGCGGCGTCTGCGCTCTCGCTCGCAGCGGCGATCGTCTTCCTTCATCTCTCGCACGACCCGGGCGCGCTCACTTGGTTGGTGTTCTGGGCTGTCGAATGTCTGGCCGTCGGCGCGCTAATTCCGCGGCGAGCGCGCGCCGTTCGGCTGGGTTTCGCCTAATCGATGGATCCGTTGTCATGCTGAACGCCAACTTCGGCGGCGCCTTCGCGCGCATCTGGTCCTTCGCTCGCGCCCGAACGAGCGCGGCTGCCGTCGCGCAGACGATCTGCGTTCGCGTTGCACTCTTGGGCTTGAACTTCGGCACGGGCGTCATCGTCGCGCGCTCGCTGGGACCGCTCGGGCGGGGCGAGTTCGCGGCGATCATCCTCTGGCCGGCGTTCATTGCGGGTGTGGCGACGCTGGGAGCGCCGACCGCCCTTCGCTACTACTCGCGGCGCCGGCCGGAAAACGCGGCGGAGTATTACGCAGCGGCATTTGTGATCGCCTCCGTCATGGGTATGCTCGCCGGGGCGACCGGCGCGACCATGATGCCGATACTGCTGCACGATCACACTGCCGCCGTCGTGCAGACGGCGCAGGCGTTTATGGCGTTCGTTCCGCAGGTGCTCGTCGGTATGGTCATGACTGCACGCCTCGAAGCGATGGGTGACTTTCGACGATCGATCCTCACGCAGTTGTATCAAACCGTGGTTATTCTGCTCGGCCTGGCGGCGCTGCGGCTGTTCAACAACCTCAACGCCGTGACCGCGGCTCTGGCCTATACGGTACCGTGCGCCGTGCAGGGCCTTTGGCTTGCATATTCGTTCGACCTCGCGGTCATCGTGCTCTTCTTGACTCCCAGCGTGCTTGGATATTACTCGGTCGCTCTTACGCTTAGCCGCCTTTTGAACGTCGTCTACTTGTCGCTCGTCACCGTCGTGTTCCCGCGTGCAAGCAGTTTGTCGTCGGAAGACGGCATCGCGCTCATTACGCGCGCGGCACGCCTGTCGACAGCGGTCTCCGCAGTACTGGGATGCTTCTTCTTGCTCGTGATCCCCGTGTTACTGCCGCGACTGTACGGCGCCGAGTTTCGCACGGCGATTCCCCTCATGCCGTTACTTACGGCCGAAGCGATTCTGGGCGGCCTCGGCACGATCCTCAATGCGGGCTTTTTGGCCGCCGGACGGCCGCTGGTTGTGACGCTCATCGAGGCCATATCGGTCGCCTGCGCACTCGTACTTCTGTTCGTGCTCGTGCCGCGGATGAACATCCTCGGTGCCGCGACGGCGTTGTTATGCGCGGCGCTCATCCGAGCCGGCACGATCATGACGGCCTATCGATTTCTTCTTTGTCGGTCGTTTCCACGTTTGCTTCCCGATGCCGCCGATTTAGCGTATGTGCGCGTCAAGTTAGCTTGGCCGTTGCGTGCTCGCGCGGAACGATTCTAGCGGAGCAGTCCGGAATGAAAATCGGAATTGTCAGTACTCGTGTCGGACGCAACGACGGCGTCGGACGCGTGAACTACGAAATCGCCATGGAAGCCTTACGTGCAGGCCACGAGATCACGCTGTTCTGCGAGGCAGTGGACCGGGATTTGAGCGGTCGTCCCGACGTGCAGTTGGAGCTGATGCCAGCGGAGTGGCTGCCCACGCGGCTGCTAAAAGACGTCCTCTTCGCCTGGCGGTTGAACCGCCGCCTGTCGATCAAGGCGATCGACGAGGCTCGCAATGGACGGCACTCCTGCGATGCGATTCTTGCAAACGGACTTGTTTCGTGGAGTGCAGCGGACGTCAATGCGGTGCACTTCGTGCACAGCTCGTGGCGCTGCTCTCCGCATCACCCTTGGCATAGAAGGCGCAATGCCTACACGATGTATCGGCGATTGTACAATGACTTTGGCGCCATGCTCGACAACGTTTCCTATCGACGCTCCAAAGCGATTGTCGCGGTATCCAATCGAGTGCGTCAAGAATTGATCGATATCGGCGTCCCGTCGGCGGTCATCACGACGATCGTAAATGGCGTCGATGCGTCTGAGTTTCGTCCGGGACCGGGCGAACGGAGTCGGTTCGGCCTGCCGGAACGGGCACGAATCGGGTTATGCGCGCAAAAACCTCGATACGGTGTTGGCGGCTCTGGTACGCGCTCCGGAACTGCATTTAGCCATCGCTGGCAACTACGAAAACACGCCTTGGCCGCAACTCGCAGCACAGCTCGGTGTTGCGCCGCGAGTCCACTTTCTCGGATTCCAGCGTGACATGCCCGGTCTGATGCGGGCCTCGGATCTCGTCGTGTTTCCCTCGCGATACGAGCCGTTCGGCCTCGTGGTTCTGGAAGCGTTGGCGAGCGGCTTGCCGGTGGTAACGGCGCGCAGCACGGGAGGCGCCGAGGTGATGACGTCGGACGTCGGCTTCGTGCTCGATGATAGTGAAGATGTCGGAGCTTTAGCAAGGGCACTGTCGTTGCTCGCGTCGTCGGACGAACGACGGGCGGACATGGCGATCGCCGCGCGTCGTCTTGCGCTGCAATATTCTTGGCGCAGCATGGCAACCAAATACCTCGAGCTCCTGGAAAACGCGGCCGGGCGGACCGCGATCGTTTGACGCGCGAGACCTCGTCCAACCGGTTCGAGCAGGCGGTGGCGCGCGCACGACGCGGGCGGGCCGGCCTTCTCGCGGTGAGGCGAGACCAATGAACGCGCTGCAGATCGGCAAGGCGTCACTCGAGTCGAGAGGCGGCGCCGACCGCTACTATTTCGAGCTGATGGATGCGCTGCAGTCGTTTGGTATCAGTGGCAGCGGCCTGGTCCTAGGCGAACCGGGCGACACTGCCGAACGCGATAGCGTCGCAACGTTCGCGCAAGAAGGAGCGAGCATCTTCGCCCGTTGGCAGGCGCTGCGCAGCCGCGTTCGCGAGCGTCTGCCCGATTGCGACATTGTTGCGTCACATTTCGCAGCGTATGCATTCCCGGTTCTGGACATCATTCGCAAGCGCCCGATGGTCGTTCATTTTCATGGATCGTGGTCGCTCGAAAGTGCGTTCATCCACGTCATTCCCGGCGGCGTCAACATGAAGCGCTTTCGTGATCCGCGTTCACGCGCGGCCGCACGTGAGGGTCTCGGCTGGCCCGTGGATCGGCCGATCGTTCTCACGGTATCCCGTCTCGTTCAGCTCAAAGGGGTCGCCAACATGATCTGGGCGATCGAGCAGGTGCGGCAGCGCGTACCGGACGTTCTGCTCGTCGTTGCCGGTACCGGACCGCATCGGGCATCGCTGGCACGTCAAGTTCGCGCGCGCGGCTTGTCGGACTGCGTCAAGTTGATCGGTCATGTCGGTAGCGATTTGCCGGCAGTATACCGCGCGGCCGACGTTTCGGTCGTACCGTCGCTCGCCCTTGAGACGTTCGGACTGGTGGTGATCGAATCGTTAGCCTGCGGTACGCCGGCGCTCGTCACCCCGGTCGCCGGTTTGCCCGAGGTCGTGCAAGACCTCGATCCGCGTTTGATCTGCGCGGGCACCGCCCCCGCCGAACTCGCGCAGCGTCTCATCGACGTCCTAAGCGGTGGCCTGACCTTGCCGACAAGCGAGCAGTGCCGCTCTTACGCCGCGCGCTTCGATTGGTCGATCATCGCCGGGCGCATCGCGTCGGTGTATCGCGAGGTCGCATGAACGGCGTCTTGGGCGACGATCGCGTAGCAGATTCTTCGGTCGTCGGGGTAGCCGCGGCAATCTCGGTGCCTGCACGTGGACACCTTGATTGGATCGACGTACTGCGCGGCGTAGCAGCCTTGGGCGTCGCGGTGTTTCACGCGATCCCGACCTTGTGGGTCGGCGCTTTTCACCATATCGCGCGCTTTTCGGCGACAGAGTCCGTTGCGTCGCTACTCTCCTATCCTGCACGATTCGGCTACGCGGGCGTTATGCTCTTTTTCTTGCTCAGCGGTTTCGTCATCCATCTCCCCAACGCCGGCAAGCAGGAATTCGACGTGCGATCGTACGCCGCGCGACGGTTCCTCCGCATCTACCCGCCGTACGCAGCGGCACTGCTGCTCAGCGTGAGCGTCGCGCTGTTGTTGCCGCGCGTTGTCGGCTATCACGGAGGGTGGTTCGCGTTCGGCAAGGCCCTGCTCATGCTTCAGAATTACCCGCACCCGGGCGGCTCTCTGCGCTATGCGGAGCTACAACCAGCGGGCAACTTCGCGCTTTGGTCGCTACCGATCGAACTCGAATTGTATCTCGTGTATCCGCTTGTGCTGCTCGCAAGCCGGCGTTGGGGCGTGCGCCAGGCGTCGTTCGCGGTCGTAGTATCGGCGCTCGCTGCTACGCTCGTCGACATGTGCCTGGGTCCGGCGAGCGGTGTATTGTCGACGATCGCAGGCAGCGTGCCCGCATTCCTTCACTATCTCGTCATCTGGTGTGCGGGAGCCCTGCTTGCGGATCGCCTTGCGAAGGGCGATATCCCCAAGTGGGATGGCCGGTGGACGATGTTCTTCGCGGTCGGCGCTGCGCTGTCGCTGTCGGCACGTTACGTCTTGAAGCTGCCCGTCGACGTCGAGGATTTTCTTTGGGCATCGACCTTTTGGTGCGGTTTGGTGTGGATCGTCGCGCATCCCGGGGTCCGCGCGACGCTTGCGTCATCCGCTCTAGCCCCGATGCGCTATCTCGGGACGATCTCGTACTCGTTGTATCTCACTCACCTTCCGACATTTTACATCATTGGCGCGGCATGCTTCGCCGCAACGGGATTCAAAACGACGAATTTTCTAATGTGCCTTGGAGCATGCGCCATTGCTATACTCGTGGCCGCCGTCTTTTATGGACTTATCGAGAAGCCGAGCATCGCGTTTGCCGCGCGTTTCGGACGAATGCGCGCGCGAACGCGAGTGGCGAGTGCGCCGACGCTCATCTCATCTAGCAGCGACGGCTGATGCCCTTGTACGCGCTGTCGATCGTTCAGTGATCCCGATGTGCGCTGCGCGGATAGAGCACGCGAATGCCGGAGCTTGACACGGTGCGCGCGTTCGCGGTCGCAGCTCCCTTCGTGCACCCGGAGCGCAGCGGGAAGGCGCGCAACGGCGCCGTGTCTTCGGGCCGCATCCAATCGCTGCAAGTCTTGCGGGCGGTTGCGGCACTTCTCGTCGTCATGTTTCACACGCAGGCCACGTTCGCGGCGAAAACCGGCTTCATGCCCTTTGGCGGCGTGTTTCGCGGCGGCGGCCGGGGTGTCGATCTGTTCTTCGTGTTGAGCGGCTTCATCGTAACGTATTTGCATGCGGCCGATTGGGGACAGCCGAGTCGGCTGCCGAACTATCTGTTCAACCGATTGAGCCGCATCTATCCGAGCGTCTGGATCGTCACCGCCGTCACGGCACTGCTGGTCGGAGCGGGTTTGGGGGGCGCATACAGCGCCGGCAAGCTTACTTTCGCCGCGGTGGCGAAAACGGCGCTGCTGCTGCCGCAAGGCGACACGTTGGTGGCGGTCACCTGGACGCTGAAATACGAGATGTTCTTCTACCTTGCATTCATGCTGCTGATCGTCAGGCCGCGGTTCGGGTGGCCGATATTTGTCGCGTGGCAGGGAGCGGTGGTCGTTTGGGCACTGTGCGGATCGCCGGCGTTGGGCCCGGCAGTCGAGTTTTATCTGCAACCGATATGTCTGGAGTTCAGTATTGGGATGTTCTGCGCATGGCTGGTCATGCGCCCTTGGCGGCAGAGTTCGCCGCTGGCGCTGCAGTTGGCGTTGCTCGTTATCAGTATCGTCGTGTTCGCCGCCGGCTCGCTCGTGGATCTGTATCCGAACGACAACCCTGCACGCCTCCAGGACGTTGCGATCTTCGGCTCGAGCGCCGGCATGATCGTCACCTTGCTGGTCATGCTCGAGAAACGGACGCGTCTGCGCGTGCCCGCCAGCACTGTCGCGCTCGGCAACGCATCGTATGCGATCTACCTCGTGCACTATGCCGTCGTCAGCCGCATCGTATTCGCCATTGCTCGGCTGCATAACGGCCGGGTACCCGACGCCCTGTGCTTATTGGTGGCCGCGGCCGCCGTCGGAGCCGGACTGGTATTCGACCGTTTCGCGGATCAGCCGCTTCAGCGTTTCCTGCGCGAATACAAGTCGCGCTGGTCGGCCACCGCGTCGCCGCGAATCGTTGTCGCGCGCGGGGAGCGCGACCCGGGGATGCCGGCATGAGGGCCGGCAGATTTCCGCCGGCGGTTGGAAGCCCGGATCGTTCGCCGCCGCCACCCGATGTCGGCGATTGCGCGGAACGAGCGAACTGCTGGTCCGGTCACGATCGACAACCACTGGAATCAAGACGCCATACCAGGCCACCTGATTACGATTTGGATTATGCTTCGATTGAGCAATCCAGGAAGAGCCCGACTATGTTTTCTCCAGCTCTCACGCACGTCCGAAACTTTGTCGACAATCGCCTGAGCGTGATGTCGTCCGTGCTTCGACATCCGCTTAACCGTGGGGGAAAGCTTCAGGCGCTCCGCGACTATGTGTTTTGGAATGCGGCGCGGTTCACGCTGGACGCCGAGTTCGTCTTGCACATGCCCGAGGGTATCGATCTGCTGCTCGGTCGGGAACAAAATTACGCAACCAGCATCTACGTACATTCGCTGCCGGATTTCGCCGAGATGCTTTTCCTTTCTCACCTGTTGCGGGAGGCGGAGCTCTTTGCCGATGTCGGCGCGAACGTCGGCATGTATTCGACCTGGGCGGCTGGATCGGCCGGCGCGAACGTCGTCGCGATTGAACCTGTGCCGTTGACGTTCGCAGGTTTGACGAAGAACATCCGGCTCAACGGTCTCGAGAGCTTGATCGACCCACTGCAGGTCGCGGTCGGCGAGTCACCGGGCCATGCGAACATGAGCTCCAGTGAGGGCGGCCTCAATCACGTGCTTGAACATGCGGTGAGGCCGGATTCGATCCTCGCAAGCGTGATGCGGCTCGACGACATCTTCGCCGACAAGTGCCCTTTCGCCATGAAGCTCGACGTCGAAGGATTCGAGTTGCGGGCGCTTTCCGGTGCGCGCACGATACTGGCGGATGTCAATCTTCGGGCTATCATCATCGAATTGAAAAACCTGCATCTCAACTGCTATGGGACGAACGTGAGGGAAGTTCGGCAGTTGTTGATGGCGAACGGTTTCTTCCCCCACAGGTACGATCCGTTCACCCGTCGAGTCGAACCGCTTACGGAGCACCAGGAGACGAACGAGATTTTCATCCGACGCAATGACGCCGAGGTTGCGGACCGGCTCTCGTCGGCGCGGCGCATCGTCTTGCCGGGATTTTCTTCGGGAGTTTGAACGCTGAATCGCACGCCGCCGGATGTAAAATCGCAGCGCTTTGTAGGCCAGCCGCGCACGACTGACGCCGCGGCTTGGCCGCCGCTCATCCGGCCCGAGGCGCCGTGACGCCGGCACCGCCGAAGCAGCGGCCGCTGCGCTTCGCAGTGGCGTGCGCGGAATTGATGGAAGCGTGGCAACTCAAAGCCGTCGAGGATCTGACTGCCGGCGAGAGCGCCGAACTTGCCCTTTTCATGCACGAGAAGCGCGCGGAGCCGGACTCGCCGGGACGGGCGTGCCTGCTCTGGCGAAGGCTCCATGCGAGGCTTGCGCGCAGATCATCGGCATTGCAGCGGTCGTCGGTACGTTATGCATTCCCCTCGGTTCCCAGGCTATACCGGCGTGAGGGAGACGCCGAAGGCGCGAGCGTGCCAGCTGCGGACGACGTGTCGGCGGTGCGCCGTCTGGGCGTCGACTTCATTCTGGCCTTCGATGGCGGTGCGGTGCGGCCTGAGCTAGCCGATGCGGCGAGCTACGGCGTTTGGTCGTTTCGCTATGCGGACGTGCCCGAAAGCAGCAACGTACCCAGCGGATTTCGCGAGATTCTCACCGGGAATCCGGTCGTGACCGTCCAGCTTTGCGCGACGGGCGCGCAAGGCGAACGGATTCTGCGAACGGGCTGCTTCAAAACGATCGGGCATTCCTACGTCGGCCACGTCGACCGGCTGTATTTGACGATTGCGTCTTGGCCCGCGCATGCAGCCGCCGCCATCGGCAATTCTGCTCGCGCCGTGCAGGCGCTTCCCTTGTACGATGCGGGTGCGGCCCATGCGGCGCCATCGAACCTCGATGTGTTGAAATTTCTGGTGAATCTTACCAGGAATCGGGCTCAATGGTTGGCGCGGTCTTGCCAACGAGAAGAATGGAACATCGGCGTCGTTCCTTTCCGCCGCGAAGCGCTCCTGGACGGTACGCCGATGCCGCCGATCCAGTGGATGCCGAGCCGGTCGAAGAATTGGCTTGCAGATCCGATGGCGTTTACCGCCGACGGGAAAGTGCATATCCTTTGCGAGGAATGGGATGCCGCAAGTTCGCGCGGAAAGATCGTCGCAACGACATTCCAGGCCGGCAATTGGGGACAGCCGCAAGACGCCATAGTGCCCGGAATGCACGCGTCGTATCCATATATCGTCGAGCACGACGGGGCCGTCTTCTGTGTACCCGAGATGCACGCGGCCGGCGAAGTTGCCGTGTATCGCGCCGTGCGCTTTCCGACCGACTGGGTCAAAGAGCGCGTGATCCTCAACGGTCCATACGCCGACAGCACGGTGTTCCGGCACGAGGGGCGCTGGTGGCTCTTCTGCACCGAAGGCGACGAGAACGAGCATCTCTATGCCTTTTTTGCCGACGATCTGCTCGGCGACTGGACGGCCCATTCAGCCAATCCGGTCAAGGTCGACATTCGCTGCGCGCGTCCGGCAGGGCCACCGTTCGTCCATGACGGCAAGCTGTTTCGGCCAACGCAAGACTGCGCGCTGACCTATGGCGGCCGCGTCGTCATCACCCGAATTGACGCGCTCGACCCGAACGTCTTCGTCGAGGAAATTTGCGCGTTCATCGAGCCGGATGCTCGAGGGAAGTACCCCGCAGGGCTGCATACCGTGTCCGCTGCCGGCGACCTCTGCGTTGTCGATGGGAAGCGATGGGTATTGATGACGCCGATAGAGATCGTCGCCCGCGCGCGCACGCTGATGCGGCGCCGGAGTGCTCGTGCCGGCAAGGTCGCCGCGGCAACAAGACCGGACGCAACCTGCCATGAGCGGCTGCCGCCGGCGAGTTTCACGGTTTGAGCACTAGCAACGTCACCCGGTCGTCAACGTTTAGCGTCAGAGCGTTGCTCTTGGACGGCATCAAAACAGGTGGCGCGGCTGCGCCCGTGTCCTGCCACGTATCCTGTATCACCGACGACCAGCGTTTGTTGAACACGATGCCAACCGGCAGCATGGCGACCTGCGGATCCGAAGCGGGCACGGCGTTCCACAGCAGCAGCTGGTACGATCCGTCGCGTTTTTGCAGTAAGGTGTGCTCGATCGTCGAGCTCGTTTGCAGCGTGTATGAGAGCGGTTGTAGCGTCGGTGCGCTGCCGGGATCGCCGAGCATGGCAAGCATGTTCCGAATGGCCGTATAAGACGCCTTCGTCGCCAGTGCACCGGTCAACAGTCCGTAATGTCGTCCGCCTTCGTCGAGCAGCTCATAGAGATACGTTTTTCGAATCCCCGCGTTCCAGTGGTTCAACAGGACGCGCATCACGTAACGCGCCTTCACGGCCGCGCTCACCGATATTCCTGCTGTCGTGCCGTCGTCCCAGCCCGTCTCGGTGGCGAAGACCGGCGTCGGCTCGATGGAAGCACATAGATTAAGCCAAAAGCCGATCGTTCCATAGACGCCGTACGGGGGAAAGTCGCCGCCGAAACCGGTCGTGTCGGGATTGTACGTGCCGAAATAATCGTGAATATTTCCGTAATCTGCGATGGCCGCGAAGGTTCCCGCGGGGAAGCTTTGCGTGTATGCTTCGACGCTGGTCAGTGACGGGCCGATGAGCTTGGCGCCGTCAAACTGCAACGTCGCCGTCCAGAGCGTCTGGCCGTAAGGTGGCAGTCCGGCAGCCCAGCTGGGACCGCCGTTGAGATCCCACTCGTTGGGATACTCAACGAACTCGGCGGCGCCGCTCGGCGCACTGCCGGTTTTGGCCAGCACGCCGGTGATGCTGCCGACCGGTTCATTCATGATCGTGATGAGGTCAGCATGGATGCCGTACGTTTGCGCGAGCGCGGCTAGGTGGCCATAGTATGACGAATCCGCGCTCGCGGTTGCGCTATCGCGAATGTGTCGGACGTGCAAACCCGCGAGCAGCGACGCGGCGGTTGCGTAGTTGGCAACGTACGGCGTGTCGACATAAGAAAAGTGCGTGTTGACCCCGACCGAATCAACGAACGCGTCCGCCCAGCGCGGTGTTTCAACGATCGGTGCGGCACTCGCCGTTGCTGCCGGGCTCGGCGCAGGCCCTTGCGCCATCGCGCGTGTCGCGTCAATGGAAGATAGGGGCGCTCGAACGGTGGATCCGTTGGTAGCGCAACTCACGGTCGCAAGCGTTGCGACCATTGCGCAACAGAAGGAAGGGACGATGGATGCCATAGACGCTGCCTTTATAGCAGGTTGCGAGACTGCGAGCCTAATCGCAGACGCGGCAAGCTCGATGGCTATCGTACCTCAGCACAGTCGGGGCGATTGTAAAGCTACGGTGTCTTTTTGACTGCCCTGTCAAATGGAGCGCTCGCCGTGCCGGCCAACAACGACGATCCAGCGTTCGCCGTTATCTTGTGGCAGCCCAAGCTATCAAAGTAAACCTCGTGCGTAAGATACCGCACGCAAGCGCGCGGCGTAGCAAGGCGAACAGCCGCCGATGCGCCGCGGAGCGAGTGAAGGCCGTTTTTAATAGTCAACATCCACATGACAGAAAAAGTCGATTGGTACAGGACATGACATTGGCGGGCAATGACACCGGCCGATTAAAACGCGAGCGCAGAAGGCCTGGCTATTTCGACTGGCAGATGTCGGCTAGAAATGCTGGTCGCGGCTTAGAGCTCGACGTCACTGCGGCGCGGGGCCATCTT
>JBEKHC010000147.1:0-7974 GCA_050012475.1 Candidatus Velthaea sp.
CGGAACGATCCGTCCAGGTTGGCGCGATCGTTGACACGATCGAAGATATCGCCGATCAAACCAATCTCTTGGCGCTCAACGCGGCAATCGAAGCGGCCCGTGCGGGAGACGCCGGTCGCGGCTTTGCCGTCGTTGCAGATGAAGTGCGTAAGTTAGCGGATCGCTCACGCACCGCGACCGTTGATATCTCACGCCTTCTCAGCGGGATGAAAGCGGATACGCAAGCCGCCGCTGAAACGATGCGCGCGTCAACCGCTTCAATGGATTCCGGGATTGTCGTCTCGGAGCGCGCTTCGTATTCGCTGAAAAGCGTCTCCTCGGCAATTACCGCTACGAGCAACGTCGCCCAAACACTCTCGGCAAGCACCCGCGAAATGCGCGCTGCGTCCGCCAACGCGGCCGACAACATGGCGTCTACCTCGGCGGCAGTCGAGGAAAATTCGGCAGCCGCCGCAGAGATGCGAAGTACGACGGACCACGTCACCGGCATCATCATTCCGATCGCTGCAACCGCAAGGCAGAACGCGTCAACGGCTCAAGGTGCGGCGACTGCGGCGCAGGAGCTCGCCATGGGAATAAATGAGATCGAGGTCACGGCGGGCTCGCTCCGCGATCAGGCGGCAGAACTCGAATCGCTTGTCGGGCAATTCACCTTGGACAGAGCACCCCGCGTCAGACCGGGTACCGGCACCTTGGGCCGGACGGGAGCCTCGACCGAGCGGCGCACTGCCGCGGCGCCGGCCCGCGCTCGGGTAACTTTTTAATCTGATCGGACTTTTCTCGCGCGGCCGCGGGCGCAATAATGCGGCTATGAACTTCTTTCGGCATGTGCCCCGGCTGGTTGCCGCATTGCTCTTCGCGGCGTCCGCATCGACCGCGGTGGTCGTTGCTGACGCTCAGCCGGCGCGCGCCGGCGTTGTCGTCGGCGTCCGGGTCGGCAGTCCGCATCGCTTCTGGCGCTACGGCTACCGCAGCGGTCGTTGGTTGCGTTCCGGTTTCGCCTATGCTGCCGGTCCCGGCTACGTGCATGGCTACTATCTCGGCTACGGACCGCCGCCCGTTGCGTACTACCCGGCGCCCGTTGCCTACTATCCGCCGCCGTACTATGGCCCGCGTTTCTCTGCGGCTTACTATGGCCGGCCCTACTACGGATACCGCTGGCATCGGGGTTGGCAGTATGGACGCCCTTGGGTTCGCCGCGCCGCGTACGGATGGCATCGATAAGAGCATGGCGCGAAGCCGTTACGCGTTCGGCGTCCTGAGCTGTGCAGCGCTGGCAAGTCTGACGCTTCTCGGCGCCGCGAGGCCGCCGGTTCCACCGGCAATGCTCGGCACATGGGCGCACGGGTCGTGCGCGACCCCCGCCGATCGGCTTGTGATCACCGCTCGCACCGCGGCGCTCGGTGGTGGCACACCGCAACCGATTTATTATTCGGCGCAAGACGGCGATCGAGCGATACACTGGAGCGCCGAGGGAAACGTCGATAATTTCGTTTACTTCTCCGATCGAAACGTGATCGTGCACAATACCCAAGGCTATCACATGCCCGGTGCCGTCCTTTATCGACGGTGTCGCACCGGCAGGAGTCGCTGACCCGAAGCCCGCGCCGCGATCGGAGCCGAAGGAAGGCAATCGCTGCGCGTTTCAAATGAAACGGCACGGCGGTAGCGACCGGTACGATCGGAGGTTGAGCGGTGAGCCGAATTCGGACGCTGGTCGTGGGTCTGGGGCAGATGGGCCAGAGCCACGCGCTGGCGTATCACCGCAATCCCGGATTCGAGATCGCCGGCTTCGTGAACCGCACGCCGGTGGCGCTGCCCGGCGAATTGAGCGGGTACCGCATGTTCCCCGATTTCGACACGGCGCTGGCGGAAAAGCCCGACCTTGTGTCGGTCAACACGTACACCGATAGTCATGCCGCCTATGCGATCGCGGCGCTGGAATCGGGCGCGCACGTGTTCGTTGAAAAGCCGCTCGCCCAAAGTGTCGCCGAGGCCGAGCGGGTGGTGAGGGCGGCTCGCCGAAGCGGCCGCAAGCTCGTGATCGGGTATATCTTGCGGCACCATCCAAGCTACGTCGAATTCATTCGGCGAGCACGCATGCTCGGCTCGCCGCTGGTGATGCGGATGAACTTGAATCAGCAATCGTCCGGCATCGCCTGGGAGATCCACAAGCGGTTGATGTTGAGCACGAGTCCGGTCGTGGATTGCGGCGTGCACTACATCGACGTCATGCTGCAGATCTGTAAAAGCCCGCCCGTTCAAGTGCGCGGCATGGGGGTTCGACTCTCAGCCGAGATCGCGGAAACGCAGGTCAATTATGGGCACTTGCAAGTGCTTTTCGCCGACGGATCGGTCGGATGGTACGAAGCCGGATGGGGCCCGATGATCTCGGAGACGGCGTTTTTCGTGAAAGACGTGATCGGTCCGCACGGCTCGGTATCCATCGTTATGGACGAAGGGGCGGCCTCTGCGAGCGTCGACACGCACACCAAGACCGCGCGCATCCGCGTGCATGGAGCGGCGACCGATCGCGCCGGCAACTTCGTGAAACCCGACGAGCTGCTGTCGATGCGGGACGAGCCCGCCCATCAGGAGCTGTGCGAGCGGGAACAACAGTATGTGCTCGAAGTGATCCGCGGCGATCTCGATCTCGAGAAGCACATGCGCGATGCGGTCCAATCTCTGGCAGTCGTCCTCGCCGCCGAACGTTCGATGCAAGAGGCGCGTGCCGTCGATTTGTGAGTTTCAAGCTCAAGGTCCGGGCCGGGCGCCGAACACGAGCAGCGGAAGAAGCAGATTGATCGCGTGGCTCGTCCAGCAGTACCGGCACGGCATGCGGGTCACGAACAGCAAGCTGTAGGCTAAGTACAGCGATAACGCAGCGGCAAAGAGCGCGGCGCAGAGTGCCCCGATCCAGACACCCGGAACGCCGAAGGCGAACGTCGCCGCAGCGAGCAAGAGGTAATACGCCAGCCCGAGCGCCGCGTTTGAAACGCCGCCCAGCGCGCGCGCTCGCGGCGTCTGCACCACGCTGGGCTCAGCGATCTCTCCGCGCGCCGCGCGCCGTGTTTTGCCCAACATGAAAGCGGATAGATACACGCCCAGGCAGCACAGCAGGACGATCGCGGCGCGAACTATCATGACGACGGTTTGCCTACGCGCACCGGGCGGATGTTCGCGCACGGCTGCCCGGATGCCAGGATCCGCAAACGATCCCGAATGTCGTCACGAAGCGTCGCCACCGCGACGCCGCCAAAGCACGGCGGATACGTTTCGAATCGTTGCAGCGCGCCCTCCAACAGCCTGCGCGCTCCGCGCTCATTGCCGTGCGCGATATGGTGGTACGCTGCCGTTACCTGGATCAAGCCTTGCAGAAATGTCCTTTCCGGTTCGAGTGCCGCGATCCAGAGCAGCTCCCACGCCTCGTGCGCTGCGAAATACTTTCCCGCACGATAGAGGCGGAGACCCTCCGCGAAACCTTCGACGGCCCAATGCGCGCTACCCACGCTGGTCGATTGGCCGACCGCTGCCGCGTAGGGGAGCCGCGCCGATCACGAGAGCTTGCGCGTCGAGGTACATCGGAACCCATCCTCAGGGGCGTGTGCCAGCTTCGATACCCGTTGTCGCCGGCCCGTTAAGGTCGGCTGCAATTGCGGGCGATACTTAAAAGTATGACGCCCCAGCCGCCGAACGCGAACGCGATCGACGCCGCACTCGACGCGCTGCTCGCCCGTCAGCCGGCTCTGCCGGTTGTCGCGATCGACGCGATCGGCGCCTTTGTTCCGATGCCGCCGTGCGTTCCCGTGCAGCGTGACCGCGTGGTCGTCGGCCCGAAGTCCGGGCTTCAGCTCGTCGTCAGTAGTGATATCCAGATCGTGATTGAGATCTGGAGCCGTGCCCTGCGGGAAGGCATCGCTGCGGACAACGTCCACTTGTTGGGCCGGCCTGGCGATGAAGTCGTGTTCTCGATCGTCGATGCGCGCAACCGCTATGGCGTGCTGCTGGGCTTCCTCGACGCACCGAACGCTTTGGCGAGCGTGAATGACGATCCGGCACACATCGTCTATCACGCCATGCGGCCTCCTCGTTGGACCCTGAAAAAGGATGGATCGGGCCTGATCATCGATGTCGATCCAGCCGTCACCGAGAGCCTGGGGTGGCTTCCGGACGAAATGATCGGCCGCCGTTCGCTCGAGTTCATTCATCCCAAAGATTGGGCTCGGGTCACGGCAAACTGGATGGACATGATGGCCGGCGGCACCGGTTGCCGTGCCCGCCTGCGTCACAAGCATCGCGACGGTTCATGGGTTTGGTTCGAGCTCCGCAACGACAATCGATTGAACGATCCCGCGCAGCGCTATGTGAACTCGGAGATGACCGATATCTCGGAAGAAATGGCGGCGCTCGTCGGCGAGGAGACCTTAGCTCGCGAGCGGGTCGAAAAAGAGCTCGTCGACGCGGCGTTTCGCGATCCGCTCACCGAACTCCCGAATCGTTCGTTGTTCGTCGATCGCCTGCGGCTGGCACTGCAAACCCAACGCGCCGGCGCGAGCGGCCTGGCCGTCTTGCTGCTCGATTGCGACCGTTTTCAATCGATCAACAACTTGTTCGGCCACGTGACGGGAGATTTGCTGCTCGTCGCGCTGGCGCGTCGATTTCAAGACGCGGTGCGCGGAAGCGATACGATCGCGCGGCTGGGCGGTGACGAGTTCGGGGTCTTGATCGAGGGAACCGCCGACGATGCCGTGGCGCTGGCGCAACGAATGCTCGCCGGTTTGTCCGAACCGTTCGCGCTGGCCGGAATGGACCTGTACGTGCGTGCGAGCATCGGCATTGCGACCAGCGCCGAGGGCTCTTCGTCGGCCGACGAGATGCTGCGTGATGCCGACATTGCGATGTACCAGGCCAAAGCGCGCGGCCGTCACCGGTGGGAGCTGTTCCATGTCGGGCTGCGCGATCGAGCGACGCGGGCCACGCAGCTCGAGATGGCGTTGCGTCAGGCGATCGAGCGCAATGAACTTGCGGTGCATTACCAGCCCATCGTCGCGCTGGCGCAAAAAACCGTCGTGGGATTCGAGGCGCTCTTGCGCTGGCGGCACCCGCAGATCGGCGCCGTGCTGCCGATGGAGTTTATCCCGATCGCCGAGGAGACCGGACTCATCTTCGAGATCGGCGAATGGGTGTTGCACGAAGCGTGCCGCCAGATTCAAGTGTTCCGGGAAACCTTGCCCGGATCCGACAAGCTGTCCGTCAATGTCAACGTTTCGCTGGCACAGTTTCGTCGACCCGGGTTTGTCGAAAGCGTCGATCGTGCGCTGTCTGAGAGCGGTCTGCCTGCACGGTCTTTGCATCTCGAACTAACCGAGAGTCTGCTGATGGAAGACCTCGCCGGTTTGAAGGCGATCCTCGTTCAGCTGCGCGAACGCGGCGTTGCGATCCATATCGACGACTTCGGAACCGGATACTCGTCGCTCGCCTATCTCGATCAGCTCGCGGTGCAAACGCTCAAGATCGATAAGTCGTTCATCAGTCGTACCGGCGACGAACTGGCAAACGCGCAGATCGTGGAAACCATCCTGAACCTGGCTCGCCAACTTGGCGTGTCGGTCACCGCGGAGGGCATCGAGACCGCGGAACAAGAGCGCCGTCTTCGCGCCCTCGATTGTGAAACCGGCCAAGGATATCTGTACTCGCAGCCGCTGCGCCCGGAGCACGTCGGCGCGTTCATCGCGAACTGGGACTCGGCGCTCAGCCGCCCTTAGGGCGCGGCAGTCACGCCGTGCGTCGGCGGCAATGCCGCCTCCAGGACCGGATAGAGCGCCGGCGGCGCCGCGATCAACGGGATACTTGCCCGCCGGCGCCTTCGATCACGGCGATGGCGCCCAGGCAGTCCCATGAATTCAAGTGCAATTCGATGTAGCCGATGATCCGGCCGCAGGCCAGCGAGCACAGCGTGAGCGCGGCCGAGCCTTCGCGATAAAACATCGCGCCTTGATGCAGCAGCTGGGAGAACATCGGCAAGAAGCTGTCGGGATGCACTCGCGTTGAATATCCGATGGCGATGATGCCGTCGGTGAGCTTCGATGCGTTGCTGACGTGAATCGGCTTTCCGTTGAGCGTCGCCGGGTGGCCGCGCCGGCCGGTGAACACCTCGCCGCGCGCCGGCGCCGCGACGAATCCCAGCTCGAGCACCCCGTCGTGGACATAGGCGATCGAGACGGCCCAGCTGCTCATCCCGCTTATGAACGGCTGCGTTCCGTCGATCGGATCGACGACCCAAATCCCCTCGGCGCCCTGCACGTCACCGCGGCCGGTTTCTTCACCGAGAAAGTCGTCACCGAGAAAGTCGTCGGCCGGAAATTGCTCTTTCAAGCGCTTTCGGATCAAGAGTTCGACGGCGAGGTCGGCCTCGCTCGCCATGTCCTGCACGCCCTTCGACGTGACGGTCAGGGTATCGAAGCGGCGAAAATACTCGCCGGCCAGCGCACCGGCCTCAACGACGAGCGCGGCTCCGGCGTCGTATCGTCGTTGCATGAGGTCGTCCACGGTGCTCATCGCAAGCCATTCGTGGCGCGCGCGTTCAGATGTCCTTCCATAGCCGAGGTGCGGCCCCACTTGCCGACGCAGCACCCGTTCGGCAGCTCGTTCGCGGCCTCGCGGTTACGCTCGAACGTGTCCGGCGCCGCCGTGATCGACGATCTCGTAACGTCTGATTCCGTCGCGGTTCTACCGTACTGTCGTGAGTGGCAGATGCTTCAGCTCTGCGTCGAACACACTCGCGACGAGGGTGCCTTCGATTTCGTGATCGCGCGACGCGGTGATTCATAGCGCGTGACCGAAATGACCGCGCGGGCATGGCTGCCCCCGCCTGCGCATCGACTGACGTTGAAGTCTGCAGTGAGTTCCGCGATGATATACAGCCCGCGTCCGCTTTCGGACAAGACGTCGCGTGGTAAGCGTGGGACGAAGACGAATCCGCGCCCGTTGTCGCGGACGTGGAGTACCGGGGCACGGCCGCGCCAATCGACCAATGCGTCCACGCGGCCCGGCGCGTGCCGCACGACATTACCGACCAGTTCGCCGAAAACGATCTCAGCGGCCAAAACGTCTTCTTCTGCGGCCCCGGCGGCGCGCAGTTCGGCGGCAAACTCAGCTCGAGCGCGATGAGCAGAGGTCGCGTTTTCCGCCTCGAATTCCCAGTGCGAAAGCCCGTTGTACGAGGGGATGACGAACGGGTCGATTGCCGAGAAACCCACTTGCACGGTCAGGATCGCCACGTCGTCATGCGCTGGGTTGCGCAAAATGTGATCGTGAATTGCCAGCGCATGTCCGGTCGCCGGGACCGTCATCTCCGCTACGGCCGCATGCAGCTTCTGGGCACCAGCTAACACGTCGCCGGTTGCCTCGATCAAGCCATCGGTATAGAGCACGAGCAGAGAACCGGCTTCGAGCGACGCCATTTTCGTCGCACGGCTGACTGGCCCCCAGAGACCCAGCAGCAGCCCGTCAAAATCGAGTTCTTCGATGGTGCCGTCCGGCCGGCGTAAAAGGGGCGGCGGATGGCCCGCGCTGGCGTATTGTAGCGTCATCTCGACCGGATCGATGACCGCGACGAACGCGGAGACGAATGTGTCCGGATGTTCGGCTCGCAGCGCCTTACCGGCGGCCTCGACGATCATGATGGGATCGGGTGCGATGTAAGCTACGCCGCGAACCACTTGGCGGATCATCGCCATGACGATCGTCGCGTTGAGCCCGCTGCCGCACACGTCGCCGACTGATACGACGATCCGACCATCGTCAAGCGCCACGACGTCATACCAGTCACCGCCTAAAGTGCCTTCACTTGGTCCGGGACGGTAGCAAGCGTCAAAGGCGATGCCGGCGATCTCCGGCAAGGTCTGCGGCAGCGCCGCTTCCTGAAAGCGCGCACTCACTTGTTCCGAACGCAAATATGCCGCAAGCCAAGCG
>JBEKHC010000148.1:0-7760 GCA_050012475.1 Candidatus Velthaea sp.
TCGGGCGATACTTTGGTAGCGTCTACAACAGTGTCCCGACTCAGAAGTTCGTGACACCATCTCGCTTGTCTTTTCGTCCAGCGCTTCGTCGTTCTTCAGTCATGAAGCTACGGCTTCGCCGGGTGCACCGAGCGAAGCCGAGGGCACCCATCTCATCACTCCTCGATCTGAACGAAAATCCTTCGCGATCTTATGCCACGAACTTCTGACTCGGGACACTAGGCCGTGTTTTCTAAGTAGCAAGTTCACGAAGTGCATGCTGGCGGCAACAAGGACGATGGCAACGTAGTTGAACCCGTGCTTCTCATAGCGGGTCGCCAATCTGCGCCACTATTTGAGGCGATTTGAAACATCGCTCGATGACCTTGCGCGACCGGTAGCGCTCGCGATCGAACAATATCGTACTTTTTCGATTCGAGCGCGCAGCAATAACTGGCGTGATTCCGCGTTGTCGAGGTTCCGTGCGCAGTTGGCACCCCATTCGCATCAGCGGTTGATGTGGCTTACCGCTGCGGGAATCCGAACATCAACCACGACTGATTGGCTACCCAATGCGGGTACAGCTCCGTCATTTGATCGAACAGCTCCTGGTCGGACGTCGCGGCTTTCTGCACCCGATCGAAGTCCTGCAAGTAACGCTTGGTGTCCTGGATCGTCGAGGGAGAGTCGGGCGCGCCAGGCTTCTTGTGACCGGCGACGACGATCGCCGGGTTCAGCGCTGCTAACCGGTCCAGCGCCGCGATCCAATTCTTTCGGCTTTCCGGAGTGGTGTCGCCGACGTACATGCGGCATTGGTTGTACACAACATCGCCAGCGACCACCAGACCGATCGATGGAACGTAGAGAGACGTCGTATCGGGGCTATCGGTATGGCCCTGCTCGATGATGCGCAATTCCTGGCCCTCGAGAGTGAACGTCTCGTGCTCATAGGGCTGAGGTGCAACCAATTTCGTGGCCACTTGCCCAGGAAACAACTGGCGGGCTAAGCGCTCCACTGTGGGAGTGAAAGACAGCTGCATGGCGTTCACGGTCTTGGGCGTTGCTATCGCCCGAGCGCTCGGGAACCGGTCGAGCAGAATGCTCAGACCGTAGAAGTGGTCGAAATGGCCGTGCGTTATATAGATGGTCTCCAGGTTGCGGTTGTGCAGCGCAACCCAATCCGCGAGAGCCTCGGCCTCAGCCACTGTCGTCATCGCGTCGACCAGCACCGCGTCATACTCGCCGAAGATTAAAGTCGACGTGATCGGGTCAAAGCCGAGCGCTTCGCCGAAGGGCTTTGGCCGCTCGCCGACCATTGCTTTCCCCGGGGCGGTAAAAACGTTCACACCGAGCGTGCTCGACGCGACAGGCGCGGTCACGCGCGTGGCCTCTTGCAGTCCATTTTTGCCGTCAATTTGGTACTCCTTGCGATGTCAGAGCAGGTGGCCGTTCAAGGCAAGACTGACAGAATTGCGACGACGAGTCCATTAGACGAACGTATCGATCAATACCAAAGTATTGGTTGGACGTCGCGGTCAGGAACGGGCGTTCCGGGCAAGCGACGGAGGATGTTGAGTGGTGGCTGCTTGACCGGTCCCTACGCTGCCGCGCCGCCACGCCGCGGGCGCACGCCGGGCTCTTGTCGCGGCATCGTTTGTTTGCGCGGCACCGCGGGGTCCGGGAGTGTTTTCGCGTTGTGTTCGGCAATCTGCACTGCGGCGGCTGTTTGCGGGAACGCCGGAATCGTATAGTCGGGGGGCTGACCGAATCCGAAGGCCGTCGTCAAGTCGCCACAGGTGTCGCGGCGCCAGCGGCTGAGATTGGGCACCTCAACGCCGAAGCGCGTCTCGATGAAGCGCAAGATCGAGGTGTGGTCGAAGGTATCCCCGCACACGTAGCCGCCGCGGCTGAACGGTGAAACGACGATCGTCGGGACCCGAAAGCCCAAACCGATCGGCAAACCGCCGATGTACTCACCGGGCGTCCCGAGCGGAGCTACTGGCGGCGCCACGTGGTCGAACTGCCCGTCGTTCTCGTCGTAGGTCAAAAAGAACGCCGTTCGCGACCACACGGCCGAGTTGGACATTAGCGCGGCAAGGATCTGCGCGGTGTAATGCTCGCCGGCTGCGGGCATGTAGTAGGGGTGTTCGGTGTAGGCGGCCGGAGCGCAAATCCAACTCACTTGCGGAATGTTGCCGGAGCGGAAGTCCGCGAGCACGCTCTCGAAACTGCGATTGCGCAGCGCGTTCTCGAACAGCGATGAGCTGGCCGGTGCGCTTTGAAACCGCCCGAAAAACTTGATCACGTTAATGTCGTAATCGTCGAGTGCGTGGTAAATGCGCCATGAAATCCCGGCGCGTTCGAGCCGCTCGGGATACGTTTCCCAGCCGTACATCTGCTCGCGGTTCGTGATTACGGGTCCGCCGAATCGGCCTTCGGGATCGTTGGTCCCGGTCATGAGGAAGTAGCGGTTCGGGTGGGTCGGACCGAACACCGAGCAATGATAGCCCTCGCAGATGGTGAAGGCGTCGGCTAACGCGTAATAATAGGGCAGGTCGGCGCGCGTGTGGTATCCCATCGTCAACGGACCCTTTTCTCGGTCGGCCTTACGGTGTGCCGGCAGCCAATTGTCCATCTTGCCGCCGTTCCACGACTCGTGTTGCGCGCCCCAGGCGTGACTGAGATCGCCCAGCTGCTGCGCGCTCGTCGTCAGCGTGTCGAGGTGGAACGGTAACGCAAAGCCGTCCGGGTTTTCCGGATCGCGCTGCTCGAAGATCGAACGTCCGCTGCTTCCTTCATTGGCGCGCGGGTCGTCGAAGCCGCGCACGCCGCGCAACGATCCGAAGTAATGATCGAACGACCGGTTCTCTTGCACGAAGACCACGATATGATCGATGTCGCGCAGCGACGCCGCCGGCCGTTGCGCCGCCAGCGCGTCGCGCACGCTCGTCGTCGCTGCCACGGGTGCGGCAGCAAGCGCCGACACGCCGCGCAGGAATGTGCTGCGAGATAGGCCTGTCATGAAGCATCGCTTTCGTGCCGCAGAAGTGAAAACCCGGTGAGGCTGCATTATGCTTTGCTTATCGATTGGTTTTACGATGGAACCGGAATACGTCGTCGTTCGCGTTCCGATCGAAGCGGCGGCAGCGACGACGGGCTTCGGGTTCGCGTCGGGGTTCACGGCCTTATGGCCCGGGTGCCGGACCGTGCCGCTCATAACCGGTAACGAAGGCGAACCTGTACGGTGCGGCCCAAGGGATAAGCTTGGGGAATGTAGCCGTCCGTCCCGTAGTTCCACGGCACGGATTGAGTCACGCCGTCCTGAGTCGGAATGCCATTGCCCAGCGCGTACGGCGTGGTGCCGGCGGGCAATCCCGGAGCGCAGGGGACATTGCCGGCGAGAATTTGGCCGTAGCAGTTGGAATACAGCGCGTTCCCGCCTTTGTAGCCGGGCGGCCCGATGAGATACGGGTTGACCTGATATGCCGTCGGTGTAATCGTGTTGAACAGATTCGCAACGTCAACGATGAACGTCAGGCGCGGCGTGATGTCTTTCTCGAGCCGCAGGTTCACGAGCAACTGCGGCGTCGAGCGCAGGGTATTCGGATCGTCGCCCTCGTTGGTTCCCAGGTTGCCGATGTAGGGATTGGTCGCTGCATTGAACGGTGCCGACGGATTCGCGAGAAAATAGTAGTTTGCACCCGGATTGACGTAGTTGTCGTTGTTTACCTGAATCGGCTTTCCCGTCACCGGGTCGAAGATCCACGCTTTCTTGCCGTTGCCGTACGGATAGCCGGATTGATACGAAAGTGAGGGCGTAACTCGGAACCGGTGCCTTCGATCGTTGAACTCATAGGACAGAGACGTCGTGAAATTGGGCAGATAGCTCACCGGAAACAGGTGGCCTGCGGCAACGGCCGGCGCATTGAGGTCGTTGTAGGCGAATTGCGAAGCGCTCGACGTGTACGCCCGAATGAAGTTGCTGTCGATCGAGAAGCCGCCGTTCTTGACGTACAGCTCGGCTCCGCTGGCGCGAAGATTGCCGATATTCGTCGGCACACCAAGGCCGTTCGGTTCGACGCCTGAAGAGACCGCCGACCTGAAATTGAACGGCAATACATCGATGAGATTCTGCTCGAACTTCTGATAGTACGTTAGCCGAAATTGGGTGCGGCCGTTGCCCTCGAACGAGTAGGTCGCGTCGTTGGCCGTCTCCGGCGTGAGGGCCACGAACGGCGCCGGATTGCCGTTTGCATCCACGTTGGCGGAATCGACCCGGTCGGCTTCCAGCGGTGCCGGCGCGACGTTGATGTGATCGAAGTTCGCTCGCAGCGCGTATTGCGAGCCCAACCGGTACGACGCACCCAAGTGCGGATCGATGGAGCCGGTATCGTAGGCGAACCCGGTAAAGGGCTTGTAGTGTGCGTGCGTTGCCCGCGCCGTACCCGACACTTGGAGCCGGTCTCCGATCGACCACGTGTCGCCCAGGTACGCAAGGTACGAGTTGATCGTCGGATTGGACGTGATGACTTCATCGGCGGTCGGCACGACTTGATCGAGGTACGACGTGTTCGTGCGGTATTCGGCGCCGAAGCGAATCCGATGGATGCCGTATACGGCTTCGTTGTCGAAGTTGATCCCGTTTTGTCGTTGGTCGCTTTTTTGGAAAAGCGAGATCGAGCCGTCGGGGAAGCCGTTCTCGTCCCAGAACGGACCGGCCGACGAAGACCCGAATTGCGACTGGTACACTTGTACGCGCGAATAAATATGGGATCCGGTGTGCTGCCACTGCCCCTTGATGATATTGTAATAACCGCGTACGCCCGAGGCGAAGGTGACCGGAGCGTCGGGATTGGTTTCGCCCGGGTAGGTAGTCGAAGCGCCGTCGAACTCACCGATGGTTTCGCCGGAATAGGGCGACCCGTATTGGTTGTATTCGGCTTGACCGATGAGTGCCAGGATCGAGACATCGTCCTTTGCCGTCGCCGCGTAATGGACGTTCGACTCGACCGAGTATTGGCCGCGGGTTTGCAGCGATAAGCCGTACGTCGCGGCTTCGGCTGCGTAGAACGTCTTGCCTAAACCGTATTTGAAGTAGTCGTTGCCGAACGTGCTTGCCAGCGCGTAGCGCCACTTGAGATCCGGGGTTGCGCCGAGGAGTTGAAGACTGCTGAATTGTGACTTCGTGCCGATGCCGTCGGCAAGCTCGATCGTGGTGCTGGCGGGATATGTGCCGACTGCCGGGATCATGTTGACGACACCGCCGAGCGCGTTATCGCTTTCGTTGGAGTATCCGGCGAGCGTCACGTTCGTCGAGGCGATACCGGTGGTCGGAAGCTGCGCGCCGTCAACGTTCCCGCCCGGCTCGGCGATCAGTCCTTGCGGAATGGGCACGGAGTCGTAGTCGAAGACGGTATCGCTGACGCGGCCGCCTCGCAGAATGGCATTCGCAAATGGATCGAGGTCCACGCCGGGGGCGTTCGCGATCGAGCCTTGGACGCTGCCTTGGGCGTAGCTTCCGAGCCCGGACGACGTCGCGGTCGGAAACTGCGCGTGCGCACTATCGCCGCTGACGGTAAACGCGTCACTGGGCGCACCGACCGTAAATGCTTGGCTCCGGGCTTGCACGTTTCCGATCGTCCGGATCGCGGACTCGAGCCGGAACGCTGTTTTCTGTTGCTGCCCGGTGAGAACGCGGACGTCCGTTTGCGTCGCGGTTGCATAGCCCGCTACAACTACGCTGATGGTATAGGTGTCCGGCTCAACGCCGAGCATGACGAAGCGACCGTGAGCGTCCGTGACTGCCGAATAGCGCCCGGACGGAGAAGCGGCCGAGACCTTCGCATTGGGGATTGGCGCCCCGGTTGCGGCGGTGACCGTGCCGGTGATCAACCCGGTAGTCGCCTCAGCGGCGTCGGCTGGCTTTCCTCGGACGCTAACCATGGCGGCCAAGAGAAGAAGAAGAGCAAAAAGCGCCACAAAGCGTAGCGTTGGTTTCATGACGGCTCCTTCGAAAGCGCGCAAGCGCACGCCTTACGACGCGGTTAGCTGATGTAGCTTAAGCCGGGCGTTGAAGGAGCGGCGGCGCGCGGCCACCGATTTCTCGCACGTGCGGCGCTTGCGCACGCGCGCACAAGCTGACGCGACGATCGAGATGGAAGGGACGAACGCTTGGACGAGCGCTCGTAAGCCAAATGAACCGGACGGCGGTTTGAACCAGCGATGCGAATGCGCGGACAATCGCGCGCATGCACGCGCCGAGTGCGAATGTGCACAAGCCGCCGATGATCGCGTGGGCGATCAAGCTAAAGAAGATCGGACCGCCGAGCCAGGCTGTGCCGCCGAGCAGTTTTCCGCCGGCCAGGAACTGTTCCGCGCTTTCCAAGGCGAAAAGCGAGATGATCTGGAGGACAAAAATGACCGGGAAATACTGCGCGACCGATCCGGTTCCGATGTCCCTCGCGATATCGATGAGTTGGTCACGTGAACTTTTCGCGGAGCGTCGCCAGGCTTCGAGCAAACGCAGCGCGATCAGTTGAAGGGCAAAGAGCGCCCCGACCAGCAGTGTCGGGACGACGCCGAGATGATTGTTGTCCGCGTAGCGTCCGCCGAACATTCCGGCGTTTGACACCGACTCGACGACAGAGTCGCCCAGCCCCGCAGCCAACAAAGCAACAGCGAACAGGAACGGGAGCCGGGAAGCGAAGGTCCCACCCACGACGGCGCCGTTCGTCTCGTTGGAACAGAAACCTGGCAGTTCGCGACGAGACGGGCCGGCGCAGCAACGCGGACCGGGCCCGGCGACGCGCACACGTTCGCGCAGCTGCCCTTGCGACCGCCTTGGCCGAACATGGCGCGACTCGCGCACGCAACTCAGTTAAGTACGCTGCGGGCGGTGTCGAACAAATCGTGGCCGCTCGAACGTGATCGTTCACGCCAGCTTTCAAACGACCGGCCGAATTCCGCACTCTTATCAGTAAGGGCCAGCCGACGCTGCGCCCAGAAGAAGAAAATTGAAGAGCGGTCGCTTCTTCGCCCTTGTGTTCTACCGCAAACGATGACGTGAACGGCAGCTTGACCGGGACAGCAACGAATCGACTTCAAAATAGGAAGGACTAATCATATGGTTAGGATCACCTAAGGAACGCGAAGGAGGTAGGGTCTTGACGCGTATCGCCGTTCCGATCATCGTTCTTTTTCTTGCTTTCTCGGCACTCGCGTCGCGTCCGGCGCCGACGCCGGCCGTTCCGCTTTTCTCTCACCAGTATGACGTCACGTGCGCGAAATGCCATTCGGTTATCCCGCATCTCAATGACTTCGGGGCCGCGTTCATGGCGAGCGGGTACCGCATCCCGGGTGTCCAACCGGGCCCGGCGTTTCCGCTCGCCGGAAAAGCCAATCTCGTCGCCTCCAGCGAGAAGCAGGGCCAGGGCCCCGATGGTGCCGGCCTTCCAAAAGCCATCGTCGATGAGATTGAACTGTTCACGGCCGGCGCGATCGGATCGCGTGCAAGCTATTTGGTCGAACAGTATGTCGTTGACGGCGGCATGCCGGGCTTGACGCGCGACGCGTGGATCATCGATCGCGTCAACCCCTGGCAGGCTCGAATCCCCGTGTACCTGCAGGGCGGCTCATTCACGCTGCCGCTCCCCGTCGATCCCGAGACGTTCCGCGACAGCTATCAGGGTTACAGCCTCTACGAACAAACCGTCGGCGCCAATTCGTTCAATTTCTTCGATCCAAAAATCGGTATCCGGCTGAGCGTGGGTAATCCGCTACGG
>JBEKHC010000149.1:0-8104 GCA_050012475.1 Candidatus Velthaea sp.
CAAGCCGTTCTGCACGGAATAGGCCGCGCCGAGGCTGCCGGTGTGGTCGTGCGGGATCGTCATCACTTCCAGGGCCGGCAATGTGTTGCTGGCCTCGAAAGCGTTGAACTCGCGCTTCCACTCTTGGATCCGGAAAATGTCGGGATACGACTGATCGAAGGCCCGGTAGTACGGATCGGTGACCTTTTGAATCGACGGGGTGCTCGGAGACGATTGCGGATACTTGGGATACGGATTAGGAACTTCGACCGGGTTGAGCGGTGACGTCGTCCCATAATAGGTCAGATCGATCTGCCATCCATAGTTGCGGACCGAATTGAGCCCATAACGGCGCTGGACGCTCTCCCAGATGTAGCCGCCGACGGTGGTCGGCTTGAGATCGTCGGCGCCTTCGGTGGCTGAGGGATCTTTGGTCCCCGGCAGAATCGTCGAACTGCCGGTCGAGTCGAGAATTCCGGTGATGCGAGTGTTGAAAATCGACGAACCACCGGTGGCCGGCAAACCGAGATTGATGTTGCTGACGATGCCCTGCCAGTCGTACGTGAAGCCTTTCGCTCCGTTGCCATAGTCGACGGGCTGCGTCTTCTCGACGTAGTCGTTGGTGTGACCCTGCATGCACCAGTTCCAGCCGACGCCGCTGGTCTCGCTCGAATCGTAGAAATTGTCGAGCGTGACGTACTTGGCCGCGAGCGCGTGCAGATTCGGCGTGATCTTCTGGTTGAAGAACGTCAGGCTAGGATCGCCGTTCGAGCCGTTCTTCAAGTCACCCAAGACCTGATCGAACGTGCGGTTCTCATTGACGATGTAGATGACGTGTTTGATCTTCGACTGCAGGAACTGCATGATCGCGGGCTCGCGATTCTCGTAATTGAAATTGTTGTTGAGGTCGACGTAGTTGCTCAGCCAGGAAAGCGTTCCGTAATCCGGTGTCGGGATCGAAAGCAAACCGGACTTTTCGAGCTCCCACGTGTACTCGTCGCGGTGCGTCGAGTTGGTCGCCGCTCCGGGCATCGTGTTCCACGCGTAGTAGAGATTGCCGGGATTGGGACCGGCGGTCGACTTTTCGTTCGTGACGAAGAGGTGCTTTCCGTTGTTGCTGACTGAAACCGACGTCGGCAGCCAGCCCGTTGGAATGCGCCCGATCAAAGCGCCGTTGTTGAGGTCGACCACGGCGACAGAATTCCAGCCGCCGAGCGTCACGTACAGGCGCCGGCCGTCCGCGCTGATCGCCACCGAGTTCGGCGTTGCGCCCTTGTACGGATCGCCGGGATGACCGAGCTTGATTCTGCCGACGTACGTGTCGCTCACGGTATCGATGACGGCAACGGAATCGTCGTTTCCGCAGGCGACGTAGAGATAGCGTTGGGCCGGATCGAGCACCGACTTTCCGGGACCCGACGGAACGGGGATGACTTTGGAAACGCCGAGCCCGGAAAGCACGACGACCTGATCGTCACGCATGCTCGTGACGTAGGCTTTTTGATACGAGCCGCTCGTCGCATCGCTCTTGACCGACACCCAGAAGGGGAACTCGCCGATGGCGAACGCCGGGTTCGTCGTCCCCGGGGGCGTGAAGACGATCTCTTTGGTGACCTTGCGGGTGGTCGTGTCGACGATCGACGCCGATGCGTTGAACCAATTCGCGGCCACCAGCGTCTTACCGTCGCGACTGAGCCCGAAGCCGGCGACTGCGGCTGAGGTGAGCAGCCCGAGATATGGACTTGGTTTCGCGCTTCCCACCGTTGCGAGCGCCGCCTTGCCGATCGGGGTCGTGCTCAGGATGCCGCCCTTGTAGGCCGTCGGCACCGGCAGCGAATCGCCCGGATTGTGACCGAGAATGATGAATGGCGCGTCGGTCACGTAGCCGGTCGCCGCGTTCTTGTAGATCGCGATGCGATCGTCGATCCCGCCCGAGACATAGAAGCGATTTCCGGCCGGATCCCAAGCGATGCCGTTGTAGGTGTCGGGCAGCTCGATCATCTGTCGCTTGAGCGCGACACCGGTCGAGACGTCGTACACGAAGACGAATTCGGTTTGATTTCCGCCGTTGCCGAGCCCTGCCGATTGCGCCGGAGTGGCCAGCATGCCGGTCAGCGGGTCGATCGCGGGAAATTGAATGGCGTCGACTGCTGACGGATACAGCCCATTGCTCGCATTGAGCATTGCCTGCGTGGGCGTCGGGTAATTGGCTTGCCGGCTGATACCGGTGTTGAACCCGCTCGTGAGCACGAGCAACGTCGTGCCGTCCGGACTGAGCGCGGTGGACATCGCGCTGTCCGCGTCAGCGTTGCCGTCAGTGCGGATCCCGGTGGAAAGTCGCTGATAACGTGATCCCGGCGTGAGCGTCGGCGTGACGATCTGGCCGGTGGGAAGCAACGCCGTGCCTCCATTGGGGTCTCCGCCGACGGCCAATGGCCGAACCGACGCTGCCGAAGCGAGTGATGTCGTGGCGGCGAAAAGCGCAAAGATTGCACCGCCGATGAAGAGCTGTGATCGGAAAAAAATCGCCGTCTCCCCTGCTGTGTTGAGTAGCTTGGGTTACAGCGTAGTGTCATCATATTAAGATTCGGTTAGGAGCCGGACACAGCGGTCAAACCGTTTGGTTGGCCCGGGCCCGATCGAGTTCGTCCCACAGATGAGAGGCCAGTTTCTCATCGAGAGCCGCCGTGTTGGCGTGCACTTCAGCGACGCTGCGCATGCCGGCAAGGACGCACTTGACCGCGGGATGCCGGAGCGGAAACTGTACGGCCGCTGCCGGTAGCGTCGTGCCGAACCGAGCGCAAACGCGGGCCATCGCGCGAGCGCGCGCGATCACTTCACGCGGCGCCGGCAAGTAGCCATAGGTCGCGTCCTCATCCGGTTCGGTTTGGGCTAGGATCCCGCTGTTGAAAGCACCGGCGGCAATCACGCCGACGCCACGTTCGATGCACGAGGGGAAAAAGGTGTCCGCCGCGCTGCGGTCGAGCAGCGTGTAACGGCCGGCCAACAGCACGACGTCCAGGTCGCAGCGCTCAAGCAATCGTGCAAGCATCTCCCATTGGTTCATTCCGGCGCCGATCGCTCGCAAAACTCCGGTTTCACGCAACTCCAGCAAGACCGGATACGCTTCGTCTACGGCTGCGTCGAAGAAGTCGTCAGGGTCGTGGATGAACGCGATGTCGATGCGGTCGAGGCCGAGGCGGGCGAGGCTGTCGTCGAGCGACCGGCGTACGCCGTCCGCGGAAAAGTCATAGAACGCGTCGTTCGGCAGCGCACCGACGAACGCACCGATGCTGCCGCCGGTGTCGCCCGCCCCGCGGCGCGGGCGCAGCAGCCGACCAACTTTCGTGGAAAGCACGAACGCATCACGTGGTTTCGTTCGCAGAAAACTCCCGATGCGCTGCTCCGCGAGACCGAAGCCGTACAGCGGCGCGGTATCGAAATACCGAATGCCTACGTCCCAGGCCGCCTGGAGCGCGGCCGCGGCTTCTTCATCCGAAACGGCAGTGTAGAGCCCGCCTAAGGGCGCACCGCCGAAGCCCAGCGCCGTGATCGGCAGCGATGAAAGCCGGCTTGCGGCGGCGCCGGCCTCGAACGAATGCGTCAACGCGACGCCCGCGCACTGTTGTCGGCGAACGCCGGCGTTTCGGCGCGCCAGGCCGAGCCGTCCGCGAACGTGTAGGCGGCGATCGATTGGGCGTGCATGGCTGAGCTAAACCCGGGTGCGAGCGGCGCGACATAACGGGCGCGTTCGATCCGTACAGGATCGACGAAATGCTCGTGCAGATGGTCGACGAACTCGAGGACCCGGTTATCCAGACTCGCACCGACGGCAATATAGTCGAAGATCGCCAAATGCTGCACGAGTTCGCACAAGCCGACGCCGCCCGCGTGCGGGCAGACCGGCACGCCGAATTTCGCCGCCAGCAACATCGTCGCGAGCGTATCGTTCACGCCGCCCGACCGGACGGCGTCGATTTGACAGAAGCCGATCGCTCCGGCCTGCAGCAGCTGTTTGAACGTCACGCGATTCGCGGCGTGTTCGCCGGTTGCGATCGCGATGGGCGCCACGGCACGCGCGATCGCTGCATGGGCGAGAACGTCGTCGGGATTGGTGGGTTCTTCGACCCAGAACAAATCGAATTTCGCGAGCTGGCCGATGGCGGCGATCGCCGTTGCACGATCCCACGTTTGGTTCGCGTCGACCATGAGCTTGGTTTCGGGGCCCATCTCCGCCCGTGCGATGCTGCACCGCCGGATGTCGTCGTCGAGATCCTTCCCGACTTTGAGCTTGATGTGACGGAAGCCGTCGTCGAGTGCTTGGCGCACGCGCGAGCGGATCTTGACATCGTCGTATCCCAGCCAACCCGCCGAGGTGGTGTAGGCGGGAAAACCATTTGCCCGCATCTCCCGCTCGCGCTGCGGCCGCCCGGCAACGTTGCGCTGCAAGATCGCGAGCGCTTCGGCGGGCGTGAGCGCGTCGCTCAAATAGCGAAAGTCGATCAGCGCAACGAGCGCTTCGGGCGACAAGTCGGCGAGCAATTTCCAGAGTGGAACGCCGGCGCGCTTAGCGGCCAAGTCCCACGCGGCGTTCACGACAGCGGCAATCGCCATTTGCATGACGCCTTTTTCCGGGCCCAGCCAACGCAATTGACTATCGTGCGTGAGCTGGCGAAAGAAGCCGCCCATGTCGTCGCAGATCTCGCTGACCTCGCGGCCGACGACGTATGGAGCGAGCGCGGCGATCCCGGCGACTTGCACGTCGTTGCCGCGGCCGATCGTGAAGGCGAAGCCGTGCCCGGCATGACCGGCCGGATCGTCGGTGCGCAAAACGACGTAAGCCGCTGAGTAGTCGGGGTCCGGGTTCATGGCGTCCGATCCGTCGCGCTCGCGCGAGGTCGGGAAACGAACGTCGTAGGTTTCAAGCGAGGTAAATCGTGCGCTCACCGCTGTCCCTCCACGACCATGCGCACCGATCGGGTCCGTACAGCCCTGCCTGGCGCCAGGCCTGGGTTGTCTCCCCTTGATCGGGAGTCCTCGCCCGAACGAGGAGTCGCCGCCGGAAGACCGGAATTGCGACTGGTCGTCGGGGGCATAGCTCAGTTGGTAGAGCATCTGCATGGCATGCAGAGGGTCAGGAGTTCGAGTCTCCTTGTCTCCACATTCACAAAAGCCCATGGTTATGGGCTTTTTTCTTTGCTGCCGAGTAGCCGAGTACTTGGACGCTCGTCCAGCGCGCCAGTACTGCCGAAACCTCTGCCTATCGCTAGGGCGGCGGGACACTCATGAGCGCGGCAAACGGCGACCCAGGGGCGACGGCGCGGTCTTAACCGAGCGACAGTGCGCGTGCCGATCGCCGCTTCTTCCCCAGCGTACGCGCCGCATCGCCCGCGATCGCCGCGCCGATTACCCGGAACCCGGCCTCGGGATGCGCCGCGGCGACGTCACTATGGAGCCGCGCCGGCGCCGGCAATACCGCCACCGCGTATTCGTCGAATCACTCAAGTGATGATCGCGGAGGCCGGCTCCCATGCAATCAGCCGCCGAAAGCATCGCTGGCGAGGCGGCACATGAGATCGAAAGCAGCGCCCAGCTTTGTCGGAATGTCCGCCGGGTTGGGCGGATCCCCGTCGATGACTGTCATTGCCAAGCCGACGATGTCTCGTTCGAGTGCATTGAGCGGTCGTTCGGCGATCTCTGGCGAGAAGGGGTCGGTATAGAGCGCGCCAGCCGGGACTGGGAGCGGCATGGTTTGGGGCCAGGCTTCAGGCAGGCGCGGGTTTTCGAGGTTGAGCGCGTCCGTGAGATCCGGGGCGTTGCGATCGCGTTCGTTCAGGGCGTCTAGATCGTATTTCTCGCAGAGCGATCTGATCACGGTGCCGTGGTGAACTTTGCGATTGATCACCGTGTTTTGCTGAGTATAGGCGGAGATCGCAATCGCCGGAATGCGCACGCCGAGGCGGTCGAATGCGAAATCGTATTCGCGGATCGGCGGCGGCGGGTGCGGGGCAACGGCAGGCGGCGGCGCCACGTGATCGTACGTTCCGCCGTGCTCGTCGAAGACGACGAGCAGCAACGTGTTGAGAGCGTTCGATCCGGTCTTCGATGCGCCGGCGCGTACCGCACTGTAAATCTCGTGCAGCAACAATTCGCCGGCGCGGACGTCCGACGTCGCGCCGATTGAAGTTCCCTCGAACAACGGCGCAGGCGGGTGGTAGTCGTTGTGGGCCCAAAGCATGCGCGGTTCCACAAAAGCGTAGGCAGGAAGCTGTCCCGCGGCAACATCCGCGTAAAACCTTTCCATGGTTGCGAAATGGGTCTTCCAGTATTTCTTGAGCATCGGCGCATGGATCAAGGCAGTGAGCGGTATGGCTTGCCGTGCATCGTAATACACTTTCCACGACACGCCGGCATCCGCGAGCCGATTGAAGATCGTCTGGGCGCTGTTCAACAGCCATTTCGGATACGGCTCGTTGTCGAGGAAACCCGACGACGTCGATGCGTGGAAGAACGAGCGGTTGCAGAACGTCTGCGACGGCACCGCGCAGAACCAGGCATCGTACACGGCGAACTCGCGCGCCAAAGTATTGATCACGGGCAGCGACTCGGGCCCGAAGCAATCCATGATTATACGATACTGATCGAAGGTCGGTAATGGATTCTCCAAGGGGAACTCTGTGTTGACCGAAACGAAATTGCTGCAGTAATCGTGCACGAATCCGTCCATCGTCGGCCGCTGACCGGGCGCCGGATTGTTCCAGGGCTTCTTCATGTAGCCCGGGTGCTCGGACTTGAGGTACGATGCACGGCCGAACTCATTACTTGCCGGATCGGCGGTACCGAAAAGCTGCGTGTTGACATGCGGATACTCTTCGCCGGGATCCGGGTTCGGATTCGACATGTCGGAATCGCAGCCGGGGCTGCTTCGGACGCTCACCGATGTATGTCCGTCGTTGATGTACGGAGGCACGGGATTAGAATACGAGGATCCGGCGACGCCGTTGAACGCCTGGCCGCGGGGGACGTTTCCCGGTTGGTAGAGATAGCCCAGCACGTTGTCGAAAGAACGGTTCTCGAACATCACCACCACCAGGTGATCGAACCGCCCGAGTTTCGGGTCTCCCATGAGATGCTCCGTTTCTGCTTACGAGTCGTTCGTCGGGACGCCGCACTTCAAGGCCCGCAATGGGCAACGGGCTAGATGGGTTTGCTTCATCAACACTCCGGGCTCGGAAATCGCCAGCCCGATTCCGGACTCAACCGTGTCTCTCGGCTCGTCGGGGACCCGCTCGCCGTCGGCTCGCGTCTCCCGGGTCCGTGCATTCGAGCTCCCCATCGTAGCCTGACTAGGCGGGAACTAGCAGCCAAAATTCGTAATCTTCCCCAGTGGTCGGGTTCGAACTGCTGGGCTTCTGAAAGTAAACATACTCTCCCCCATCGCTATCTTTATTGTGGGGTGCGATCATTGCATGGTCGGTAAACTTTTGGTTGCTCACTTTAAAGTACTTTTGTGTAAGTGGATTGCCGTTCGCGTCGATGGGAATGAGCCATCTCGCATTTGCGCGCTCGTTTCCGGGCGGCCACATGGGCGGCTGCGTACTGATACTGCTGCCACCATCAACATTGATATCTTCTGGCCCAACGATCCCACTGGCAGGATGCGCGACGTTGAGAACTTCAAAATACGCGCATCCGGATGCTGGGGCGCGTCCGTCGGCAATCTTCTTCAACGTCCACTGACATACGGTCGCGCCGGAGATGCGCATTTTGATCGATAGACTGGAAATAGCCGTTCCCGAACCCGTCATTCCCAAGCGAAATGGGAGCGGTCGGGCCATATCGCGGGTACTTCTTGTTCAAGATATAGTATTTGGCTTTCGTGCGTTCAGCCGGGCTATCCGGATCGTATTTGAACCAGAATCTCGGGAGGTCGGGAAAGGCGCTGTCGGAGGTCTGCGTCGCGGCATGGAGATTCCACCCTATCCAATCGACGATGAGCTCGGTCGATTGAAAGTGGTTCAGTTGGAGCCCTTGCAATTTGGTTCCGGGGGGCGCCTGGTCAGCGGTTAAGGAGCGGGCGTAATCGGTCAATCCGCTTGCAGATCCTTCAACCGCCGCATCCGTG
>JBEKHC010000150.1:0-7657 GCA_050012475.1 Candidatus Velthaea sp.
AGAGATAGGCATCGAGGTTATCTTTGGTCACGACCGTGCCTGGCGTTTCGAGGATCGCCGGAACGGACTTCCCGGCCAGCACTTTCTGCATTTGATCGATGATCGTGACGCCCATCTGCTTGGGATAGACGCCCAGCGTCCCCGTCACGTGACCGGCCTTGATCTCATCGAGGGTGGCTTGATTGCCGTCGATCCCCAGCGTGTAGACGTCCTTGTGCAGGCGGCGCGCCGCGATCGAAGCGCCGATGTCCATCTCGTCGCTGCAGCCGAAAAACAGTTTGATGTTCGGGAATTTGGTGAGCGCGGCGGTGGCGACTTGCTGACCCTGCGTACGCAGCCAACTCGCTGACTGCTCGCCGTCGATCTTCACGCCGCCCGGACCCATGCACGATTTCAGACCGTCTTTGAATCCGCCGGCACGGCGGTGGGTGTGGAACTCGACGATGCCGTCGAGAATGAACACTTCGCCTTTGCCGCCCAGCAGTTTGCAGGCCTCTTCGCCCACCAGTTTAGCGCCCTTCCATTGGTTGTAACCGATGTACTCGACGACTTTCACGCCGCCGCCCAGCGGCGTGATGCCGTTGTGCACGAGCACCGGGATCTTGGCCGCGTTGGCGCGCTTGATCGCGCCGATGTCGGCGTTCGGATCGATCGGATTGACCGCCAGAATGTCGACCTTTTTGGAGACTTCGTCATCGACGATGTTGGCCTGCTGATTGAAGTCGCTCTCCGACGCGGCCGACGCCGTGTCGATCTTCCAGCCGAGCTTTTGTGCCGCTTCGACCGCGCCGTCCTTGACCGCGACGTGAAACGGGCTGGTGTATCCCGGGGGAATGACGGCGACGGTATAATTCTTGGCCGTCGTGATGGCGGTAGCGGCAAGTCCGAACGCAGCGACGCTCGCGCCGACAGTCAAAGCAGTTCGATAATTTGGTAACATCCGGTTCCTCCACGAACGATGAGTGCAATATGAGGCGATTCGTAGCGATTGATGAGACGATTCGTATGGAAGTGTTAGCGCGTGTTTCCCGGGTCGTCGGACAGGAGCATAGCCGCGAAGTGTGCCTAAGCACATGACCGGCGTAGCGACGCAGCCCGACGGTCCGGGAAACATGCGCTAACGGCGCGCACGTTTGCGCAGCACGTCAATCAGCACCGCCAGGACGACGGTCCCGCCGGTGACGACTTGATTCCACTGCGGCGAAACGCTGAGCATGACCAGCGCATTGGGCACCACCCCGACGAGCACGATCGCGCCGATGAGCGAGCCCCAGACCGAGCCGACGCCGCCGGCCAAGCTGGTGCCGCCAATGACCACCGAGGCGATCGAATTCAACTCCGCGGACTGACCGTTGCTCTGGCTGCCGCCGAGATTCTGTGCCAGGATCATCATCGCCGCGCAGCCGGTGAGAAAACCGCTAATCGCGTAGACCGCGATTTTATAGCGCTCGACGGGGACGCCCGATAAGCGCACGGCGGCTTCGTTGCCGCCGATCGCGTAGGTATACCGGCCCAGTCGCGTATAACCGAGGACGAATGCCGCGACGGCGTAGATGACGAGCGTGATGGCGATCGGGATGACCGGCCCGATGTCGCCGCCGTAAATCCAATCCCAGCCCTTGCCGTCGACGCTGATCGCCGAACCGTTGCTGAGGACGAGCGCGAGCCCGGCCAGCGCGTTGAACGAGCCCAAGGTGATGATGAACGGCGGCATCTTGAGCTTGGTGATCAACACGCCTTGCACCAAGCCCACGAACGTCGCCAGCGCAATTCCGGCGGGCAGCGCGATTACGGCCGCGACGGGACGATCGTGCGCCGAGCCGCCGGCGAGCATCAGCGCGGTACAGACCGTCGTGAGCGCCGCCAGCGATCCCACCGAGAGATCGATGCCGCCAGTCAGAATGACGAACGTTTGACCGACCGCGATGATCGCAATCGGCGCCGCTTGCTGCAGCAGCAGCAAGTAGTTGTTGAACGAGCGGAACTGTTCGTTGAAAGCAGCCAGCGCCGCGCACAGCACGACCAGTCCGAGCAACGAACCCAACCGGTTGAGCGCCGCGGCCGTGCGGCGCGGTGCCGTTTGGGCGCTCACGCGATTTGCCCCGCCGCCGCGTACGCCAGAATCGTCGCTTCGTCGGTCGACGCCGCATCGAGTTCGGCCACCATGCGCCCGCGCTTGAGCACCCCGATCCGATCCGACAAACTCAGCAGCTCGGGCAGTTCGGAGCTGATCACGATGACGGCCATTCCGCCCGCCACGAGTTCGCGGATAAGGGTGTAAATTTCAGCTTTGGCGCCGACGTCGACGCCGCGCGTGGGCTCGTCGAAGATCAAGACTTTCGGCTTGACGGCCAGCCATTTCGCCAGCACGACTTTTTGCTGGTTGCCGCCCGAAAGATTGACCACCAGCTGTTCGGGTCCCGGCGTGCGGATATGCAGGCTGCCGATAAAACCATTGGCGAGCGCGCGTTCGGACGCCGGTGGAACGAAACCCAGCGCGCGCGCGAGCCGGTCGAGCACCGCGAGCGCGACGTTCTCGCGCAGCGGCAACCCCAAGACCAGCCCTTCGGCCTTGCGATCTTCGGTGAGCATCGCGATGCCGTTGCGCACCGCCTCGCGCGGCGAGGTGATGCGAACCGGACGGCCCTCGATGGTGATCTCGCCGGCATCGACCGGGTCGGCGCCGAAGATCGCGCGCGCAACCTCGGTGCGCCCGGCACCCACCACACCGCCCAAGCCGTAAATTTCGCCGCGCCGCACGTTGAACGACACGTCCTCGAAGGCACCCCGCCGCGTCAGCCCGCGCACCCGCAGCAGTTCGGTGCTTTCCGCCGGCGGCTTCGGCGCGCGCAGCGCACGCTCCAGTGTCCGCCCGACCATCATGTGCACGAGCGTCTCGACGCTGCTGCCGGCGACCGCGCAGGTGTCGACCACGGTGCCGTCACGCATCACCGTGACGCGATCGCAGATCGAGAAAATTTCGTCGAGCCGATGGCTGATGTAGACGATCGACACGCCCCGCGTGCGCAGTTCCCGGATCACCCGGAACAGCTCGTCGATCTCGGCCAACCCCAGTGCGGCCGTGGGCTCGTCCATCACGATCAGGCGCGGCGTGCGGTGCAGCGCTTTGGCGACTTCGACGAGCTGCTGTTTGCCGACGCCCAGCGACCCGACGGCGACGCGGGTGTCGAGCTCCACGCCCACCCGCGCGAGCAGCTCGACCGAACGCCGGTGAACTTGCGGCCAATCGATCATGGGCGACGAGCCGACGCGCGGTTCGTCACCCAAAAAGATGTTCTCGCCCACCGACAACGCCGGGATCAAGTTGAGCTCTTGATAGATCGTGACGATGCCCGCGGCCAGCGCCGCCTGCGGCGAGGTGAAATGGACCGGCGCGCCGTCGAGGCGGATCTCTCCCTCATCCGCGGTGTACGCTCCGGCGAGAATTTTCATGAGCGTCGATTTACCGGCACCGTTCTCGCCGACGAGCGCGTGCACTTCGCCCGCCGCCAAGCTGAAATTCACGTCGCTCAGCGCGCGAACACCCGGAAAGGTCTTGCCGATCCCCCGCATGTCGAGCAGCGGCGTCTCGCTTGCAGCGGTCATAACGTCCAGCTCACAACACCCACCGGAAGAACCTTCTTTCGACGGTTGAACTCGCCGCTAAGGGTAATGCTTTACATCACGGCTTGTCAAATGCTTCGCAGACAAAGCAAGCCCATTGACCCGGGTTTGCGGGCGGGACAATCGAGCTGTCGTGGCTCCGATGCTCCCTTGGACGGTTAAGCGCCTACGCCGAGGAGAATCGCGGAAGGCGGCCGGCGAGAGCGGAACTTTGCCGACTCGTGCAGCATCGAGGGAGGGCGACCTCCTCCTGACGGGCCTTCCGCCGGTTCTCTGCAATTCGGCGCCTGTGGCTCGACGGTCGATTGTCTCGTCCTTGACCGATTCGCTGCGGGCTATTCTTCGACATCGACTGTATGGCTCATAACCGATGGGCGTGCAAAGCCGGAAGGATGCGCTTGCGGAGCCAGAGCCGCAGTGTCAGGCCCCCTGCGAGAAGCGCGACAATGCCGCTAACAAGGTATACGGAATCCATCCCAACAGCGCTCGCAATCACCCCTAGGACCGGGCTCGAGATGCCAAGCGAGAGATCAAGACATGCGGTATATGCTCCCATGGTCACGCCGCGACTCTGCGATGGACCATACTTGATCGCTTCTACCCCGAGTCCGGGATAGACGAGCGAATAGCCGAAACTACTGAGCGCCACGCCAGTGAGCGCGACTGCCATCGACGGCGCGACCCCGATGAGAAACAGACCTGCAGCTTCCACGAGAACACACACAAAAGCGACGCGCGCTCCGCCGACTTTGTCCGCTAAGCCGCCGAAAAGCACTCGTCCTACGATGAATGAAAGGCTCAGAACCGAAAACGCGGACCATACCGGTGCCCAGTGGTGGTCAACGAACAAGAGCGCGAGAAATGCCATCAACGCAGCGAAGCCGACGCCGCTTAGCGCGAGAGCAACACCCGGCGCCCAGACGGCGCGCGCGATGCTGATGAGATCGGCCGCAGCCGCCTTCGACGACGATTTCGCAACGGAAAGCGGCGCCAAAAGTCCAAGAGCGCACAACGGAATGAGGATCGTCGCAACGGCGATTGCGTTGAAGCCATGGCTTGCATACAATGCGCTTCCAAGCGGGGCACCGAGTGCGAAAGCTGCGTACAACGACGTTCCGACCCAAGCCATGACCCTTCCGGTGTGTTCCGCACCAAGCAGCTTCAAACCCCAGCTCAGCGCTCCGGTGATGACGAAGCTATCCGCTACGCCGAGCAGAGCGCGTCCCACCAGCAGAATAGCAACGGAAACGTTTGCCTGCCGGAAGAAAGCCAGCGAAATGAAGAACAGCACGCCGCCGACGACCGCGCTGAGCAGGCCCGTCACGACTGCCCGTTTCGCGCCGGCGCGATCGGAATAACGGCCTGCTGGAAGCCGCGATAAGAGCGCCGCAAGGAACGGGCTGCCGGCCACCAGCCCGACCACGAAGTTGCTGAGGCCGAGTTCATTGCGTACGTAAAGTGGGACGACAGGCAAAGCGATGCCGATGACGAGATATCCCACGAAGACAAACGCCATAATGGGGAACAGCATGTGATGAGACGGCACCGACGGCGCTTTTGCGCTGCGTAAGGTTCTGTCCATCGATATGAACCCTTACGTCTTGTTTTCCTCAAATACGCGTCGCGCGATTGGCAGCGCCGTGTTGGCGGTCGGCCAGCCCGAATAGAAATCCTCGCGGAACGGGGCGACGCGCAGGTCGTCTGCAACGGTGATCTTTTGCAGTTCGTCCATGGGCCATGCGGTCGCCGGCTGCGTCCCATCACTCATGGGCGTAGCAACGTCTTGATTCATCGGACACATGGCAGGCCATAGTAAGCGCTTGGTGTCCGGTTGGGCTGATCTCATCCGCTGCCGCCTGCATCGCAGCTTCGTCGACGTCCGCGAGAACCGCCGATGCTCCCGCTCCTGCAAACGCCTCTGCTGTTGCCGGCCCAGGCTCAGCGCCGGCCCCCGTAACCAGCGCGACTTTGTTCGTAAATGATATCTTCATCGTGGATTCCTAAGCCTTTCGGAGTACAGGGTAAGTTTAGGGCACCTCGATGTGCCGGAGAAAGCCACTCGGGGAACGTATCTTTGGCAGTGTAACGATGAGCGATCAAGAGCGACGGTCTGAGTTGCGCCGGTTCCTTAAGGACCGGCGAGCGCGCATTAGTCCAGCCGACGCGGGAATAACGGAGACCGGGCGCCGTCGCGTTCGCGGGCTCCGGCGTGAAGAGGTTGCAAGCCTCGCCGGGATCGGCGTGTCCTGGTACACAGCTCTCGAAAGCGGTGACGCGGACGGCGTGTCGCAGCAAACCGTTCTCGCGGTTTCGGATGCCCTGCGTCTGTCGTCGTCCGAACGAAGTTATCTGTTGACGCTTACCGGGTTGACGCCGGTCGATGAGCTTAGCGAACCTGACAAATTGCTCACGGAGACGATAACTGCCCTCGTGTTTCCCGCATACATCATCACGGCTGCATGGGATGTTCTCTCCTGCAACGCAGCGTTTCGTCGTGTTTGGGGGATTGCCGAGGCGGAGGTCCCATTCAATGCTGTTGAGAGGTTATTCCTTGATTCACGTGCACGCTTGATGCACGCGAGCAATTTTGGTCGTAATATTGCACCCGTCGTCGCGATGGTGCGCTCGGCTGTCGGCCGCCGGCCTCACCTAACGACCCTTCAACGACTGCGCGAAACGCTCGTCGCCGACACGGAGACGCGCGAGCTATGGGATGCGTATGAAATCAGCGACCCCCTCGTCTCGAATACATGCACGATCGATTCCCCGGTTGGATCGTTTACCTATGAGACCTTGACGCTTGCAAATCCGGGTGCAACATCAGGAATGGTCGTCCAGATCCCGGACAAGCCGAGTCGAATCCGGCTCGCGCATGCGATGAACGTGCCCTAAGTCATTGCGGACGATGAAGTGCGCGGTGACGCCACCTTTGCCGCAAATGCCAGTCGATGCCGATGAGGGCTCATGGATGAGTGCTTCTGCCGGTCGAGCCTATCACTGCCAAAGGTACGTTTGGCCGGGTTCTTTTTAGCGATGCACGCAGCAGTTATGCTCATGAAGTGGGCGCTTGGGCAAACAAACAAAATGTGCGGGTGAGACGAAGCGAATCCACCCGCCCTCAATACGATAAGGCTCAATCATGAAATATACGAAGCTGGGTAGTAGCGGTATGGTCGTGTCCAAGATTGCGCTTGGCACGATGTATTTTGGCGATGAGACGACGCAAGAAGACGCGTTTGCTATCCTCGACGCGTTCCTCGAGGCGGGTGGAGATTTTATCGATACCGCCGACGTTTACGCGGGCAGCGCTTCCGAACAGATCGTCGGCCGCTGGCTGGCGGCGCGCCCGAAAGAAATAACCGATCGGGTTGTCCTGGCAACGAAGGGGCGTAGCCCGAATGGCCCAGATGTGAACGATGTTGGGCTTTCGCGACGTCATCTCCATCGGGCCTTGAATGCTTCTCTTCGCCGGCTCGGTGTTGAGACGATCGATCTCTACCAGATGCACGCCTCGGACATGCACACGTCGGTGGAAGAAACGTTGGCGTTCCTCGACGACGCCGTGAATGCGGGAAAACTCCTTTACGTTGGTCTCTCGAATTTTACTGGATGGCAACTTCAACTCTTCGTTTCCACCGCCAAAGCGATGGGTATCCAGCCTCCGGTCACGCTCCAGCCGCAGTATAGCCTGCTGTCGCGTGAGATCGAATGGGAGATCGTACCGGCTGCCCGTTATAACGGTCTGGGTTTGCTGCCATGGTCTCCGTTAGCCGGCGGATTTCTGGCCGGCAAGTATAAGCGTGGCACCGCTCCCGCGTTGATTACGCGCGCAGGATCGCAAAAACCGTTGTATCAGTGGACGTCTGAGGAGTACGCCGACAGCGATCGCAGCTGGGCAACGATCGATGCGGTCGTTCGCATCGCAAAAGAGCTTGGCCTTACCGCGTCGCAAGTCGCGTTGAGTTGGCTCGGGAACCGGCCTGGTGTCACGGCCCCGATCGTCGGCGCCCGCACATTGAAGCATCTCACCGAG
>JBEKHC010000151.1:0-7487 GCA_050012475.1 Candidatus Velthaea sp.
CGCGAGCCCGACTGGCGTGGGGTAGCGGTAAAGCGTTTCATGGCGGATGGAAAAACGCATGATCCCCCTCGGTCACGAACGGACGATTGCGGTCTGCGTGAAGCCTCAAGGCCGAGCGCCGTCGGATCGCTTTGGGCAGCGAACGTCGCGTCGTGTGAAGTGAATGCAACCGTCACATCGTAACCATGCGGCAATTCGGCCACGAACTTACCACGAACATGCTGAAGTGAATGCAATTGGTCTTAGAATCAAGCCAGGTTCTCGACGTCGAGGTTCTGCATGCTTAGGCCCGGCTGGGCGGCTGGGGTGACACCATCCCGGCGCGCAATTTTTGCAGCAGCTTTGCAAGCTCGAGGCTCTCGGTTGGAGTGAGACCGCCGAGCAGGCTCGCGAGTGCGCGGCGATGATGCGGGAAGTATTCCTTGACGAGGGTTCGACCTTGGCTCGTTAATGCAAGTCCGTGCGCGCGGCGGTCGTTGTCCCGGCGCACGCGCTGCACGAGCCCGTCGTTGACGAGCCCCTGGATGAGACCGGTCATGTTGCCGCGGGTAACGAAAAGGCGCTCGCCGATCTCCGACGGCGTGAGCTGTTGCTGACTGAAAAACAAGACGAACAGTACGCCCATCCGTGAGCCCGTGAGATCGAACGGGCGGACGAAGCTCTCCATTCGTTTTTGGATATCGGCCGAGAGCTGGATAATCGAACGCACCACGAGCGCCTGCAGCGCCCCCTCCGGCGGGAGGTGTTTTCGGACCCGTTCCGAGGGCGCGGAAGGCGTCGGCATGATCGCATCCCAGAGTTCCTGGAATTCTTGCGATTGCTTATTCGTATATTGTTTAGAGCTTGACAAATTTCCGCCTTCGACCCTAGAATGCCGGGAAGTGATTTACTTCTAAACCTTCCCTTTTCCCGGCGACGGAGGGACCCGATGGACGTTGATGTGGCGCGGATTCTCCATGCCTACGCAAACGACGTCGCGCAGCTGCCGCACGGCAGTGCACCGAAAACGCAGATCGAGCGAACGCACGCGGCCTTGCGCGCCGCGCTGACGCTTGCGGCTGGGCGTCCCAACGAGGTCCTTTGGAGCCGCTTCTTCAGCGAAGGTTGCCGGCTGGTCGCATGTGTCGACGACGGGTCCGCCCTTCCCCGGCTACGCGCATTCCTCGCCGAGAACGCCGACCTGCACCAGAACCCGGCGGAGCTGGTTCGCTCATGATCGCAGTGACTGCGGACCCGCTTGCCGCTCGTTCGCCGCTCGCGACGGTCCTGTGCCTGATCGCTGTGGTCCTCGCGATGATCCTCGAGATGGTCGACATCACGATCGTCAACGTCGCGTTGCCGCAGATCCAAGGCAATCTGGGCGTCGACCTCGATCAAGCAACGTTCATCGTAACCGGCTACATCGTCGCGAACGTGGTTGTCGTGCCTCTCACGCCGTGGCTGCAGGCGCGTTTCGGGACGCGCAACTACTTCGCCGGTTCGATCGCTCTTTTCACCTTCGCTTCGGTGATGTGCGGCTTGTCCTCATCGCTCGGCGCACTCGTGATATGGCGCATCGTACAGGGCCTCGGCGGCGGCGGACTCATCTCGACGTCGCAGACCATTCTGCGATCGCTATTCCCCGCCGGGCGGCAAGGCTCAGCGCAGGCGTTTTTTGCCGCCGGAACGCTCGTCGGCCCAACGGTTGGACCGATTCTCGGCGGCTGGATTACCGAAAACGCGAGTTGGCAGTGGTGTTTCTTCGTGAACTTGCCGATCGGCTTGCTCGCGTTTGCGCTCTGTCTTGCGCTGCTGCCGAACGAACGCGCGCGGGCCGCCGGCAAGCTCGATACGCTGGGCGTCGGCCTGTTGGTCCTCGGCCTCGGCTCGCTGCAATACGTGCTCGATCAGGGCGAGCAGAAGGATTGGTTTGACGACGCCACGATCGCGCTGCTCTCGTGCACTGCGGTCATCGGAATCGGTGGGTTGATCGCGCGCATGCTCAGCGTGAAGGATCCGGTCGTCGATCTGCGCGTGCTGCGCTTTCGGGACGTCAGCACCGGAAGTGCGATCGCCGCGGTGCTTGGGCTCGCGCTTTTCGGGAGCGTCCTCATCATCCCGCAATACACGCAAGTACTGCTGGGCTTCACGCCGCTGGGATCGGGTCAGATCCTCTCGCTGCGGGCGATAGCGATGATCTGCACGCTCCCGGTCGGGGTCGTGCTGTCGAAGACGGTGGATCCGCGCTGGCAGATTTCGGGCGGAATTGCATTGCTCGGACTCTCGACCCTGATGCTCGCGAACGTTACAACTTCAAACACATCGGCCGCTGCGCTCTATCCGGCGCTGATTCTGAGCGGCGTCGCGCTCGCCAACGTTTTCATCCCGCTGCAGTTGGCGATGTTCGCCGGTCTGAGTCCGCAAGATATCCCCAAGGCTGCCGCGTTCTTCAACCTCTCGCGTCAACTCGGCGGCGGACTCGCGACTGCGATCCTCGCTACCCTGCTCGACCACACCACGGGAGCGTCTTTGAATGTCCTCGCCAGCAGTACGAACCGATCCTCACCACCCGTTACCATGCTGCTCCAGGCGCAGGGGGAGGCGGTCGGCCGCCGGACCTTGAGCTCGCTCGTCAGCCGCGAATCACAAGCGTTCGGCTACGAGAGCGTCACACGGATCAGCGCGTTCATCACACTCGTAATGATCCCGCTGCCGTTCTTGCTGCGCGCCAGGGTTCAGCCTGCGCTACGGCGACGCACCGCAGCGTGATCCGTCGCGGGCGCCGATTTAAATGTGTTAGGGAGACTCTTTATGCAGGCTCTTCTCATCGTTGCGATTGCGATCCACGTCCTCGCAGGCGTGTTCTGGGCCGGCTCGACGTTCGTGCTGGCACGAGGCATGCAAGTCTCGTCGCCCAGCTTGAATCGTGCTCAGCTGGGTGCTGCGCTAATCGCGATCGCGGCCGGCGCCGCACTGTGGGTTCTCGTGCGGCTGCCGCTCACATTGCCGAGCGCCCGGGTGCTCGCGATTGGGGCGGCGTGCGCCCTTCTCGCAGCTGCCGTTCAGGTCGTTCAAACAGCTGCCGGGCGCGATGGAACGCCGGAGCGCCTTCTCGGGCAGCGAGCCGCCGCCGGTCTGTTGGCAATCACGGTCATCAGCATGGCCACGGCCCGCTATGCATGGTAATGGCTTTCGTGTCCAGCCCCGGAAGTTGCGAATGCCGAACGTCGTTGCGGGAAAGCCGCCCAAGCTGGCGGCTCTTGAAGTGAACGTCGCGCTGAGCCAGCTCGCCAACGAAACGGTCGAGCTTCCAAACCACCATGACGTCCCCGGCGCGAACGAGCTCCAACCGTCTATTAGAAGTGCGCTCGCGCAGCGTCCGATTCTCGAAGCGGCCGGCGTCGGCTTCGACAAAATCGCCAATGACGAGGCGGCATGGTCCATCGATCTTCTCGCCAGCTGAAGACCTTGCATTCGACTCGGCGCGCCGCTAACGCACCCCGTCCAACGCGCGCACGCGACGGCGGTACTCGCCGGGCGATGTCCCCAGATGTCCGGTGAAAAATCGGCTGAAGTGTCCGGGGGTGCTGAAGCCCAAGTCGAAAGCGATGTCGCCGATCGAGTCGCCATCGCGGTACAAGCGGCGCACCGCGTGACGGATGCGCACGGCATCGATGACTTGAAGCGGCGTTGCTCCGACCTGTTTGCGGAACGCTCGGAAGAAATGCGATCGGCTCATGCCGGCGAAGCGCGGGAGGTCTGCGATCTGCAATTCACCGGGCTGCGCCGCTAGAATGTGCTTCAGCGTGCGCCGTAAAGGCGGAGCCGGTTCCGCCGCGATTCCTCGCCCGCGGCCGAGAGGAAGACCATCGATCAGCAACTCGAACCTTGCCTTGAGGGCAGGTTCGTCTTCGCCGTCCAGCAACGCGGTGCACGCTGCATGCGCGACATCGCCGAGTGCGCGTGCGCTCGCCGGTAACGCCCTGCTGGCGGCGTTGGGCGAACTCTGCGGATCCTGTCGAAGAAGACGGTCGGGCCGAACAAGTACCGACATCAACAGAATGCGCTTGTCCGACGTCCCCACCTTCGAGTGCCGCTCCCATGGGTCGAGCAGCAACATATCGCCGGGCCTAGTCTCGGCCAGGACGTCGCCGACGGTCCATCGTGTGCGGGTCCCGTCGAGGTGAAAGATGACCTGAACCTCCTCGTGCGCGTGCTCGATGAGTGGGCGATCCTCTGTCATGATCAAGACACGGCCGAAGGTGGCCGACAGCGCGACGGATGGGCCGGCCGTTCTCGAGGTCTCGCGGCCACGGAATTCCTGGCCGACCTTCGAGTTCTCGCGTGTCACCGACGGGATGATTAGCCGCGCCCGCCGGCCGGTTCCTCGTCCTTCCGCCATCGTCGGCCCGCTGTCCCTCTTCTGGCTCCGCGTTCGCCTGGAAGATAGAGTTCAGAAGCTTATTGGAGCGCGCGTTTTGGAGTTCGCGCTCCTCGTATACGACCACCCGCATCTCAGCCGGCCCGACTCGATGAGACTTTCCGGTTCACGGAAGCTCTCCCGAATCGGGTTCAATTAGAAGAAATCCATGCGAGCAGGGATTGCATGACCAATTCGCCCGGTCCATCTCAGGCAGCCGACGTCGATCGTGGCTTCATCGGAGCACTGAACCGCAGAGGCCTCGACGCCGCTGAGCGCTTCGTTGAGAAATTCATAGGCTGGCAAGAAGCCAACGTATCCCTGCGCCGAGTCTGGTCGGGCGTGCCGGATCTTCGCGTCGAACTGCATGACGTGATGGTCGAAGACTTCACCGCTGTTCGCCAAGGGAGCGCGTCATGACTGACCTTCTCAAGACGAAATTCCTATCCAAGGCGTTGGCCTTCGTGGCGGCATGTTCTCTTTTCGCATTGCGTTCATCGATCGTTCTGGCTGAGTCCAAAGACCCGTCTGTCTCGCAGAACGATGTCGTCATCCAAGGAGTGAAGATTCATTACCTTCGGGCTGGTTCCGGCGAGCCCGTCGTTCTCGTGCACGGATATCCAGAGAACTCTCAGACGTGGCGACACGTTCTTCCCGTCCTCGCTCGGCACTACACCGTGATCGCGCCCGACACGCGAGGCACTGGAGAATCAGCGATAACGGCAGATTTTCAACTGCGCGACGCGGCGGAAGATATCTACGGCTTAGTTCACCAGTTGGGATTCCGCCGAGTGTTTCTTGTGGGACAGGACTTCGGCGTACAAATCGTTTCGGCGTATGCCGCAATGCATCGGGACGATGTGCGCGGCTTGATCGTGGCCGAGTCTCCGCTCTCGGGCTACGGCCTCGAAGGGTTCTACGCGAAATTCTGGCATTTTGGCTTTCTGGCTTCCCCTTTTGCACCTTTGCTCATCGGCGATAATATCGATCCATTCTTTCGAAAATTCGCGTTCAGCGATTTCGTCTATCGGAAGGCGGCTTTTTCGAAGGCAGAGATCGACAACTATATCGCGGCGGAAACTCGCCCCGGCAGACTCAACGCCGGCCTTGCCTATTATCGCGCTTTGCAGAAAGACGAGCCGTTCTTTGCCAAAACCGTCGCCCCGCCGTGGCATTTCCCCGTCCTTTCGCTGGACGGAGATCATAGCTTCAACGGCCAAACGGCGATTTCGTTCAGGCGAGTCGCTTCGGACCTGACGACGCGCATCGTTCCCGCGAGCGGTCACTTCGTTCAAGAAGAACAGCCGGCATTCGTTAGCCGCGCGTTCCTTGAATTTTTCCGGGCCCACTAATGTAGTCCGTAGACCACAAACGTCGTTCCTGCGAGCAGCCACTGCTCTGTATCGACAGAGATAGCCAGATTTGCGCACGCGAACGCTGCCCGCGGTCGGCGAACGATGGGTTCGACTCCATGATGGCTGCGAAGTCGGTCGGCGCGGCGATACTTTCCGGTCAAGCCCCCTGCTGGCTGACCACAACCCGATTACGACCGGCGTCCTTGGCCTCGTACAACGCAGCATCGGCGCGTGCCAGCAGCTGCTCGATACTCGAGCTCGACGTCGCGGTTGCGACGGCAGCTCCAACGCTCACGGTGACGATCCCGAGCGGCATGTCGAGATGCGGCTCTTCAAGCGCAGCCACCGCGGCGCGCACGCGCTCGCCGACGACGCGCGCTGCGGCGCAATCCGTGCCGGGCAGAACGATCGCGAACTCTTCGCCGCCGTAGCGGGCCACCAGATCGACACCCGTCCGAGCGTTGGCTTGAAGCACCGCGGCTACCTTGCGCAGGCAAGCATCGCCGCCGAGGTGCCCATAGCGGTCGTTGTAAAGTTTGAAGCGGTCGATGTCGAGCATCAGGACCGCCAGTTGTGTGCCGCGCGCCCATTCGGCATCGAACACCGCTGCGAACCCGCGTCGATTGGCCAGCCCCGTCAGCGGATCGGTAACGCTGAGTGCCTCGAGTCGCGCGTTAACGTGCTGGAGTGCATGAGTGCGCTCGACGAGCTCCTCTTCCATCCGCTTTCGGGCGGCAATCTCGCAGACCAGGGCCGCATTCGTTCGTTCCGCGACCATGGCTGCAATGTGTGCCGCTTCTGCTGCTTTTCGTTCCGTGATATCGATCAAGGCACCGATCACGGCCGGCTTACCCCGATGCACGAACGTTCGCCCGTGTACCTCAACGTCGATCGTCGTACCGTCGCGCCGCAGGCCGGAAAAGCTGTACCGCATGTCGGTCGTGGCGTTCAAAGTGCGGCTGCGCACGTTCGCGATCACGCGCTCGCGATCTGCGGCAGCAACCAACTCGACGACCGGGATGCGATCGATGAGGTCCGCCGGCACGTCGTAGCCGAACAGCTTCGCGAAGACGGGATTGACATAACGAAAATACCCGCCCTCGAGTATATAGATGCCGACCAACGTTTGTTCGACCAGCGTTTGAAATGCGTCGTCTGCGGCATTGGTCGTGAGCGCGGCTTCGTTTCCGTGGTCTGTGACGCCGAGCAGCACCGCGGTCAGCGCCGGTCTGCCCTCGTGCACGCAACGCCTCGCGTGCACTATGATGTCGACGGTCGTACCGTCGCGACGCAGCCCGACGATGCGATGACGCTCGTCCAACTCCGTACCGAGGAACGGCTCGCGGCGCGCCCGCAAACGCGACGAATCGATGAAGTCGATCCTCTCCGGGATTGTGCTGCGCGCAATCCGTCGCGATGAGCTCAGTGATTGGAATGCGGCCGACGATCTCCATCGGCAAAGCATAGCCGAACAGCCGGGCAAAAGCAGGGTTGACATACCGCAGATACTCGCCGTCAATAACGCAGAGGGCAACCGGCGATGCCTCTGCGAGAGCGCGAAACGCTGGGTCCGGTTCGGGCCTCGGGGCAACGGTGTCCGCACGCGCGGGCGACCAGACGGCGGCGGCCCAACTACAAGAGTATCCCGCAAACACTGCCGCGAGCAGGCAGGCGGTGAGGACGGATCCAGGATGCTTCCACTCGAGGCACAGGAGCGCGGCCGCGACGACGAA
>JBEKHC010000152.1:0-7587 GCA_050012475.1 Candidatus Velthaea sp.
ACCGTCACGCACGTTCCGCAGGCTGCGCAGTTCATGGAAGGTGTGATCAACTTGCGCGGCCGTCTCATTCCGATCATCGATTTGCGCACGCGGTTCGGAATGGAGCGCGCTGAACGCACAAAGAACACCCGTATCGTGGTCACCGAAATCGGCACGAAGCGCTTGGGCATGGTCGTTGATTCGGTCTCCGAAGTCTTAGCGGATCCCGGCTTTTGCCTTCGCTCGCGCGCCGCTGCGTACCGCCCGCCCTGATGTGCTCGTCGATCTTCGCCGCATCGCTGGGCTGTGCTCGGCAGGTCGCGGGCGTCGAGCTTCCTCACCCGACCGCGTTCATGAATCCCGTAGCGGCCCGCGCGGCCGGCGATTTGGCGTATCTCGGCCCTAGCTAGGGATGGTATCGAAGAGGTCACCGACCGTACGCGGCCATGAAGAGCGCGACGACATCCTCTACGCGGCGCGTGTTTGTTGCTTTCGAAGGTCGCGCGCCCACAATCAACGCGGCTCGAATCGGTGTGCCGAGCAGCGCTCCGATAAACATCTCCGCCGCCGCGTCCGGCGCCAGGACGCGCATGTGACCTGCCGCGGTCGCATTCGCGAACAACTCCGCAAGCAACGCAAGACCTCGTTTGGGGCCGGCTTCGAAGAACGCGACGCACAGCTCGGGAAACCGCGCGCTTTCCGCGATTAGCAGCCGCTGCAGGACCAACGCCTCAGGAGAGCTTGACACACTCAAGAGTCGCGTTGCGAAGTTGAAAAGCGCGACGCGTACATCCCCCGCATCGACGATCGGCGCGCGCAGCGACGCCAGCACTCCATCGACGTGCGTGGAGAGTGCGGCGTCAAAGAGCCCCTCCTTATTCCCAAATCGAGCGTAGATCGTCTTTGGCGAGACGCGCGCGGCACGGGCGACTGCATCAATACTTGTGCCCGTAAAGCCACTTTCGTAGAACAGCTTACGCGCGACCTCAAGCAGCGCCGCCTCGTGTTCGGCAAGCGCAGCGGCGGGGATACGCCCCGATGGTTTTTTGAGCCGGTGAACCGCCATAGCGTTGGCAGGAATACGGGGCTGCCACACGGCATTCCTCGTGAATGGAACGGAACGTTTCCCTTCCGTAAAACCCGGAGGAGCCATGAACACCGTTGCCGCCCCACCCGCCGACTACGCTTTGGAGCCCGCGCCCTCGGAGTCCGTGGGCACCGACGTCGTCGAGTACGGCATGCGTCGAGTGCTTGTTACGGTTGCGGTCATCCTCGGCGCGGTTGTCGAAATCATCGACAGCACAATTGTCAATGTCGCTCTTCCGGACATTCAAGGGAACGTTGGAGCGTCACAAGACCAAGGTGCGTTTATCGTTACGGGCTACATCGTCGCGAACGTGGTCGTGATTCCGCTCTCGCCCTGGCTGCAGCAACGCTTCGGCCGCAAACAATATTTTTTCGCATCGATCGCTATCTTTACGGCCGCCTCGATCATGTGCGGCCTCTCGCACGACCTGTGGACGCTCGTATTCTGGCGCGTCGTTCAGGGCGCCGGAGGCGGCGGTTTGCTCTCGCAGGCGCAAGCGATTCTACGCGAGACATATCCGGTTTCGCAACAAGGAATGGCACAGGGCATCTTTGCTCTTGGCGCGATTGTAGGGCCGACCGTTGGGCCGGTTATGGGCGGCCTCATCACCGACAACGCCTCGTGGCAGTGGTGTTTCTTCGTCAACGTGCCGATCGGGATCGTCGCCGCGACGCTAACCCTGCTGTTCTTACGTAATCCCGAAGCACCGCGCGCGACGCCGCTTGACGGCGTCGGCCTCGCGCTGCTGGCGCTGGGCCTCGGATCGCTGCAATACGTGCTCGATCAAGGCCAGGAGAAAGATTGGTTCGGCAACGACGTGATCGTGCAGCTCTCGATGGCCGCCACCGTCGCGCTCGTCGGATTTGTCTGCTGGGAGCTGTTCTTCGCAAAGCGGCCCGTCGTCGATCTCACGATTCTGCGCTATCAAACGGTTTGGGCGGGATCGTTGCTGGGCCTGGTGCTCGGTATCACGCTGCTCGGGAGCTTGATCACCCTTCCGCAGTACGCTCAAGGCCCGCTCGGCTTCACAGCGACGCTTTCGGGCGAGTTGATCCTGGTCCGCGCCGTACCGGTCATGCTCTTCACGCAACTCGGCGCGCGGCTGGCGTCAAGTGGGCGCCTCGATCCGCGCATTCAGATTGGTTTCGGGTTCCTGTGCATCAGCGCCTCGAATTGGCTGCTCGCCGGAGTGACGACGCCTGTATCGTCGTTTTGGACGTTCGTCCCCTCGCTGGCGCTCGGTGGCGTTGGGCTTTCGCAAGTGTTCGTTCCGCTCTCGCTCGCCATATTCGGGAGCGTGCCTCCGGACGAAGTACCCAAAGCGTCGGCAATGTTCAATCTCGCACGTCAGCTCGGCGGGAGCATCGCGACGGCGGTGCTCCTGACTCTCATTTCCGTCAGCACCGCGACGCACCAGACGCTTCTGGCCGCCGAAGTGGAGCTCTCTCGGCCGGTCATCCGCGACTTTATCGCGCCACGCGGTTCGATGTCCAAATCGGCCCTCGCGACCCTTCGCGGAATCGTCGGGACTCAAGCGACGGTGCTCGCATACGCGGATGCCAACCGCGCTTCCGCACTCGTGACACTGTTGCTGACGCCACTCGTCCTCGTGCTCAAGAAGCCCTCGCGGCAAACCAATGTCATCGCAGAGTAGCCGCTCCGCTCACAAGCCTGCAGCGACAACCAGTTCAACTTGCTGAGGTGATGAAATGACGCAATCCGAAGAGGTAACGACCACAGTCTGCATCGTCGGCGGGGGCCGGCGGGCATGATGCTCGGCGTACTGCTTGCGCGGTCCGGCATCGAGGTCGTCGTGCTAGAGAAATACGCGGATTTCTTCCGCGACTTTCGAGGCGACACGATCCATACTTCCACCCTACAGATGATGGACGAACTCGGATGGCTCGAGGCGTTCCTCGCACTCCGTCACGACGAGCTGCAGGTCGCTACCGCTATGTTCGGCCAAACGATTCCGCTTGCCGACTTCACCCGTCTTCCAACACGCTGCAAGTTCCTCGCGTACACGCCGCAATGGGACTTCCTCAATTTCTTAGCTGAGCGCGGGAAGCGTTACCCAACCTTCCGGGTCTTGATGGAGACGTCTGGAACAGACCTCATCGAAGCGGACGAGCGCGTCACCGGCGTGCGGGTGCAAACGAAAAGCGGTGCCCTGGCGACCCGCGCCGATTTGGTCGTGGGAGCCGATGGACGGCATTCGGTCATCCGCGAACGCGCCGGGTCTGCGGTAAAGGAGGTCGGACCCTCCATGGACGTGCTTTGGATGCGCATGTCGAAAGAACCCAGCGATCCGTCTCCGCGCAAGGTTTGGGACTCGTACGCTATCAAGCAGGGCGACCTTGATTATATGGTCGATATTTTTCTGAACGGAGCGAAATAGTGGAATCCCGTACTGAAGCACCGCCCACACCCCAGCCGGCTGATGGACGCGGTGCATCTTCGGGACCTGCCCTCGGCAGCGAACCGTCGATGCCTGCACGCAAGCGTCGCCCGGTGTGGCTTTTTGTCGTTATAGGCATTTTGGTCATTGCCGGCCTGATCTACGGGATCAAGTATCTCATCTATGCAACGGCGCACGAGTCGACCGATGACGCGCGCGTCGATGCCGACACCGTTGCCGTCACCAGTAAGATTGCCGAGCGCGTCGACAGCGTGCTCGTCGATACGAACCAGCCCGTGTCCAAGGGGCAGATAATGGTCCGGCTCGACGATGTTGACGAGCGGACGCGATTGGCGGTCGCGGTTGCGAATCGCCAAGCGCAATTGGCACAGGCTCACGCCGCGCAGACGAACGTCGCGCTGACGACCGCGACACAAGCGGCCGAGAACCAGCAAAACAACGGTGCAATCGCGTCGGCTCAGGCGGGCATACTGAACGCCTCGGCATCGGCTTCATCCGCCGCCGAGCAGGTCAACGCGGCGAAAGCGGCTGTCGATCAGGCGCAAGCGCAACTGCGGGTAGCCCAATCGAGCGTCCCCAGCGCGCGAGAAGCGCTGGCGCGTGGAAATGCGGACTTGAGTCGAACGACTGCACTGGTGCGCACTGGCGACCTCGCCCAACAGACGCTGGACGCAGACCGCGCCGCGCAGGCGCAGGCCCAGGCGCAGTACCGCTCGGCGGTCGACAACGTCACTGCCGCGCAGACGGCCGTCGCGCAAGCGCAGGCCCGGTTCACGGCGGCAATCGCGACGGCCAATGCCGCCCAAGCCGGCATCGGCTCGCAGCGCGGGCAGCTCACAACCGCTGAGGGCAAGCTGGTCGAGTCGAGCACACCATATAAGATCGGCGCACAAGAGGCGCAGTATGCCGCGGCGCAAGCGCAGGTGAGGTCACTAGACGCCCAAGTCCGCAGCGCTCACGATCAGCTCGGCTACACCGTGATCCGCTCGCCGATCGACGGGTACGTGGGAGCCAAAAACGTCGAGATCGGCGCCACTGTTTCGCCGGGGCAATCGATGCTGGACATCGTGCCGCGGTACCATACGTACATTACCGCGAACTACAAGGAAACTCAGCTGGGTAAGATCCGGGTGGGTCAAGACGTAGACGTCACGGTCGATGCGTACAAGGGCACGACCTTCCACGGCAAAGTCGAAGCGATCGCGCCCGCCTCGCAGAATACCTTTAGTCTCGTACCGGCACAGAACGCCACCGGAAACTTCGTGAAGGTGACGCAACGCTTACCGATCCGCGTCATCGTCGTCGATCCGCCGGCGGACAAACCATTGCGCGTCGGTATGTCGGTCGAAACCTACGTCGATATCAAGTCGCACTAGCACTCGATCGCGGGCGCCTCGTTCTCGATAGCGCCCGCATCTCCCACTTCGGACGTGCGTCATCCAAGGAGCACCGCGTGTATTCCCAACTACTTTGCCTCGCGCTGAGTTCAACCGTCGCCGTCGCGGCGATGGCCCAATCGGTCAAAGCAAAACAACCGCAAACGCAAGCGACGCCCCAACCGCAGGCAACGTCCGCGGCGGGACTGCCGCCCCCACCCGTGCCCCCGGTGCTACCTGCGGTTCCTACGGTCGCGCCAGGTTATGCGGCGCCGGTGAACGGTGCGCTTCCTACGGGGGCGCTTGTTGGTGTGAGCGCGGAGCCGTTCGTCGGCATCTTGCTCGACGATGCGATCGGCATGGCGCTGGGTCGAAATACCGATCTGGCTATCGCCCAGTCGAACCAACGCATCGCTAATTATCAGATTATTGCGGCCCGCGGTGCGTACGATGTGAAATTTCAATTGGCGCCGCAGTACCAGCACAGCTCGACCGCGGCGGTAAGTTCGTTCTCGGCGGGACCAAACGGCGGACCCGTCGTGCAGGACACAGTCGGTGCGACGGCGGGGTTTGCGGGCGAGCTGCGCAACGGGCAGCGCTATAGCGTTAGCGCCGAACAGGACTACGTTAACTCAAACTCGACGGTCAACAGTTATAATCCATTCTACCAAACGGCGCTCAAGTTTAATTTCACGCAGCCGCTCGCTCGCGGCACGGGCATCAACGATACTCGGCGCCAATTGCAGCTCGCCTTGGCGAACGCGCAGACGAACCGCGCGCAAGCGCTCACGACCGTTTCGCAAACGATCGCGAATGTCGCAGACACGTATTGGAATTTAGTCGCGGCCTGGCGCAACGTCGGAATTCAAGAAGAAGGCTTGCGCCAGGCGCAAGCCCAGGCCGAGTCAAACGGGCGGCTCGCTGCCCGCGGCGCCGTCGCGCCGGTCGATATCGTTGAATCGCAAACGCAGGTCAGTGTCTTCCAGGACAATGTTTTCTCGGCTCTCGCGAACGTGCAGCGCCTTCAGACCCAGATCAAAGAGTTGATCTTGGCGAATCCGTCGGATCCGGTATGGGTTGCGAACCTGGTCCCCACCTCGCCCGTCATCAATCTTCCCGCCGAGCCGCAGCTCGATGATCTGATCGTTTCGGCCCTCAAGAACCGGCCCGAAGTCGCGCAACTGCGCGCGCAGCGCGACGCAGCGGCGACGAACCTCGCATATGCTCAGGAGCAGCTTAAGCCGCAGATCGATCTGAATCTCGGCTACGCCTCAAATGGTTTTGCGGGCTTCTCAACCAACCCCGCGAACAACCCGATCTTCGCATTGCTCGGTAAAGAGACGGCCGCGATCAATTCGCTGCTCGCGCTGGCTGGGAATCCGCTTCCACCTCTGTCGACCAGTTTCGCCGCGAATCCGTCCAATCAAGTCGGGGGCTTCGGTCAGTCGTGGAAAAACACGCTCGAAAACCGGTTTCCAACGTACACTATCGGCGTGACGTTCACGTATCCGCTGGGTAATCGCACGGCCAAGGCCAACTATCAAATTTCACGCGAGCAGGCCAAGCAAATCGGAATTCAAGAGATCGCGCTTTTGGAGCGGATTCGCGCGGAAGCCGTCAACGCGATCCAGCAATTTCGTGAAACGCAATATCGCTTGGTCGCGGCGAGCCGCGCACGTGCGGCATCCGAGCGCGTCTTGCTGGCTGAACAGCGGCGGTTCGTCGTCGGCAGTTCGACCACGTTTCTGGTGTTGCAGCGTCAGCTCGATGTGGCGAATAATCGTGGCCGCGAGTTGCAGGCGCAAACCGATCTCAACAACGCCGTCGTCGAACTCAACCGCACCAGCGGGACGGTGTTCGCGACGTATAACATCGACGCATCGGCGCTGGGCGCGAAGACGCTGGACGAAGCGACGCCGGCGAAGAGCGCCCTACCGGCGGCATCACCCGCACCGAAATAGTCAAGCTGCCCTCGCCGTATTTCATCGCACGACGTGCCAGCAGAAATACGCTTCGCGGCTGAAGAGCCCGTCGCCCTGCGCCGGTGCCAGACTCGGGCCGTTCTTAGAGTTCCATGAGAAGGCCGGTGCTTGTCAAGCCCCCGGAGGCGCTGCCGTCCAATTTCCCGTCTTCAACATCTCGCCACACCGTTCGCCCTGCTTCCATCCGGACTGTTAGCGAGCCCCGTCTGGGGCTCCGTGCCTATTGAGGTTCCTCGGAAAGGTGGGTGCTGCAATCTAGGAATGGCGATCTCGAATGGATCAAAGTCTAGCCCGCAGTCACCCGAACGTGGCGATTCATTGAACGGTCGTTGCTAAGATCGCAGCTCGATCTCCGTGGGTCGCGCGCGACCGTCAGTCAGTTTGGTGAGCCGAAACGCGTTCTCGGCTTTCACGACGTTTACCCGCGCCGTTCTTATCGCCACATCGCTGGCGCGTGCCGTCGACCGTGCGGCTTCCGCCGTCGCCTGCGCGCCGCGCTGCGTTGCGCCGGCACTCCCGACGCCGGACCGAGCTCCGCTTGCAGTTGCCGCAGCGGCTCGACCTTGCGCCCGCGCTTGCACCAGCGCCGCGTTCGCTTGATCGAGCGCAGCTTCTTAGTGTGGCGGGGTCGAGCCGGGCGATCACCTGACCCTTCCTAACGTGGGAATTATAATCGGCGTCGATTTCCGAAACCGTACCGGAGACCTGAGCGCCGAATCTCATTTCCGTCAGCACCGCGACGCA
>JBEKHC010000153.1:0-7805 GCA_050012475.1 Candidatus Velthaea sp.
TGGCGCGTCGCCGGCAAGAGCTGCCGTGGGTTCGCATCGACAAGGAGTACCGCTTCGAGACCGATGACGGCGCTGCATCGCTTGCCGGTCTCTTCAAAGGACGCTCCCAGCTCCTGGTCTACCATTTCATGTTCGGACCCGACTATAAGGCAGGATGCCCGTCCTGTTCGTCGATCGCCGACGGCTTCAACGGCATCCAAGTCCACCTTGCGAATCACGACGTTCTGCTCTGCGCGGTCTCGCGTGCTCCGCTTGCGAAGCTGCAAGCGTATAAGCAGCGGATGGGCTGGAGCTTTCCATGGGCGTCGTCGTCCGGCACCGACTTCAACTTCGACTTCGCCGTCTCGTTCACCGAAGCGCAAGAGCAATCCGGTGACGTCGAATACAACTTCGTCAAAGAGGACACGGCGCCGCAGCCGGAGCCGAAGCCCGAACCCGAGAGTCCCTGGAGCGCGACGTTCGCCGCGAGCGCCGGAACCAACCGTGCGACGTACGGGCGGGAAGCGCCGGGCGTGAGCGCGTTCGTGCTCGAGGACGGAGTCGTGTATCATACGTATTCCGCCTACGCGCGCGGCGTCGACGGTCTCTGGGGGATGTACCAGTGGCTCGATCGCGCGCCATTCGGGCGCAACGAGGACTTCGCGGCCGAGCCTTGGTTTCGCCGTCACGACGAATACGCGAGCGAGTAACGACGATCGCCATAGCGCCGACGGGTGCCATCGTCTTCGCGGTCATTGGCATTGCCGGCGGCTAGTAGCGTGACAACGTTCGATCGCAAGCCCCCCACGTTCCCGGGCAGGTGGCATCGTATTGCCTCCGCGCTTTTCATGTTTGCGATCGTTATGGGCGATCCGCAGACCGCGCAGACAGCCTCCGCGTCGACGTTGCGGTTCGCCGCCGTCTCGTTGCCGGAAGCCGTTGTCGCGCTCGTCGCGTATTTCCGCGTGAAGCGCTGCGGATCAATCTCGGCGGCTGTTTCATCGTCGTTCGCGCGGCGGCCGGCTGCCCGAAGCGGCGATCCCGCATTTTGCGGGCACGCAACGCGCCGGCGCCGAGGCGTATTCCATTAATGTAAATTTAAGATTTTTCCGCTACAACTCCAATAGGCCGCTTTACCCGGCGGACCTGACGCGCCGCGGGCCCATCGTGCGTTCCCCAAAGCGGCGGTACCATTTGCCGAGAAACTCAACGAATCGTTCGAGGTGGCCGTTGCCGCGCAGTCGTCTGTCTAGCAATTCCGTTCACGACAAGGTTTCGGCGAACTCGCGTGATCTCGGCGAGTTTGTCGCCGACCATCACCGTCTGCTCGTTGAGGAATGCGTCCCGGCGGCGATCCTTTCCGGCTGATGCAAATGATGGTAAGCGACAGCGCATCGGCCTCGTCGCGAATGCGGCACGATGAACGATTCGATCCTCTCGCTTCCATGGAAAAAGGTAACATTTGATGAGCGATACCGAAAGCCGCACCACTGCTGCTCCGCCGGGCGCACGCACCGTTCAAGATTACATCGACATGACGCCGATGTGGCCGGACGGTACGCCAACGGGTTCCGCACCGATGACGAAAATGCAGTCGCTCATCTGGTCGCTGGCGGCGGCTGGAAAGTTCTTCGAGGGGCTCGTCGTCTTTATGACGGGCATCGCGCTGCCGCTCATCGCGCGACAATTCCACATCACCGCGGGTCAAGACGGCATCGTCAGCGCCGCTACCCTCGCCGGCATCCTGATCGGGGCTGTGGGCCTCGGCGGCCTTTCGGACGCGTTCGGACGCAAGCTGATGTTCGTCGTCGAGATGGTCATCTTCACGGTGTTCCTCGCGATCATCACCGTGGTAACGGGCTTTTGGCCGCTGGTCCTTTGCTTATTCGCGATTGGAGTAGCCCTCGGCTGCGACTACCCGACGGCGCATATGATCATCTCCGAGAGCACCCCGAGCGCACGCCGCGGACAGCTGGTTCTCGGCGCCTTTGCGTTTCAAGCGGTGGGCGCGCTCGTCGGGACCGGAGTCGGGTATCTCGTCCTGCAGCGCGATCCCGCGTTGGATGCATGGCACTGGATGTTCGCGACGGCTTTGATCCCGGCGATCATCGTAACGGTCTGGCGATTCTTCATCACCGAGAGCGCCCCGTGGCTGTTCGCGCGCGGCCATCACCAGCGTGCCGAAGCCGCGGCGGTACGGCTCCTCAAACGCCGTCCGCAGTATCCAAAAGACATCGCGCTGGTACGCGCCGCCGCCGGACGCAATGTCGAATCGGAAAAGGCGAACTTCGCAGCGCTCTTCAACGTGCGGAATCGGCGAGCGACGATTTTGGCCTCCGTTCCGTGGTTTCTGCAAGACCTCAGCACCTACGGCATCGGGATTTTCACACCGACGATACTTGCGGCTGCATTCGGCGGCCCCGACCACTTCCGCAGCACGGCCGACATCATCACCAAGGACATCATCGCTGCCAAGGGCAGTGCGCTCATCACCTCGATGTTGCTGGTCGGCATCACCTTCGCTGTGCTCCTGGCGGATCGTCTGGGCCGCATCAAACTTCAGGTGTTCGGCTTCGTCGGCTGCGCCGTCGGCCTGCTCGTCGCATCGTGTGCGGCGTACGCAGCCGGATCTTTGAAGATCTTCCTGATCTTCGCAGGCGTCATGCTCTTCAATTTCATGACCGACCTCGGACCGAACGCCCAAACGTATCTTTTGGCGGGTGAAGTTTTCCCGACGGCGATCCGCGGCTCGGGTGCCGGTTTTGCGGCGGCCTTTGCGAAGATCGGCGCCGTGCTGACCGCATTCTTGTTCCCGATCTTGCTCAAGGCGATCGGCCAGCAAACACTGCTGCTCATCCTCGTCGGCACATCGATATTGGGTGCCGCTGTCACTTGGTGGTACCGCATCGAAACAAACGGCGTGAACCTCGACACGATCGGCGAAACATTGCTGCCCGACGAGCGTGCCGTCACGGCCGTTCCGGCGCCCTCGTGAAACGCGCGACCAGGCTCGGCACGGCTGCGTTCATGCTGGCCGTCCTAACGATGCTATCGTCCGCCGCACGTTCCGCGGACGCAGTAAGCCTTGCCGAGACCGGCTCGACCCTCATGTATCCCTTGCTCGAGCAGTGGACGATGGAGTACCGCAAAGCGGTGCCCAATGTCCGTATCCCGGTTGCTGCCACCAATTCGGGTGCCGGCATCGAACAGGCGATTGCGGGGCGCGTGCAATTCGGCGCTTCGGACGCATACATGACCGACGAGCAGATGAGCGCGAACCCCGGGATGCTCAACATCCCGCTCGTGATATCGGCCCAGTTCGTGACGTACAATCTTCCTGGACTCAACGCCGCCGGCTTGCGGCTGGACGGACCCACCCTCGCGGGCATTTACACCGGCAAGGTTCGCAATTGGGACGATGCAGCAATCGTCGCAATGAACGCCGGAGTGCAACTCCCGCATGCGGCGATCGTCCCGGTTCATCGCAGCGACAGTTCCGGCGACTCGTTCATCTTTAGCCAATATCTGACGTTCTCGACGGACTCGTGGGAGTTCGGACCAAGCTACGGGACGGACATTTCCTGGCCGTCGGTTCCCGGAGCCCAGGGCGCGGCCGGCAATATCGGCATGGTGAAAGCAGTGGGCGCCGCACCGTATTCGATCGGCTATGTCGGCGGCAGCTTCTTTCGGGAAGTGGCGGCGGCACATCTCGGAACGGCGATGCTCAAAAACCAAGCGGGCAACTTTGTGGCTCCGACCCCGCAGACGGTTCGCGATGCCGCGGCCGAATTGGACGCGCGCACGCCGCACGACGAACGCCTGAGCCTCGTCTTTGCTCCCGGCGCCGACTCCTATCCGCTGGTAAATTATGAATACGCGATCGTCGCCGCCAAACAGCCGAATCCTCAGACTGCCGCCGCCCTTCGCGACTTTCTCCTCTGGACCATCGGCGCCGGGAAAGGCAACGACCAGAAAGCCCTCGATCCGCTCCACTTCACGACACTGCCGGAATTCGTTCGGGCACTAAGTGATGCCCAAATACGCTTGATCAATTAAGCTGGCGCCGACGAGTGCTGCGCGCAGCTCAGCACTCGTTCGAATTAGAGCAATGCGTGAAAAGCATGTCGTCAGGTCGTGTTCTGTTGGCGTAGCCGGCTTCGCGCGCGATAACACGAATGGACGTTCCGGCTCGCCCGCGCTTAACGAGTAGCTTTGGGCCGGACGCCTCGAGGTTCGTACTTTCGAGCGAGCCTCGCCTTGAGCAGCGTAGAACGGCAGGGCGTTTGCGGCCGTCATGGCTGCGAACCTAACCGTTGCTAACTTTGCTGTCAGGACTGGGAAGAAGGCGGAGGTCGGTTCAAGACGCGTGCGCCGGGCCTCGGTCAAACCCTGTCGCTTAGGTTGTGAGCGGTGCGGCTGCGGCTGCGATGCCGTCCAACTCCGCGCAGATCTGCGGCGAAAGCGTCAATGCGCCGGCGGCGATGTTCTCTCGGAGGTGGGCGACTGACGAGGTACCGGGAATCAGCAGAATGTTGGGCGATCGGTGCAGCAGCCACGCCAGTGCGACTTGCATCGGCGTCGCTCCAAGCCGGCTTGCCACGGACGCCAACGTCGAGGACTGCAGCGGTGAAAAGCCTCCGAGCGGAAAGAACGGAACGAACGCGATGCCTTGGCGGGCTAAAGCATCGATGAGGTTATCGTCTTCGCGCTGCGCGAGATTATAATTGTTCTGCACGCACACGATATCGGTAATCGCTTGCGCCTCCGCCACCTGAGTGGTCGTGACGTTGCTCAGACCGATGTGGCGGATCAGACCCGCGCGCTGAAGATCGGCTAAGGCGGTGACCGGCTCTGCGATGGATCCCTCTTTGGGCCCGTGGACTGATCCCATCGCCCGATAGTTGACGATATCGAGCACATCCAGCCCGAGATTGCGGAGATTTTCGCGCACGCCTTCGGTCAGCTCCGCCCCAGAGGTGGCCGGCTGCCACGATTTGTCGGGCGGCCGGCGAGCGCCGAGTTTGGTAACGATCACCAGCCCCGCCGGATACGGAGATAATGCTTGTCGGATGAGCTGGTTCGTCGCATGCGGGCCGTAGAAGTCGGCGGTGTCGATATGGTTGACGCCGGCGGCGATCGCCTCGCGGAGCACGGCGACGGCTTCGTCCGGATCTTTGGGCGGCCCCCAAACGCCCGGTCCCGCGAGTTGCATCGCGCCGTATCCGATCCGGTGGACCGTCAGCGACGTGTTTGGAAACGTGAATTGGCCGCCGAGCGCGCCTTCGTTCATCTCGAGACCTCCTGCGGTACTCATCCGAGCCCTTGTGCCCGTGTTTGCACGACATCCAACGTCTGAGGTTGAGCGGCGTCTCGGGCCGCGCTGCTTCGAAGCCCAGTGAAGCGCCGGAAACCTACGTACGCTCGGTGAGGCGCTCAGAGCTGCGGAGCCCGGTCTGACCAAGCTGCGATCGATGCGTACGCCGCGACGGTGGCCCGGTCGCTCTAAGCGACGATTCGTGACAGCAGTGGGTGTGGGTGTGTCGTTCTTCGTCGCCTCGCTGAGTGTGTCGCTCCCGCGCATCGCGGATGCGCAATCACGTCTGAGCGCGACGGCTTTCATGAACAATGACAGCATAACGACTGCAAGTTTCTGCACGCCGGATGGCCAAATAACGATCAGTCCGCATACATTCTCAGATGGCTCGATCGGCAGCCACGCAACGATTACGGATGCCCTCCTGACGGGTCCAAGCGGATCTACCTACAATGCGCAGGGCGGAAATGCCATCATCCAGCCGGGCTGCTACAGTTTGTCATCTTCCGATGGTTCGGGCGTGTCTGGAAATGCCAGCGCGAGCATCACGGTGTGGTACAACCAAACGGCAGCACAAACACAAACGAGCAACGCGCCGCCCCCGAGTGCGCCAAATGCGGGGTGCGCTGGGAGAAGCTGATGATAACTGTTGGTGAGAGTCCAAACCGATCAAAGCCGAGCAGGCAGGTTGGAAGTGAGTCTTGCGAGCGTCGCGGTAACGCGGGGTTCGAAGCGTAGACAACGAGTGGATGGGGTCTGTGATTGAATCCCGAAATTGGCATATCGTAGAGGCCGAGCTGGAACTCGCATCAGTGAAGGCAGCACGCGAATCCTCGTCACGCAAGAGGTTCGCGCTCTACCGGGGGCTTAGAGCAGGTCACGTTCATAGAGCTATCATCGGAACCCAGGAGGTCCAGCAGCGTTCGCCGGTAGGTCATCGGCGGGAGCGTGCGACGAGGGAAGACCGAAGTCGGATGCCTACGCGCTGCTGGAATTCGGACCGATCCATACTACCGTTGAGATCATGGAAGGCAACGACATGATGGAGGGAAGGGGTCGGCCGGAACGGATCACGCCGAGTTCGGCGAAGGGCCAGATTCAAGGCTGGCAACCCTTACAGCCTCACCTCGTGCGTGTGAATGCAGCGGCCAGACGGTCTGGCCAGACTCGGTTCACGTCCTTGCTTCATCACGTCGATGTCGCAGCGCTCGCACGGGCATACCGGCGGCAGCGGCGCGGAGCAAGTCCGGGAATCGACCACGTAACAATCGCGTGCTACGAGCAGAATCTGGAGGCAAACCTTCAGCGGCTGCACGAGAAAGTGCATGCAGGGCATTATTGGCCAAAACCGGTTCTGCGAGTAAACATTCCAAAACCGGACGGCGGCCAGCGCCCGCTCGGCATCCCCGCCTTGGAGGACAAAATTCTTCAAAGTGCGGTTGCCGAGGTGCTCAACGCGATCTACGAGGCCGACTTCCTTGGCTTCAGCTACGGTTTTCGTCCCGGACGCAGCCCGCAACGCGCGCTGTCGTCGCTGGAACGAGCACTGATGACGCAGCGCGTGAGCTGGGTGCTCGATGTGGACATTCGCCAGTTTTTCGATTCTGTAGACCACGAATGGCTGATGCGGATGATGGCACACCGGGTCGGTGATCGGCGAGTTCTCCGACTCATTGAGCGGTGGCTCAAAGCCGGCGTCCTGGAGAGCGGAATATGGTTCGCGACGGAAACAGGGACTCCGCAAGGGTCGGGTATCAGCCCGCTCCTCGCAAACTGCTTTCTTCACTACATCTTTGATCTTTGGATTCAACACTTGCGCCGTCGTACTCGCGGTCAAATCATTGTCTGCAGATACGCCGACGATCTCGTGTTAGGGTTCGAGCGCAAAGACGAAGCGGAAAGGCTACTTGCAGCGCTCAAGGTGCGATTTGCCAAGTTCGGGCTATCGCTTCATGAGGGTAAGACACGGCTGGTCGAGTTCGGGCGCTTTGCAGCGCAACGACGCACGGCTGCCGGAAAGCGGCGTCCAGAAACCTTCGACTTTTTGGGCTTCACGCACTATTGCAGTGCGACGAGGAGCGGAAAGTTCATGGTCAAACGGAAGACACAAGCAATACGTCTGACGCGCAAACTTAAGGCGCTTCGGGAAGAGATGAGACGCCGCTGGCACGCGTCGCGTCCTCAGCAGCATGCCTGGCTCTGTCAGGTGCTGCGCGGGCACTACCAGTACTACGGCGTTATTTTCAATTCCCGATCGCTATACGCATTCTATGAAGGCGTTAAGCGCGCGTGGTTTCAGGCGTTAGGCCGACAGAGCCAGAAGGCGGACATGACCTGGCAAAGGTTCCACCGCCTGCTGGAAATCTTCCCTCTGCCAAAGCCGACGATCCATCAAGCCTGGCACAGCGTCAAAGTATGACTGCAGGTTACGTTTCGGAAGAGCCCGGTGCGGTAACTCCGCACGCCGGGATCTGTGGGGGCGAAAGCCAGCGATGGCTGAGCTACCCGACAA
>JBEKHC010000154.1:0-7040 GCA_050012475.1 Candidatus Velthaea sp.
CTTTGCTCGAAGGCATCGCGGGCTTCGGGACGCCAGTTGCGATCACGAGTTCCCTGCTCATTCTCGTCGGCTTCCCGGCCCTCGAGGCGCTTGTCTTCACGTTGATCTTCAATACCGCACCGGTTGCCTTCGGTGCGCTCGGCGTGCCGATTACGGTCCTAGGCGCGGTGACGCATCTCGCTCCCGGGACGCTCGGCTCGATGGTGGGCCGGCAGCTGCCCATTTTCGCCCTGCTGCTGCCCTTTTATGTGATGTGGGTGTACGGCGGACTGCGCTCGCTGCGCGCGCTGTGGCCAGTGCTGCTCGTAGCCGGCGGCAGTTTCGCCACGATGCAGTTCGTCAGTTCGAACTACATCAATTACAGCTTGACCGACGTGCTCTCGTCGATGGGCTCGCTGATCGCGACCCTGCTGTTCCTGCAGGTCTGGAAGCCCGCTTCCGATCCTGAGTTTGCGGTGAACAACGTCGCGCCGCCGTTGCGCCGATCGGCAATTCTCACCGCCTGGCAAGCCTGGTCTCCGTGGATCATCGTGTCGGCAACGGTGATCGTCTGGACGGCGCTGGAAATCTTCAAAATCGGCGATACGAAGATCGCCTGGCCGGGGCTGAACGAGGCCGTCTCCATTACGCTCTACAAGAACGCGCCGTACAAGGCGGTCTGGGATTTTCAGCCGCTCGGAACCGGCACCGCCATCTTCGTCGCGGCACTCATCATCGCTGCGATCGTGCGCATGTCCCCGGCCGATTTCACCCGCAGCGCGGCGGCGACGTGGCGACAAATCCGAATCGCCGTTCTCACCGTCATGCTGATCATCGGGCTCGCGTACCTCATGAACTACTCCGGGCTCACGTACACACTCGGACTGGGCGTGGCCTCGGTCGGGCTTTGGTTCGTCCTCCTGTCTCCGTTTTTGGGCTGGGTTGCGGTCTTCTTATCCGGCAGCGATACCTCGGGTAACGCACTGTTCGGCAACCTGCAAGTAGCTGCCGCGAATCAACTCAATCTCAACCCGGTGCTGTTCGCCGCGACCAATTCGTCGGGTGGCGTGATGGGCAAGATGATCTCGCCGCAAAACATCGCGACCGGCGTGAGCGTGACCGACTTGAAGGGACAGGAAGGTGTCGTCTTCGCGCGCACTTTCAAGCACAGCATCTTGCTCACGTTCGCGCTGGGCGTGCTCGTGGCCATCGAGCAGTTCGTGATCCCCTGGATCATCCCGCGCTAAGTGGAGTCGAAATTGAGGAAAACGGCGCGTCCGCAGGTCGGCCTGTTCGTGACCTGTTTGGTCGATGTGTTCCGCCCAAGCGTCGGCTTTGCGGCCGTCAAGCTGCTCGAGGATGCCGGGTGCCAGGTAACGGTTCCGGAGGCTCAGACCTGCTGCGGCCAACCCGCCTACAACTCCGGCGACCGCCGCGACGCTTCGGCCATCGCCAGATCCGTCATCGCAGCCTTCCGTGAATTCGAGTACGTGGTGGTACCATCCGGCTCATGCGGCGGAATGCTCAAGCTCCACTATCCAGCACTGTTCGCCGGCGACCCGGGGCTGCGCGAGGCGGCTTCGGATCTGGCGCGTCGGACGTACGAGCTGGTATCGTTTCTCACCGACGTGCTCGGCGTCGAGCACGTCGATGCGCGCTTCGACGGCGAGGTCACCTATCACGACAGCTGTTCGGCGCTGCGCGAACTCAACGTGCAAACGCAGCCGCGCAAGCTGCTCGACTCGGTTGCCGGATTGCACCGAACGGAGCTGCCGCACGCCGACGTCTGTTGCGGCTTCGGTGGAACCTTTTGCGTGAAGTACTCAGAGATCTCGGGCGACATCGTGCGCAAGAAAGCGGCATGCGTCGTTGCGACGGGTGCCGGCACCCTGCTCTCCAGCGACATGGGTTGTCTGCTCAACATCGCCGGGAAGCTCAAGCGCGACGGTTCGCCCGTGGCGGTTCGGCACGTCGCCGAAGTCCTGGCCGGTATGACCGAAAGCCCAGCAATCGGCGACGCGAGACCGTGAGCGCGAACGCGTCATGAAGATCACTAGCCACGCCTTCAAAGCAAACGCCCATGCGGCCATGGGGAACGCAACGTTGCGCGGCGCGCTCGAGCGCATGGAGACAGGCGGCTTCAGCGCCGCCCGTGTCGCAGCGGTCGCGCGTTTGCCGGAATTCGACGAACTGCGCGATTGCGCGGTCGAGATCAAGAACCACACGCTCGCCCATCTGGATTTCTACCTCGAACGCTTCGAGCGCGAGGTACTCGCGCAGGGCGGTCAGGTTCATTGGTGCGCGACGGCGCGCGAAGCGCGCGAGACGATCCTTTCGCTGTGCCGCAAAGCCGACGCCAAAACAGCGACCAAAGGCAAGTCGATGGTCGCCGAAGAGATCGCGCTCAATCCGTTTTTGGAACAGAACGGCATTGCGCCGATCGAGACCGATCTGGGCGAATACGTCATCCAGCTCGCCGATCAGCCGCCCAGCCACATCATCGTTCCAGCCGTCCATCTCAACAAAGAGCAGATCGCCGATCTCTTTCTCAAGCACCACGCGCAATACGGGAAGACGGAGCGCCTGACCGAGGCGCAGGCGCTCGTGGGCGAAGCGCGCGAGATCATGCGGCAGAAATACATCGATGCCGATGTTGGCATCACCGGCGCGAACTTCTTGATCGCCGAGACCGGCACGACGATTATTGCGACCAACGAAGGCAACGGCGACCTCACCCAGATGCTGCCCAAGATGCACATCGTGATTTCGTCGATCGAAAAAGTGCTGCCGACGCTCGAAGACGCGTGTACGCTATTGCGACTGCTGGCGCGCTCAGCCACAGGCCAAGAGTCGACGGTGTACACAACCTTTTCGACCGGGCCGAAACGGCCGGGCGACCTCGACGGGCCGGACGAGTTTCACGTAGTGTTGCTCGACAACGGGCGTTCGGGGATGCTTGGAACCGAGCTGCAGGATGCGCTGCGTTGCATCCGCTGCGGTGCGTGTTTGAACGACTGCCCGGTGTACCGGTCGGTCGGCGGTCATGCCTACGGTTGGGTGTATCCGGGTCCGATCGGCGCCGCCATCGACCCGCTGTTCATCGGTTTGGAAGAAGCGGCGGATCTGCCCGGCGCGTCGTCGTTCTGTGGGAAGTGCGAGGATGTCTGCCCGATGCGGATCCCGCTGCCGAACATCATGCGCTATTGGCGCGAGCAAGCGTTTGAGCGCGAAGTGACGCCGCTCTCGCAGCGTGCCGGCATCACCGTGTGGGCCTGGTTCGCGAAGCGTCCGGCGCTTTATCGCCGCGCGGCCGGTATCGCGGTGGCTGTTTTAGCGAAGCTCGCCGGCCGAAAAGGCCGCTTGCGGCGCTTACCGCTCGCCGAGGGCTGGACCGCGTTCCGCGACCTACCCGCGCCCGAGGGCCGCACGTTCGCCCAACAATGGCGCGCCGCACGGAAACGCGAATCGTGAGTGCCGGCGAGGATATCTTTGCTCGCATCCGGGCGGGTTTGGGCCGCGGTCCGCTGTCCGCCGGGACGGTCAGGCAACTCGAATCACGGATCGCTGCGCACGCGCCGAACCTCATCCCGGCGCGTTCGCGCGTGCCTGAAGCCGAACGCCTCGCGCTCTTCGAGCAGATGGCACAAGAAGTCGGGACGACCTTCGCGCACGCTGCTTCGTACGACGACGTTCCAGCCGCCCTGCTCGCCTATCTGCGCGAACACGGTCTCCCCGAGCACCTGCGCATGTCGCCCGATGCGGCGCTCGACCGAATCCCCTGGAACGTCGAGCCGGGGCTGCAGATCGCGCTCGGTCGCGCCGAGCCCGCCGACCTCGTCGGCGTGACGCCGTGCTTCGCCGCTGTGGCCGAGACGGGCACGCTCGTCCTCGTTTCGAGCGCTGAACGGCCGGCGACGCTCAACTTCATGCCGGACACGCACGTCGTCATCCTAGCGGCATCCGATGTGTTCGGCACGTCCGAGGACGCGTTTGCGAAATTGCGTGCGGCGCACCCGGGCGGCCCGTTCATGCCGCGCACCGTGAACTTCGTGACCGGGCCGTCGCGCACTGCGGACATCGAGCTCACGATCGTGCGGGGCGCGCACGGACCGCGCCGTCTACACGTCATCGTCGTTCGCGATTCGGTAGCGCCGCCCTGACCGCCACTACTTGCGGCCAAGCCGGTTGATGGTTGGTCCTGTTGCAAACATCGCGTCGAGGCAGATGTCCGACGAACCCTCGTAAACGGAGGGCCGCCATTTCGATGCCGACATCATCGTCCTCTGCGTGCCTTGGTATCTTGCCTAAAGCAAGAGCGTTCGCGCGGGACGCACCGTTGGGGGATTCGGCGAGGGGTTAGGAGTTAGGTTATCCCAGCGACCGAAAACGCGTCCGAGGGCGTCGGGCGCCAACACTGCGCGCCCTGTGCTCGCCAAAACCCTGGCCGCGCTCCGGTCGGGCGGGCCATCTCATAGAAGGTTGCCACCGTGCTGCGCGAGCGGGGCGTCTTCTTGCGATCCCTGACCGAAGGGTTGGACACGTCCACGGCCTCGGGGCGGCTCTTGCATCACGTCCTGGGCGCCGTCGCGGAATGCGAGCGGGAGGTTATCAAAGAGCGTACTGTCGCCGGCATGAAAGCCCCCAAGAAGCGCGGAACGTACGTCGGTCGTGCCCAGACGCTCGTGGGTTCACGGCTCGCCGAAGTTGGTCGGATGCTCGCCGCCGGAAGTCGCAAATCGGGAGGTGTCGCGCCAAGCTTCACATATATCCGCACGTGGGCGACGGCGAGCGGGACGATCTTCACGCAGAGAGACGTCGACGCAAGTGCCAAGGTCGCCGTCCTCGGCCAGACCGTTGTGCAAAATCTCTTCCCAGGCGGCGCCGACCCGATCGGCCAAACCGTTCTGGTCCGCAACGTTCCGTTCGTCGTTTACGGTACGCTTTCGCCGAAAGGGCAGACCGGCATCGGCCAAGATCAGGACGACACAATACTTATTCCGTACACCTCGGCGCTGCAGCGGCTTACCGGGCAAACGACGCTCGCGTCAATGGAGGCCGCTGCAACCGGCGGCGACGACGTTGCGGCCGTGCAGACTGAGGTTACGCAACTGCTCGATCACCGACATCGGCGGGCCAACCAGACGACTTTTTGGTGCGGAACCTGCAAGACATCGCGAACGCCGCCTCCGCAACCACCTCCGTAATGCAGCTGCTGCTCACGAGCGTTGCGGCCGTGGCGCTACTCGTCGGCGGCATTGGCATCATGAACATCATGCTGGTTTCGGTGACGGAACGCACCCGAGAAATCGGGCTCCGCGTCGCCGTCGGCGCGCGCCGTACGACGATTCGATGGCAGTTCCTCACTGAAGCCGTCGTGCTCGCAACCGCGGGCGGCGCGTTTGGCGTAATCTTCGGGTTGCTCGGCAGTGTGATTCTCGCGCAGGTCGCCGGATGGCGTACGTCGGTTTCGCTCGTCAGCGTCGTGTCGGCGGTCGCGTTCTCTGCGCTCGTCGGCGTGTTTTTCGGCTACTACCCGGCGTCCAAAGCCGCGCGCATGGATCCGATCGAGGCGCTCAGGTTCGAATGACTTCATGGCAGACACACCCATCTCGCTTCTGATGGCGATTCGCCGCGCGCGGAAGGTGGCCCGGCATGACGCCGTGGGCCGAAAACCGGGCAGCCTGAGACGCTAGCAACGCTGACGACAGTCTTTCCTTAGTGCGGTAGGGACGCGCATTGCTGCACGCCCCCCGCTCAGATCTGTTCTCAGCATGCTCTCAAGTGGGATTCGTATGCTTGATGCAAATGAGGTCTCTTCGAGATTGCGCAGACTCAATGCGTATGCGAGTACGACCGCACGCACAGCAGCATGATGTCCAATGGAATTCGCAGCCGCTTGATCACGCTTCTCGCATTGTCCATAAGCAACGCAAGGTTCGCCACCAATCACCCGATCGTTGTTTGACTCGTAGGGGCGAACCAACAAACAGCGCATCACTAACGCGACAGAACCAGGCGCTGACCGACATCGTCGTCAACGCCATCTACTCACTCCGTCAAGCGCAGGCGGCGCGACGCTTTGCGCTCAGCACCGGCATCTAAAAGAAGGGCTCTCATATGATCGTTACCACGTCCACGCCGTCGCGCACCCGTCAAATCTTCGGCTGGGTCGCATCATCGCTGCTCTGTTTCGTCTTCCTGGGCGCCGGCAGCGCGAAGCTTGCCGGGCAGCCGATGATGATCGAGCAGTTCCATTCCTTCGGCTATTCGGTCTGGTTCATGTACCTCATCGGACTCATCGAGGCCGGATGCGGCGTGCTCGTGATGATTCCTAGGACGAGCCGCATCGCGGCGGTGGGGCTCGGTTGCGTCATGATCGGCGCGACCATCTCGCTGCTGCTGCATGGTCCTCAGGAGAAGATTGTCGGCCCCGTCGTGCTGCTCGCGCTCTCGATCGCTGTCTACTGGCTCCGCGGTCGGGAAGGTCGGAATGCCCGGCCGGCGCGGGCTTAGATTTACGCCACCGTATGCGTTCGTGGGCGGCCGCCTTTTTGCCGTTTTTGCGAGCGGCCTCGCGCTTTGCCGGAGTACTCGCGGCTCCGCCTGTGATGCCAATCGTGGCCATCCACTTACGCGTATCGAAGATACCATCGATAAGACCTGGCACGTAGTGGTCGACGTCGAGCGTCGGCCAGTGAAGCGCCGAGCCGTGGTCGTCGATCTCAACGTGCGCAACGCCCCGAGGATCACCGTCCTCGAGCCCTGCAGAAGGTTACGCGGAATCGTCAAGCTCTTGGTAACGCGTCGCTTCATGAATCGACGCGAGGCAGCCCTCGCGAAGCCGGCGATCGGGAAACTCCGAATTCGGTCGGCCGGTTGTAGCCGTGTTTGAAAGCCGTTCGCGAAGTAAGGTAATTGAACGCGGCGCGCGTTATGTTGGTATCGCTTGGGCTCTGAATCCATGTTGAAAATCACTTCAACTGTCGCCACATCAGAAATCCGCGATGAGCCCCGCGATTTCTCGTCTGTGATGTAGCAAGTCGTAAAGCGCGAAGCCGGGG
>JBEKHC010000155.1:0-6804 GCA_050012475.1 Candidatus Velthaea sp.
ATCATTGCAGCTCCTGGAAGTTCGCGCTTTTTTAGGCGCGCCCACTTCGATCTGTGCAACAAGCCTTCGCCGCACGTTCCCTACTTGCATTGCTCCGCTGGGAGACTGCAACAAAATAGAGCGCGCGGGAAAGCCCGCGGACCGGAGCTGGGCGGCGCGCTTTGCTCGCTAGGTCGAGCGCGGCAGCGCGGCAACGAGTGTGCCGTTCTCACGGCCGGTCGGCGGAGCCGAGAGCTTGTCGACAGCGGTCAACGGCAAGCGGGGCTCACCGTCCGCATAGCGCGACGCTGGCGGCCCCATTCTGCCGGCTGTTTCACCGCGAACCGATAGAACTTTGGCCGCATCGCCGGCGACTAGCACCTCCCCGCACTCGGGGCAATACTCGCCGGCACCGAGGTACCACTCAACGGCTTCGCCGGCCGCCGCTCTCGGGCAGCCTAGAACGTTAGCGCAATGGGCCGTGCGCGGTACCGATTGTGCCGGCAACATGGCGGACCGTTACGCCCGCTGGGCGGCCGGGTGCCGCAACGTCAAGTTCGCTGTTCGAGCTTCGTGGGCAGCTGAAAACCGACAGATCGTCAGCACTTGTCCAACTCCATTCATGCTCGATTGCATGTTGCACGCAGAACGATCGACACTCCGATGCCGTCGTCACGTCGCGCTTCGGTTGCGCAACAAACGTGGTCACGGCATTGCTCGCAAGGACGAGATCAGAGGACGGCTAGTCTCGCTTTTCCCGGAAAGATTCTCTCTCGTCGTTCTTTCTTTTCGCATCGTGAGCGCGCCCTGCCGCAGCACCGTCGGTTTCGTCCCACACGGCGATGATGAACGTCCGCGCAATGGCGGCTTTACACCAGCTTTACTCGGGGAGTGAAAGGTGCGAGGTTTTGCGCCGGTTCGGAGCGTGCAGATCGCGGCGAACCGGTAACACGATGCGCATCTCGGTACCGAAGCCGGAGGCCGGGCGAACTTGGACGTCGTCGGCGAGCGCCGCGATGAGGAACAGCCCGCGGCCGTCCTCGGCGAATGTGTCGCCGGGCAGCCTTGCTTCGAGCTTATCGAGCCCGGGCCCGGTATCTTGAACGATGATGACGGGGCGTTCGTCCGTCCAATCGATCTCGATCTGGACGAGCCCCGGGGCATGTTCGACGGTATTCGCTAAAAGTTCGCCCAGGATGAGCTCGGTATCGAAGACGCCTTCGGGACCGTTGCACAAGCTTTCAACGTATTTGGTGAGTTCCTGACGCGAGGTGCGTGCCGTGTGCGCGTCGCTCGAATGAAAGCGCCAACGCATCGTCAAGTCCGGTTCTTTGGCTTCGACGGTCGATGCACGTCCGGCGTTGAATCGGATGACCAGCAGCGCCGCGTCGTCGGTCGAGGGCGCATTCCCGACTACGGCTTCGAGCAGCGCGGCCGCCGGCCGCGCGATGCTGGAGTCACGCGCCAGCCGGTCGATCCCGGCGAGCAGAAGCCGCTGTCCCTCCTCGATGTTGCGCGAGAACTCGATCACGCCGTCGGTAAACACGACGACGACGGCGTCGCGCGCGATTGCGATCGTGTGCGTTTCAAGCAGCGGATCGGCTTGCGTTCCCAGCGGCAAACCGCCGTACGGCAAAGCCGCAGCGCGGGAGCGCGGCGTCGCCACGACCGGCGACGGGTGCCCGGCGCACGCATAACGCAGCGTCCGGCGATCGGCGTCGACAAACCCCAGCAATGCAGTGACTTGCGATTCTTCTTGATGCCGCACGATGCCGTTGACTTTGGTCAAGACGCGGGCCGGATCGTCATCTTCAAAGGCCAGCGTGAAGATCGTTTGGCAAACGCGGCCGACCGTCACCGCCGCGGCGAGTCCGTGTCCGGCCACATCACCGATCGAAAACATCAGCCGGCCGTCGGGCAACTCGACGGCATCGAACCAATCGCCGCCAACCTGCGCGTCACGCTCGGCCGAACGATAGACCGCATCGATGCGCATGTCGCGCGGTACCGGCAGCTCTTTGGGCAGGAAGACTTCCTGAAGTGTCTGCGCGATGCGCTGACTGCGTTCCATCGCTTGTTTCTGGGCGTCGATGTCGGTCGCCGTACCGTACCAGCGGATAATGCTTCCGTCGTCGCTGTGAAGCGGTACGATCCGTGACAGAAACCAGCGAAATTTCCCGTCTTTTCCTTGCAGACGAACGTCGATGTCGCACGGCCGGCCCGACCGGATCGAGTCCGGCCAGACGTCCATCATCCGTTGCAGATCGTCGCGGTGGTAAGCAGCCTGCCAGCCCCAGCCCGCCGCCTGTTCCGCCGTCTGACCGGTGAAATCGTACCAGCGATGGTTGTACCAGTCGATCGATCCGTTGGGGTCGGTCGTCCAGACGATCTGCGGCACGGCTTCCGCCAACTCTCGTATGCGATGCTCGCGTTCTTGGATCGCCGCGGCGAAGTTTGCGCTCTTGAGCGCAGCCCGATGTGCTGCTTCGCGTTCCCGGTCGAGGCGCACGATCTGATCGATCGTTCGCAGCACGAGCGCGATCAAGCACACGATCGTCACACTGGTAAAAACAACTTGTCCGAACGCCGCTGAATAGAGGTTGCTTTTCCAACCGGCCAGGGCCAGTCCCATCACCAGCGGAGGGACGCCGACCACGGCCAGGAGAAACGGGCGAGCCGGCACTTTCGCCGATGTCAATTCGAGCCAATCGAGCGCCGGGCGTTTGTCGTCGACCGATGCCGCCACGATCGCCGCACTGATGAGAAAGACGCCCGTTGCCGTCGGCAATGCCATCAAGCGGAAGCTGTTCGTGAACTCCGGGACCCCGTACATCCAAGCAATGAGATCGGTGGCTGCGATGAGGCCGCTCGTTAGTGCAACGGAGATGCCCAAGCGATGTTTTCCGAGCCCGCGCAGGACGAGCGCGCTTCCGACCAGCGTGAGTGATGTTGCTGTCGCCGGCGACAAATAGTGGCCAACGGTCGTCGCGTCGAACGCGAGCGCCAGCGGCGCCATGATGCAGGCGCACGCTGCGGCGGCAAGCGCGACGGCTTGAACGAACGCCGGGCGCTTCGTTCGAGCGAGCAACAGCAGACTCAATGAAGCAAGTTCGAGTCCCGCGGCGGTGACCGATGACATGCGCGCGTGCGGCATGCTCCAGTTCGTGAGACGCTCGATGCGAAGCAGCCAGCCGGCAAGGCCGACCGCAGCGATAATCATCGTCGCCGACGCGCCGAGCATGGGAAAATATCGCATTAGCCCCGCCGATCGACGTGCGCACAAAACTTCGGCTCGGCGCTTCGTCGCTGCGCGTGGGCACCTATCGAGGATGATCGCTTGCTCCTAGACCCGATCTCGGCGTGCCGCGTCCGACACAGGCGGCGATGCGCGTCGAAGTCTATTCGATCTCCGTGAGCGTCGTGTGAACTGCGCTTCACAAGCGGTAAGGGATTCTTGATGGAATCCTGCGAGCTATTGCTTCCTTCGAGGTTCTGCCAAGGATAGCCAGAATTCGTGGCGCTTGAAAGGATACGGTCGATGGCACGAGTGTTTATCACCGGATCATCCGACGGGCTCGGGCTGCTGGCGGCTCGCCTGCTTATAAGCGAAGGTCACCAGGCGACACTCCACGCGCGCAGCGATGAGCGCGCGGAAGACGCGCACCGCGCGTTGCCGCAAGCTGCGGCCGTGGTGGTCGGTGACCTCTCGAGTATTGCCCAAACGCGACGCGTTGCTGAGCAAATCAACGCGCTGGGTAAACACGATGCCGTCATCCACAACGCGGGCGTCGGCTATCGTGAACCGCGCCGTGAGACCGTCGACGGCCTGGAACACATCTTTGCGATCAATGTGCTCGCTCCGTATTTGTTGACCGCCTCGATCGAGCCGCCAAATCGCCTCGTGTACCTCAGTTCGGGCATGCATACGGGCGGCGATGCTTCGCTTGCCGATCCGCAGTGGACAAAACGTCACTGGAACGGCGCGCAAGCGTACGCGGACAGCAAACTGCTCGATGTGGTGTTGGCCTTTGCGGTAATGCGGTTGTGGCCGACGGTCTTGTCGAATGCCATCGAGCCCGGCTGGGTGGCAACGAAGATGGGCGGGCCCGGGGCGCCCGACGATCTTGCGCTCGGGGCCGTCACGCAAGTCTGGCTGGCGGTAAGCGAAGATCCGGCGGCCAAAGTCTCGGGCCGGTACTTTTACCACCAGAAGCGCCGGCGCGTGCATCCGGCGGCCCAGCGCACGGAAGTGCAGGACAAACTTCTGGGGTACTGCGCCGATCTGACGCAAACGTCGCTCCCGGTCCGCTGAAGGATGCGCTGATTTCGTCCCGGACGTCGTCGCTGCGCGGCTCATAAGCAAACGCCGCCGCCATGCTCAAGCACGACGAAATCAGGGCATCGTTGCACGTTCAGCCGATCGGAGTCATCCCGCTGATGCCGGCATCGGTCAACCAAGCTTCAACCTCGTTTTTCGGCAGCGGCGCGGCGAAGAGATAGCCCTGGAGGCAGTTGACACCCATCGAAAGCAGGGTCGCCGCTTCATCCGGTGTTTCGACGCCTTCGGCGATGACCTCGATGTGGAAGGCGTCGGCAAGCGAGCGAATCGCCCGGATGATCGGTCCGGAATCCCTCTGCACGTCGTTGACGAACGATTTGTCGATCTTGAGCGTGTCGATGGGCAGTGAACGTAAATACGACAGCGATGAGAAGCCGGTGCCGAAATCGTCGAGCGAAATGCGAATTCCCATCGCGCGCAGCGCCGTCAGCGTCGGAATGATCAGTTTATGATCGTTGGCAAACAGCGTTTCGGTGACTTCGACATGCAGGCGATGGGCGTCCAAGCCGCTGGCGGAAAGTGCTGCCCGCACGTCGTCGAGGACGGTGCCGCCGACGATTTGGGCGATCGACACGTTGAGCGAAAGCGCCGGCGGCCGGGCACCCGGCCAGCTCTTGGCGGCGGCACACGCTTGTGCGAGCACCCATCGTCCGATCGGGATGATATCGCCCGAGCGTTCCGCGATTGGAATGAACTCCGTCGGGCCGATCGTTCCGCGCGTGGGATGTTCCCAACGTACGAGCGCCTCGAGCGCTTGGCAGCGCCAATTCGCGGCGTCGACGATCGGCTGAAATTCGAGCCGCAGCTCGTCGTTTGGAATTGCCTCGCGCAAGGCTTCTTCGAGCAGCCGTCGTTCGCGGAGTTCGGCGGCCAGCGCGGGATCGAACGTTCGTATGCGTCCGCGTCCGCTTTCTTTGGCGGCATACATCGCCATGTCTGCGGCGCGAATTAACTCGTCCGCCGTTCGTCCGTGATGCGGAAAGAGCGCGATCCCGATCGTCGCATCAACGCGAACCGTCTCGGTGCCGAAACTGATCGGTCCGCAGACGATGCGTCGCAATTGGGTGGCGACCGCGCTAGCCGCCTCGCCGGCTTTCGCTCGCTCTACATTGCCGAGCACGAAAACGAATTCGTCGCCGCCCCAGCGAGCACAAATCGCGTCGGTTGGAACGATGGCCGAGAGTCGATCCGCCACCTCGCGCAGAACGTGGTCGCCCCAATAGTGGCCTTTGAGGTCGTTGACTTCTTTGAAATGGTCGAGGTCCAAGAACAGGACAGCGATCGCGGTTCCGGCGCGTTCGGCGCGAAAACGCTCGCTGCTGAGGCGGTCGGTCAGCGTCGTCCGATTGTAAAAGCCGGTCAGCGAGTCGCGTGAGGCGAGCCGCGCCAATTCTGCCGCATAACGCTCGCGCTCGTTGATCTCCCGTTCGAGGTCGGCCGTGCGCGCTCGAATGCGGTCTTCGAGCGACTCGAGCGTCTCGCGGAGCGCGCTCTGAGCGACGGTGAGGTCGGCATTGGCACGCTCCGTGTGCCGCCGTTCGCTGTCCATGTCGGCCATCAACGTCTGATTGGCGCGGTTGAGGCGGATCGCCGCCATGGTGGCGCTGTGCGTCACCCGCGTTGAGGATCCCATGACGGCGAAAAAAACGATGCCCAGCAGTCCCAAAACACCGTTCTCATGGCCCGGCGTCAGCAAGAACATGATCGATGATGGCAGCAGCAGCGCAGCGCAGTAGACGATCGCCAGGCGTCGCACGGCGGCGAGCACGGTCACACTGCCGCCGGCCATGGCGGAGAAGACGATCGCCATGGTCGTGCGCTCGACCCCGTTCAGTTCGCGAAAGAACAGCAGCGGAAAAATCGCCCAGACCGCCGCGCAGGCGAGAACGCCGCGGCCGAAACGGCGAATCTCAGCACGGCCGTTCCAATCGTCCTTCGCGCGGCGTTTGCGGCCGGTTATCAGGTCGAGTGCGCGCGCGACGACGGTGATCAGCATGATGCTCAGCCACGCCAGCAATGCCGGCTGCGCATGAAGACCCGGCAATACAACGACGAATGCCGTTCCGGCGACTGCGGTCACGAACAGCCCGCCGACGCCGTGCCCGTAAAGGAGTGCCGCAACATCGCGATCGACGAGCACGCTTTCGTCCGCATTGCGCCGCTGCGTGTTCACGACGAACAGGCCGAGGCGCGGCGAACGGGGGGGCCGGGCGATCGCCGGCGTGCGGCCGGCTCAGCGCCCCGGAAAAGCACAAAAAACCGTATCATAGCAAGTACGCGACCGATAGTACTCTCGTTGCGCTCCATCTGCTTGGCGCCTGCCGAAGTAAGCGTCGGTCGTCTCGCGGGGCGGCCTTTTGGGGCGGCGATTCCTGCGGCAGCCGCAAGAAAATAGGCTATGCGTACATTTCCTTAACAAACGCGGCGGCCGATGTCGTCGGGTCGAAAACTCTAGCGTCGCCGGCGTTTGAGCCGGACCGCGCCGG
>JBEKHC010000156.1:0-6441 GCA_050012475.1 Candidatus Velthaea sp.
TGCGGGTCCATCCACGCCGAACAAACGAATTGGAAGCGCGCCGGCAAAGGTAAACCACTCCAGGTTCGCGCCGGTCCGTGTATCGAAGGTGATAACCGTGTCCGTCACGCTTCACACGGCAATCGTCGGCGCCGCGCCGGCCGTATGGGCCGATTCGCTCGAAACGGCGCGATCCGGCTCCTCCGCAGCGTACGGCCTCGCCGGGTCGGATCTCGAAACGCTCCTAGCAACGCTGTCGCTCGATGGGTTCGCGACGCCGCTCGCATGCACGAACGCGACGGCCTGGCTGCCGATCCGCGATGGCGCCGTCGTCGGACCGCCCGGTGCGGAAATCTCGCCGCCAGCGGACGCCGCGCGCGTCTCAATGCTGCCGCGAATGATTGCGATCGCTTCGCTCACGCCGGCGCAAGCCGTGACACTGTTCGGCGCAGCGCTCGATCGCACCGTGTTTGCCAACGAAATCCGAATTGCGCCTGAAGTCGCGGCGCTCGGCCGAACGCTGCGCTTTGCCTTCGAACTCGTGGCGGGAAAGCACGTCCTGCCGGCGCTTTTTCTCGACGGCGAGGACACACCGCGAGCCCGCTGGCAACCGGTGCTCGGTGCGGCCGAGCGTGCCGTGCACGAGGCGTTGGCGGCAACCTTTCCACCGATCGTCGGCGCCGTCACCGGAACGCAAACGACGATCGCGCCGCCGTTCGTCGCGCGCGCGACGTTCGATGCGGCGTTAGCGTTCTTCGTTGACGCCGCAATGCGCAGCGCGTCGCCGGCGCAAACGCCGCGAAGTGGAACGAGCGGGTCGATCCACGCGCGTTGGGTCGCAGCGCTCACCGGTCGCGAGCCGGCGTTCCGGGCGACGACCGCCGAATGCGCCGAACTCGCGAATGCCATCGAGTCGTGGCGGCGGCCGGTGGTGGAGGAGCGCGCGGCGGCCTACCGGTTGTGCCTGCGCGTCGAGGAGCCGCCCGCCACCGTGCCTTCGCGTAGCGCAACGTGGAACGTGGCCTATCTGCTGCAAAGCCGGGCCGACCCCACCCCACACTGCTCGTCGACGGCGACGATGCGATGCGTTCGGCTGCGTTGCGCCGCGAATACCTGACGGCGTTAGGTCGGGCGGCGCCGTTTGCAAAGCAGATCGACGCTTCGCTGGCCGTCACGAGCAGCACACCGACGGGCTTCGCGCTCGACACCGCCGGAGCGTTCGCGTTCCTGCAAACGGATGCGGCGGCGTGTGCTGCGGCCGACATCGGCGTCATTCTCCCGTCGTGGTGGCTGGGAATGAACGCCAAAGCCCGGGTGGGTTCGCGCGCCGTCGTCAAGCGCCCGAAGTTCGCCGGCGCAAACGCGCTGCACGCCGGGGCGCTCCTCGAGATCGATTGGACGATCGCGCTCGGCGATGCAGCGCTGACCGCCCGAGAACTCGAGCGGCTGGCGCGCCTGAAGACGCCGCTGGTGCAAATTCGCGGGCACTGGGTGCACGTCGACCAGACTGAACTCCAGGCAGCGCTCGCGCGCGTGAAGCGCTCCGGCCAGCGGACGATGAGCGTCCGCGACGCGGTGCGATTGGCCATTGGTGCACCCGTCGCCCGCCGCATCGTGATCGGTGGCGGACTTCACCAGGAAGAAGGTGCTCGTCCCGCGGCTGGGGCGCCTCCTTCTCGCAGAGTCAGCGTCGAGGGGCACGTTGGTAGAGCGGAGCTCCTTGATGGGGGGATCAATGGAACCGTGAACTCAGTTAAGGATGTTCCCCCGCCGGAGTCCCCCTCTGGCGACCGCTTCCGGTACAACGAACGAATAGTGGCCTAACATATTGATGTGCTCGTAGATGAGCGGCGATAAGCGGGCGATATCTTCATCTCGCAGAGGATGCCCCTCTTTCCGAAGCTGTGTGAGCGCCGCATTCATGCACATCGTGTTCCATAACACGATGACGTTGAGGGCCAAGCCCAAGGCCCCAATAGGGGGTGGCCTAGCGCGGCTGGATCAGGGTCGCTGGCAGAAACTGCACCCGGGCAAACACCAGCGGCGGCCTGCCCAGCGATACCATCGGGGCGCTGGCGCTCGGGCAGGGCGGCACACTCTGGGTCGGCACCTCCGGCAGTGGCCTTAGCGCGGCTGGATCATGGTCGCTGGCAGAACTACACCCGGGCAAACACCAGCGGCGCCGAACGATACCATCCGGGCGCTGGCGCTCGGGCAGGACGGCACACCTTGGGTCGGCACCGACAGCGGTGCTTTACCCCGGACAAAGAGTTGCCGAACATGTTTGTATGAGAATACCGCTTGCCGGACAGCTTGCTGCTGCGTTCGCCGTGCCGATCGTCGCCCTCGTTCTGGTAGCCGGCTCCGCTCCGCTCGGGTTCGCGCAACTCGATTCCGCAAAACAAGAATTAGCCGCCAAGGGCGGCCTGCGCGCCAAAGTGCAGCATGTCGCGGGCAAAATAACCCAGCTGCGGTTCGCAACGCGCGGATATGTCCTGACCGGCAAGTCGCGGTATACAACGGAGCGCATCGAAGCGATTGACGCGGCCCGGCTCGATATCGCTTATATCGTTGCGCATGCCGCCTTGCTTCCCGGCATCGCTGCGGAGATCCAACGTTTCCCAGCACTCGTTGAGGGGATCAACACGGGCTGTGCGGAGATCGAAGGACTCACCCGATCGGATCGCGATGCGGTCATGGGCTTCTATTTCAAGGGTCGAAAGACGGGACGGTACGCACCGACGGCCGCGGAGTTCCGTAAGGTAAACGCGGGACATGAACGGGCCTCAAAAGCACTAGAGAAGATCGGGAATGCGATCGCGACGACAGCGAGCGTTGCCGAAGGTCTCACCGTCCGAGCGGAGGAAATGCGCAGCGCTTCGACGAGCGTTACAGAAACGATGGCAAGCGCCTCGGCGGCAGTCGAAGAGAACGCCGCAGCAGCGTCCGAGATGCGCAGTACGACGGCCCATATCACCAATGTGATGGTCCCGAGCGTAACTGTCCGCGTTCCGACTGGGCCCGTAACTGTCGCGTTCCGACTGGGCCCCGGTACCTGTTCCGCGTCGTTTACTCGCGGTCTTTTAGCTCCTGTCTGTGGGGACGCCAATGGTCGTTCATGAGCACACGTGCGACCAGGCTGTGCACCGACCAATCCGCTATCGTCGCGGAAGGCGATAAGAGCCGTGAGTCTTGGCACCAAAACAACCGCACTGCTGGCAGCAATCATCTCTACGGTGCTCGTAGGTGCAAGCCTCTTCTTGCTGTATTATCAAGGGGAATCGCTCAAGCAAAGTATTTTCGAAGGTTTAGATGGCCAGGCAAGGATGGCTGCGCACGGGATCAACTCATTCATTCAGGAAGGTCTCCAGGAAGCCAACGCCATCTCCGTCACATTGCCTGCGGAGGCTCTTTCACAGGGCAGACTCAGTGTCGTCGAATCCCATATCAAACGAATGGTCAAGGCATTTCCGAAGTTCCAGAGCGGGATCTTCGTGCTCGATAGAGCAGGAAGATTTCTCGTCGATTATCCTCCTCATCGAGAACTCCGGGGCAAATCGTTCGCCTTCCGAGAATACTATCGGCGCACGATTCGAGACAACCGAGGAATCCTAGGGCTGCCTTACAAATCGATGCGAACCGGGTTGCCAGTGCTAACGTTTACCGCGCCGGTACGCGACGCGCACGGCCAACTCGTAGCCATCGTGGCCTGCTCGGTGAATCTGCTCTCTCAAAGCGCGCTAGGCGGCTATCGCAAGCAGAGGTTCGGGGAAACCGGATACTTGTACGTCTTTGATGCGGCACGCCGGTTAGTTCTGCATCCGACGGACGCTCGGCTCTTGACCAACGTCGAAGCAGGGAAAAATAGACTCCTCGAAGCCGCGCTGGCAGGTTTCGAAGGAGTCGGATCAACCATCAACTCGCAGGGTGTGCCCATGCTCATGGCGGTCCGGAAAGTTCACAGCATGGGGTGGATCGTCGCAGTACAGGTACCGGAGCGGGAAGCCTACGCTCCGCTAGTAACAACCCGACAACGTATCGTTCTTGTATCAGGACTTGCGGTGTTGGCGGCCCTCGTTATCGGTGCCGTGGCAATTCGTCAAGTCTCGAGGCCGCTTCGGCAGTTGGAACGTGCTGCCTCTGAGATTGGCAAGAATCTGGAAAAAGCTGAGCAGGGCGGAAGCTGGGATCTAGTGCAGGCACATTCCGCGCTCGAAAGGCTTAAGAAGATCCGGTCGCGTGATGAAATCGGACTACTCGCATCATCGTTTCTGTATCTCGCGACACGACTCAACCTGTACATTACGGAACGCAACACGACGGAGGAGAAAATCAGGCAGCTGATGGAGCACCTCGTCGTTCCGGCCTTTGTGCTCGACGATCAGGGGCGTGTCGTCATCTGGAATAAGGCATGCGAGCGGCTCACCGGGGTCCCTGCCGCCGAAGTGCTCGACACTCGCGACCATTGGCGCGGCTTCTATGCAACGCCTCGCTTCTGTCTGGCCGACATTTTGGCACTCAGGCGAGCCGAGGAACTTCCCGACCTCTACCCGGCCCACACGGTCCATAACGACAGCAGCCTCGGACTGCGCGCCGAAATCTGGTGCGTCATGCCACGCGTCAACAAACGCCTCTATTTGGTGGTAGACGCTGGTCCCATCTATGACGGAGACGGCAAGCTGATCGCGGTGATCGAGACGCTGCGTGATGTGACAGAGCAGAAGTTGGCGCAAGCGGCGCTGCAACGGCTGGCAATCAAGGATGGGTTGACGGGTATCGCCAACCGTCGCTCCTTTGACGAAACGTTTGAAGCGGAATGGCTGCGCGCCCAGCGCGAACAGCTGTCGCTGTCGCTGCTTATTGCCGACATCGACTACTTCAAACGGTATAACGACGCGTACGGTCATCTGAAAGGCGACGAGTGCCTGAAGAGGGTGGCCGCAACCATCGACGACCAGAGTCATCGGCCGCAGGATTTGACGGCACGGTACGGCGGCGAAGAGTTCGCCATCATCTTGCCAAACACCGATCGCAACGGTGCCGGCCCCGTCGCCGAGCGCGTGCGGAAAGCTGTTTGTGCGTTGGAGATTCCTCACGCCGACAGCGACGTTGGTCAGTCGGTCACCCTGAGCATCGGTGTCGCTTCAATGATCCCGAGGGTCGGCCTCGGTCCCGAAACCTTGATCGCCGCTGCCGACAGGGCGCTCTACGCGGCCAAGCGGGGCGGGAGAAATCGGATCGTCAGCGCCGGGGTCGGCGTTGCTGATGAAAAGAGCGTTCTCGTAAGCGTCGACGGCGACGGCGACGGCGAGCCGGCGGAGATTGTTCTCGCGCCCACAACATCCTGAGAGCCCGCTTGCGTCGATCGTCGCCGCGGCGACGCTATTCACGCATCACGCTGACATTTCCAAGCTTGCAACGGGCGCGGACTTTGCGACGGCCCTTCGGCCATACCTCGGTACACTGGGCGCGACACTCTTTGCACTCGGCATGATTGAAGTCGCACTGACTTGCGGACTCCAACGCCACACCAATCGATGCGCCGGAGCTGATCTTCCAGCAGAGCGCGTGAAGCCGCTCCGCCGTAGATTTCTCTGTAGAGCAGCGGAACGAGAAAGCCTGGCACACGCGAGCACCAAACTTAATGCCTTCAGTACGCAAGCCGCCGCGGGCCAATGCTGACTGCCGTTTCCACGCGCCATGATCGGCGGACTTCATGAGGCTGAAGGTGCTCGTCCCGCCGCTGAGGCGGCTCCTGCTCGCAGAGTCCGCGTCGAGGGCACGTTGGTAGAGCTCAGCTCCTTGATGGGCCAGTATGCTTTAACGTGATGCCCAAGGTAAATGGACGCTCCGGGTACCAAAACAACGTTGAAAACGTAATTCGCGTGCACGCGAATTACGGAAGGTGGAAGTTCTTTCGGGCACGCTTCGCTACGCCATTGACCTCGGGCATCACGTGTAACGCATGGCATTTTCATCAAGGGCGCTTTTGCTCGTGTGTTCTTTTAAAGAATCACAGTGGATGAAAACGATATCGTTACCGCCGTCTTGAATAATCCGGCCGCGCAGGATGCGTGCGCGTTTTCAACCGGCAGCGGCCCGTGGCATGTGGGCCGCATACGAGCTGCGGCTGGGCGACACCGTGCTTCACCTGCGCATCGCGAACCGCGCACTGACCGTCGGCGCCGGGCCTCTTCCACATGCCGATCTCACTATCGAATCCGGGCCGGCAATCAAGATGCGGCTCAGCGGCGAGTTAAGCGCAGCCGATGCGCTCGCGCGGGGGCTGATGAAAATCACGGGCGATCCGGCGCTGCTGGAGCACTTCGCTCGCATGTTCCATATCGGCGTGCTGGACCAAGCCGCCACAGCCTGAACAAGTCTCGAGATGAGTGCTTTTCGACCTAACGAAGCGGAGACGCCGGTCGGTCACGAGAGTCCTCGATTCCCTGACGCCGCCGT
>JBEKHC010000157.1:0-6412 GCA_050012475.1 Candidatus Velthaea sp.
CTCGCACATTACCTCATCGCGTTGTGCGTCGAACCGCGTAGCGATTTCGATTAAACCGTGATAAAAGTTCCCGTAGACGACTTTACAATGGTCATGCCGACGCACAATCGGCCGCGCATGCTTGCTCGGGCACTTCGCCACTACACGAGCCACGACGTTGACTTTCCCATCATCGTCGTCGATACGAGCGCTACAGAGATACAGACTGAGAACGATCGAGCGATCGCTGCCTGTGCGGCGCGGGTGAAGCACGTTCGGTGCCCGCCCGATATGTCGGTGTTCGACAAGTTTTACTCGCTCCCCGAATTGATCGATACGCCCTTCGCAATGTACATGGCCGACGACGACATTGCCTTGCTTCCCGGTGTTTTCGCTTCGCTGGCGTTCTTGCGTGCGCATCCGGATTTCGCAGCGTGCCATGGCGTCTACTACAATGCTGCGACGGCGGAAGAAGCTTCGCTGCGCGTGGGAACGGAATACGCGACCGTATCGATCGACCTGCCCGGACCGATCGATCGACTCTTCGCTCTAGCGGTGCGCTACCAAGCCATCACGTATGCGGTTCAGCGACGAGAGACGTTTCTGTTCGCCAGGCCGCCGATCGAAATTGCCGACCAGCATTTTTGGGAATTGTTCAATGCCTTCGCCATCGCGATCAGCGGCAAGGTCGCGGCTTTGGCAACGCCCTACATGGTGCGCAATGCGCAACTCGGTGCACAACCGGACTTCCTTGGTGACGGAAACAATTGGGTGCTCAAGAGCAGCGCCGATATGGCGAACGGATATGCGCTCTTTCGTTCGTACGTTGCTAATTTGCTTGGGCCATATACGACCAAGCGTTCGGGGACGCACCTCGTCGATTTGGTCTATCTGACGTTCTTGTCGCGCTGGTTTGACGTAGGGCTGATCACGTCGAGACTTAGCGCGGAGGGCGAGATCAGCCCGGGTGCAGAGAAAATTCTTGCTGCGATGATGGCCCGGTCCAATACCGCGCCGCCGCCGGCCGAGTACGTGTCTGCCGTTCTGCGCGGCTTCATGGCAGATCGATGGCCGCACTTCGGATGACCCGCACGGCTCCACCGCTCGATGGCGGCGCCGGTTTAACTCTCTGGGAGGACTCAACTCGTGAACACACCCACCCAGGACGATCCGCCGGTCGCGGATCCGCACGATCCCAAGGACCTTGCTTTGATTGCCCGGATGGGCGCGGACCCGGAAGTTCGCGCGGTCTGGCAGCGCGGTTTAGACCTCGTCACGCCCTATCGCTACGCGTACAATTGGACTTGGATGGGCCGGCCGGCCATCCAATTTCCTCAAGATCTCATAGCCATGCAAGAAATCATTTGGCGAACGAGGCCGGATGTGGTCGTCGAGACCGGGATCGCGCACGGCGGTTCCTCAGTCTTTTTTGCTTCGATGCTCTCCCTTTTGGGCGGCGAGCGGCAAGTCATCGGCATCGATATCGATATCCGCGCGCACAATCGCAAGGCGATCGAAGAGCATCCCATGGCTTCGCGGATTCGGATGGTCGAAGGCTCATCGATCGACGTGACGGTTGCGCAGCACGTGCATGCGCTCGTAGCCGGCAGGCGGGCGATGGTCGTGCTCGATTCGAATCACACCGCGGACCACGTCGCCGCTGAGCTTGAACTCTACACGCCGCTGGTCCGCACGGGCTGCTTCACGATCGTCATGGACACGACGGTCGAATTGTCGGACCCGACGACGATCGTCAATCGGCCCTGGGGTCCGGGGAACAGTCCGATGACTGCGGTGATGGCGTTCCTGGAAAAGAACCGGCGCTTCGTTGTCGACGACGAGTACGACGCAAAGCTTCTGTTTACCGTCGCTCCGCGCGGTTATTTGCGCGCGATCGGCGATCCCGCGAACGAGACGATGTGAACGTCGGCGTCCTCGGTTCGAGCGGCGGCAGCGTCTTTAGCGCGGCCCAGCGTATCTTCGCTGCGACTCCACCGGTCAGCATCGCTTGGTCAGTTGCGACCGACCGGCCGTGCGGACTCGCCCGCGCGGCCGCGCAACTCGGCATTCCCTATGCTTTCGTGCCTGGATCCAGCGCGGCGTCGTCTGCCGCCGCCGCCGAATTCTTCGCCGCCAATAACGTTCACGTCGTGTTGCTCTATCATACGCGGATCGTGGAACGAGAGCTGTTCGCGCGGTTGCCGACAATAAACTTTCACCCGGCTGTCCTGCCGGCTTTTCCCGGCTTACACGCGCTCGAGCGGACCGTGGCTGCGGCGGCCTCCATGTTCGGAGCGACTGCGCATGTCGTCGACGCGTCGGTCGACGGTGGACCGATCATCGCTCAAGTCGCCGCGCCGCTGGCCGACGCGCCGTTCGAGTCGATCGCTCGCGCGTCGTTCGTTCAGAAGACGTATTTGACACTGTTGGTGGTCGACGCGCTCTGTCGCGGAACGCTGCTCATTGAAGACGGAGGTATCCCACGTTGGCTGGGCGAGCCTCAACTCGCGCCCGCTCTAGCGGAAGCCTTTGCCGAGTTCGCCCAGCGCGAAGACGATGCCCGGATCGTGCCGTGCTGACGAAGAAGACCGTCGCCATCCTGCAGCCGCAGTTCTTCCCTTGGCGCGGTGTCTTCGAGCAGATCCGGCTCGCCGACGAGTTTGTGCACTTCGACGACGTTCAATTTCCGCAGGGGCGGTCATTCGTCAGCCGCGTGCAGATCAAATCCCCGACGGGAATCAAATGGCTTACGGTGCCGGTCAAGCGTTCCGGGTTGGTATCGATCGATAGCGTTCCGCTCGATGACTCACAGCCATGGCGGACCAAGCATTTGCGAACGCTCGCCGCCGCGTATGCCAAGGCACCTTACGTGCGCACGATGCTCGAGCTAGTCGATGAGGTCTATGCACCTGGGCATCCGAGTGTCGCCGATCTCAACATCAGCGCAATCGAGAAAGTGAGCGCGTATCTGGGCCTGACCCGGACATTCACCCGCTCCTCGGCGACGCCATGCGATGCGCGAAGCAGCGCTCATTTAGTCGCGCTGTGCAAAGCACGCAACGCGGAACGCTATGTTTCCGGACACGGCGCCCTCAAGTACCTCGACGAGTCCCTTTTCGCGCAGCACGGCATCGAGGTCGCGATCATGGACTATCGCTGTACTCCATATCCTCAGGTTCACGGTGAATTCGACCCCTATGTGTCAATTTTGGACCTGATTGCCAACGTCGGCCCGGCTGCGCCGGCCTACCTCGATTCGGCAGCCGTGCGCTGGGCCGATGTAGTCGAGAACCGGGCACCGTCAGGGCTTCAGTCGGTCGGCTAAACAACCGGCCCTCGTTGCGCCCCAGTCTCCCCCGCGGGGATATACTTCGTCACGGAAGTGCCGATACTCTAAATGACCGTGAAATGTGTTATTTTGGCCGGCGGCCGCGGAACTCGCATCTCGGAAGAGACAGTCGTGCGACCCAAACCGCTTATCGAGATCGGCGGGCGCCCGCTCCTCTGGCATATCATGCAGATATTCGGCGCGCACGGAATTCACGACTTCATCGTCTGTCTCGGTTACAAAGGATATCTGATCAAGGAATACTTCGCGAACTACTACCTGCACAATTCAGACATGACGGTAAATCTGAGTGACAATACGGTGACCGTTCACCGGAGCGTTACCGAACCCTGGAACGTCACGTTGGTAAACACCGGCGAGGAAACGTTGACGGGCGGACGCCTCAAGCGCGTGCAGCGCTACCTCGGCGACGAACCCTTCTGTTTTACGTACGGTGACGGCTTGAGCGACGTAGACATCACTGCGCTCGTCGCGCATCATGGGTCGACCGGGAAGATCGCGACGGTTACGGCCGTTCAGCCGCCGGGCCGCTACGGATCGGTCGTCGTTGGGGCCGACCATTGCGTTTTGAACTTCCAGGAAAAACCGCTGGGAGACAATGCTTGGATCAGCGGCGGCTTTTTCGTCCTCCAGCCGGAGATTTTTTCGTACGTCGACGGAGACAGTGCGAGCTTCGAGGGAGCATCGCTGGAGCGCCTGACGTCCGAAGGCAATCTTTCCGCCTTCCGTCACTCGGGCTTTTGGCATGCCGTCGACACGATGCGCGATAAGGATGCGCTGGAATCGCTCTGGGCGGCCGGGCGCGCTCCCTGGAAGGTCTGGGCAACTTGACCGCGTCAGACGCACGGGTTGCCGCGCCGGCGGCTGCGCGAACAGCTACCTGCCGCGCCTGTAAGCGCTCACTGAGCACGTTGTTCCTGGACCTGGGGAACCAGCCGCTCTCGAATGCATACCTGCATCCCGGCAGAGTAGATGTCGCCGAACTGTCCTACCCGTTGCACGTCTTCGTTTGCGACGGCTGCTTCCTCGTTCAGCTGGAAGCGTTTCAAACCCCGGCGCAGATTTTTGCGGACTACGCCTACTTTTCTTCATTCTCCGATTCCTGGCTCGAGCATGGCGCGCGCTTCGCGCGGACCGTAGGCAGCCGCGAGCAGTTGGACTCCACGAGCTTGATCATGGAAATCGCCAGTAACGACGGCTACTTGTTGCGGCACTTCCGCGCTTGTGGAATGCCCGTTATCGGCATCGAGCCGGCGCAAAACGTAGCCCGGGTTGCTGTCGCCGCGGGAGTTCCAACGATCAACGAGTTCTTCGGAGAGTCGTGTGCTCGCGGTCTGGCGCTGAGCGGACATTATCCGCGCCTGCTCATTGCTAACAACGTGTTGGCGCACGTTCCCGACCTCCACGATTTCGTGGCCGGGATGGCCGTGCTCATCGACGACCGGACGCTAGCGACGATCGAGGTTCCGCACGTGTTGCGCCTCATCGAAGCATGCCAGTTCGACACCATCTATCACGAGCACTTTTCATACTTTTCACTGCTTTCACTCGAGCCGGTCTTTGCAGCGCACGGTTTGAGCATCGTCGATGTAGAGGAACTAGCCACTCACGGCGGCTCGCTGCGCCTGTTCGTGCGCCGGAGTGGGACGGTCGCGCGCGGCCCGAACGTCGAAGCCCTTCGCGAACGCGAACGCCGTGCGAAGCTCGACGACATCGAAACGTACTTCGAGTTCGCACGGCGCGTGATTGTAACGAAGCGCCGCATCTTGACGTTCTTGCTAACGGCGCAAGAGCAAGGCCGGCTTGTGGCAGGCTATGGCGCACCGGCCAAGGGCAACACGTTCTTGAACTATTGCGGGATTCGCCAAGATCTCGTCGCCTTCACGGTCGACCGCAGCCCGCATAAGCAAGGATTGTCATTACCTGGTTCGCACCTTCCAATCCTACATCCGGATGCGATCTTCGATCGACAACCATACTACGTGCTCATTCTGCCGTGGAATATCGCGGACGAAGTAATGGAGCAGATGAGCGGCATCCGGCATTGGGGCGGCCGATTCGTTACCGCTATTCCGCGCGTGTGCATATACTAATGAACGTCATACCGACGGAAATTTCCGGTGCGTTCATCGTCGAACCCGAACCCGTCATCGACGGGCGCGGGTCTTTCGCGCGATGGTTCGATGCCGATGTCTTCGAGGCAAAGGGCTTGGTGGCGGCATTCGACCAAGACAGCATTGCCGACAACGTACGTGCCGGAACACTTCGCGGCATGCATCTGCAGCAAGCCGGATCGCCGGAAACCAAGCTGGTGGTCTGCGTGCGCGGTGCTGCATTCGACGTCATCGTCGACCTTCGCGATGGGCCGACGTTTGGCAAGCACATCTGCGTCGAACTAGCGGCGGGGACCTGGCGTACCGTGTATGTTCCGGCCGGCTGCGCTCATGGATATCAGACGCGGCAAGATTGCACGACCTTACTCTACCGGATTGCAGGGCGTTACGCCCCGCGCGCAAGCGGAGGCGTTCGCTGGAACGACCCGGCGCTTGCGATTCCTTGGCCTCTGGAAGTGACGGCGATATCCGAGCGCGACCGTCAGTTGCCTTTGCTTGAAGAATACAGCGCCGCGGCGCTGCCGCCAGCGGAAAGTTCTCGCGCCGAGCAGCGCGTTCGATAGAGGGCGATGACAGACACGATTATGGAGCCGGCCGCGAAGTTCGTTCACTCCTCGCAGAGCGAGCGTATCCCGGTATTTCTGCCGCGCACGGGAATCGACACGGTAAAGCATCTCGTCGACGCGCTCGACGTTGGCTGGCTCGGTATGGGCGCGACTACGCTCGAGTTCGAGCAGCGCATAGCGGCGTTTCTGGGCGTAGACGAAGGGCTCGTGGTGGCCACGAATACGGGGACGTCGGCGCTGCATCTCGCCTTGCTGGTTGCGGGGGTGGGGCCGGGCGACGAGGTGATCGTTCCGTCGTTCAACTACGTCGCCGATCATCAGGCGATAAGAGCGACCGGCGCAGAGCCGGTCATGGTCGACATTCGTGAAGCCGATCTCGGGATCGACGTGGACGCAGCGCAAGC
>JBEKHC010000158.1:0-7910 GCA_050012475.1 Candidatus Velthaea sp.
AAACATCACGGATGTGAATATACGACTTGACCGCCCGGCCGCCGCCGTGGAGCTCGATCGTTCTGCCCAGCTTTGCGTAGATCACGCTGCGCGGAATGATTTTGAAGAGCTGCTGGCCCTCGCCGTAGACGTTCGTGGCACGTATCCAGACGATCGGCATGTCATAGGCGCGCCGATACGTTGCCAACAACAGATCCGCGGCCGCCTTTGAGGCTGCGTATGGCGTCGAGGGGTTGAGCGGCGCAGTTTCGAGTACGGTGCCCTCGCACGAGCCGTACACCTCCGGTGAGGATATATGCACGTAGCGCTTCAAATAGCTGCGTTTCTGCAAGTGGTTTATCAGCTTCGCGAGCGCAACCGTATTCGTCTCGAACCAGTGATCGGGATGCTCCCAACTCGGCAATACCTCGCTCTGTGCTGCGAAATTAACGAGATACTGCGGTTCGAACGCATCGAGCGCGTGCAAGATCGACGGCATGTCGGCGTTGAGATCGAACCGGGCGAAACGATATTGGGGCGAGCGGCGCCGAAGGTGGCGCAAGAACGCGGGCGAGCTTTCGGCCGACCGGCTAATACCCAGCACGTCGTTGAGCGGATCGTCCAACAGCAAATCGACGAAGTCGCTGCCCGAAAACGAATTACTACCCAAGACCGCGACGCGACGTGTCATTCGTAGTCGATTCCTCAGCTAACGCAGGAGCGATTCGACAAACTTCAGCGTCGCGACCCGGTCGATCGCGTGTCGATTTCCGACGATCTGAACCTTCTGCGCGCCGATGACGTTGGCTAAAAAGCTGACGACGTCGGGCTCCATGCCGGCCGCTACGCACATCGAGGTCAGCGCGAGCACCGCGTCGCCCGACCCGATGCGATCGATCACGTTAAGCGCGAACGCCGGCGATTCAAACGCAGTGCCCTCATGGAAGAACGTGCTGCCCGATTTGCCGCGGGTCACCAGGATGTCGGCGCCGAGCCGCGTCGACAGCTCGCCTACGAGGCCCGCCAGCGGGCCTTGTCGGCTCTGCGCGTCAAGTCGAACCTCGCCTTCGTGGATGCAGATATAGTCGGCGCGCGGATATTTCGAGATCGTATGAAAGCCCAAGTTGGCGGCATTGATCTGGGTATTGACCGCCAGGAAATGTTCGCGGTAGGTCAGCAGATCGACCGCTTTGGGCGTCAACATCCCGTGCCCGAAGTCAGCTACGATCGTCGCATCGGAGTTACCGATTCGCGCGTCCATGAGCGAGCAGAACTGAGCGTCTTCGGCTGGGTCGAGGTATTCGTCGTTGATGACGTAGACCTCAAAGAGCTTCTGGAGTGTGTAGCGATCGACGAACCGGCGCTTGACAATGGTCGGCGAGTCTTTTCGGTAGATGAAATTGGTGCGGACGTTCGGGCGCAGGTTCCTGCGGATGAACTCTTCCTGCGGATCGATTTCACCTAAGACCGTGATCAATTCCACCGATTGGCAAAAGTTCGCCAAATGGTTGGCGATGGCAAGCGAACCGCCGGCGAACAGCTCCTTCGATGCATAACGCAACGCAAGGACGGGTTCCTTCGACGACTTCCCCATTTGATCGCAGTAAACATATTCGTCGATGATCGCTTCCCCGATCACGACCGCACGCATCGACTTGAGCGCATCGAGTGAAGCGATGATCTCGCCGGGCGTATGCCGCTCTCGGAAAGCGTTGAGATACGCGTGCACCTTGTTGTCGAACGAGGGCATGAAACGGTTCAGCAGTGCGGACGAGCTGAACGTCTCGTCGTCCGTGTAGTGGACCACGCCGCCATTGCGAACGACTGCCGCCTCTTCGAGCACGATACCCCCGCTGACGTCGGCGCTCGCGTTCCGGTAGTCGGGTCCTTTGACGTACACGTCGGGCTTTAGCGACTCGATGATTTCGACCGCGTTGGCAAATGGGCTAATCGCAACGTAGTCGACCGGTTCAAGCGCGGACAGGGCTTCGGCGCGGAGATCCTGCCCGAAGGCCGGCCGGTGCGGACCTTTGTTGACGTGTTTGTCTTCGGTCAGGGTGACGACGAGGACGTCCCCCTGTGCCTTCGCTTCCGCCAGGTGCCGGATGTGACCGATATGCAGCAGATCGAAAACGCCGTGCGCGAGAACAACCCGCCGGCCGTGGTGCTTTTCATCGTCGACGACGCTTGCCAGCTGCTCGATCGTGACGTGTTTCGATTTGTGCGCCCGTGAAAGCTCAAGCAACGCCGAAGTACCCCGCGAGATGTTACTAGTGGCATCGGACAAAATAGTTCGTAGGTTTAGTGGTAGGTCGGGCGAAGGCGATCGCGCCCAACCGGCGGTCATTCGAAAAAGATGAAGCCGTAATCTCCGGCGTAGCCTGCGCGCTCGAACACCCACTCCCAGTCGGAAACGGCATAGAAGCTTGCACAGGTGAGCTGCCAGTAAAGCAGGTTCATCTTCTCGCGCTCGCTGCGGTAAGACTCGACCATGACGTAGGCTTGCGCAGGATCGCGCAACACGCGTGTGATTTCACCGAGCGCCGCGAACAATGCGGCGATCGGCAGGTTGTGAAGTGTCGCCAGCGAGATGACACAATCGAAGCTCCGATCGGGGAAGGGTAGTTCGGCCGCATCGCCACGCAGCAACGAGCCCGCGATCTCGGGCTTTGCATGCTCGATGGCATATGCGGACACGTCGAGCCCGCAAACCTTGAGTTCCGGTACGAGCGTCAGCAGTTCGTAGAGCAAAAATCCTTTGCCGCAGCCGACGTCGAGCAGCGACTTGCCGGGACCCAGTGCGTAACGCGCGACGAGTTCTTCGGCAACGGAACGCCAGCGGCCGTCGTAGCGATAACCGCCGTACCCAAAGCGACGCTCGCCGTCCCAATAGTCGGCATCGAAGCGTCGCGCGACCGAGGCGCATTCCGCTTTATCGTGCGCGGTTACACGCCCGACATAGTCCCGCGCCGTCGACGCGTGCAACGACTGGATCAGATCGACGCGCCGGGCGCGTTCAGACAAACGCGGGAAACCGCTCACGGATGCGCTGCGCGAGTTGGGCCGGCCCGAGCCCCGCCAGTCCGAGCAGGTGGTCTTGGGATCCAAAGCCATGCGGAAACGCGTCGGGAAGCGAGCAGGCCAAAAATGCCGGACGGCGGTCTGCTTCGAGCAGCACGTTACCGACGGCCGCGGCGAGTCCCCCGTGCCGGACGTGTTCCTCGACGGTTACCACGAGCCGGGCATCCGCTAACCGGTCGACTAGCCCTGCGGCGTCGAATGGTTTGAGCGTATGAACGTGGAGCACGCCCGCTGCGATCCCGTCGGCGCGCAGAAGCGTCGCTGCTTCAAGCGCCCGGTGCGTCATGATGCCGCTCGAAACAATCAAGACGTCGTCTCCGGGCATCAATGAGACCGCGCGGCCGATCGTAAAGCCGTCATCGGCTCGCGACACCACCGGATCGCCGCCCTTGCCGAACCGTACGTATAGCGGCCCGGGCCAATCGAGGCTCGCATCGATGAGGCGGCGCATTTCCGGCGCATCGGCCGGCGCCGTCACCGTCATGTTGGGCAGGGCCGCCATGAGCGCCACGTCTTCGATCGCAAGATGCGTCGGGCCGAGCGGTGCGTAAACCAAACCTGCCCCGCTGCCGAGGAGGCGCACCGGGAGGTTATGCAGACACGCGTCGATGGCAACCTGCTCGTAGGCGCGGCGGGTGATGAACGTCGCAATCGTATTGACGTACGGGATGAAACCGTCCATCGCCAAGCCGGCCGCCATCCCGATCACCGCCGCTTCCGACACACCCTCCATGAAGAATCGATCGGGGAACTCGGCACGCATCGCATCGAGCGTCCCGGACCCCAAATCCGAGCCGATGAAGACAACCCGCGGGTCGCGCTTTGCTAGAGCATAGACCGAATCAAGTGCCGTTTGGCGCATCAGCGGACCGCCAGGAGCGCGTCACGCATCTGCGCGAGTTGGGCTTCGCCGAGCTTTGCTTTGTGATGCCAGGCCGGATCGTTCTCGGCGAAACCGACGCCTTTGCCTTTCACTGTGTGCGCGATGATGAGTCGCGGCACACACCGATCCGCGGGCACCGAAAACGTCGCACGCAGCGCGGACACGTCGTGTCCATCCACTTCGCTGACTCCAAATCCGAACGCTCGCCACTTATCGGCCAGCGGCTCGAGCGGCAACACGGCATCGATGCGGCCGTAGCATTGCAGCTTGTTGTAGTCGACCACCGCAGTCAGGTTCCCCAGGCGGTGTTTCGCTGCCGCTAGCGCCGCTTCCCAAACAGAGCCTTCGCCGAGCTCACCGTCCCCCATGACGACGTACACCCGGCTCGTGCGGCGCTGCATGCGAGCGGCAAGCGCAAGACCGACGCCGATCGCCAGCCCATGGCCAAGCGCACCCGTTGCCGCTTCGACTCCCGGCACGTTCGTCTCGGGATGCCCGCCAAGGAGCGCACCGGCACGACATTGTGAAACCAACGCTTCCCGGCCAAAAAACCCGTGGTCGGCTAACACTGCGAAGAGCGCCAAACAGCCGTGACCTTTGCTGAGAATGAAGCGGTCGCGGTCGCGCCATCGCGGTTCGCTGGGCCGCACATCCAAGATATCGTCGTACAGCACGCGGACGATCTCGACAAGCGATAAGCTGGATCCCACGTGTCCGCGACGGCCGCCCTCGAGCGCATCGATGATGAGCGAACGCAACAGGATCGATCGCTCGTCGAGCGCGGTTTGAACTACCACAACACAACCTCTCTGGTTCGCGCGAGGACTTCGTCACACAGTCCGCGCGACTTACGTAATTGCTCTGCCTTGACGCGTTCGCGCTTGCGCTGCTGACCGGCGAATTGCCGTCTGTTCCAATCGTCGGACAAAAACTCGTTGAGCACGATCGTACACCACTTGAGGCCAAAGAGCGGAAAGAACGCACGCAGCCGGCTCGCATAGGCCGCATCTTGGGCGCCGTACAACGCTTGCGCACCGCGCGTGAAGCGTGCTGCCTGGTCGGCCGAAAGAGCCATGGCTGGATGCCACAGGAAATCTGCGACCAGCTTGACCGGATCGTCCCAGCCGAAATACTCGAAATCCAAAAATGCCAGGCTACCGTCCGTGCGGCGCAACGCGTTGTGAAAGCTGAAGTCCGAGGGGGACAGCGTCCGGCTCTCAATCGCGAGCTCTGCCTCGAGCGCGATACCGTCCGCCCGGGCTGCACGGCGGCAGGCATCCTCCAGCGAGGCGAATGCCGGCGCAAGCTGCTCAACGACGAAAGTAGCGGCGCCCGGTTCCGCAGCCGTGGCTTCACGCAAGCGCTCGATCCGACCGCATACGTGTCGCAATAGCGCCGCACCCGAGACGCACGCTTCCATTGCCTCCGGCAGCCGCAAAGCGCCATGATCCAGCCGTGATCCGTGCAGCCGCCGCAAGAAGTCGAGCGCCGCGTCGACGTCGTCTTCGCCGTAGGCAGCTAACGGGGTCCCTGCGATCCACTCGTAAAGTGCAAACCCCCCAGCGCGGTCAACCGCTATCGGACGCGCAACGTAACCCGCTGCACCGGTCCCATCGAGAAAGCGCAGTGCCTCGTACTCGCGATCGAGACGCGCCAAGCCGGTCGGTCCGTGCGCATAGACCTTGAGCGCGTACTGCGCGTTCGCCGTACGCACGTGGTAGATGCGGTTGTTGCCCGAACGCAGCAGCGCATCGCAACGTTCGATGTCGCGGCCGGCCAGCTGCCGGGCCGCGGCGCGAGCGTAACGCTCTTCACTACCCGCCAAAGACCGCATCGCCGATCTCCGACCACGATCGAAACCCCGGCGGACCCGCTCCGCGCGCTCCGACAAAGTGATAGGGCCGCACCTCCGCCGGAAACGCCGGGTCGGTGAGGATGTCCGCTAAATCATCGATGAAATCCGTGCAGCCGCAGGTCCCGATCCGCGCCAGCTTGTCCGCGCGGCGGCCCTCGAAGAATATGCTCTCCGCCACGAGCGGACCGCTGCCGGTCAAAAGGCCTTGCGCGCGTAGCCATCCCAATGCCGCTTGCCGCAGGTCCACGCCGTCGACGTCGGCTGCTGCGTAGCGGCTCTTGTGGCTGATCACGAAGATCCGGCTCGCAGCGCCTGCGGCACGATCCAAAAACTCCCTGAAGCCGGCAAACGGAACCGCGCGCACGATGTCCGGCCCGTACACGCGTGCTTGCAGCTGCGTCCATTTCCAATTTCCGTCCGGCAACGCCCGGATCGTGTCGCGAACCTGAGTCTTGTTGCCCTCGAAATCGGGCGCGACGAGGCCCGCCTGCCGCGCGCAGGCGACGAAGACGTCGTCGTAATCGACGATCGTGTTATCAAAATCGATGCCGATCGACCGACTGCGCGCGAAAACGGCGATCCTTGATCGAACCGAGCTTGCCGCCGGTGGTGTACGCTTTGTCCTGGCATGTGTACACCGCACAATCCGCTCCGATGATCGTTAAGTATTCCATCATCGGGCACGTCCGGTACGGCCGCTCGAAACGCTCGGGCATGGCGTGGTAATGATCGAGCACGCGGAAGTCGTCACTTTCAAGTTCGCGCGCCGAAACGATGTTCGCTCCGACCGTTTCGGCAATCTGTGCGTGGTACTCGTTGTTCTCGACTGCATTGTTGGACACGACACATGCGCTAAGCTTCACGTGATGCGCGCCTACTTGTTTTGCGAGCTTGCAAAAGTCGGCCACGGCGCTTGCGTTATCGTGATTGACGATGAAGCTGAAGCCGATGGTTGCGTTCGACTTGCGGGCGACGAACGCGCGCACGTTTTCGAGCACTTGCTCGAAAAATGCCTCAGGCACGTTACGCGAGCGCGCATATGCTGCCCCGTCGACTGCGTCGATCGACACGCGCACCCACGTCGCATGATCAGCGAATGCTTGGGCGACTTCTCCGCGCAGAGCCAACCCGTTTGTCAGCGAGCCGATCTTGATCCCGCCGCGCGCCAAACGCCGGGCCGTTTCGGCGATGTGAGGATAGATCAACGGCTCGCCGCCGCCCGAAAAGGTAACCGCCTTCACATCCATCGCGACGAGATCGTCGACGATCTCGTACATCTTTTCTTCAGGGATCCGATCGCGCAGATTCATGTCGCCGCCCAACCAAAGGTCCTCCAGCCGGTAAGCGCAGTACCAGCAGCGCTCGTTGCACGCATTGACCGGCTTGATACGAACGTGCACGGGCGCGTGCAGCGGGCCGTTGGAAGCAACGGCGTTCTCGGGGAAGCCGAACACCTTGAGCGAGCTATAGACGTTTGCCATGTCCGTACACCTATCGGCAAAACACGTACCTACATTAAATCCCCGTGCGCTTGGCGGGAAGGCGTCCATTCGCTCACTCTGCCGAACCGTCTCGGTCTGCCGCCCAAGTAACCGCGTCAGGAGACGCGGTGCAGGCAGAGCCGAAGTTAAGATTTCCGGCTCTCCGCGCCCGCACTCCAGGGACGTGAAGTGCGAGACAACAAGTCTCGCTCATGTTCTTCCGTGATTCGGAGCTCGATCGCATCACGTCGTTTCTGCGCGACGGTTATGCGATCGAGGACGTCGAGTCGCGTGGCTCGCTCGAACGCATTCGCGGCGCCGTGGTCACGGCGGCGAGCGATTTTCTCGACGTCACTCCGCCTGCCGATCACGGACGCTTTCTCGAGTCGATCGGCGATTTGGTCGGTGCCGAGCGGCTCAACGCACTGCGCCTGCGCATCATTCACCGCCTCATGGACAGCGACTGGTTTCGCGACGCGTACTTTGCCTGCGGGCGGACCCTGCTCGAAACGCTCATCGGCAACGAACTCGCAATGCAGCGCAGCATCGGCCTCTCGATTCAGTTGCCCGACGACGACAGCTCGCTGCTTCCGCTCCACTCCGACGCTTGGTCCGAGGATTCGCCGTTCGA
>JBEKHC010000159.1:0-6362 GCA_050012475.1 Candidatus Velthaea sp.
GTTTGCCTTGTTCGATGAGTGCCTTCACCTTTTGGCCACCCTTTTGTCCGATCTCCTCATAGAACGACGGGCCGTAGCGGTCGCGCGTTGCTTCGCCGCCCTTCTTGCCGCCCTTCTTGCCGATTTGCTCGTAGAAAGCATGCCCGTGAGCAGCCTTCGTGGCCTGTCCCCCCTTGCGGCCGATGGCCTCGTAGAATTCAGGACCATATTTTTTCTTGACGGTCTCGCCGCCTTTTTGACCCGCTTCGCGGACGCTCATCCCGCCACCGGGCTTTTTTTCGTTATCAGGAGTCGACATTGGGCTTTGTCCTTAGAGAGTGCCGGAGCGTCGGCCCGGACCGACGGCACCGAATGAGTTAATCATTTGTCTCGATAACGCGGCGCACAAATGAACGTAGGATTGAAGTTCGTCTAGGCCGGCCTCCGCGCCGGCTCCCGATTCCGACCTTGACGGCGTTCGTAGGAGCCGCAAGTACGCACGACAACGTTCCCGGTAAACGTCATGGTATCGAACTGGAATGATCACGCACTTTTTCCTCCGAAAATGTCCGTGATTTACAATCACCTGACAGTATGCGTGCGGGATGCGCGAAACTCGCGCTCGGCCGGACGAATGATAAATGCGCATTCGTTTCCCAAATGTGAGCTCGCTGGCCTACATCCGGGTTCGCTGGCCGTCAAAGCTTCACCCATCACCTGCGCCGGCCGCCGCGGCCGCTCTTCGCGCGGGCTCGCAGCGGCGCCGTATGCGGCGGCCGGGGTCGCGCATCGTTAACAATCCGGCGTGCCGTGCAGGGTCCGCCGCACTCACTTTTTGAGCAGCGAGCCCAAGACGAAGAGCGCGTTTTCGCGGCGCTCCATGATTCGGCGATAAAAATAGCCCATCCAATGGGTACCGTACGGCACGTAGATGCGCACGCGATATCCGTCGCGCGCCAGCCGGCGCTGCAGCTCCGGCCGAATGCCGTAGAGCATCTGGAACTCGAAGGCGTCCCGGGCGAACCCGCGCTCCGCAGCGTACGCCCTCACGGCCTCGATGATCCGCACGTCGTGCGTCGCAATGGCCGGGTAGGTGCCGCGCGACAAGAGCGACTCGGCCATCCGCAGGTACGCGCTCCGAATCTCCGGCATAGCCCGCAGCGCGATTTCCGCGGGCTCGTCGTACGCGCCCTTGCACAAGCGCACACGTGCGCCGAGCGCGAGCATCCGTTCGAGGTCCGCCGGCGTCCGTTTGAGATAGGCCTGCAAGACCGGGCCGGCATTGGCGTGTACGGCGTGGACCCGTTCGAAGATGCGCAGCGTGGCGTCGGTGGCGGCCGAGCCCTCCATGTCGATGCGGACGAACGGATCGGCGTTCTTTTTGGCTTCGGCGGCCACCGCGGCGACGTTCTCGTAGGCGAAGTCTTCGTCGACCAGCAGCCCCATCGCGCTCAATTTGAGCGAGACGTTCGATTGCACGCGCCGCGCGCGAATCGCGGCGAGCAGCACGACGTATTCGTCGCGGGTGCGCAGCGCCTCGTCGCGACTGCGCACGTCTTCGCCGAGATAGTCGAGCGTGGCGCTTAGGCCGGCGGCGTTGAGCGTCTCGATCGCGTCCATCGCCGCTCGTGCCGAGTCACCCGCGACGAAGCGGTTTGCGACGAAGAGGAAGCGCCGTGCGACACTCGTGCCCAATGAGGTACCGTTCTCGCTGGCCATGGCTCGCAGCGCGTTCGCGCCGGTCGCGGCGGCAGCCTTCGCCCGCGCACGGGGAGCGTCGTCCGAGGGCGGAACCGGAAGCCGGCGGCGCCAAGCTGAACCCCATGGGTCAAAACGGCGCGCGGACGAAACGGCTGCAGCTGTAAGTCACAGCAGTTGGTAACCGCAGCGATCAAGATCGCATTCGTCGCGATCTCGCTCGGCCTCGACGTCTTCGCTGTTTGTGTGGGCGTCGGCATGCGTGGCACCGATCGCGCAACGAAGGTTCGAATCGGGGCGGCGTTTGCGTTCGCTGAGGTGGCGATGACGCTCGTCGGCGTCCTCTTGGGCGCGACGGCGGGAAAATATCTGGGTGACGTCGCGGGATATCTGGGCTTCCTGGCACTGGGACTGGTCGGCGCTTACATGATATTCGAGACGTTTCGGGGAGAAGACGAGGCGGGTTTCGATTTGTCGAGCGGCTGGGGACTCGTGGCAGGCGCGTTTTCGATCAGTTTGGACTCGCTGGGGATCGGGTTCTCGATTCTCTTCATCGGCGTTCCGCTCGTCGTCTCGGTGATCTGCATCGCGGTCGCATCGCTGCTTTCGACGACGACGGGGCTCGCGCTGGGCAAAGCGATCGGTGCCCGGCTGGGCGCTGCCGCCGGATTTTGGGGCGGCATCATGCTCGTTGGAACCGGAGCGGTTTTCGCCATGCTCAAATTCTTTAGGATGGGATGAGCGCCGCATTGCTGGACGCCGCGCTGGCCGGCGGAACGCGGACGATCGTCGTGGTCGGAACGGCGAAGAATGCCGGGAAGACGACCGCGTTCAACGCCCTGCGGGCCGGCGCCGCCCGGCGCGGCATCGTCGGCGCGCTTGCGTCGCTGGGCCGTGACGGCGAGCCGTCCGACGCCCTCGACGGTACGCCGAAGCCGCGTGTCCGCGTTGCGCCGGGAACGCTGCTGGCGCTCCCGGCCGATCTAGTGCCGCGCTCGCCGGCGTTGCGCATCATCGATGTCGGCGAACCCAGCGCCCTCGGACGGATGGTCTTCGCCCGCGCCTGCTTCGCCGCCGAATGCGAGATCGCCGGACCGCCGACGGCGCGCGGGCTCCGAGCCACGATCGAACGGTTAGCCGAGCTGACCCCGGAGCCGATCTTCGTCGACGGAGCGATCGACCGGGTGGCGCCGCTGGCTGGCGGCCAAAACCAAGCCGTCATTTTGGCGGCCGGAGGGGCGAGCGGCGCCGACGTCGCGGCGATCGCCGAGTCTGCCCGTTCGACCGCGGCCCGGCTGCGGCTTCCGGCTCGCGACCTCGCGCGCGAAGGCTGCGAGGTGGTCGTCGTTGCGGGCGCGCTCGACGCGCGGGATGCGCGCGACCTCTTGGCGGGCGCACGACCGGGGACGACCGTCGTCGTCGCCGATCCGACCCGCGTGACCGTCGGCGGAAAACTGCTCGACACGCTCGTCGCGGCGTTCGATCTGCGCTGCGAGCTCCCGCTGCGCCTGGTCGCCTGCACGACCTCGACCGCCGGCACGAACGGAGCGCTCGACCCGCGGACGCTCGTTCGAGCCGTTGCCGCGGCGACCGGGCTACCGACCTTCGATGTGGTGGCCGGGCTGCGCGCTTGAAGCCCGACCGGCTGACTGCCGACCGGATCGGCGCTGCCTGGCTGCGCGCCGCGCTCGCCCCGCAAACCGACATCGGCCGCCGCGCGGACGAAGCGGCACTGCCCTACGGCCCGCCCGACGCGTCCGCCGCCCGGGCGCGGTGCGCCGAAATCGCCGGGTTGGCGCAGACCTTGTCGGCGCAAGGCGTCGCGCGTTTGCGGACGGCATTGCGGCGCATCCCGGACCCGACCGATATCGTTTCGCGTGCCACGTTCGGCGATGCTCTGAGCGATGTCGACTTCTTCGAGCTTGCGCGTTTTAGCGAAGCCCTCGAAGCGACGGCCCAGGGGTGGGACGCTGCCGGCGGCGAGCGGTTCGCTCGCCCGCCGGTCGTGACCGCCGTCGCTGCTTTGCTCGGCCGCGGCTTTGAAGGCGGCGGATTCTATCTTTCGGACGGCTTTGCAGCCGGGCTCGGCGCGGCGCGGGCCGACTACGCGGCGGCCGATGCCGAGGTAATGCGCGCGCGCCGGCGGCTGGCCGAGGCGCTCGAAACCGAGCTCGGGATGGTGCCCGAAGGCGAGGAATTCATCGCTATGCGCGATGCCGTTCCGGCGGTGCCGCCCGGGACGCGGGTGGTGCGCGAGGCGGCCGCCTACCGCTTGTTGGCGCTCGAACTCGACGATCCGGCCGTCGCTGCGGTCGAACGCCGCGACGCCTGCCTGGCTCGCTTGACGCAGGCCGAAGAGCGGGCGCGGCGCGACCTCGCGGCGGGCGTCGCGGCTGCGGGTCCGGAGATTCTGGCGGCCGCGGGCGCGTTGGGCGAGCTGGATCGGACGCTGGCCCGCGTCGCGTTCACCCAGCGCTGGGGCGGCTGCGTGCCGGCGATCTCCGCGAGCCGGTTCGCCTTCAGCAATGCCTCGTTCGTCCCGTTGCGCGCTGCACTGGCCGAAGCGGGTCTGAGGTACACGCCGATTTCGCTCGACTTGCCGGGAGTCGCCGTCCTGACCGGACCGAATATGGGCGGGAAGAGCGCCGCGCTTGCGACGTGCGGCTTTCTGGCCGCTTGCGTGGCCGTGGGGGTGCCGCCGCCGGCCGAGGAGGCGACGCTGCCGCTCGTCGCGAGCATCGGCTGGATCGGGAGCGAACCGACGGCCGATCCGGCTCGGTTGCTGTCGGCGTTCGGCACCGAGGTCGTTCGCGCGCGCGATGCGCTGGCCGCCGCGGAAGCGCCGGCCTTACTGTTGGTCGACGAGTTCGCCCGGACGACGGGGCCGCGCGAGGGCCGGGCGCTGCTCGTCGCCCTCGCCGAAGAGCTGGCCCGGCGCGGTGCGTTCGCGCTGATCGCAACCCATTTCGACGATGTCGCGCGGGATGCGGGCGTCGCCGGTTTTCGGGTTGCCGGGCTGGACGGGCGCTCGCCGCTGGAAAATGCGGGACGCGACGTGCACGCTGCGCTCGACGCGATTGCTTCGGCGATGGACTATCGCATCGTCGTCGATGACGGCACGCCACGCCCGTCGTCCGACGCGCTCGCCGTCGCCGGTCTGCTGGGTCTCGATCCGGCAATCGTCGCACGCGCCGGCGTGCTCTTCACCGGCGGCGACCCCGGACCACCCGAGCGGGCTTCCGAATAACGGTGCGATGGATCCGCTGATCGTTACCGTGGCGCCGGTCGGCGCCGAACTCTCGCCCGAGCAAACGCCGCACCTCGCGGTAACGCCGGTGCAGCTCGGCGCGGTCGCGGCCGGGGTCCGCGCGGCCGGGGCGGCGCTCATCCACGTTCATTGCCGCAACGACGACGGCAGCAACACCCATGACGTCGCGCGTTTCCGCGCAGCGTACGAAGCGATTCGCGCCAGCAGCGATCTCATCGTTCAATTCTCCACCGGCGGAGCCGTCGGGATGACGCCGCACGAACGCGCCGCGCCGCTGGTCCTGCGGCCCGAGATGGCGACGCTATCGTGCGGCAGCATGAATTTCGGCGACGACATTTTCGAGAACTCGTTTCCGATCATGCGCGGCATCTTGGCCGAGATGCGGCGCTTCGGCGTCATGCCGGAACTCGAAATCTTCGACCGCGGCCATCTGTCGAACGCCGTGCTCCTCGCCCGGCAAGGATATTTGACGCTCCCCCAGCACGTCGATTTCGTGCTCGGCGTTCCCGGCGGCCTCGATGCCAGCATCGAGAACCTCGTCGAGTGCGTGCGGGCACTGCCGGCGGGCTGCACGTGGTCGGTTGCGGGCATCGGACGCATGCAGCTTCCGCTCACGGTTACCGCCATCGCGATGGGCGGGGAGGCGCACGGCGGCACAGGAGGCGCTCCGCGCACCCCGGAAGCTGGTCGGCTCGTCGATGGAGGTTTTGGAGGTTCACCCCTGTTCACGTATATCGTCCGGCGTACGCTGCAGAATGTGCCGCTGCTGCTGCTCATCTCGATCATCTTGTACGCGATTCTCAGTCAGGCGCCGGGCGGTCCCTTAACGCCGTATCTGCAGAATCCGCACATCACCGAAGCCGACATCGCTCGCCTCAAGCACAATCTTGGCCTCGACCAACCGGTTTACATTCAATATCTGCACTGGCTCTCGCACGTCGTGCGCGGCGATTTCGGCTACTCGACCTCGAATTCGATGCCGGTCATGGACGCGATCGCCGACCGGATGCCGGCGACGCTTTCGCTGATGGGGTCGGCGATGATCGTGTCGCTCGTCATCGGCGTGGCGATGGGCATCTATTCGGCGCTGCGGCCCTACTCGTTCGCCGACTACGCGGTCACGACGTTCGCGTTTTTCGGCCAGTCGATGCCGGTCTTTTGGTTCGCCCTGATGCTGCAATTGGTGTTTGCCGTCCACGGCTTCGAAGCGTTCGGCTATCGTTTTGCGCTGCCGTCGGCGGGGATCGCCGATTCCGATACGTTCGATCTGGGCGACCGGCTGCGGCATCTGGTGCTGCCCACGGTCGTGCTGAGTTTGCTGTACGTCGCGCAATGGAGCCGCTTCATGCGGTCGTCGATGCTCGAGGTCGTCAAAACGGATTACATTCGCACCGCCTCGGCCAAGGGTCTCTCGCAA
>JBEKHC010000160.1:0-6269 GCA_050012475.1 Candidatus Velthaea sp.
TCGGTTTCGCCGCACGCCGAGGGGCGTATAGCTTGTGGCACGCCAATGCGCAGATGACCCTCGCGTCCGTGCTGGTACTCCTGGCGCTCATTGAACTGGCGACGGCGTTGCCGAATATCCTGACCTACTGGGTTACGTTTTGGGTCGGTCTGCTCATTGCGTTCATCGCGCTGTGGGCGGCACTCTTCCAGCCTCGGCCCGCTGACATCTGACTGGCGCACCATGATTCGAGAGCGTAATAGCAATTCGGCAAAGATTTGAAGCGATTGGTATGGCCAGTGTGCTGGAAGATGCTCCACGTCCGGGTCGCCCGCGTCGTATCTCGGATAAGAAGGTCGCCAAAATCGTTGAAGCGACGCTTGAAACTGTTCCGAAAAATCGGACCCATTGGAGTTCGCGCGAGATGGCGAAGCACGAAGGCGTAAGTCTCAGCACAGTATAGCGCATTTGGCACGCTCACGAACTTCAACCGCATCGGGTCCAGAACTTCAAGTTCAGCAAAGATCCTCACTTCGTCGAGAAGCTGCGCGATATCGTAGGTCTGTACATGAAGCCGCCGGCCAATGCGATCGTGCTCAGTGTGGATGAAAAAACTAGCGTTCAAGCCTTAGAGCGCACCGATACTGGCTCTTCGTGCGGGCGTCCCCGCGCGACAAACCGGAACACACGATTACCGGCGCAACGGGACGACGACTCTTTTCGCCGCGCTCAACACGCTCAATGGCAAGATCATCCAAAAGTGTTTGCCGCGGCATCGACATACCGAATTCATCGATTTCTTGAAACACATTGATCGAAACGTGCCCTCGAAGCTCGAAGTGCACATCATCATGATAACTACGCGACCTATCAAGAAGGCCGAAGTTCAAGCGTGGCTTATCGCTCACCCGCGATATCACGTTCACTTCACGCCGACGAGTTCATCCTGGCTCGACGCCCTTGAACGTTTCTTTTCCGAGATCACGTCAAAGCGGATTCGTCAGGGGACCTTCTCAAGTGTTCCTAAGCTCATCAAAGCGTCTCCGCCTATGTCGAAGACCATAACGCGAACGCCGAACCGTTCGTCTGGACGAAGTCGGCCGCCAAAATTCTAAAGAAGATCCGCAAATGTCATGCTATTTACGCTTCGGGACACTAGCGGATGCCATCGACCCGACGCCGCATGTCGCGCAGTGCAGCCGATGGGTCGTCAGCTTTAAAGATACTCGAGCCCGCGACCAGCATCGTTGCTCCGGCCTCGACGGCTTGCTTGATGTTCTCTGCACCTAGCCCACCGTCAACCTCGATGTCGCAACTGGGACTGCATGCGTCGACCATCTCGCGAACTTGACGTATCTTTATGAGCGCATGCTCGATGAACGTCTGCCCACCGAAACCAGGCTCGACGCTCATGACCAGGATCTGATCGCAGTCTTCGATTAAGTCAACCAGCATTGCGGTCGGTGTTTGTGGATTGATGGCGAGGCCGGCGCGCGCGCCAAGCTCGCGCACGTGGCGGAGCAGCCAGTGCGCGCGTCGGGTTGCCTCGTAGTGAAAGGTGATGACGTCGGCGCCGGCCTTGCGGAATTGGTCGACGAACCGCTCCGGTTCAGCGATCATGAGGTGGCAGTCGAACGGCAATTCGTAGCCTTGCGCAGGTCGGCGACGATTTTCGGACCCCAGGAAAGATTGGGGACAAACCGTCCGTCCATCGAGTCGAGATGCAGCGCATCGGCGCCGGCGGATTCGACGGTCCGGATTCTATTGGCCCCGGAATTTTGCAATACTTCGCCTGAGGCGGGGTGCGCCGCTGAACTGAGCGCCCGGAAATCGTTCGATAAGCTCGAGTGCAAGGGTCTCATTGCTCATGACGGACCGCAGGTCGGCGGGACTGAAATTGCGCGTTGAACGCATCGATTCGTGACTGCGCGATGCCCGAAACCAGCAGTCGTGTGGCGAGTTGATCCGCCGACCGCGCGGGCGTGACGAAGAGCAATGGTGCCTGCAACTCGGCGCTGCGAACCGAGCACCAACCGGCCGCAGCCGGAACGAGCACCGTTTGGTAGGATTTCAGCGCGCTGGTCGCGCCGGCGCAGTCGACCTTCATCGGGTGTTCCAGCGACATGATGATCAGCGGGCGGCCATCGGTCGCGATCGAGGCCGGCTCCGTCGTGGCAATGATGCGCTCAACGGTAAATCGGTGATCGGCGATCAACGCCGTCCGGTCGAGACCCTCGAAGTGATAATCGATCTGCGCGAGCGTTGACTGGCCGCCGGCGCGATAGTCCAGGACATCGGCTGCCTTCGCGACGTGCAACTCGCGCGGCTGTCCGTCGAGCCCCACGCGGTTCCAGTCGAAGAGTCGATAGGTGAGATCGCCTGCTGCGTTTCGAACACGGTGACGCCGGGGCCGATCGCATGAACCATGCCGGACGGCACGTAGACCGTGTCGCCCGCTTTCACCGGAACTTTCCGCAAAATCTCGGCTAGTGTGCCATTACCTACTCGCTCTTCGTATTCCGCGCGCGACGTGTCGCGCGTCCACCCGACGACCAGTTCGGCATCGGCGCGCGCGGCCATCACATACCAGCATTCGGTCTTGCCGACGGGTCGGTGCTCGACGCGTTGCGCATACGCATCGTTGGGGTGCACCTGCACCGAGAGCCATTCGTGGGCGGTGATGATCTTGGTGAGGACCGGAAAGATCTGCGTTGGGTCTAAGTCGCCTAAGAACGCGGCGCCCAGCCGTTCGCGCAGCATTGCAAGCGTGGAACCCTTGACTGCGCCGTTGGTCACGGCATCGGCATCCCAGCACTCCCACGACTCACCGAGCTTGGCCTGCGGATCGCCGTGTTTGCCGTATTCGCGGACCAGTTCGCCACCGCCCCAAATCGCAGGCGCGAGCTTGGGGTCGAGCTGCCACGGATACAGCGCCGTATTCGGCTGTGCCGTTTTCATACGGATGCCTTGCGCGGCGCGATCATCGGAACGATCGCGATGGTCCGTGCTCGAGCGAATCGTTCATGACGACCCGTTGCGCCCGGGCTGTGTGCATTGTGCGCTGGCGAATGTCGCTGCCGAGTCGTGGCTTGTGTCGGCGTGCTTCTCGAGCTGTTTGCGAATGGCCGCGAGGTTCTCCCGTTGTTGCTCGCTGACGTGGGGATAGTGGAGGCCGAGCGAATCGAGTTCCGCGACGATGATGCTTGCCACCGCGACGCGCGAGAACCACTTGTGATCCGCGGGGATGACGTACCAGGGAGCCGTCTCGACGCTGGTGTGGGTGAGCAGCTCCTCGTACGCGTGCTGGTAACTGTCCCAAAACGCCCGCTCGTGAACGTCGGACGCGGAAAGCTTCCAGTTCTTTTCGGGCGTATCGACACGCTCGAGTAAGCGCTTTCGCTGTTCTTCGTTCGACAAATGGAGAAAGAATTTCAGCACGCGGGTGCCGTTGCGCGAAAGATGCCGCTCGAAGGCCGTGATGTCCTCAAAGCGATCGTTCCAGATCGAGCCGCCTTGCGTTGTTCCGGGTGGAAGGTCCTCGCGCGCGAGGACCGCGGGGTGGACCCGGACGACCGCGAGTTCCTCGTAATACGAGCGGTTGAAGATACGAGCGGTTGAAAATGGCGATCTTTCCACTAGGCGGCAGCTTCTGGTTCGAGCGCCACAGGTAATCATGGCTCAGATCGAGGGCCGAGGGCACTTTAAAACTATTGACGTCGATGCCCTGCGGATTGACACCCGTCATCACGTGCTTGATCGCGCCATCCTTCCCCGCACCATCCATGCCCTGAAAAATGATCAGCAGCGCGTAGCGCTGTTGCGCAAAAAGCATGTCTTGGAGCGCGGCTAAACGTGCGATATCCGCGCGCAGTTTCTCCCGGGCATGCTGTTTGTTCTTGAAGTCGCCCGTCGAGGCGGGATTGAAATCTGACAGATGCACCGTGCAGCCTGGCTGGACCAGCAGATCCGCGTGGTTGAGCTGGGTCATTGTTGGGTCCGCGCCGGCTCGAGGAGGGGCAACTCGCGAGGCAAGTTCACGCGCGCTGCGGCGATGACATGATCGGCCGCGCCGTAATAGACGTCGAGCGCTCCGTCAGGGCGCAGGTCCGTTGCGCTCGGAAACACGACATCGGAGACCAGTCCATTGTGCTCGTAGTCCGCCGCCGGGTCGAGGACCGGCAGCGGCGTCCGGTAGAGCACGCGCGAGGCCGGTCGAGATCGAGAATGGCGACGCCCATGCAATACCGCGGATGTCCGTCGGGAGCCGATACGGCATGGTAGGGCAAGACCCACCCGTACGGGAGCCGCACCGGCGGCGCCCCGGTCCCGACTTTGTTCGTTTCCCACGGTTGTTGCGGCGCCATCACCCCCTCGTGCCGTCTGACCGTGGTCAGGGATGTGATGTCGGCCATGACGCGGTCGACCGGGATGTAGGAAATCCAGATGTTTTCTTGGGTTTCCTCACCGCTCGGCGGTCTCGTCTCGTGCGTGCCCGTCCCGTGACGGCGGAAGTGGAGCCGGGTGGTTGGCCGGTGCAAGATCCCAAACGACGGAACCCCTTCTGGGTCGGAGATGACGTCGGGGAAGAGCGACGCGTCTTTGTTGCCGCACGCATTGAGTTCGGGACCGTCGGCAATTTCGTCGAAGTGCAAGACCCCGAGACGTTGCCACGATTGCAGGTCGCTGGAGATCGCGATGGCGACTCGCGGCTCGTACGGGACGAATGCGGTATAGGTCATGACATAACGCTCGAGCAGCGAAACGTACACGACGCGCGGATCTTCGACGCCGCCGCCGCCGGGGCTGCGTTCGTATGGCTCCCGCGGTTCGAGCGCGATTCCCAGCCGCTCGACACCCACGGGGGTCTCCCCGTCAAAGCGAACGCGCGCGTGGCCGATGCGTGAGTAGTTGCCTTCGGCGATGAGCCGCGGGAACAGATGCATCGCCCCGTCGGAGAACGGATGCCTGCGGGGTTCAAAACGCCCCAAGCTTCGTGAGGTTCCCCATCTTTTGGACTCATGATGACGCCGAGTCGGGTTGTGGCAAAGTCCATGATTAGCGCAGCTGTCCGCATGATCTCAAAACCTTTAGTCGCGAAGTAGCGGTGCGCTCGACCCGCGGTAGGCAACCAAGTCGCAAGGATGCGGCCCTCGGACTCACTGCGCGCGATCCGAGGGTTTGGTTCGCGCTCGTGAAGCGCGCAACGGCTCGAGCAACCAAAATCGTAGCGCACCGCTTGCGCGCCCGGTATCGTGAAATGCACGGATGGCGCTCACCCAGATGCTGGGAAGTTCGGCGCACGTTTCTACCGGTGCAGCGGACTTCCGACGTCTATTCAGGCGTCTATTCAAGAGAACGAAAGCCAGGTCGCCCGCTGGGTCTTCGTTCACGCTCGCATGAAAACGTCAAAACTTTTTTCACGCGTCTCAACCTGCGGTTCGCACGCGAACGCCGTTGGTGTCGTCCATGAATCTCACGATACCGCCCAGTGCTGCCCTGCGGTACGATTAGGCTGCGCACTCCGATCGACGGTCCCGCCCCGCGTGCCACATGGCGATGCCATCCCAGGGAGCGGAAGCGGTCGAATACAAGCGCACTCACTCAAAGGTCGTCAATGCTCACGTTCGCTGCTTTACTCACCCCGATCATCGTCATCTTCGTAGCACTGATTCTCATAAACGCATCGATTCGAGTGCTGCGTCAGTACGAGCGCGGCGTCATGTTCACCCTGGGCCGCTTCTCGAGTGTACGGGGACCCGGCCTGATTTTTATGTTGCCGTATATCCAACAAATCGTTCGGGTCGATTTACGCACCGTCGTCATGGAGATCCCCAGCCAAGATCTCATCTCACGCGACAACGTTTCGGTCAAAGTCGATGCGGTGTTGTACTTCCACGTCGTGGACCCCGAGAAGGCCGTCATCGCCGTCGAGCAATATGCCGCCGCGACGAACATGCTGGCGCAGACGACCCTACGATCGGTTCTGGGCCAGCACGAGCTTGACGAGATGCTCTCCAAGCGCGCGACGCTCAATACCGACGTTCAAGACATCCTGGATTCGCGCACCAAGGACTGGGGCATCGATGTCACCGCCGTCGAGATCCGCGACGTTCAGCTCACCGACAACATGGTGAAAGCGATCGCCAAACAGGCTGAAGCCGAACGCGATCGGCGGGCCAAGATCATCCACGCGGACGCGGAGTTCCAAGCCTCGCAAACGCTCGTCAACGCGGCGAAGATTCTCGGTTCCGTTCCCGCCGCGATGCAATTGCGGTACTTGCAGACCCTTA
>JBEKHC010000161.1:0-6263 GCA_050012475.1 Candidatus Velthaea sp.
GAGACCGTCGCCACTGACGAGGGCCGGGCGCTGCTCGCGTTCCTCGAGGCCGACAGCAATCGCGGGATCATGAAATAGCACACGTGCCATGCGCATCTTCCTGAGCACCGGAGAAGCCTCGGGCGAACTGCTCGCTGCCGACCTGCTGGGTGCGATGCGCGCGCGCGGAGCGATCGTCGATGCCGAAGGGATCGGCGACGTCCGGCTGGAGAACGCCGGCGTGCGGCTCTGGCACCGGACGCGCGGCTGGGCATCCATGGGCCCGATCGACGCACTGCGCAGAATTCCGAGTCTGCTGGTAATTATGTGGGCCACGGCGGTGCGCTTGGCACGGCGTCCGCCCGATCTGGTGGTGCTCGTCGACTTCGGCGCATTCAACATCCGGCTGGCCAAATCGCTGCGCCACTTCGGCTCCCGGGTTCCGATCCTGTACTACTTTCCGCCCGCGGCGTGGCTGGACAACGCCAAGCGCGCGCGCGAGGTTGCCGGCGCGACCGATGCGCTGACCGCTTTTGCGCACCAGCGCGATTTTTATCGCGGGCTGGGGCTGCCGATCGGGTATGTCGGGCATCCGCTGGGTTCGAAGATCGCCGCGCGGCCGGCGCGCGACCCGGCACCGGCCGACGGCGGCGTCGTCGCGCTCTTGCCCGGCAGCCGGCGCGGCGAGATCGAGCGCCATACGCCGCGGCTGCTCGATGCGCTGGCCGTCATGCGGCTCAAACGGCCCGCGATCTCGGCCACGCTCGTCGCGATCGACGACAGCGCGCAGGCCGCGTTCGAGCAGCTCTTGGTTCTGCGCAGCCCGCAGCCAGTCACCATCGTCCGCGATGCGCGCGAGGCGCTCGCGAATGCCGATGTCGCCGCCGTCGCTTCGGGGACGGCCGTGCTCGAAGCCGCCCTGGTGCAGACACCCGCGGTCGCGATGTACGTGCTCTCCGAGGCCCAAGCCAAGATCGCGCGCCGCGTTTACAAAGGCACGTATATCACCCTGCCCAACCTGATCACGAACGAGCCGATCGTGCCCGAACTCTTCCAAGAGAACGCCACCCCCGACGCGTTGGCCGCGGCGCTCCTGGCCTTGCTCGACGGCCCGCAGGCACAGCTGGCCGCCTACGACCGCGTGCGCAGCGCGTTGGGCGAACCCGGCGCGCTGGACCGCTGCGCGGCGTTCGCTCTCGATCTCGCCGGACGCTGAGATGATTGGTCTCGGCTTCGCTCGCCCAATCCTTCGCGTTTGGGCTTATGGATTCGGCTCGTCTTCGCTCGACGACCCCCCCAAGCCGCAGGGTGTGGGCGCCGAGGGCGCCCATCCGAGCGAAGCCGAGGGCGCCCATCCGAGCGAAGCCGAGGGCGCCCATCCCGTCGTCGTCGGCCGGATGGGTCCGGCGGACCCCTAGGCGTGCGCATCTACCACACCTCGGATCTCCACGATCACCGGCACATCGCCGCACCGCTGCGCGCGCTGCGCGAACGGGTGCCGGGCTTGCTGGTCGACTGCGGCGATAGCCTGCGCGGAAGCCAAACGGTCTTTTACCGGCGCGAACCGATCGTCGCGGAGATCGAAGCGGCGGGCTACGACGTGCAGGCGATGGGCAACCGCGAATTCCACTATCTGTTCGCCGCGGTTCGCGCGCGCCTGGCGCGCATGCATTACCCGTTCGTCTGCGCGAATCTAATCGACACGTTCGGGCGCCCGCTGCCGTTCGTTCCGCAAATCACGCTCGAGCGGCGCGACGCGGACGGGACGCCGTGGACGTTCGTGTTCTTCGGTCTGCTCGTCCCGCAGTATCCGGTCGGCAGTCCGTGGGAACGGATCTTGGGCTGGCGGTTTCTGTCGCCGCTCGCGGTCGCCGGACAGATCGCCGCGCAAACGCCGGCCGGGATCACGCTCGTCGCGCTGTCGCATCTCGGTTTGCGGGCCGATCGAGAACTGGCGGGACGGGTGCCGCGGCTGGACCTCATTCTCGGCGGCCACAGCCACGACACGTTGACGCAGCCGGAGTATGTCGGCGAGGTTCCGATCGTCCATGCCGGGCCGTACGGCGCGTTTGCATCGCAGACCGATCTCGTCCGCGCCGGTGACCGCGCCCGCATCGGCGCATTCGCGCTCGTCCCGCTCGCCGGGTCATGACGAAGCCGGTCCTGTTCGTTACCAATGGCCACGGCGAAGCCTCGATCGCCGGCCGGATCGCGCGGGAACTGCGCGGGTGCGGCGATTTCGCGACCGAGCATTTTGCGCTCGTCGGCAGCGGACTCGGCGAGCCCTCGTTCGTCGACGTGGGGCCGCAGCAGCCCATGCCCAGCGGCGGTCTGGTCGCGATGGGCAACCTGCGGGCGTTCGCCGCCGACGTCCGGGCCGGGTTCTTCGGCCTGGCGGCCCGGCAGTTCGCATTCCTTTCCGCTGCGCATGAGCGTTACGCCGCGGTGGTCGCGGTCGGCGACGCGTACGCGCTGCTGTTCGCGCGCGTGGCGCGGCGCCCGGCGATCTTCGTGGGGACCGCCAAGAGCGTCTACGTGGCGCCGTACGGCCCCGCCGAACGCCGGCTGTTGCGAACGGCCCGGCGGGTGTTCGTCCGCGATTCGGCCACCGCCGACTTTCTGCGCGGCCACGGCGTCGCCGCCGAGGCCCCCGGCAACGTGATCGTCGATTTGCTGGCGACCGACGCCCGGGTCGATTGGCACGGGGCCGCCGAGCGCATCGCCCTGTTGCCCGGTTCACGGGCCCGCGCCTATGATGACGGGCTCCGGCTGGCCACCGTCGCGCGGCTGGTGGCGCGCCGCGTCCCGGGAACGGCCGCAGTCATGTCGATCGCTCCCGGGTTAGCAACGGCGCGCTTCGCCTGCGCGCTCACGGGCGAGCCGCCGATCGCTTCCTGGCACGACGATTTGGGCGCACTGCTCGCCGATGCGACGCTCGCGCTGGGCCAGGCTGGGACCGCAAACGAGGCGGCTGCCGCGTGCGGCGTCCCGGTGGTCGCGTTCGAGTTCGATGGCGCGCGGAAATCGGCGTGGTACCGGATGCGCCAGGCACGGCTCTTGGGCGATGCGCTCGCCGTCGTGCCCGGCGAGCCCGAACGTGCCGCCGACGCGATCGCAGCGTTGCTCGCCGATCCCGCGCGGCGGGCGCACATGGCCCGGGTCGGCCGCGAGCGGATGGGCGCGGGCGGCGGCGCGGCGGCGATCGCGCGGGCCATCGCCGCGCTGACGTCGCCGCCGGGATGATCGACCGCTTCGTCGTCGCGTCGTTAGCTGCGATGTACGCGTTTTTTCCGCTGTACGGTACGTTTGCGTCGTTCGCCCCGCATCCGCCCACCGCACCGCTGGTGCCGCGCGGCGTGGCGATCGGCATCGCCGGCATCCTCGCGATTGCTTTGGCCGGGGTAACGGCCGGCGCTGTCCTGCGTCGCCGGTCGCGACCGGTGGTTCGGCTGTGGCTGCTGGCCAACGTGGCCGCGACGTACCTGGGCGCCGCCTGCGGCTTCGACCCGGCGGTCGGCCTTGGATTGGCGACCGTCATCGCGGGGATGGTCGCCGCGCATTTCACGCTGCTGGCGTACTATCGCGAGCCGGGAACGGCGCGAACGGTGTACCTCGCCCTGCTCGGCTCGGGCTTGGCCGCGTCGCTGCTCGCGCTCGCGCTGCTGCTGCTCAAACGGCCCGCCGACCTCTACGCCTTCAACCACGGCCGGGCGGTCGGCACGTTTCTCAACCCCAACGAGTTCGCCGAATATCTGTTGCTCTATCTGAGTGCGGCCGCGGGTTTGGCGATGGTCCGCCGGGGCACCCCGGTCGGCGCCTTCGCCGCCTTGTGTACAGCGGTGGGCGGGCTGGCGTTCGCGCTGACCTTTTCCCGTTGGGGACTCGTCGCCGCCGGCGCCGGCATCGCTGCCTTCGCCGTCGCCGCGCGTCCCCGGCGCGGGCTATCGGTGGCCGCCGGCGCGCTGGCGGCGATCGTCGCGCTCAACGTCGTGCTGGCCGCCACGCACCACGAACCGCAGGACACGGCGTCGCGCGACGTCGCATGGCGGGCCGGCCTGTCGACCTGGCTGCACTTTCCGCTCACCGGCGTGGGCCCGCTGGCCTTCGAGCGCCTCTATCCGGTCATGCGCGCGCCCGATGCGCCCGGACCGAATACGCCGGTCGCGTTCGACCCCCACGATCTCCCGCTCTCGATTTTAGCCGAGACCGGGATCTTAGGCTTGACCGCCTTCGCCGTCTCGCTCGCGACGTTTCTCGCCCGGCTGCCGGGTTTGGCTACGCGGGCCCCGGCGGAACACCGGACCCTCGCTTTTTCGTTATTCGCGGGGATCGTCGCGGTGGCCGTCCACATGCTCCTGAATTCCGCCAGCATCGCTTTTGGGCTGTTCATTCAATTCACCGCGTTGGCGCTGGCGGCCGCGAGCTGGGGTTACGAAAGCCATGCTGCGTAAAATCTTGGTTGGACTCGGCGTTTCCGCGCTTACGGCGTGCGGCGGCCCGGCCTCGAATGCGACCTCCACGCCCGCGCCGTCCGCCATCGCGCCGCGGCCCGAAACGTCGACGCCCGAGCCGGTCCACATCGAAACGAATAGCAGCGGCGACAAGTACATCACCGTCGTGCAGCGGGTGAAGACGGGGGCTCCGAACGGGACGCGCATCGCCTACCAGCTGCGAGCGCTGTCATCTCAAGCCGACATCGTCGGCAGCCAGTCCATCGTCACGTTCGAGCGCCCGCACATCACCTTTCTCGACCACCAAGGCAAGACGTTGATCGCCGATTCGCCACAGGCCAAGATAACGCAGCAAGATAAAAGCGTGCTCATGAGCGGAGGCGTCCACGCGCGCGCCGCCGACGGCAGCGTGCTCACGTGCGACACGCTGCGCTACGACGGCCGCACCGAAAAGCTCCATGGGGAAGGTCACGTCGTGCTCTCCGGCCCCAACGATCTTACCCTTACCGGCAACTATCTCGAGGGGGACGTCCGGCTTGACGACGTTCGCGTCGCCGAGCACTCGCTATGAGCGATCGCATCGCGATCACCAACCTGGTGAAGCGCTACGGGAAGCGAACCGTCGTCAACGGCGTCAGCGCCGACGTGAACCGCGGTGAAGTGGTCGGCCTGCTCGGCCCCAACGGCGCCGGGAAAACGACGACCTTCTATATGGTCGTGGGCCTGGTCCGGCCCGACGACGGCGTGGTGCGGCTCGAACGCGACGGCGTCACGCGCGACATGACGCGGGCGCCGATGCACGAACGCGCGCGGGCCGGGATCGGCTATCTCGCTCAAGAGAACTCGATCTTTCGCAAGCTCTCCGTGGGTGACAACCTGCGCCTGATCTGGGAAATGAACGGCGTCGATCACGCGGAACAAGAGCGGCGGCTGCCCGAACTGCTCGATGAATTCGGCTTGTCGCGCTTCGTCGACGCGCGCGGCGATTCGCTCTCGGGCGGCGAGCGGCGACGCGTCGAGATCGCGCGAGCGATCGCAACCGAACCGGCGTTTCTGCTGCTCGACGAACCATTCACGGGGATCGACCCGATCGCCGTCGCCGACATTCAAGCGATGATCCGCCAGTTGCGCGACCGCGGGCTGGGCGTGCTCATCACCGACCACCAGGTTCGCGAAACGCTCGCAATCGTCGACCGAGCATACATCCTCAACGACGGCAAAATCGAAGTATCCGGGTCGGCCGATGACGTGCTCGCCTCACCCGTTGCTCGCAAGTTTTATCTGGGCGAAGGGTTCCGCTTGTAATGGAGTCGGTGGGCACGTGGGCGCCGGGCACGGGTGTGCCAGTTCCGGGTTGTGATAGTCGGTGGGCGTTTGAGGGCCGGGAACGGGCATCGCAGCGCCGGGGACGTTCGCATTTTCGCATCGTGCGAAAATGCTACTCGCGTGCCTCCGCCTCTCGCGCATCCTGCGCTTCGGCTCCGGTCACGACGCCCCGGCGCCGCGACGCCCGTCCCCGGCCCTCAAACGCGCCTGGATGGTATTTGCACGTCGGTGGTGTTCAGTTGAGCGCTGTCCGACGTTGGAGTAAAGCCAAACTCGCTGACCCACTCGTTCGGTTGAGTGCCGGCGACGGTTGGGGTGGCGCCGGGGGGTCGCGACCGGAGCCGAAGCCCAGGATGGGCGAGAGGCGGAGGCGCGCAAGTAGCATTGTCGCACGATGCGAAAATGCGACCGGCCCCGGCCCCCCCCCACCGGTCGGCGGCGCTCAACCGAACACCACCGGCGCGCCAAAGACGCGAGCATCGCTCCGTGGCTAGTACGGTTTCGAGC
>JBEKHC010000162.1:0-6247 GCA_050012475.1 Candidatus Velthaea sp.
TCTCGGGGCCAATGCTCGCGCGGTGAAGGGCTCGGTCTCCGATCTGGCCGACCTCGACCGGCTTTACGCGGCGGTGAAGGCCGAGCGCGGAACCCTCGACATCGTCTTCGCGAATGCCGGGGCCTGGCTTCCTCATTATTAGGGTCAGCAAGAGCAAGACCGATCAAGGCGGGGCAGGACAGTACAGTTCGTCGCGGTGCTACCCGACAATTTTGTTTCTCGCGGACCAGGGATCGTCGACGGAACGATTTGCGCTCGACCACAGGCGGCTGACATCGCTCTGGTTATCGAAGTCTCATCGTCCACACGTCGCAAGGACGAGCCGCGGGCGAAGCTCTATACGCGACTGGCGATCCCCGAATATTGGCTCATCGACCTTGAGGGAGCATCCGTCGTCGTCCATCGTTCGCCTAAACATCCGAATCCAAAGGCATTCCACTACGCTTCAGTGTTCGCACTAGGTCGGAACGCGCTGCGCGCTGCGGGGTGCCGTCATTCACGAAGATGCCGCCTCGGGCTCGCTGCGATCGCGACCCGGGCTCGAGCGCGCGATCGCGGATCTCGCTGCGGGCGATACCCTCGTTGTCTGGAAAATCGATCGGCTCGGACGGAGCCTGCGCCATCTGCTCGACTCGGCCGAAGCGCTGCGTGAGCGGGGGGTAGCGCTGCGATCGTTGACCGAACACATCGATACAGGAACCGCAGCGGGCCAGATGCTCCACTCGGTGCTTGGCGCCGTTGCGCAATTCGAGCGCGATCACCACAGCGTGACGTTCACGGATTTGCCGCAGTGCGGACACGTCGGTGGGACGTACGCCGTTGGGGTAGTCGGTACCGGCAGCGCCGACTGCATGCTATGGATGGCGGCGGTGAGGCGCAGGGCGACATTTCGCCGCGTGTAGTCGTCGTCGATCGACTCGACCGTTTGGAACAATGCTTCGAGCGATCGGTTGAGTTGGACCAGTTCGTCCATCGGCGCTCCCTCTTACAGCTCATCCGTGAAGAGCAGCCAGATACGGCCAATCCTTGAGAATCGCGACAGCCCGTGCATCCGCGCTCAGCTCTGAGCGAAAAGTGATGAGGTGTTCGATCAAGCCGGTGTCCGCCAAAGCGTTGCGGTCGAGATCACCGCGCTCGACGCGCACCGCGACCGTTTCGGCCCAATTACCGAACACACGAATGAGGTTTTCCTCCGGGGGCGCGAGGGATGCCGTGCCCGGACCGCCGGCGGCGGATTTGAGAATTCCGCGAACCCGACCAAAATCGTCGAATCGCGCCTGATACTCGCGATACACCGCCCACGCATCACGGCGGCGGTTTCGCGAGAGAGCCTCCTCGGCCGCGCGGCGCTCTTTATCTCGAACATCGTTAATCCATCGAGGCTTGCCCGTTGGAGGCTGAGCCGTTCGAGATTGGCCCGTTCCTTCCCAGCCTTGGGACCAGAGCGCAGCCGCACGCGCAGATCGCGCTGCCGGCGACGAGCCGTCCTTCTCGGGCCCATCCGGCAGGGCACGTCCGCGTACGAAGCGCCAACGGTTCCCAAATGCGTCGGAGCACAGGATCACCTCGGTGACATCGCTCGGAAGTTGGTCAAACGCACGCTTCGCGAGTTTCAACGAATCAGCATCTTCGGGCTTATTGAGTTCTTCGACGAAGCGCGGTTGTCGCAGTTCTGACTCGGCGCCGACGGCAAACCGCGGAGCGCGAAAGTAGCGCGGCGGCGTAGGCGGCGTGGTGGAAAGCCGAGCGACGTACCGGCACTGTAACGCCGGCCCTTTCCCGATGTTCGTCACCCCGACAACCGGCTGCCCCGCAGCGTCCGCGATCGGGGGATGATCGAAGGCGAGGTGCGGCTTCCAGCCGCTCTCCCGATCGAGCTGAACGTCGCGTCGCGTCTGCGCGTTGCTGGCGCGTGACTCCTCGAACATCTGCTTGTTCCAAAACCAACTGATGAAGACGGCAGCAAACGCGGGTAATGCCGTCAGGACGGTCGCGACGGCCGTTACTTTTACGAAAAAGCTATCGTCGGGCAGCTGCGTGACGCTGACCTGAAACGGCGTCGCGATCGAGCCCGGCGCCGACGCGGTTACGGGCCCCGCGGCCTGTGCGAGCAAGAAAAGAAGCATCGGTAAGCGTTCGTCCCCCAGACCCCGCCTCCTAGAGACGACCGCGTGCTTTTGACACGCCGCGAACGGCCGAGACGGCGCCTTCCGCTGGCCATCCCGTCGCCCAAAGGGAGTTGGATGTCAGTCCGCCGACCTAGAGTTCGTGTCCGCTGTTCCTCAAGAAATCGTTCGGTAGTAATCAGGTCCGTGAAGTCCCGCGCCGAAAAACAGTTACCAACAATTCCGCTCCATCATCCCAGTTGAACTGCCGCAATTGAATCATTGAATTTCTTGGAATTTTCGGGCTGAAATTGCTGACCAAAGACGACCCGTACAAGGCCGACACATTCGGGCCTAAAAGGGAACCCTTACGTGCATCCATGATAGATGGGGGTCACGAGAGAATTCGGATTATAGCGCACGCTAGAGCCTGTGCGTCAGATCTGGTACGGCTGGCAAACGGCGCGGCTCCGTCAGGCTGAGAGGACGGGCACGGTGGCGCCACTTTTCTTCGTGCGGCCGATCGGGCATCGGCGACGCGAACGTGAAGCAGCTTGTTCAGATCACGCGGACGACGTAGGTCACCGATCCGATCCGGAGTTGACCGCTGCCGCCGTGCCCAAAGCACCGCCCAGCGTCCAACGGACGTCGGTAACGTTCGCATCGTAGCCGCCGGCCGCGCCGCCGCCGCCGCTGATTGGTGTATAGCTGAACGCCGTGCCGCCGTCGTTCGAGTACGTGACGGCTGCGCTCCAATCCGGTACTGCCCACCGATCGGCTCGGCGTTCCGACCTTGAACCAGGTGTGCGCCGGAACGGGATCGTCGATCACCGGATTGTAATCTAGCGTTCCACTGCTGTTGGTGAATGTCGTCGTATTACGTGAGGTTGGTACCGCGCGATTGAAGGCCGCTGGGCATCGATATCGGGCGGTATCGCCCCAGCCCGCGCACCGACGAGCTGCACCTTGCGCATCCCGCCGCCCGCAACAAGCTGATCGACGAAGACGGTGAGATCGTGGAGTCGGCGCAATCGCGCCCAAGATCGGCGGAACGCTCAGAGGTCCACTTCGACGGGAAGGGAGTTATGAAAACCGTCGTTCGCGATCACGCGCAGCTGGACGTAGCGGCGGCGCTGAGCCGCTGAAAGCTGCAGTCTGGGCTTGGACAACCCCAGCGCGATCGTCTCCCATGATTGGCCCTTCGGCCTCCCTTGGACGTAGAACGTCAGCCGTCCGGGCTGACCCGACGAGGTTTGCCAAGTGAACGTGCCCGGTGTTTTCAAGACCACGCCGCGCAAGACCGGGAAGCTCTTGCTGATCGTGCGCTGGTCGAAAAGTTTGCCGTCGAGCAGCAGCTCGAGTTTCGTTGCCGTCGCCGAGTACGGGATCGTCGCATCGACCAAGGCGGTGACGTCCTCCCCCGATAGCGCTTCCGAGTTCGTCTGCACGTTGACGCTGTATTGCGCGCTCACCTTACCGTCCGCTGAAACATAAGCTAATGCGACCTGAGTTTGCGTGCGAAACGTAACCAACGCAGCGCGGTTCACGGTTTGCACGAAGTCAAATCTGCCGACTCTTTTCGAGAGGTTGATCGTCGCGACCACGCTGACGAATTTTCCGCTGACGGTAAAGGTTCGCGCCGGCCGGGGAGGTCCGTTTCCGCTCGGATCTTGCTGCTCGATACCATAACCGCCGGGATCGCTCAGAATGCGCTCGTACGTGTAGTCGCTCAACCATTGCGGCTGATTGCAGTACGACATGATGTCGAAGCTCGTCGGGCCGGGGATCACCGTCATCGGGATGCCGTTGTTCGCGTCTCCGACGTCAAGCCCGGCCGTATCTCCGGCGTTGTCCGAGATCTGCCCGTTGGGGTGCGGATAGGCCTTGTCGAGCGGCCCTCCCGCTCCGCAGAAACCGGTCGTAGCCCCTGGAGCGCCGGGATGGTAGCGGCCGAAAGAATGGCCGATCTCGTGCCCGCCGTACCAATCGCCGAACGACGCATCAGTATCGCCGCTGACGTTGCTGGGCACTACCCCCGAGGTTGGTCCGGTCGGGCCGGAGCCGACGAAGCCGGGAACCGGCGAACATCCGCGCATGTAGCCGCCGTTTAGGCCACTTGAGAGAGTCGGGTCAACGAGCACCATGCCGTAGTAGTGTGTGCGCGGGTCGATCGGATTGGGGTCTTGGTTGATCTCCGTCGACCGAAGCACAGATAGCTGACTATCCGTCGCGACGCATCCGCCGGTTCCGCTGCCGAAGAGCTGCCCGAGTGGAGTGGTCGAGGTCAGCGGAGGCGCCGTGGTCGAGAGCAAGGTACTAATCGGATAGGCGCGCGTGACCCAGGAGGCCAACAGCGCGATATCGACGCCTCTGGGTGAAATGACGTTTCCGTGAGGTTCGATATAGCTGATTGGGACGATGCGCAAGCGCAGCGGTGGCACGCCCACGAACGTGACCGCCGTTTGATGTTGAAGCGCAAAGCTCCACTTGATGTCACCACACGAGCAGATGTTCGGTCCGGTCGGGGATCCGGCTGAGGTCGCGGTGTAGATGCCGGCCAGGCTGAAAACGTGCAAGCCGGCAGTCGTCGCAGCCGCCGGAATTTTGAAATTCAGGCTGCCGTTCAGCGACTGCCGTTGTTGCTGCAGCGAAACTCCGGGCATCACCGTAACGGGCGCGCTGGCGGTCACCAGCGTCCTCGAAAGATCCGGGTTGTTTACGACTAGCGTTCCGGTCACCGTCAGCGCGGCGTGAGTTGACGGATTCACGGCCAGATACACGCGAGCCCAGGTTTGCTTCCCCGCGATTACCGGTACCGATTCATGCATGTCCTGCACGGCCTGCGTGACTTCGATAGCGCTCAGACCGATCGGCGGACCGGGAGGCAGCGCCGGAAAGGGCGTCGGGCTGAGTCTGGCGGGCGCGGGAGTCGGCGGAGCGCACGACAGGAAACGTTGCTGTTGCGCCACGCCGATCTCTTGCTGGAGATTCTTGACCGCCGCTCTCATCCCGGGCCCGGCCTGCTGACAATTTTCGTTGAGATTTGCCGGAAGGTCGGTGCTGCCGCAATTTCTATTCAGCCAATCGAGATCGGCGCTCAATTCGCCCTGGAGTCGGTTCAAGTTCGCTTCGGCCTGTTCGCACGACATCGACGCGCCCAGCGTGCTGTCAGTCAACGATAACACGAGAATCGAGACGAGCAACGCGAGGGCAAAGCTCGCCGTTGGGAATCGATGCGCGGACGGTTGCCGAAGATATGAAGAACAGGGATTCCCCATAGGATACATTTCGAGGTAGCGTTGGCCGATTCCGGTATCGCTTTCGGCGGGCGTGGCGAGCGGGAGTGTCGATTCTTTGGACGTGACTGCGCACAAAAAGCGAAATATGCGGTGTCGACAAAGGCGGTATCAACAAAGGCTGAAACGAAGCCTTTTCAACAGCGTCGGATCGGTTTCGGGACTGCCATAGCCTCGCACCTGACACCCTAACCAACACTGAGGCTGACCGTGATGGCGCGGACGCCTATCGAGTGAATGCGGCGTGAAGCTCGTAGTACCTAAGGTCCGGTACAACTTCAGGCGGGAGATTCGGCTTCAGGTTCTCGTCGAAAAACTTCCGGCTGTCCGCCTCGGACTCCCAAATCTCGACAATGCGCGTCCCGCCGGCGGGGCTCGGGCCTCCGGCGTGGGACATGAAGCCGTTCGCCGAACGCAGCAACGGCATCAGCTGATCCAGCATCGAGGCATAGGTCCCCTCGTCGAGGTTCGGTTGTTCAGCAATCATGAGTACAGGCATCGGTCCACCTTCTTGATGGGTGAATAAACACGCAAAGCCGCTTCACGCCTAGGTCGAGAAATCATCCCGAAAGAGGCCGACGACGTTGAAAAGGGCGACCTGTTCCATACGCATGCACGATCCTGCTTAGCTCGCGCTCTCACTGCTAAAACGTAACGAGTTCGTGGACCACTTTCAGCCACGCGCGCCGTTCGTGTGTATAGCTATGCGCCTGCACTCGCGCGAGTGCCCTTTTTCAACAGCGTCGATGGTTTTCGGGATGCTCGTAGCGGCGTGCCTCCGGATTTGATAGCAAGATTCAGGGTGCGTCCACCGACGTTGTCAGGCATGCTGCATGCATGACCCGG
>JBEKHC010000163.1:0-6791 GCA_050012475.1 Candidatus Velthaea sp.
AGCCGAATTGGGTCGCGTGCGGCTGGGATCGCACGACGAGCGACATCTTGTTGCGGTAGGCGCGCGGCGAGGCCATGCCCACGGGGTGCTCGACCGCGACGTCGGCAAAACCGCCGATCCGGCGCAGCGCGTTGCGGACGATCTGTTCTTTCCACGCCAGCTGCGCGGGATAAGCAAGATGCTGGACTTGGCAGCCGCCGCAGGTGCCGAAAACGGGGCAGAACGGCTGCGCGCGCAACGCCGACGCGGTTTGATATTCAAGCGGGTCGCCGACGGCGTATTTGGCCTTGACGCTCGTCACGCGAACGGTAACGCGTTCGCCCGGCAGCGGTCCCGTGACGAAGATGACCAGCCCATCAATCCGGCCGACCGCTTGTCCGTTGGCCAGCAGGTCGGTAAAGGTCACCTCGGCGAGCGCGCCGGGTTTCAGGGCAAGCCGCGTGTCGGACAAGTCCGGCGCAGCCCTACCCGTGTTTCTTCTCGTCGAGGGTCCGCAGCAACCGGTTCGCCTCATCAATCAGCGACTGAATTCGCTCGCTCGTCTCATCGACCGGTGCCCGGCGCATGGCATTGCGCACGAAGAAAAACGTAATGGCAGCCGAGATCGCGGCGATGGCCACGCCCAGGAGCGTGCGCTGCAGCACGACATTCTTGGCGGCTGCCGGCGCGACCGCCCCGCTCGCCCCCGGCCCGAGCGGAATTCGGCAGTCCGCGCGAATCACGCGGCGTCGAGCTTCTGCAGCTCGGCCTTTTCGGTCCCCGAAATCACTCGGGCCAAGTCCAGCATGATAATGAGCCGGTCGCCCATCTTCCCGACGCCGCGGATGTATTCGGTATCGACGCCCGCGACGAGGTCCGGAGCATCTTCGATTTGTTCGACCGGGATCCGCAAGACTTCGGAGACCGAATCCACCACCATGCCGATGCGCTTGCTGCCGATCTCGGTAACGACGATGCGGGTGTTTTTGGTCCGCTCCGAGCGCTCCATTCCGAACCGGGTGCGCAGATCGATGATCGGAATGAGCTGACCGCGCAGATTGATGACGCCCTCCATGAACTGGGGAGCGCGCGGCACGTGGGTGATCGTGACCATGCGATTGATCTCTTGCACTTGGGCGATGTCGACACCGTATTCTTCGCTGCCGAGCGCAAACGTCACGGCCTGGAGGGTCTTGCCGGAGAGCTGCGTTTTGATGTTGTCGTCGAGCGTGGCCATGAGAACCTATCCTTCTGCTGGTGAAATGATCGTGACGTTGGGCGAGGAGGGTTATGCGATGCCGGCCAACTGCGCGCGCATCGATCCGCGCCCGCCGTGCGCGGTCGTAACGAGCGAGTGGACGTCCATGATGAGCGAGATCGAGCCGTTGCCTAAGATCGTGGCGCCGGAGATCCCCGGAATCACGCCGATCACTTCGGAGAGCGGCTTGATGACGATCTCCTGCTCGCCCTGGAACGAGTCGACGACCAATCCGACCTGGCGGCCCTGAAGACCCACGATGACGATCATGACCTTGTCGGGGTCGCGCGGATTTCCCAACCCGAAGAATTCGCCGACGCGGATGAGCGGCACCACTTGGCCGCGCAACGTGATGACCTCGCCGCCGTGCACCGTGCGCACGTCCGCAGCGCTGATGCGCTGGGATTCGACGACCGAATCGAGCGGAATCGAGTAGAGTTCTTCGGCCACGCGGACCAGTAACGCCTGAATGATCGCCAGCGTGAGCGGCAATTTGATCGTGAACTTCGTGCCCTTGCCGGGCGCCGAATCGACCTCGAAGACACCGTTGAGTCGCGAGATGTTCTTCTTGACGATCTCCATGCCGACGCCGCGTCCGCTGACGTCGGTCACGACTTCGGCGGTCGAGAATCCCGGCGCAAAGATCAGTTCCATGATTTCGCGGTCGCTGGGCCGGTCGTTCTCCGTCAGCAGTCCCTGTTTGATCGCGCGCGCGCGCACCTTTTCGATCGGAATGCCGCCGCCGTCGTCGGTGATTTCGACGATGACTTGATTGCCTTCGTGATAAGCGTTGAGCTGCAAGACGCCGGCGCGCGGTTTGCCGCTCGCCGTGCGAACGTCAGGCGTTTCGATACCGTGATCGACGCAGTTGCGCACCAAGTGCATGAGCGGCTCGCCGACTTCATCGACGATCGTCTTGTCGAGGTCGGTGTCGCCGCCGTTGATCTCGAGAATCACTTCTTTGTTGCGCGTTTTCGCCAGGTCGCGCACCATCCGGGGGAACCGGTCGAACACGTTGCCGATCGGCACCATGCGGACTTTCATGATCGATTCTTGGATCTCGTTGGTCGTGCGCGCGAGCAGCGCAGACGACTCGGCGAGGTCCTTGGCCAAACTGCCGACGTCGTTCGTTTCGCTGCTCTCGTCGATGTTGCGGGCCAGCGTCGCGGCGATGTCCGAGATGCGCGTGCGGTTGATCACGAGTTCGCCGACGAGATTGAGCAGCATGTCGAGCCGCTCGATGTCGACCCGGATCGTCTGGTTCTTCGCTGTTGCCGCAACGGCCGGCGCGACAGTTGCCGCCGGTTTGGCGGTCGCAGCGGCTTGAGCCGCCGGCGCGGGCGGCGCAGCGGGAACATCGGCGCAAACGGTCGGGGACGCCGGAGGGGGTGCCGCGGCCGCGGGCGGCGTGCTCGCGGCGAGCAGACGGGCGACTTCGGCTTCGAACGCCTCGACTTCGGCCATGTCGACCTGCGCGAGCGCCTCGAGCTGCTCGGCGTCGGCATCGGGCCGCTTGCCTTCGATGGCCACGGCCGTCGACTCGTACACCATGGCAAAGCTGTCCAGCCGCTCGATGAAGGCGGCGACGCCGTCGGGGCTGACACCGTTGTCGACTGCGGCATGCACCAGATCGGTGAGGATGTCGCGGCCTTCGAAGAGCAAGTTGATGCAGCCTTCGGAAAGCGGCATCCGCTCCTTGCGCAGGAGGTCGAAGAGGTTCTCGAGCTTGTGCGCGACGTGCTGAACGTCTTTGAAATCGAGCATGCCCGCGCTGCCCTTGACCGTGTGCAGCGCCCGGAACAGCGCGTTGACGATCTCGACATCGATCGATCCGACGTCGACGTAGCGTTCCAGCCGTAACAGATCGGAGTCGATCCGTTGCAGCAGCTCCTCCGTCTCGTCACGAAAGTACTGGATGAATTCGGTCCGGTCGAAGAAATCGTCGTTGGTCGACATATACTTCAGACTTCGGCCGACCACGACGCTGAATTAAGTTCGCGTCCGCTACCTTGCGGTAAATGTTCGCAGCCGCCCCGGAGCCGAAAATGTTCCACCCCGACGAGCCGCCCGACCAACGCACATTCGAAACAAAAAAATGAGCCCAGAACGCCACCGCGGCTCGGCCCGCAAGTGAACGCCACGCGGCTCAGCCCGGAGGCCAAACGCCGCAGCGGCTCAGCCCGAAGGACTGAACGCCACGGGTTCGGCGCAGCCGAATCCTGTTAGCCGACGCCGAACGCGGCCAACAATGCGTGCAGCGAGCCGGTTTCGGGGATCAGGATGAAGCGGCCCGAGACGTCGCGCTGCTTGTCCAGAAACGACGATTCGATCAAAAAGACGTCCTGGTCGGGCAGGATGGAGAGCAGGCTGCGAAATGCCGCCTGGACGGTGCCGTACGACAGCACCGGAACGGAGGGCACGAGTTCGACGCCGGTGAGCGAGTTGAGCGCGCCCAAGTACGCGCCGGCCATGATGTTGCCCAGCACCTTGAGCGTCGAGTCGACGATGGAATCGAAGATTTGGATGTCGCCGATGACCCGGCTGATGAAGCTGCCGACGTAGTCGAGCGCATGCTCGCGATCGAACAGCACGATCATCTGCCCGGGCGCCTCGCCGCGAACGTACATGTGCAGCGCCGCGACCAGGCGCTGTTCGTAGCCGACGCGGGTCGACAGGTCGCGAAACTTGATCACGTCGATCGACGGCTGGCTGATCTTGATCGTCGCGTTGAGCAATTGCGAGAGCGACGTCGCCGCGTGGCCCGCGCCGATGTTGCCGACTTCTTTGAGCGCGTCTTTTTGCAAGTCCGAAAGGTCGAGCGACTGCGTGATCATGGAAGCCCTTTCGCTGTCGTGCACGGCGCCCGGCTCAAACGACGCCGCGCTGGCGGCGCATCGAACGCCGCTCTTCGAGCGACTGCATGAGCGTTCGCTGGTCCTGCGGATCGATGTTGACGAACCGGATTCCGAGAGCGTATTTTTCCGACGTCTCGACTTTCGCCGCGCGCATGACTTCGCAAACCTCGATGAACGTGTGGTGCTTCGAGTTGAGCGAGAAACGCACTTCGACCTGCGATCCCACTTTGACCGGACGGCCGACGACCAGCGAGGCTCCGCCGCGGCTGAGATCCATCATCGAGGCCGGCAAATAGTCCCCGAAGCCTTGCCCGTCCGGTGCATAGCGCCAACGTGCTTGGGTTACCCAGGGGATGCGTTCGGCATTCCGGCGGGCCGAGAATTGTTCGATCGTCTTGATCGAATCCGGTAGCGCGAGGTACGCTTCATTGCCTTGGACCCTGGTGCAAACGGTCCGAAAACGATATCGGCCGCTCGAATTCGTGTAGAGAAAATCCGCGGCGGCGCCGGGATCGAGGCCCTCGAGGTGGCGAACCACGATCTCGGCAGGCGTGATCGCGTTGATCGGCACGGATTCGCGCGCTAAGCTGCCGCCCACGCCGATGTCGACGAACGCGTTGATCTCCGGGAGTTTCCCGTGCAGCGGGTTGATGGCGGGTGGAGCGGGTTTACGCACCAAGCCCAGCGCGCGCAGGATCGGTTTCATACCGTCGCCGCCATCGGGATTTCTTCGGTGGTCGAAATTTGGCCGATCGATTCGACACGCAGACCCGGTGCGATCTCGCTGTACGACAGCACCACCAGCGAGGGGGCCGCGCGTTCGGTGAGCCGCTTGAGTGCGAGCCGCACCGACGGCGACGAGAGGACAATCGGTGCGAGCCCGCTCTGCTGAGCGGTCTGCATCTGGCGCGTCAGCGAGGCGTAGATACGCGCCACGGTCGTCGGATCGAGCAAAGCATAAGCGTCCTCGCCGCGCCGGACTGCCTCGCCGAGCAGCGTTTCCAGCCGCGGATCGACGGTGATGACCGAGAGCAGGCCGTCCTCCGCGTATTCCGCGCAGATGTGCCGGCCCATCGCGACCCGCACGCGTTCGGTCAGGAAATCGGTATCCTTCGAGACCCGCGCACCGTCGGCGAGATTCTCGAGGATCAGCAGCAAATTGCGAATCGGAATCCGCTCGCGCAGCAAATTCTGCAGCACGCGCTGCACTTCGCCCACCGTGAGCAGATGCGGCACGAGTTCGTCGACGACCACGGGGTAGTGCTGCTTGACGTTGTCGAGCAGCGCCGACGTTTCTTGGCGGCCGAGCAAATCGGGCGCGTGCCCCTTGATGACTTCGGTGATATGGGTGGCAATCACGCTCGTCGGATCGATGACGGTGTATCCGGCCATCTCGGCGTCGCCGCGCGCACTCTCCGCGATCCAGTGCGCGGGCAGATTGAACGCCGGCTCCGTCGTCGCAATGCCCTCGAGGTCACCGGTCGCCGTCCCCGGATTCATCGCGAGCAAGCGTGAGACCATGATCTCCGAACGCGCGACTTCCAAGCCGTAGATCTTGATCACGTACGTCGCCGGTTTGAGCTGCAGGTTGTCGCGCACCCGGATCGGCGGAACCACGATGCCCAACTCGCGCGCCGCGTGCCGGCGAATCATCGTGATGCGCTCGAGCAGATCGCCGCCCTGGCTGACATCCACGAGCGGGATCAAGCCGAAGCCGATCTCCAGTTCCATGGGATCGTAGGCGAGCAGCGGAACCACCGATTCGGCGGGCTTCACCGCCGGAGCCGCGGCGGCCGCCACACCGGCGTGCGCCGCACCGCCGACCGTGCCGGGTTTCCCGCCGCCTTTGAGGTGAATCTTGCGCTGGCGGAAGAACAGGCCGATCATGATCGCCGCCATGGTGAACATGAAGATCGGCGGCAAGCCGAACAGCCCGAAAAGAATGAGCAGCCCGGCCGCGATCGCCAGCGCCTTGGGCTGCTGAACGAGCTGGCTGGTGAGTTCGACGCCGAACGAGCCTTCGGCGGCGGCGCGCGTCACGATGATACCGGTCGCCGTCGAGATCAGCAGCGCCGGAATTTGGGTGACGATGCCTTCGCCGATCGTCAGCAGCGTGTAGCGCTGGAGCGCGACGAGCAGCGGCAGTCCCTGCTGGAACACCCCGATGACGAAGCCGCCGATGATGTTCACGAAAACGATGATGATCGCCGCGATCGCGTCACCGCGGACGAACTTCGAAGCGCCGTCCATCGCTCCGTAGAAGTCGGCCGAGCGCTGAATGTCCTTGCGCCGCTGGCGCGCATCGGATTCGGTGATGAGGCCGGCGTTGAGGTCGGCGTCGATCGCCAGTTGTTTGCCGGGCATGGCGTCGAGGGTGAAGCGGGCCGCGACTTCGGCCACGCGTCCGGCACCCGCGGTGATAACCATGAACTGAATGATGAGCAGGATGGCAAAGATGACCATCCCCACCGCGTAGTTGCCGCCGACGACGTAGTTTCCGAACGACTCGATGATCTCGCCGGCATACCCGTGCAAAAGGATCGAACGTGTCCCGGTGATGTTGAGCGACAGCCGGAACAGCGTGATGATCAGCAGCAGCGTCGGAAAGACGCTGAACGCCAGGGCGTTCTCGGTATAGAGCGTGGTCAGCAAGATCACCAGCGCCAGCGAGATGTTGACCGAGAGCAGCAGGTCGAGCA
>JBEKHC010000164.1:0-6080 GCA_050012475.1 Candidatus Velthaea sp.
CACCTACCGGCGACTACACGCTCAGCATTCATCATGTATCGCCGGCCGCGGCGGCAATCGATGATTCGACCGTTTCCTTCGGTACCTTCACACCTGGCAGCACGGCCTATAACCTGCCGAACGGTACCGCGCTTTTCACTGGGTCGATCGTCAGCGGGCTGGTCAGCGGCTCGTATTATACGTATGTCGCTTCGGGCATCACGACCGCTCCCGGTGTCGGTTTCTGGGTCAGCGGACAAACCTCCATCGTCCCCTCATCTGTCTTGGGCTCGGTCTTACCGGCTGCCGGTCAGGCCGGCGCTTCAGGGCTCGGCGGCAGCAATGACAAAGGCGATCTCCTCCCATTCAACGCGCTGGTCAACTTCTCGCTCTATCTTGTCGACGGCGCCAACGGTGCGACGTCGGAGCTCATCGGCGCGTTCGACTGAGGCGAAGAGCCGGGACGCGCCACCCGCGCCCAGATATTGTTGCGCCGCACCAATTGACGATGATCTGAAAAGGCACATGTATGCGCGCTCTTCGGACGTTCCAGGTACTCGGCCTCATTGGTCTGATAGTAGTGTTGCTCATGGCATGCGGCGGCCAATCCAGCCTGGTGCCCAGTGGAATTACAACTCCGGTCCCGGTTTTCGGTGCAGCCACGCCGAACACGGGCATAGTTATCGGCACTGCACCGACACCGTATGTCGCGCCAACACCGATAAGCGTTCCGACGGCGAGCGTATCCGCAACGCCCATCAGCGGATTGCCGAGCGCTTCACCCGTGCCGTAAACACCATTCGCGTAGTAAACGCAATGATTGGGGCAATGTAAGAGTCGAATTAAAGAATCCTCGGCATGCTCGGCGATTCGGAAGCGTCGCTCGCGCGCGTCGCTGAGGCGAACCGCAATTGCGCGCGCATGCGGGTGCAGGTCGGCTACGCGCGGGTCGCATTCGACGATGCCGGCTACGATGCGGTTCCACCGCGACAGCCGGTTCGCGCCGATTCTGAAAACCGTCGGTAAGGGCTTCCGTAGCGATGCCCCCGGTACCGCGGTGCACGGTAACATTGCACCGCGGCCCGGCGATATCGTCGTGCCCAAGACACGCGTCTGCGCTTTTTCCACGACCAATCTCGACCGTCAGCTGAAGGAGCGCGGCATCGTCACGCTGATGCTCGCCGGAATCTCGACCAGCGGCGTGGTGCTGTCAACGTCACGTGACGCCGCGGACCACGACCAGCAGCTCATCGTCGTAGCGGATGCCCGCGCCACCCGCTCGGCCGAGCATGAGTTTCTGGTCGGCAAGGTGTTCTCGGCGCAGGCCAAGGTTCTGCGCCTCGCCGATCGAGAGCGACTATTGTCAGGTGTGGACGCTGACACACGGAAGGCTGGCGACGCGATGCTGCCCACACTGGAACATTTTGGCTACTGAAGAACAGCGACCGGATCGCTCGGCAGAGGGAAACTTGACTGTGTCATCTACGGTCACTCAGGCAACTCCACGAAACCCAAGTTCGAGCGCGGAAACTGGCCGGAGTCGCCGGACCTGGCCCGATGCGAGGCTCCGTAGGCATTGCCGACAAAGTCACTCATTCAATGAGCTGGAGGAATATCCGCAACATGAAATTTCAATCAAGCGCGTTGGCCGTTTTACTAGCAATGAGCAGCGGTGCCTTGCTCCCTGCCTCTGCCCGAGAAGTTGTTCCGTACGGTCCGCACCACGTTCCACTTTACCACTCCTGGCAGCCGGGCTGGGACGCCTACCGGTTCGATCATCGGCACGTCATCCTCGGCAGAGTCGCGAAGTTCGCACCTTATCGCCTGACCGTCGCACGCCGTGACGGCGTTGTCCAACCGATCGATCTCAAGAAAGGCACGGTGATCTTACCGACGGGCGCGACGCCAACGGCGACACAACGAGTTGCCGTGATCGGATATTATAGCAAAGGAACGTTTATTGCGAACCGGGTCCTACTGCGCAATTGACCGTAGCATTGTCTTGAGAAAATCGAGGCCGACCGTCGTAAGCTCTGCTTTCTTGACCTCCGACAATCGCCTTGCCGCGTCTGCTCGTCGATGAAGCGGTCGATCGGGGGGATTTCACTGCAGCCTTGCTTGGACCACGATTCTGAGTGGGGCATTGACGAGGCATTGCTTGGTCATGCGGAGCATTTTCATTGATATGAAATATCCACGTCTCATCTCAACGGCACTCGGTGGACTCCTCGTCCTCGGCACTCTTGGGGGAACACCAACCGCGGTTAAGGCTGACACTGCGTCGACCGCCGCTATTGCTGCCGGAGCCGCGGCGATCGTCGGCGCCCTACTGTATGACAGCAATAATCGGCCGTACTATGTGCGGAACAATCACCGCTACTACGTCACGCAACCCGAAGAGCAGTTCTATCGCGCACACCATCGCGGAGTAGTGCGCAAAGCCTACGTTCCGGAGCAAGAGTATCCAGTTGCACGCGATCCCTACCATGGGAACAAGGGCAACCAAGGTCCTCAGCACAATCATCGCTGACGCCCAATCGGCGCCCTCGTGCTGCCGCGCGAGACCAGTGCGCAAACCGCGCATGCCGCGCGCGGCGAACCGATTGCCCGGGAGCAGAACGTCAATCACCTGTTCGTCGCGGATGACCGCGGCCATATGCGCGATGTAAAGTTTTGCCCGGGCGCGTCGGCTTTTTTTAACTGGCGTAACCGGTCATCGAGCAATCATCGTTGTTAACTGCAGGAGAACGACGCCGCGGAAATCGAGCGGCTGCGCGACGGGACTCTTCGCGCCGTTGGCGGTCGGAAAGGCATAGGTCGTCGTATACACGGTACTGCTCGCTCAAGCCGCAAAAGCTCGCCGGATCCTTGGTGTGGCGCAAATGCGCGGGAAGCTGTTATTGTTATGCCTTACCTCCGCACAGCGATGCTCGACATGGCCGACCCGTTGGGCGCACTCCGTCGCCAACGCCAGCCGTGGGGCGCTCGCCGGCACTCTCGGGAATTGCGGCCCGCTTACCCCCGGCAGTTCGTATCACGCCGGGCATTGGGTTTTCATGAATAAATGGCTTCCTAGAGTAGTTGGAATAGTAGGCGTTGTCTTTGCTGTTATGTTGACATACGCAGCGCTTCAAGCAGCACGTGACGAATTTCGACTACACCATAACATACAGATCTATTTCGTAACTGCTGCTTGCGGCGTTGCATTGACAATTGCATGTGCAGTGTTTGTAGTACGGACAAAAGCCGAGTAAAGAAGACGTTCGATGGCACCCCACCCACCGAAATTTGAGCACTCACGCCGGGCGCCCGCGCCAGCTATCGAGATAGTGCCGGTGCCGATGCTTTCAGAGCGGCACGAACACCGTCGGCGATTAACAGCGATGACGCCGGACAGGCGCGCACGAAACCGAAGAACGGCCCGAAATCATGCACCGCGAGAAAGCCGGTGATGAACAATCCCGGAACGCTCGTCTGGAAATGGTCGTCGAGTTGCGGCGAGCCGTCAGCGATCTCGAGATGCTCGCAGATGCCGTCCAAATATTCGACCTTCTTTACGTCGGGTTTGTAGCCGGTCGCGAGAATGATGTGATCGGCGGCGACGACGCTGCCGTCCGACAGGGTGAGTTCGAGCGAGTCGTCAGCGAGCAAGCGCGAGCGGACGACATCACAGCGCGGGTGTCGAACGACCGCCTCGGATGCCAACCGCGCAACGAGCCACGGCTCGAGCTTGAGCCGCCCCTCGGTCCAAAAGCGCCGCGTGATCTCGTCCCGTTCGCTTGACGAAAGCCCGCGAAACCAGCCTGGGATGCGGACGGTGTTGTCGATGTGTGCGTCGACGAACGACCAATCGCTTGGCACGAACTCTGGTGTCTCGTGACGGTACACGAGATCGATCGCGGCGGCACCGTTTTCGAGCAGCAGCGCGGCCCACTCAAACGCACTTTGCCGTCCGCCGACGATCAGACAGCGCTTCCCGCGCAGGTCCTCGAAGGTCACGCGTTCGCAGGTATGCGAGTAGCGCCCGGCTGGAACATTAGCTTTGAACCAGGCCGGCACGAAGGCGAAGTTCGCGATCCCGGGAGCGCAGACGACGCAACGCGCCCGGACAGCCGCGCCGTCGGCGAGTGTGATGTCGAAGCTCGCACTGTTTTGCCGAACGTGTTCGGCTTGACGATTGAGGACCGTGATGTTCGAGCGCCGACAAAACCAATCGCAATAGTCGAGAAATACATGGACCGGTACGGGCGGGACCGTCGCCGGATCGATACTTCTCTCGACGAGATAGCGCTCGAAGGTCAGCGTACCGGCGGCATCGAGATGCCAGTCCGTGCCCGAACGCAAGAACATCCGCGCGGGCATGTTGCGGCGCCAAAACCCCATCTGTTGGCCGATGACGCGAACCTGGAATCCCGCGGTTTGCAGCGCGCCGGCCGCGGAAAGTCCATATGGACCGGCGCCGATCACGAGAACGTCAGCATCCACATGCATGATGCAATCCCCCGCGTGCAGGTTTGGGGCTGCCGGGCCGTGCCGGCGATGAAGTGGCGATACTTTAGCGCAATCGCACAGACCTTTGCGCAACGAGCACGCCGTTCGATTCGTTCGAGCACAAATCTCCGTAAACCAGATGCGGCACGTTCTTACAACAATTAGAGTCCAAGCTCTTGGTCGCTGCCGCATGGCGGACGAGCGTGTCGGACGAGTCGTCCAAATGTGCCAGAGACGGTCTGGGGCCATCGCTCGAATCACTGCGGCTGCCCGACCACAGGGAAAGAGCAACCGGTGTTTATCACCCCTTGCGGCGCTACCAGCTGGGCGGGCGGTATCGTTTCCGGAGTGGTCCGAGGCAACCCCGCGCCGGCATGCGCCGGTTGCTCCCCGAGGCGCGAGCTGCACCCCGCGACCATCGGCTCGCATCATCCGCCGGCGGTCCGGGCGGCGCACCTTTGAAGACGACGGCGGCGCGTTCGTCATCGGGTCCGCGCCGGCGATGGGCGCCGACGCAATCGGACTCGTCGATAGAAATCGGCGCTCCGGTTTCACGGTGCGAAACGCCGCGAGAACCCTAGCCGGGGACTATGCGCCCGGGCCGCGCCGCATCATAATCGTTCTATGAGAGCGTTTCCCCCAAATGACATCTCCTCGCTTGTCGGGACGCAGCCGCGGCACAACCTCGGCGAGAGTTTCGGCCCGAATCTGCACCTTAAGGACGTGCTCGCGGGGATGGCCGGATTCGACGAACTCGAGCTGAGCTACGGCACTGTTGCCGGTGATCCGGGCCTGCGGGCGGTCATCGCCGCTGCGCACGGCGTGCGTGCCGAAGATGTCGTAATTACCGCGGGCGGCGTTCACGCGCTCTTCTTGCTGGCGTTCATCCTTTGCGGCGACGGCGGAGAAGCAGTAACGACGGCGCCGCTGTTTCCGCTCGCGAGCAACGCGCTCACGGTCAGCGCTGGGCGCGTGCACACGATCCCGCTGTCATTCGATGCCGGCTACCAGATCGTGCCGGCCCAGATACGAGAACGGCTCTCGCCGGCCACAGCACTCGTGAGCTTCGCATCGCCGCAGAACCCCTCCGGCGTTGCAGTCCCACCGGCGACCATCCGCGAGATCGTCGACTCCGTTGCGGAGCTTGCTCCGCAAGCTTTTGTCCTCGTCGACGAAACGTATCGCGAAGCGACCTACGGCGACGATCCGATTCGCTCCAGCGCCGGGTCGAGCTCGCGCGTGATCACGGTGGCCTCGCTCTCGAAGTGTCACGGAGCGCCGGGGCTTCGGATCGGTTGGGTGATCACGCAAGATGCCGCGCTGCGCGAACAGCTGTTGCTGGGCAAATTCAACACCGTGATTTCCTGTTCTCCGATTGACGAGACGCTAGCGCGCCAGGTTCTCGAAACGGCGCCCTACACGATGCCGGCCCGCCGCCGGCACCTCGCGCACGGAGTCGCGCGAACCGCGGCGTGGATTTCCGCGCACAACGCGCTCGTCGAGTGGGTTCGACCCGATGCGGGCGCGGTGTGTTGTGCGCGGTTATGCTCGGACGCGTTCGATGACGCTGCGGTAGAGCGTTTTTACGCCGAACTCGACCGGGTAGGCGT
>JBEKHC010000165.1:0-5954 GCA_050012475.1 Candidatus Velthaea sp.
CAGCTGCGCGAGTTCGCGAATCGCGGTCTCAAGCGGATAATCGTGGTACGGCAAAATCTCGGCGGTGTAGCGGAACATGGATCGGTCCTTTCTCCTCGGAAGAACGCGTCGGGTCTACCCGACAGGTGAGGACGGACGGATTGCGGCGGACCCGCAAACGCGACGGCGGCTCGGGCGAAGCCCGAACGCGAAGGGCGGCTTGCGGCGAAGCCGCAAACGCGACGGCGGCTCGGGCGAAGCCCGAACGCGACGGGCCGACGAAGTCGGCCCTCTAGTCGTCCCAAGTGAAAACGGCCTTTTCAGTTTGACGTTCGTCGAACGCACGGAACGCTTCGCTCGCAGAAGCTAACGGAAAGCGATGCGTCACGAGTTTCTCGACTGGGATCTGTTTATTGATCACGAGGCGGCAGATCTCGGCCCACTCGCCGATCGGGAAATACCAGCCGCCGATGACGGTAAGCAGCTTGCGAATGATCTGATCGCTTGGATTGATCGTGGTCGCCCGCGACTCGCCGACGAAGGCCACGGCGCCGCGTTTGCATGCCGCGTCGAGCGCGGTGTTCTGTCCCGCCGGCGCGCCCGAGCAGTCGATGGCGACCTCGGCTCCTCGGCCGTGCGTCGCTTCGCGGATTGCGTCGACCGGGTTACGTTCGCCGCCGTTGATAAGGACGTCGGCGCCCAGCTCCTTGGCGAGATCGAGCCGCGCCGGCAAGAGATCGACGGCGATCGCGTTCGCGCCGAACGCTTTGGCGATCAGCACTGCGGCCGCGCCCATCGGACCGAGGCCCATGACGGCGACGTTCATTCCGCCGCGCACGCCGAGCACTTTCTGCGTGTGGTACTGGCTGCCGATCATGTCGGTCATCAGCGCACCGGCTACGTACGAAATTTCGTTGGGCAGCGGCAGACAGTTACGTTCGGGAATCACGAAATAATCCGCGTCGCCGCCGTCGACGTCGAAGCCCAGACACTTCCACTGCGGGCACAGCATCGTGTAACCGCTCGTGCAGTACTCGCAGTGGCCGCAGCCGATCGCGAGGTGCGCGGCGACGCGGTCACCGGGCGAGACGTGGGTAACGCCGGGGCCGATTTCCGCGACCATTCCGGCCGGCTCGTGACCCGGCACGACGCGCCCGGTGCCGGCGTCATCGCCACCAACGATCGTCGAATTGCCGATATATAAGCCCATGTCGCTGCGGCAGATCGCGGAAGCTCGCGTGCGAATGAGCACCTCCCCGGGTCCGGGCTTCTTGACCTCGCGTTCGTCGATGCGAACCTCGCGGTTCCCGGGCAGAACGACAGCTTTCATGCAGCAGACCTCACGGATATCGAGGTAGTAAGGGTGCGTCCGCGTCGCCGTGCTCCGTGCATCGTCAACTCGGCGACGGCAAAGTGCTTTGCGCAAGCGATGGACGCTCGGCTTCCGCCGCGCGGGCATCTCACCAACGCGCGCGACCGGGCAGAAGGCGGACGGTTGCTACGGCGAGACTGAGACAGCGGTGACGCTAAACGGACCTTGACGTCCCGCGCGGCGGCATTTAAACTTTGTATGCACGATCTTATGCCGCAAATATGCAAAAGTCAACCACTGAGCGGCATAAGACAGTCTCATATCGGAAGAAGTTGGCGTGGATCAACAGACCGAGTCAAAGCTACCCCCGGATCAGATCGATGGCCTGATCGCCGTCTTGCAGCGGATCCGGTCCGGAGCCGACGACACTCGGCCCGGCCTGGCGCTGTCCTCGGGCCTGGGCCGCACGGTGATTTCGCAGCGCGTCAGCCAGCTCATCGATCGGGGGCTGATCGAAGATGGCGAGCTCGGCACCTCGACCGGCGGCCGGGCTCCACGGCGACTTCGCTTCGTTTTCAACGCCGGGCACATTTTGGTGGCATTCTGCGGCGCGACGAGCGTCGATGTGGCCGTCGTCGATCTGAGCGGCACCGTGGTGCACGAAAGAGAAGAGCCTTGGGATATCGCGGTCGGGCCGGAAAAAACGCTCGACCGTCTCACGGATCTCTTCACTGATCTGCTGCGAGAAATGCCCGCGCGCGAGACGGCGATTTGGGGCATCGGCGTCGGCCTTCCCGGCCCTGTCGAATTCGCCTCCGGCCGGCCCATCGCGCCACCGATCATGCCAGGGTGGGACGGGTTTCCCGTGCGAGAGCACCTGTCGGCGCGTTTCGACGTGCCCGTTTGGGTCGACAACGAAGTCAACTTAATGGCGCTGGGCGAGTTGCGAGCCGGTGATTGGCCGACCGCATACGACCTGGTTTACGTGAAGGTTGGCACCGGTATCGGCGCGGGCCTCATCACGGGTGGCCGCTTACACCGCGGCGCGCAAGGCTGTGCGGGCGATCTTGGTCACGTCGCCGTTCCCGGTGAATCGAAGGTCTGCCGCTGCGGCAACGTCGGTTGTTTGGAAGCGGTGGCCAGCGGAGCGGCTCTGGAGCGCGAGTGCCGGCTCGCGGCCGAGGACGGGCGCAGCCGCTATTTGGCCGACCTGCTCGCCGATGAGATTCCGATAACCGCTGCCCAGGTCGTGCGCGCAGCCGAACACGGCGACGCCGCCAGCGTGCAAATGCTTCAGCGCTGCGGAGTGCTTATCGGCGAAGTGCTCGCGACTGTCGTTAATTGTTTCAACCCGTCGAGCATTATCGTCGGCGGCGGCCTTGCGCATGCCGGCGACCGTCTTCTCGCGCCGATGCGTGAGGCGGTGTACCGCCGCTCGCTGCCGCTGGCCACGCGTCACCTGCGCATCGTGCGATCATCGTTGGAAGATACCGCCGGCGTCGTCGGCGCCGCGTTTATGGTGATTGACGAACTTTTTTCACCCCAAAAGCTCAAGCAGTGGATCGACGACGGATCACCGGTGGGCCGTCCGGAGTTGGGCGTCACGGCGTAGGTTCCGCGCCTCGTGGCGGCCACGGTGATTGTGATCGCGAAGGCCGCTCGCGTCATCCCCACTCGGTGCCCAGCCGCGGTTCTGATTCGGGGTTCTCGGCAACCTCGATTTAACTTCCAAGCAGGGGCGGGTGCCCAACTACTGCGTGCGCTCTGCCGTCGAAACGAAGGGGACCGACAATGGTATCGACACGCTCGAGTGCTCGAACGTTGTCACGACTGAGATCCCACGGTGAGCGCATCTTCCCGGCGCGTTCCGCGGCCCTTCCATATTGTCTAGTTTCTACCTGGAGCAGAAAGAGGCTGCTTCGTTGCAAGCGTCGTGCGCACTTGGAACTTGTCTACCGCTTTAAACAGTGGAATGACAATTGTGTGCCACAGAGCACTGAAGGAGAGTTCACTATGGACTGATCGCAGGCGCATAAGCTACTCAAGAGATGAAGGGACCGACCCTTCGGAGTCGGCTTTCAGGAGCAGGCTTCAAACTACTCCATGTTGCTGCGGTAAAGAGTAGCGGTGATGAGCGATGGAGCCAAAGCGCCCGTTTCCGAACACACAGCGTCTGTACGTGTAGCGGATGCCAGCGATACGTGATCGTAACGCTCGTTTTGTGAGCAGTATGTTGGGGGACTGCGCGGGACGGGAAAAAGTCACTGCCTGATCGCATTAAGTATCGCTCCGTGTACTCGCTGCTACCGAGTTCGATTTACCACAGCCGCAGAGTTACTGATGCAACTCATCGACGCAAAGAAGAGCGGGCCGCTACAACGTGCGTTTCGTTCGCTCGATCGAGTCGACTTTCTCCTGATTGACGAACTGGATATATCCCTGCGAGCGCGAGGCGACTAATGAACTGTTCGATGTGAGTTCTGCGCGATACGAACGTAACAGTATTGCACTTTCGAGTAATTTGCCGTTCGAGAACTGGCTTCAAGTGTTCCCAGACGAGATGACGGCCGCTGCGGTGATCGATCGCCTCGTTCACCACGGCACCATATTCCTATTCGCCGGCGAGAGCCATCGCTCACGGCAGCGTAAGGTCAAGGGCGGAAAGCCGCCGACGGATCAAGAACCTCCCGCATCATCGGGGGTCAATTCCTAACTGGCGAAAAGGGGTCACTTCCTAAAACTAACTGCCGTTACCAGTTGGCACAGCTACGGATCTCCCCGAAGTACCAAGCATAGATCCCGGCGGATTTTGGAGCTTGAGCGAAGTCTCTCCCGATTTCGGCTGAGCTCCGCTGTGACATATTAGCGAAGTTGCAAACAGTCTACCAATTGTCCCTTCATACACTCTTCGAAGCCGCTCTGTAGCATGACATCGCGACGACCAGACAAGGGAAAGCCGGCACGCGCAATCGGAACTTCAAAAGCAAACGCCGACGACGCCCAAAAGCGGGCGGCCCGCTAAAGAGGGCATGCTAAGGATACGCGCTTCAATCGAAAGGCTGACAATTTGATGGCTAACGCGACCGAAGACCGCAATGACGAACGCGAACAAAACCCGATGACGACAACTGGCGCGACGAAGATCGCACCAGGTCCGCGCTTCGGCGAGGTCTGCGAAGACCTCATCGTGCAGTACGACCAGCATGCCGAAGGCGGCTGTGAGTGCCAAGAACTCGAAAAAGACCAGTTCTCAAGCATGCTCGACGAGTATGTTCGGGGGGACCGCACGGCGATCCACGTCGATGACCGACGGCACGCTGCCATCGGCTTCGCGATTCGACGCTCCGAGCATTACCTGGAGTCCGCGCCGAGCGGAGCGCCGAACTGGGAGGCGGGCGAACTCGTGGCGCACCGTCTGGGCTATGATGAAGCCGGCGTCGCCCGCTTGCGCCTGCAGCTCGAGACGCTCAAACCATTATATGACGGGTCTGAGCCCGAGCATAGCGCGAAGGTGGCGGCGCTCGACGCGCGGCAGGCGAAAATGCGCGCGCCGCTCGACTCACTTCAAGGTAAGGGCGCGATCAGAAACATCTATCGCGGCAGCCGTGAGGATAATGAAGGGCATCTTTCCGTCGGCATCCTTGAAGAAAAGGAAGGCTCGTGCGGTCGGATCGTCGTTGAAACCGAGGATGGATGCCTGATTCTCGATTCAGGCGAAGTCCTCGATGTCATCGCGGCGCTCGTCGTCGCCCGCAAGGCGATTGATGAGAACGTCGTGCGAGTCTCCAGCGGTCACTGACGAACCCAGCCAAGGCACCCGGGTATTGGCGGCCCTTCGTGGGAGGCGCCAATACCCGGCCAAATCGGATAGAGCGGGGAGCTCGAACCGGGGTTGATTTCGTTAAGTATGAGTGCGGCCGGCTTCATGGTCTATTTCATCGGGTTTTCTGGCCGTTGAGCATCCTCGACTTTGCACCAGAACCCTTTACGACACATCAGTCGCATGCTCTTCGCGTTTTTACATGTCGTGCTCGTTTTCAGATTTGGAAATTCGGCCAGTAGGTGACGTCGAGGAAAGCCAATGCGCTGAGGGCGGGAACGGCGGCGATTCCGAGGATTCCGATAAGGACTTTTACGAAGGTTTCAACTTGGTCGACTCTCATGACGGGGTCTTTCGTGTGTTCGGCGCTACGGTATGTATAAGTATCCAAGTATCGCCTGATCTGACACGGACCGCTGCCAAGAAAGACGTCATGTCAGCCCATTCGAGCTTTCAAAGACCGCCCGAATCTCGAATGGGCGCTCACCAGAGGCGAGACTGTGTGACCCACCTTTAACTCGGTCTCTCCTTAACGCGAAAGAACCCGAGTTGGAGCTATGCGACCGGCTTCACTGTCGCCGCATGGTTGGCGACTTTCTTATCTTCCTTGCCGATATGGTGATGCAGCCACTTCTTCAAGAAGTTCATGAGCTCCATCGAGACCGTGCCTGTTCCAGCGGAGACGTCGGCCTGGAGCGCGACGACTCGTTTGATAAGATCCTCGTGAATCGCCTGATGCGCCGCCATCTCTGGGTAGCGCGTTTCCCGCATGAGCTTTTCTTCATGCCCGAAGTGAGTCGCGGTGTATTCGGCCAGTTTCGCGAGCGGCTCGACGACAACTTC
>JBEKHC010000166.1:0-5894 GCA_050012475.1 Candidatus Velthaea sp.
GCCAAGGGCACCCACCCTAGCTCAGCCAAGGGCACCCGCCCCAGCACGCCGAGGGCGCCTGTCCCAGCTCAGCCAAGGGCACCCACCATAGCTCAGCCAAGGGCACCCACCCTAGCACGCCAAGGGCGCCTGTCCCAGCTCAGCCGAGGGCAACCCATCCCACCACCCAGCCGATGGCATCCATCCAACACAGCCGAGCGCACCCATCCCGGCACAGCTGCGGGGACCGATCCGAGCGTCGTTTGTCCGACTAGTCGGACAAACTCACGGCGCTGCGGGCAAGTTCTTCGGCCAACGCGTAGAGCACCTCGCGCTCGTTGAGTTCAGGTTCGTCCGTGACGCGCTCGAACAGCAAGCGCAGAATGCGGCCAACCCGCGGATCCCCGCCGAAGCCAGGTTCGGCCAAACCGCGCCGCTGCAAGATGTCGATTACGTCGCGCCCGTTGATCGCCAAGTCCTTCACCGTTGCCGCCGGGGCCTCGGCGACGATCGCGAACACGCGCGCCTGAAAGCGCTCGTTCGCGTCGCTGCGCTTGGGCAGTCCGCTGCCGGCAATGTCGGCGGCCCGCAGCGCGAACAGCCGGCCGAGCTGATCGGCGCGCATCCGGTGAATGAACCGGCGGATCGCGCGCGGCGCGAGATCCGGATCGGCGGAATACATATGTTGGCGCACGAGATGCTCGACGGTTTCGACCACCGTTTGCGGCAACCGGAGGCGCTCGAGCATGCCGGGAACGAGGTCGGCCCCGACTTGCTCGTGGCGATAGAAATGAGGGCCGTCCTTCGTGCGCGGTTTCGCCACGTCGTGCAGCAGCGCGGCAAGCCGCAAGACCAGGTCGCCGGCGGGGGTGGCGTCGAGCGTGACGAGGCTGTGGCGGTAGACGTCGTACGCGTGCCACTCGTTCTGGTCGACGCCGACGCCTTCGACGATCTCGGGCCAAAGGCGATCGAGAACTCCGGTTTCGCGGAGCACTTCCAGCCCGATGCTCGGCGTGGCCGAAAGCGTCAACAGCTTGGTCATCTCGTCGCCGATGCGTTCCGGCGAAACCGTCGGCAAGAGATCGGCGGCGGCGGCCATCCCGCGCCGCGTCTGGTCGCTCACGGTGAACGCGAAGCGCGCCGCGAACTGCGCTGCGCGTAACATGCGCAGGGGATCTTCGCGAAACGTCCGGTCCGAGACGATATCGATGCGCCGCGCGGCAATATCGGCTACACCGCCGTGCGGGTCGACGATCGACCCGTCAGCGAGCCGTCGTGCGATCATGTTCATGCGAAAGTCGCGCCGGCCCAAATCCTCGGACAGCGGGATGTCGGGACCGCTTTCGACGCTGAAATCGCGGTGCCCCGAACCCGTCGATCGCTCGCGGCGCGGGAGCGCGATATCGGCGTGCCCAGCGGCGTGACGAAACTTCACCACCGCGAACGACGCCCCAACGACATCGACGTGCCCGGCGGAAGACAGCCGCTCGATCAGCTCCGCGGCCGGCATTCCGGTAACGACGTAATCGAGGTCTTTCGGCAGCTCCTGATTGCCCGCGTAGCGTGAGCGAAATTCGTCGCGCACTCGACCACCGACGGCGTAGACGTCCGCTGGACGGAGGAGGGTGCTGAGCACGGCATCGAGCGGATGGGGCACGCTTCTTTCTTCTCCCGCCTCGCGCCCATTCACTCGGGTGGCGCGAAGGCAGCCCCGAAGCGCCGTTTCACGGGAACCCCCCGGTGAAACACTTCCCCCGGATTACCACGACACTGCGCCTGCCAAATCCGAATTGAGCAGCCTCCTGGGCGGCCAAGTTTCATGGGAAACTCCCCGGTGAAACACTTCCCCCGGATTGCCACGACACAGCGCCTGGCAAATCCGAACTGAACAGCCTCCTGGGCGGCCGAGTTTCATGGGAAACTCCCCAGTGAACCACGGCCGCGAATGCCCCGACAATGCGTCTCTAAGTCCGGAGCGGCGCGCCCTCTCGGCGCAGCCAAGTTTCACGGGAAACTCCCCGGTGAAACGCTGCCACGGATTCCGCCGGCCGTGTCGTGAACCACTGCCACGGATTAACCCGGTCGCGTCGTGGACCGTTGCCACGGATTACCCGAGACAAATTCCGCCGCGAAATCCGGAGCAACGCGCCGCCTCACTCAGCCAGGTTGCCACGGATTGACTCCGACAATGCGTCTCGAAAATTCGCAGCCGCGGGCCTTCATAAGGCCGCTCGAGTTTCACGGGAAACTCCCCGGTGAAACAAGCTTTGCCGAAAGGCCGGCGCGCCAGGGCTCCCCGGTGAAACACGGGAACCAGCCTGCCGTAATGGTTGAGCGCGCTTCCGACCGCTTCGAGACGGGGTTTCTGCTGGGGGTCCTCGTCGGTGAGGGGCATTTCGGTGGGGACGGGCGCCAACCACAGGTAACGCTGAAGCTGCACGTGCGGCACGAAGCCCTTCTCCGCTATATCATGAGCATTTGCCCGGGCGGGCGCCTCTACGGTCCGTATAACCATGGCGGAAGGCATTACTACCAGCTGATGTATCGCGGCAAGGCCCTTCGCGACGAGCTCCTTCCGTTGTTGGATTCAGCCCAATGGGAGCGCATCGATCCACCCTCGTTCGCGCGCTACGCGGATATGAAAAACCGTTATCCGACCTTCTTTGCCACGCCGATTACGTGAAGCAGAGCGGACGCTTTTCCGGGATGCCGTCGCGCCGGGGGAAGCGCGCCTGCGTCGGGCTCAGCTTTCGCAGGACCAAGATGCGGCGGTCGCCGCCCAGCAGCCGTTCCTCGACGAGTTCGGCCCCCAGCATCGGTGCCGCATCCGTCACGGCTCGGCGTTCGCGCTCACCGAGAACACCGCGCTGTAAGAGCGCCCGGCCGCCGATCGCCAAGAACGGTACGCACAGCTCGGCAACCGTGGGTGCCGTTGCGACCGCTCGCGCGGTCGCAACGGAATAGCGCTCGCGGAATGCCGGGTCGGCAGCGAGCCGCTCGGCGCGCAGCCCGACGGCCTCGCCCGCGAGCGACAACTCCCCGAGCGCTCGGGCAAGGAACAGCGCCTTCTTCTTTACCGACTCTACCAAGGTGACCGGCTGACCAGTCGCAATCGCGAGCGGAATTCCGGGTAATCCGGGGCCCGACCCAAGGTCGACCAGCGGGCCGTCGACGTCGCCGGCAAGCGTGAGCGCGTCGAGGATATGTTCGGCAAAGGCCGCCGGCTCGCGGGCCGCGGTCAGATTCGTCGTCCGATTGGCTTCCAGCACGAGGTGGCCGTAGTAGGCGAGCCGCACCGCCAGGCCAGGCTCCACGCCGTTTGCGATCAGTGTCGTCGCGAGGGGCTCGGCCGCGTTCAAGCCGAGACGGGCTGAGGCTGACGAAAGCGCTGAAGCAGCACCCGCAGCACGGCGATATCAGCCGGGGTGACCCCGGGAATGCGTCCCGCGGCGCCGATGGTGAGCGGGCGAGCGCGCTCGAGTTTCTCCCGCGCCTCGCGCGACAATTGTCGTACCCCGGCAAAGGGAAAATCCGCCGGAATCGGCTTCGCTTCGTCGGCCGCGGACTGTTCGATCGCCAACTTCGCGCGCCGGACGTAGCCTTCCATGGAGATTTCGATGTGGGCGCGTTCCCCGATGGCCGGACTCAGACCGCCGGGAAACCGGTCGGCGACGTCCGCGAACGACAGCTCGGGCCGGCGCAGCGCATCGGCCAACGAAGCGCCAGCGGCAAACGTTGACGGGCCGATTGTGGTCGCGCCGATGCGCGTCCCCTCGGCCTGTTCGATCGCCGCACTCAACGCCTCGCGTCGCGAGCAGAAGTCGGCGAAGTCCTCATCGCCGACGAGGCCGATTTCGCGGCCGATCGGCGTCAAGCGCAAATCGGCGTTGTCGTGGCGTAAGATGACCCGGTATTCGGCACGCGAGGTGAGCATGCGGTAGGGTTCATCGACCCCTTTGGTGACCAGATCGTCGATCATCGTACCGATGTACGAAGTCTCCCGCCCCAGCCGAAGCGGTGCTTCCGCGCGCGCCCGCCGCGCCGCGTTGATGCCGGCCAGCAGACCTTGAGCCGCTGCCTCCTCATATCCCGACGTGCCGTTGAGCTGCCCGCAGTGGAAAAGGCCGCCGACCCGGCGGGTCTCGAGGCTGGGATCCAGCTCCGTCGGCGTGACGAAATCGTACTCGACGGCATAGCCGGCGCGGAGCATCACGACGTCGGCGCAGCCGGGCAGCGTGCGCAGCATCGCGAGTTGAACGTCGGCAGGCAGCGACGTGGAGAAGCCGCCGACGTAGAACGTCGGCTCATCCCAGCCTTCGGGCTCGATGAAAATCTGGTGGGTCGGGTTGTGGGCGAACTTCACCACTTTGTCCTCGATCGACGGACAATAGCGCGGCCCGATACCGCGAATGAGGTCGAGCCCGTACAGCGGGGAGCGGCCCAAATTGGACCGGACCAATTCGTGGGTCCGCTCGTTGGTCAGCACGATCCAGCACGACAGCTGGGGACCCGCGAAGCACGCTGAACCGGCGTAGGAGAAGCCCAACGGCGTCGGGCTCGGGCGCTGCTCGTCGAGGTTCGTCAGGTCGATGGTCCGGCGGTCGATCCGCGGCGGCGTTCCGGTCTTCAACCTGGCCAGCGGGAAGCCCAGCCGCGCCAATGCACCCGACAAGCCCACCGCCGGTGCTTCGCCAAAACGTCCTTCGGCCTTCACTTCGTCGCCGCGAAACGTCTTGGCGCCCAGGAACGTGCCCGTCGCGAGCACGACATTGTGGGCGTATAACGCAGCGCCATCGCCGGTCACGATGCCGCGAACGAAACCGCGCTCGACGATGAGGTCTTCGGCCATCGCCGCGACCACGCGTAAGTTCGGCTGCCGGGCCAAACGCCGGCGCGCCGCGCGCGAATATCCCGGCTTGTCGGCCAGCGCCCGCAGCGCGCGAACGGACGGCCCCTTCGATTCGTTGAGGAAGCGCGCATGGAGCGAGGTTTCGTCGATCAAGCGGCCCATGGCGCCGCCCAGCGCGTCGATCTCGCGCACCAGCTGGCCTTTCGCGCTTCCGCCGATCGAGGGATTGCAGGCCAGCGTCGCGATCCGCGCGGGATCCCCCGACACGAGGATCGTCGAGACACCGAGGCCCGCGGCAGCCAGGGCCGCTTCGACTCCGGCATGGCCGCCGCCCACGACGATGACATCCGCGTCCGGGATCGCGTTTACGCCTGGCATCGCCACGAAGTTCGGCGTCCCCCGCCGCCGGCCATGGCATACGACCTTCTCAGCCGGGCGTTCTTGTAAACCCCAGTTATGGCTCTTCAAGAACTCGCTCATCCCCGCGTTGCGGCTCTGGTCATGGACGGTGTCGAAGAAGCGGAATAACCCAACCCGTCCAGGCCCTGACGGCGGCGGGCTCGTCCGTCGATGTGATCTCGCAGAACGCAGGCACGATCCGGGCGTTCCGGTACCACACGCCGTCGATTCGCATTTCGATCGACAAATCGTTCGACAGCGTTTCTCCCGACGAGTACGATGCGCTGCTGCCGCCCGGCGGCGCGCTCAATGCCGATGCGTTGCGCGCGGTCTCCGCAGCGCAAGCGTTCGCAACCGCTTTCGACCATGCCGACAAACCGATCGCGGCGATCTGTCACGCGCCCCGGCTGCTCGCCTCCACCAACTTACTGGCCGGCCGAACGCTGGCAAGCTTTCATGCCATCCACGACGACCTCGAAAATGCGGGCGGAAGATGGTGCGACGCACCGGTGGTCAACGACGGCAACCTCATCACTAGCCGGCAGCCCGGCGACCTGCCGCAGTTCAACGCGCGCATGATCGCCCTGTTCTCGGGCTCGCGCGCCCGTTTGGCCGGCGGGTCGCCCTAAATATCGGCCGGAGTTGTCCGGGAGTCAGGATCGGTCGG
>JBEKHC010000167.1:0-5487 GCA_050012475.1 Candidatus Velthaea sp.
CGCGCGCGGCAGCGGTGAGAGAAAACTCGAACTGTATCCAATCTTGCTGCTTCACGCCGTTGCTCTCGAGCTGCTCGGCGGCGAGCGCCGCAAAGAGGCTGCTGCGACGATCGTAATCAGGTGCCTGCGCGAGGATCTTCGCTGCGTTTGTGGTCGCGACGAGAGTTCTGAGGTCAGGCAGGATGAGCGTCGCGGCAATGCTCTTCCCGCTCCGCTTCAGCGCCGCGACGCGTGCGAGCGCCGCCGGGGTGCGCGGAAAGTCGGCTGCTACCAGCGCGAGGCCGGCTGGAAGACGCGCCGCCCATTCGTGGGCAACAGTACCAAAGCCGTCGGCCATCGCACTTGCTCCTTCGGGGGCTAGATCCGCAGCTGAGGAAGCGTCCGAACGACCGGAATCGCGGCGACATCGCCGATCTGACGTTCGCGAGATTCCGCAACGGTGCTGCGCGCGGTTGGATGCAGAGCGTAAATGGTCCGATAAAGTTCGGCCGTGTACTCCCCGGTGACCGCGGATGCTTGCGAGGCGTCGTCGCGCATCGTCATGACGGCGGTTACTCGGTCGACATGGATGAAGTCAAAAGTCAGCGACATGCGCAGCCACATCTCGAAATCCATCAAGTGGCCGGCTCGTTCGTCGAAACCGCCCACCCGATCGAAGGCCTTTCGCGTAAAGAGTATCGATGGTCCGCCGATGACGTTGCAAGTCTGCAGAGTAGCCGGAGTCGCCGGCTGTCCCGCGATCAGCGAATATCCGATAACGCTGAAATCGCCTGAGGCACGCTGCTCGAGGTGCTCGCCAAGTTCGATCGCGTGAGCGACGTCACCGCCGCTGCGTTCGAGGGCATCGACGAGCCTGCTCAGGTGATCGGGGCAGAACAAGTCGTCGTCGGCAAGGATTGCGATGTACTTGCCGCACGACTCCGCAATCCCCGCGTTGACGGCCCGCGACACGCCGCGATTTTCGGCGTATTCGACGATCCGCAGGGTACGCTCGGTTTCGAGCACGCCTCGTTCGAGCGGCGGGCCGCCGTCGTTGACGATGACGATCTCCAGGCGGGGGTAGGTCTGGTTGGCGATGCTCGTCAGAGCCGCAGCAAGGCTGGCGCGGCGGTTCATCGTCGGGACGATCACCGAAACGAGCGGGCCGCCGGTGCAAGGCGGGATTGCCGCGTGGGCCAAACTCGCCTGGAGTTCGGCGATGCCGTCGATCGACGACCGTTCGCGCGGCGAACGTGCGCCGAGCGCGTTGGCTACGGCTGCGGTTATGCTCCGATAGTCCCACGGGTCGAGAATTGCGATTCCGTCGAGCCAATCGAGCGCACCGGAGCATGAAGTTGCTGCGAGCGGTAAACGCCAACGCGCGAGAGCACGCGCGGCGCCCGGATCGCTGATTGAGGCGTCGACGATCACGGCAGCCTGGGCGAGCACGTTAGCAGCGTCCGCAACCGGTACGAACCGAGTTCCAGGACGCATCACTGCGGGTACACCTTGGCCGCAGATCACGAACGCGGGGCGCCGGAACTCCTCGAGTGCATACGCAAAAATACCGCATGCTTCGGCAGGAAAATCGGGTGCCCAGACGACGATCGCAGATGCGTCTCGGTCGCGTGCCCCATGCGCGGGGACGCGTGCATCGAGCGGAGCGAGCGTAACTGTTCGCAGAAAGCGCCGATCGACGAGCGCCGACAAGCGTTCGCGTTCGACGCTGGATCTCGTGACGACAACGTCGGCGGTTGCCAACAGTTCGTGCGCACTGCGCAAGTAGCGCGCGTCGTAGCGCTCCATGTCGCGTTGAACCGTGCCATTGAGCACGAGTCCGCCACGCGCGAGAGCATCGAACAGCCGAGCTCGCTCGTCCTGGTCTGTCGTCTGGGCGAGCATCGGGGGCGCAGCCTGATAGAGAGCGAAAAGTGCTCGCGGATCGTCGATGAAGACCGCTGCTGCAAAGTGCTCGCCGTCCATGCGCCGGCGCGCCGCATCGGCGAAGGCGCTCGCCAACGTCTCGAGGTCGCTGGTAACGATCGGCACGGCGTGCGGCAACCGCGCAGCCCACGCTGACGCCTTGATGCCATAGGCACGATTTAGGGGAGGGCCTACTAGCAGCGTCATTACCTTGTGCGATTAGCGATCGGAGGCAGAAGCGAGCACAAGGTCGGTTTTCTGTTTCATCAGCGCAACATTGTTATAACGAGCATCGTCAGCGGAGGCGCTGAAACGGCCGATCCGAAAGGCGTCACAGAGATCAGCGACCGCGTCCTGAATGGTCCGCCGCGGGCGGAAGCCGAGCACGTCGAGCGCCTTCTTGGAGTCGACACGGTACGAGCGGAGGTCCTGCGTCGGCGTCGTCTCGATTTCGACATCCCGCTGGCGGAAGTGGGAGTTGGTCACATCGCGCACGATGTGCGCGAGTTCGAGAATCGAGTGATTCTGAAACCCGACGTTGAAGATTTCGCCGGCGATCTTCTCCGAAGGTGCGTCGAGCAGCCCGAGATAGAAATCCGCCATGTCCTCGATATGAATGTTCGGTCGAGTCTGCGAGCCGCCGAAAACCGTGATCTTGCCGCGATTCACGGCGTGATTCGTGAGGATATTGACGCTCAAGTCGAAGCGCATGCGCGGCGAGTACCCGCAGACGGTCGCGGGTCGAGCAACGACCGGAATGAATGAAGGCGTCGCGGCCGACAGGAGAATCGGCTCGCATAACGCCTTGAATTTACTGTAGTCCGTGAGCGGCACGAGCGGATGCGTCTCGGTGACTTCGGGTGAATCGCTCACGCCGTAGACCGAACTCGACGATGCGTAGACGAAGCGCCGGACGCCCGCGGCTTTGCTGGCGGCCACCAACTGCGGAAAGCAATCATAGTTGATCGATTTGCCAAGCTCGGGATCGAGTTCGAACGACGGGTCGTTCGAGATGCACGCTAAATGGATGACCGCGTCACAGCCCGCGATACCGCGGGCAACGGCGTCGCCGTCACGCAGATCACCGACGATTTCACGCAGGCCTGCTGCGCCCCGAAGATTCGCCAGCGGCTCGCGTCCGTATAAGTAAAGATCGAAGACGGTTACGCGGTGGCCGCGTGCCAGGAGCTTCGGGACCAACACGCTGCCGACATAGCCGGCGCCACCCGTGACGAAGACATGACTCAGGACATCAGCCTCTGCCCGCAACGGACGTTGCAGACTGTAGAAACGTAACCCCTGCTCGGGTCGCTTCCTCGATCGACTCCGGATTCCAGACCGGCGCATCGCACCAGTCGCCGATATGCGCAAGCATCGTTGCGACCCCGTCTTCAAACGCGACGCGGGCGCGCCAATCGAGCAGAGCTTCGATCTTGCTGACGTCGGCAAACGTCTGGTCCGGCTCGCCGGGTCGCCTGGGAATGTAGGTGACCGGACCGCCGAGGAGTTCGACTAGCCGGTTTACGCTATAGGTATTGCCTGAACCGACGTTCATGATCTCGCCGGCCGCGCGCGCGGAAAGGGACGCGCGGAAAAACGCCTCCACGACGTCGCTGACGAAGGTGAAGTCGCGCGTTTGCGAGCCGTCGCCGACGACCGTGAATGGCAACCCGGCAAGCTTCTGGGCCAGAAAGACGCCGAAAACCGCGCCGTAGGCTCCCGTCGTGCGCGAGCGTGGACCGTAGACATTGAACAGGCGCAACGAGGTCGTGTCGATGCCGTAAACCTGGCCCCAATGCATCACCAGACACTCGCCGAGGTATTTCGTGAGCGCGTAGGGATAGCGCGGAGTTACCGGCGAGCCTTCGGGCGTGGGGTACACTGCGGGCAAGCCGTAGCAGGAAGCCGACGCGGCATAAAGCACGCGGCGAACGCCCGCTGCGCGGGCCGCCTGCATCACGTTGAACGTTCCGCTGACGTTTGCCCGGTAGTAGGCCTCAGGTCGTTCGATCGAAGGGACGATATCGGCTAAGCCGGCAAGGTGAAAGATCACGTCCGAGCCGGAAAAGTCTTGCTCCAAGCCGCTCGCCTCGGCGACGTCGCGTTCCAAAACAGCGAGCTGCTTCTCCTGCGCGAGGTGAGCAAGATTCTTGCGCCGCCCGGTGGCAAAGTTATCGATCACCCGTACGTCGTAGCCTTCGGCCAGAAGCCGCGTGACGAGGTGACTGCCGATGAAGCCGGCGCCGCCGGTAACAACTGCCGTGCGTTTCAATGGACGGCGACTGCCGCTTGGCCGGTGAGCGCAGCGATCCGCTCGCGCAGCGCGGTAGCGATGACGTGGTTGAGCACGAGATGTCCGTCTTCTTGCTGACCGATCCGCTCCGCCGGAACGATCACGCGATGGTGCGCGATTTGTGCGAGCAGGCCGCCCGGGCTTCCGCACAAGCCGATGACGGTCGCTCCGTGTTGGATCGCATAGCGGCAGGCAGCGATCACGTTGGGCGAGTTGCCCGAACCCGATAGTGCGATGAGCATGTCACCTGACCGCATGAACGCGCGGAGCGGCTCGACGAAGATCGTTTCGAAGCTCACGTCGTTGCCGTACGCGGTCATGAGCGGTACATTGTCCGTGAGCGCCATAGCGCGCAGCGGCCGGCGTCCTTCGAAGGCCGTGAATTTGCACAGGTCGTTCATCATATGTGAGGCCGTCGAGGCACTGCCACCGTTGCCAACCAGAAATGCCGTGCCTTCGGTCAGCCAAAGGTTGGCCAGGGCTTCGACGACAAATCGGATGTCATCGCGCGAAATCGCGGCGAGGGCCGACTGGAGCTCTTCGAGGTATTGCGCCACCGCATCCATTTTGTGCACTCTCCGACAGGGTATGTCCCGCACGTGCAGTTGTTTACGTGGTATCGGTCGGCGGCGCGTCGAGTTTAGCTTCGTTCGAGGGCTCGTACGAGCGATCCGTCGAGGGCGAGGCCGTCCTTTTCATAGCGTCCGCCGAACGGCGCGTGCGCCAAAACGGCACTGACGTCCATCAGATCTTCCCAGCGTCCAATGTCTTGGGGTGAACGAAGAGTCAAGTTTTCGAGCGCTGCGTGCAGTTGCGCTCCGGCGTCGAGCACGGTCCGATAGATCCCGAGGCGCCGCTCCTTACGCGCGGGGAGCATGAAGCAGCTAAAGGAGATGATGCCCTGCAGCGAGGGCAAGTCGTTGAGCACGGCGACGAGCATCATGTAGCAGTCGGGCATGGCATACTCGGTTGCGCTGAGCTTAAAACGGATCCCGAGCTGTGCGGCGTAGTCGCGCACCGCGAGATTTTGCAGCTTCTGGGGGAAGCTGGTACCGCGGATCGGGCGGCTGGCGATGTATCCCCGAAAGCCAAGCGGTTCGGTGTCAGGCATGAAAACCGCCCGGCAGCCGGTAACCCAGCCCGATCCGCGATGCCGGGCGAAGGGTGATCGGCTCGAAGAACTCGCCGAGGCGTTTGTCCGAGTAGGGTGTGAACAGTCCTTTGAAGCGAATGTTGATCGACCAGCGCGCGTGAGGTTCGCGATTGACGCGATTTCCGTGCAGCAGGGTATG
>JBEKHC010000168.1:0-5438 GCA_050012475.1 Candidatus Velthaea sp.
CGTTGAGTTGGCTCGGGAACCGGCCTGGTGTCACGGCGCCGATCGTCGGCGCCCGCACATTGAAGCATCTCACCGAGAATCTCGGGGCCGTTGACGTCTTGCTTGACGAAAAGATGACGGCGGAACTCGAGGCAGTGAGTCGCCCGACGTCGGGTGGGTATCCGTACGGCGCGTTCGGCGCCTGGCAGCGCGGCCGCGACCTCACGGACGGTTCTGCTGCTCCGCCAGCCCCGTTCGCGGGCGGCTCTGGGCATCCGACCGGGACTGCGTGATGGCCTCCAGCGGACGGTGAAACGCTATCGAATGAGAAGGCGGGGTGGTCGCGGCTGGATTTTTCCGGTCGAACTCCGGCAGCGGCGGTCGAGCTAGGCAGGACGTCCTGGGCGGCGTTGCTCTCCGGATGCATTCAGCCGGCCGGCGCGAACGCGAGCGGCGTCATCCGCCGCCCGCTCCGGTTCACCAACGAGTTCCTCGGTCGCCGATCGTCAGTCGCCGATCGTCGCGCAGTCGATCACGAAGCGATAGCGCACGTCGCTCTTGAGCACGCGGTCGTAGGCCGCATTCACGTCCTTCATGGCGATCTTCTCGATGTCGGCCGTGATGCCGTGGGCGGCGCAGAAGTCGAGCATCTCCTGCGTTTCCTTGATGTTCCCGATCATCGAACCGGCGAGATTGCGGCGCCCCATTATGAGCGGGAATGCACCGAGCGCCACCGGTTTTTCCGGCACACCGAGCAGCACCATCGTACCGTCGACTTTGAGCAGACCAAGATACGCGTTCCAATCAATATTGGACGAGACCGTGTTGACGATCAGGTCGAATGCGCCGGCCAGCGTCTCGAACGTTTTCGGATCGGACGTTGCGTAGTACTGATCCGCTCCCAAGCGTTTGCCGTCGTCCTGTTTCTTGAGCGATTGACTGAGCACGGTCACGTCGGCGCCGAGGGCGTGCGCGATCTTCACGCCCACGTGGCCGAGACCGCCGAGGCCGACGATTGCGACTTTCTTGCCGGGACCGGCATTCCAGTGCTTGAGCGGCGAATACAGAGTGATGCCGGCGCAGAGCAGCGGCGCGGCTGCGTCGAGCGGCAATGCGTCGGGGATGCGCAGCACGTAGTTTTGCGCGACGACGATCTTGTCGGAGTAGCCGCCATACGTGTTCGTGCCGTCTTTGTCTTTGCTGTTATAGGTGAACACGGTGCCGGGCTCATACTGCTCGAGTTCGTCGTCGTGGACGCGTTTGCCGTCGACGAAGCAGCCCATGCCGACACGATCTCCGACCTTGAACTTCGTGACCTTCGAGCCGACGGCGCTGACGACGCCGACGATCTCGTGACCGGGAACGACCGGATACGCGCAACCGCCCCACTCGTTCTTCACGGTATGGATATCGGAATGGCAGATGCCGCAGAATTTGATATCGATGCCGACATCATCTTCACGTAGCGCGCGGCGCTCGAACGTGAACGGCGCAAGCGGCGTGTCGGCCGAGGAAGCGGCGTAGCCGTGCGCCGTCGTTGTGGCTTTTTCAGCGAGATTTGTCATCGATCGATCAAGACCCACTCACGTGCGGAGAAGATTCGAGCCCGGTACGTCCCATCAAGACGAAGGCGCGGCTTCTTCATAACGCTTTACGCTTGGCCGATCAAACATCGGAGATTCCGGAGCTCGCATCTTGCAACGATCCATTCAGGCTGATCTGTCGAGCCACGTTGCGCCTAGGTCGCTCGTTCGGCTTTTCGACCACGATCTCGTCGGCGCTATCGGCCATCCGCCGGAAAGGGTGAGCCGAGCACAATGCGGCAGCGACGCGTTTGGGGCCGGCCGCACTCAACGTTGGCTTGCCAAGCGACCAAACGTTTGATCGTTCGACGAGCGCTCTCCGGTCGCCCACCCCGAACGTGACCTGTCGTGCCAACACGCAGCTCGTGCAGATGAGAGGACGCTGAAAGTTGACCCGCCGCGCGGACGGCCTGGGCCAAATCTAAGGATTGGCGGCAATACTGCTGGGAGCCATCCTCTTTCCGCGCCCCTTGGCGCATCCAGCACGGAGCTCTCATCGCATCATGAATCGCCCTGTTTTTCAGCTGAAACGCTCGCTGCTCTCAATCGCCCTGGCGACCGCCGTCCTGGGAGGCGGCGGGACGTTCGCGGCGATCGCAACCGGCAGCATCCCGGCCGCCTTCGCGCAGGATCAGCCTTCGGGCGGGCCGCCGGCTGACGGCCACCATGGCAACCGCATGGGCAAGCTGCTGATGTCGCTCAATCTCAGCGACACCCAGAAGACCCAGATCCGCTCGATCATGGCGGACGCGCGCAAACAAAATCAAAACGTTACGGATCGCGATCAGAAGCGAGCGAACATGAAGGCCGCGATGGACAAAGTCGAAGCGGTGTTGACGCCCGCGCAGCGTACTGAGTTTCATGCAAAACTGGACGCGATGCGGCAACAGAACCAAGCCCCGCACTCGTAGCCACCGGTGACGCCGACCCGCGCGCTTGCCCTCGCCGTCGTCTTGGCCGCACTCCTCTGCGGGTGCGGCCAGAGCGCGGCGAAACGCACCCGTGCCGCCGCCTCGCCCAACCCGATCCCGACCGCCGCCGCAAAGCAAGCGACGGTCCATGCGACGTCGTCCATCTCGGGAGTGATCGCGCCTTATCAAAACGTCGCGATCACCAGCTCCCTGAGCGAACCGGCCGACAGCGTCAAAGTGCTCGAGGGCGATCACGTGAAGGCCGGCCAAGTGGTCGCCGTGCTCGATACCGCCGACTTGGCCGCCCAGCTCGCGCAGGCGCAGGCCAACGTGCAAAGTGCGATCCGAACCGCGCAATCGGACGACGCGAAAGTCACCCAGGCACGCTACACGCAAACGCTCAATATCGGGCAAGGCGGCCAATCGGTCCAATCCACGCGCGCCGCGCTGCTCTCGGCGCAGACCACCCTCAAGAACGACGCCGCCAACCTGCAGCGCGACCGCGAACTCATCGGCAGCGGTTACATCGCTCAGCAAACGCTCGATCAGCAGCAAACCTTGGTCAACACCGACGCCTCGGCGGTGCGAACCGCGCAAGCCAACCTGCAATCGGCCCAGATCAACGAGCAGGTCAACGGCACTTCGACGAGCGGCCTGCAGGCGGCCAACGTCGCTTCGGCGATCGCCGACGCCAACGGCGCGCGCGCGGCCGTCGCGCAAGCGCGCGCACAGGCCTTGCAGTATCAAGTCGCGATCGCCAAAGCCACGATCGTTTCGCCGGTCGACGGGCTGGTCGTCAACCGGAACCTGAACCCCGGCGAATACCCCGGTTCGCGCACGATCTTCACCATCCAGCAGCTTGACAAGGTGTACGCGATGCTCAACGCGTCGAGCGTCGACACGTTTACGATCCCGGTCGGCGCGCACGTCACGCTCGCCGTTTCCGGCGATGCCTCGCGGCAGTACACCGGCAAGGTCGTCGCCGTGCTCGGCCAAGTGACGCCGGGCTCGACGAACTTCACCGTCGAGGTGCTCGTGCAGAACGCCGACGGCAAGTTGCAGTCGGGCCTGCCGGTGTCCGCCACCGCGACGCTGCCGGCGGTCAGCGGCATCGGCATCCCCACCGCCGCCTTTCTGGACGATACGCATAGCAGCGTGATGGTCGCCGACGACCAGCTCGTCGACGTCGTAGCCAAGACGGTCAAAGTCCGCGAACTCGGGTCCGACGGCACGACGTCGATCGTCAGCGGGCTCAAAGCCGGCCAGCAAGTGATTGCGAACGGTCAGCTCGGCGTTGCCGACGGGCAATCACTGGCGCAGAACTAAATGCGGCTCACACAACTCTTCGTCAACCGGCCGCCGCTGGTTTTCGTCGTGTTGGCGCTCATCGCGATCGTGGGCGTGTTTTCGCTGGCCACGCTCGTGCAGCAGCAGTTTCCCAACATCGATTTCCCGACCGTGAACGTCAGCGTTTCGTACCCGGGCGCATCGCCTTCGGAGCTGCGCGACGCCGTGGTGCGCCCGCTCGAAGACGCGATCGCGGGTGCGCCCGACCTCGATCACATCACCACCTCGATCCAGCAAAATCAAGCCTCGATTTCGGCCACGTTCACCCTTGACTCCAATCAGACCACCGACCTCACCTCGGTTCAGGACCGCATCCAAACCGCGCAGAGCGCCCTGCCGGTCGACCTCCCCGCGCCGTCCGTGCGAACCTTCGATCCCGCGCAGGCGGTGGTGGTCACGTTGTCGCTCACTTCGAGTTCGCTGAGCGTCGCCGGCCTGTCGGCGATCGTCACGAACAATATCGTGCCGGCGCTCGAACAAGTCGACGGCATCTCCAGCGTCACCGCCAACGGCACCGTGACGCCGGCGCTCGAAGTGACCGTCGATCCGCAGAAGCTCGCGAGCTACGGGTACACGCCCAACGACGTCGTCAGCGCGATTCAGGCCAACAACGTGCGCGCTCCGGGCGGGATCGTGTATTCCGGCAATCGCGAGACCACCGTCGACATCCGCGGCGACGTGACGACGCCGCAGTCGATCGCCGACTTGCTGCTGACCGGATCGACGGCCGTGCTGACCGGGGCCACGTCGCCTTCGGGCACGCTCACCCAAAAATACAACAGCGTGACGGGCTCGACGAATCAGGCGTTGGCGTTGGGCAGCGCGACCGCGTCGTCGACGACAAGCAGCGCAACGGGATCGATCGGGACGATCGGCAGCGTCCAAACCACGCTCACCGGTCTGAGCAGCACGAGCGCTGCCGGCTCCGGGTCCAGTTCGTCAAGCGCGACGGCCGGCACGAGCGCCACGAGCGCCGCCGGCGCCGGCAGCGGGACGGCGGGCGCGAACGGCTCGAACGCGGCCGCGAACGGCACGGCGACGAGCACCACGGCGTCCGCGACGGCGAGCACCGCGTCGGGATTCACCGGCGCGACGGTCTCGACGCCGACCCCCGCCGCGAACGGAACGCCGGCGCCGGGTACGATCGGCAGCACGATCGGCAACAGCACGATTACCAGTTCGATCGGAACGACGGGCGGCGCAGCGGTGACACCGGTGCCGTCGGTGACGTCGGCAGCGTCGATCCCGGTTCAGACCATCAGCACGCCCGTTCCGACGACGACCGCAACCGCCGGCGCCGGTGGAATCAGTCCGAGCGGCGCGATCGCGACTGCCAGCACGCTCACGAGCGCGGCGGCGTCGAGCGCTGCCGCCGCGAACCAAACGTCGAGCATCGCGACGGTATCTTCGGGCTCGGGCAGCGCGTCGTCCGGAGCGGCGGGCAGCGCGACCAATCCGTGGTCGACCGCCGCCCGCCTGCCGCGCATCGGCGATGTCGCGCAAGTCACCGACTTCTACGAACCCAAACGCGTCGCATCGTACGTCAACGGCAAATATGCCATCACGCTCAACGTGCAAAAGGGAACCGGCGCAAGCGAAGTGACGTCGTCGGAAAACG
>JBEKHC010000169.1:0-5385 GCA_050012475.1 Candidatus Velthaea sp.
AGCGGGGCTTCCCTGCGCACATGCCGCCAAGCCTGTTCGCCAGTCTAGCAGACGGCAAGAGCCTTTCAGAAAAGTTAACGCTGGGCGCCCGGGGCACATTGGCGGCACCCCAGTTGCGACCGTCCGGCGACCAGCGTGTCAATAGCATGGCATTGCGGACAGCGGAGTGCCGCAAAGCGCCCACCAGAAACCAGCCAATGCAGCCCAAGCGGATACCGGCGCTCGCCGCGTCGCACGTCGACAGCGAACGCAAGCGCCGGCACATACAGCAAATTTAGTCGATACGGCGCGATCGAGCGCGACGACTCGAACTTCGCCGCGATTTCCCGCAGCCGCCGGCGCCGTTCGAGCTCCGTTGCCTCCGCCCGTGCTTCGAGCATCGGACGCCGCTCCGGCGGCGCTGCCGCGCGCCGCTGTTCGAGTGCCGCGAGAACCTCGTCGTAGTAGCTCTCGGCACGCTGCTGCTCGTCGCGCAGCCCGAGGTGCGCCTGCCGTTCGAGGGCCGACGCGCGTCGAGCAGCGCGTTCGTCGATTGCCGCATGCGCTGCACCGACCGCGCGCGAAAGGCCGGCTGGCAGAAGCGGAACGCCGGCCTCGGGTTGGCTCGAAGCGGTGTGCGACCGCGCGACATCCACGATGCCGCGCGACACGACGTGCCCCGTGCACCCGTCGACCCAAACGTCCTCGCATTCTTGAAAACGATCGTCGAGCGTATAGGTCACGAGCGCGCCGACGCGCAGCAGCGGATAGTAGACGGGAGCCGGATCGCGTTGCGCATCGATGCGGCCGTGATCGATTCCGATCGTGGCTCGCGCATTCGTAAGGAGCGTTTCGCGCGACGCGCGCGAAGACGGCGGTGGCCAGGGGAGGAACGCGCGGCCGACGTCGCCCCGAGCCAGCACGTGCGACGCTGCGGCATCAAGTGCGGGATGGCCAATCGCCAGGAGCAGCGCGCCGTCGTCGTCGGCGACGTCGGGATCGCTCGTCACCGTCACACTTTCGGGCAGACCGAATGCGCGCTGCAAGGTCGACGGCAGGATCAACTCCGCCGTCTCCGTTTCGGCTTCGCACAACGCACCTTCAGCCTCCGCGTAATCGACCCAGAAGCGCAACGCGGGATCGCGGATCATTCGCCGTTCGCCGCAGCGACGAGCTGATCGGTGGCAGCGCGGCTTTCCGCGTAGGCACCACGAGCTCGTGCAAGATCTTCGCCGAGCACGTCGACCCGCGCGATGAATTCCTCATCATCACGGCTGGCGACGTGGCTGTCGAAAACGAAGCGCTCGAAATCGAAGTCGTCGTCGATGCGTCCGAGGATCATATCGAGTTCGCCGACGACGAGCTCGAAAAGATTGATCTTCGCTTCGAGCACACGCAAGATGTGCTCTTCGAGCGTCCCGACACCGACGAGATTGGTGAGCACGACGTCGTGCTGCTGGCCGATCCGGTGGATGCGCCCCAGCCGCTGCTCGATCTGCATCGGGTTCCACGGTAGATCGTAATTGATCATCACGTGGCAATACTGTAAATTGCGACCTTCGCCGGCGGCTTCGGTGGTCAGCAGCAGCGGCGCGTCGGCCTCGAATGAGCGAATCGTTTCGACTTTCTGCTTGCGGTCGAGCCCGCCGTGATAGACGGCAACCGGCATGCGCGCGCGTGCCGCTTCGGCGAGCATGTCGAGTGTCGGTCGAAACCCGGTGAAGACGATCACCTTCTCGTCGCGCGCCCGGTGACGTTCGATGAGCTCGAAGAGCACCGCGGTCTTCCGCACCACGGGGACGTTCGCGGCGCGCGCGGCGAGGTCGTCCCAATGACGGCGTTCGAGGGCCGACCGAAGGGCCCGCGGACTCGAGCCCGCAGCGCGCTGAACCGCGCGCAAGGCAAATCTCTCTGACTGCGACGCCTCACGCGCTGCGTCGCGGACGCGCTGCGAGATCACGGCATACAGCTCTGCTTCTTCCGGTCCGGCGTGGACCGCAATCGTTTGAGCGAGCCGCTTCGGCAACATGAGCGCCACCTCGCTGCGGCGATGCCGAATCATCACTTCCCGCGTCTGACGCTGGAGCGCATCGACATTGGTCGCGAGCTCGCCGCTCTTGCCTGCGGCGTAGGTCCGGCGAAACGAAGGCAGCGTGCCGAGCAGACCGGGCTGCACCAGGTTCACAAGGTAGAAGAGATCGTCGAGCCGGTTCTCGACCGGCGTTGCCGTCAAGAGTAAGAGTCGACGCGCCCGCAGTGCTTTGACCAGCTTGGCCGACGAGCTCTGCGGATTCCGCAAGCGGTGCGCCTCGTCGGCGATCACCAGATCCCATTCGATGCTTGCGATCTCTTCCGACCAGCCGGTCCGGCGCGCCGTCGCGAGCGAGGCGATGATGAGCGGAGCATCCCACGGATGCAGCCGGAGATCCCACGCTTCGCTTCCCAGCACCAGGGCTGGCAGGGCGAATTTCCGATCGATCTCTTCTGCCCATTGCTCGACGAGGCCCGGCGGAACGAGGATGAGCGCGCGGCGCACTAAGCGCCGGTGGCTGAGTTCACAGAGGACGAGACATGCCTCGATCGTTTTACCGAGCCCGACTTCATCGGCCAGAATCGCGCGGCCGCGCAAACGGGTCAGTGCACGCCGTGCCGCCGCGAGCTGATGAGCAAAGGGAACGAAGCGCAAATGCGCAAGTGAGATGAACTCCTCGAATCCCGGCCGCGTCGACGTCGCGATCGCCGCATCGACCAGCCGGGCCACGCGCTCGTCGATCGCTTCTCCCGCGTCGAGGCGCTCGATAAACGGCGAATAAGCGACGAGATCGGCCGCGGCGACGGACGCCGGCACCGGAGCGCCGATCGGGAGCTTTGGCTGCAGCAAGATCGCCGAACTTTAGCTCGCGCGACCGGTCTTACCTTGAGGAAAGCCTTGCGAATACGCTGGGGACAAACGGAGGATAAGCACGTTTGCTGGCCGCGATCGCACAGACCGCACCTAGAACCGAACTGCAGCGACTAGATGAGCATCAACGTAGCCGATGCCTCGTCCGCCTAATGCGCGATCACGAATCAAACGAAGCACCTCTTGATCCGTGGCGACGCTTGCGACGGGTAGTCGCTGCAGTTCTTTGAGAACGCGGGCAGGATTGCGGAGCCCCGCGAGTGCGATCTCCCCGATGACAAACGGGTGTGACAGCACGGTTCCGTCGGTAAGAAGGTCACAAGCCGTTCGTCTCGCGCCCGTAGATTGGTCGATCCAGATCGATGTATCGACGAGAATCACGCTGGCCTGGATCGACGTCGCGGCGCGGCTGTTGCTTGGGATTCGCTGCCACCTAAAAGTGCGAGCCGCCGGGCACTTTCGCGCTCAATTAAGGCCTTCAGCGCCTCACGAGCGAGCGCCGACTTCTCCGTCAACCCGGTGTAAGCTTGAGCTTGGGCAACCAATTCGTCGTCAAGCGCCAGTGTCGTCCGCATCCCTTCCTCCTCGGGTCGATAGCATAGCTATTATCATCAGTCGATGTCTTAATCGATGCCTCCGTTCAAATCGCTCGAGATTGGAGTGTGCAGAGAAGTGGCTCCGGTCACGTCCTGCGTTTTCTTGGCGATTCGTCGTTCTTAGCGAAGTCCCCGATGCACCCAGGTTGGTACTGCGACGCATCGCGAGTAATGGATACCGGCCGATGAGCTCAAGCACGAATGACCGCCCTCGCGGATGTAAGGCCTCTAGCCGGCAGTGCGAAGCTTTGCCATCGCTTGATCGACGAGGTTCTTCCAGACGGGGTAGTTCTTCTCGGCGTGCGGCTGAGCCGTGAACCAATAGGCGAGATGCATCATCATCTCACGAATGTTGGATCCCTCATCCACGAGAATTCCACGGCGAAACTCGCGCTGCTTTTCGCCCGACTGCTTGTATCGATATGTGACGTAGATTAAGCGCACGTTACTCGGGTGGAAGAAAATATTGAGATAAAAATCCTTGCGGATGCCGTCTTCGACGAGCCCGTCGCTACACGTCTCGATGACTTGCTGCCACTGCGCTCGATTAATTCGAATTCTTCCGCGATGGATGATCTTCACGTTGAGCTCACCCATGCCCCAACGTTCGTCGTCGTCGCTGACCCGATGCCGCTCGAAAAGGCGGTCGGCGTCCGACGCATCGGCGTTCGCGGCCGGCTCGCCTTTTGGGCATGCCGCGCTCGCCGTGGTGGCGGAAATGCGCTCGAGCCGGTACCGCAGAGCATCGAGAAACTCCAGGTTATCGCGGTCGAAGAGCGACATCGCGCTGTCCGCCACCGATGCCTCGTCTTTGCGTACCGGGTTTTTTCTGGCCATGTCGTCAAGCACGTCCCTAGCGAACAGAGCTGCCGCCTATCTCCTTATTATTTCAAAACAGCCGTATCTTTTCCCGCGTTCCCATCACGGCGCTGGCCGCGTCGGACAAAATGAGACCGAAAGTCCGGCCCGTTCGATTGCCGCCTGACCCGCGGCGTCAACGTCATGTTAGCCGGCGACGCTTCTGAATGCAGAGCAGAGCATTGACGCGGTAGTGGCACTTGCTGTATATACATTGTATGAACAAACGGCTTTCGGATGACTCTGCTCCAGGCGACATCGACGCCGCCGAAGGCACTGCGATACCTCGGTTGGGCGTCGACTTCAGCGCGCTTGTGGTTCAGGATACGCGCGTCTTCAAAGCGGGAAATTCGCTGGCCATTCGTATCCCGAGCGCAATCGCAAAAAGGATCGCGCTTGAGGACGGCGCCGCAGTCGAGATGGCGGTTGACGATGGCATGCTTTACGTTCGCAAAGCGCCGTCGCGGGCGCTTGCTGATCTCATCGAGCGGATCACCCCGGAAAACAGCCACGGAGCGCTCTTCGATGAAGCCATCGGGGCCGAGCGTTGGTAGAAGACTACGTTCCGGAGGTCGGACATATCGTCTGGTTGTCGCTCGACCCGCAGCGTGGGCGTGAGCATGCAGGGCGTCGTCCCTTCCTCATCCTTTCGCCGCGGGACTACAACGCGAAAACATCGCTTGTTGTCGGCGTCCCGATCACTTCGAGAATCAAGGGCTACCCGTTCGAGGTCACGATACGGGGCGCCGGCTCGATCACTGGCGTGGCACTTGCGGATCAGGTGAAAAGCCTCGACTGGCGAGCCCGATTCGCCGACTACGCCGCCCGGGCGTCGCCCGCAACCCTTCGCTCCGTGCGCCGCCTGCTGAACACCCTGCTGCAGTTGAAGTGAGCGGCGATTCCGTTATTGCACGAATCGCTGCACCGGCGTCTCCAGCGGAAGTCGTGCCAATTTTCCACTCGGAGATCGCCGACAGGAAGACACCGGTTCGTTCGGCGGCCTCGCCAATCAGCCGGACAACGTCCGGCTTCAGCTCTATGCCTGCAGCG
>JBEKHC010000170.1:0-5122 GCA_050012475.1 Candidatus Velthaea sp.
GGCGGCTGGGCGGTCGACCTCGGGCGCAAGGCCTTGACCTAGAATGTGCGGATCGAGATCGATGAGCGAGAGGCGGCGGCGCGAGCCGAAATCGGAGACACCCGGCCCGAAGTGGCCAGGCTCGTGCGTCCTGGCCGTCGCGGGGCGGGCGCGGTGCCGAGTTCGATGCGACTTGGTCAGGCGCTAACTTGCTGCGCCTTGCCGGGCGAACCGCGGGCGCAACCTGGATCGTGCTCGGCACGGCCGAACACCTCATCGTATCGAGTCCTGAAGTGCGACTTCGCCCTGGCTGAGACCAATGCGGTCACAAGGCGATGCGGTCATCACGATCATCGACTGCGTCGGCGATGCCTGCTGGTCACGCCCCAGCATCGTCCCCGGCTCCGCGGCTGCCGTCTTGGGCGTTTTGCGGCGTTCAAGCTCGCTCGGAACGTCCCTGACACTCGTCGCGCAGGCGGAGGCGGTCACAGAGGTTTCGTTCCCGGCTTGGAGTGCACCGGCGGCGGATCCGAAATGTCAGCAGCCTTTCGGCGACGCGCCCGACGCGACGGCGCGGTGCCTTGGCCAAACCGACACGGTTGGCCGCTATCGGTCGAGACCACGCGGTCCACGACCGCGGATATAGGTGAAAGCGGCCGCAAATCGGTAAAAGGTACGTCATGCTCCACGTAGACGACTCGGCGTTCGAGATCGTTCAGCTTCAAACGGACCGCGCGGGCCCAGCGTTTGCCGCTTTATGCGCGGAATTCCCGCGGCTCGAGGGCCTTGTCGACCTGTTGGTCCGCGCGCGGTCTGAATCGGCTGCTGCGTTCGGGCAGAAATTCCAACTCGATCTCATCAAACATGGCACGTTCGAGGTTCCGTCGCTCACGACCGCCGGCGTCTCAAGAGCAACCGCGTCCCTGCTTCTCAACGACAAGAGTGTGTTCTACGCCTTCGATCGCGATCCGGATCTCATCCTCGGCGCATCGTTCATGGCCGACGGCTTTCCACTTGCTGCAATCGTCATAGCGTCGAAGCGGGTGATGATCAATCTGATCGATCCTATTTGGGGCATGGCCCGCGAGCATCTGATCGCGCTCCAATCGCTGTCTGCTCGATTCGACACCTCGGCCACCCGCGATGCCGCGCCGGATCCGAGCCGGGTCTGTGTCGTTACCGGCGATGCCAACTTCGCTCACAACGCGTGGAACCAATTGAGCGCGTTCGAGGCGCTGGCGGCCGCGAACATCGGTGCTCTCGATATCCTTGTCACGCACGAACCGCTTGGACCGCTGCGCGATTTGTTTCCCGCGGCGAATTGGTCGGTTGAATTCTGCCCCGATAGTTATTTACCGGGCCGTAACGGCAGTGATCGTATGTTCGTGCCGCTCGGAAGCTTCCGCATGTCGCGCGCCGTGCAACGCCGAGTTCAAGCCTACGCACGGTCACGCTTGAGCGCCGAGGCGGGTGGCGCGGTCGAGCGCATCGCGATCGCACGGAGGCCCATGTTTTGGCTCAGCATACGGACGCGCAACCGCACGGCGATCAATCAGACCGATGCACTGGTTGCCGTCAGCACCGCGCTCTTGGCTGCTTATCCCGGGGCTTCGATCGTCCTCGATGGTCATTCGCTTCCCGCCGACTTTGATACCAACCCGTCCTACGATCGGCCGGCCACGCTCGCACTCGTCGAGGCGGATCGCAAGGTAGCGCGCGAGGTGATCGAGCGGCTCCGTGAGGAGTCGGTTATCGGTTCGGACCATCGCATCATCGAGATGATCGGCTGCAACATTCTCGATTCGATCGCGGTTGCGGCGCTTTCAGACATGTATTTCTGCCATCACGGGACCGTGCAGCATAAGATCGGATGGTTCAATGACACGCCGGGCATCGTTCACTGCAACGTACGAACGCTCGCGCTGCATCCATCGCGCTGGGTTGCCGACCAGGTCGAGGATGGCGTCGAGCCGCGTTACATCGACGAAACGCTGATCGAGGATGAAGCACCCGAAGGCGGACTTTCCGAAGTCGACGAATCGCTGCGCGTCGAATGCTACAGGTTCAAGGATCTCGCCGGCTTGGCCGCGTTCGTTATGAAAGCCGCACGCGAATTCGTCGGCGAACGTCCGGAGTTCGACGCCGCGAAAGCAGATCGGCACGAGGCGGACTTCAGCGGCAATCTGCACGCGAACGGCGAAGTTAGCGCCATGCGGCCGATCGATTCTCCGGACATTGCGGCCTTAGCGGACTTTGAACGGGCCGATCGCCTTACTTTGCAACGCGAGCTGCTGCGCGCGCGCAATGAGTGCGCCCAACTGCAGAAAGCGAAAGGCGCTCTAACCGCCGAATTCGTGCGCGTTTCCGGCGAGCTTAGCGAGGCGCGTCATGCCGCAAACCTCGGTGCCGAATCAACCCTGCGCGATCAGCAGCATGCGCTCGAGCTCGCTTTGCGCGATGACCTGGCCGAGCAGCGGGAGGCGGAACTTGCGCGGCGTAACGCGGTCGCGCAACAACTCAATGACGAGTTGGTTCGCCGCGACATTGAAATAGTGGAGTTGCGCGCGGCATTAAGCACCGCCGCCCGTTCGCAGGCGCAGCTGAACGCCGAGATCGGCCGGGTGTCGTTTTCCACCGAAGAGTTGTTGGCCACGATCGTCGTTCAACGAGCGGCCATCGAGCGGCTGGATCTGGCACTCGGCAACCGCGCGGCGCGCTCTCCGCGCCGTTTTGCCTCGTACGCGCGACGGGCGATACGGCGGCTGCGGGCGATCTTCGGACGGCTGAGAACCACACGCTGAATTCTTTTGGGAGGCTGTCTTGCCGGGGCTAGAACTCTCATCTGCCGACGTTATCGGTCACATCGATGAACTGTGCGAATTGGGTGGCGACGACAGAAGGACGGGCTGCGCCGCCCGAGGCGGCTACGTGACGATTCGCGGCTGGCTCTTGGATCGCGCCGCACACCGGCCCGCCGATGCGCTTGCGATCCAGCTCGATGCGGGTCCTCCGATCGAAACGATCAGCGGGTTGCCTCGGCCGGACGTCGCTGAGGTGTTCGGACAAGCGGCAACGGCCAGCGGCTTCGCCGCGGCGATACCCGTGCTATCACCGCTCGGGGCGCATTCGCTTTCACTCCTGCCGCACATCGATGGCCGGTCCTCGAGGGTCGAGTTGAGGGACGTGCTGCGAGTCCTCGCCGCCCCCGATCCGTTCGCCGGTCTTGAACGGCGCCCCGGCCAGTGGGCTGTCTGCGTCGACGGTGCGTTCGACAAGTCAGGTTCACCATTGATACGTCAGGACGGCGCCTACATCGTTCCCGAAGGGGTCGAAGCCGAGCTTCGGTTCTGGGCCATCGATCGGGCGACGCTGATGGCTCCACTCGCGATCGTCGTCCGCCTCGGGGGCCGGCATGTGCGTATCGCCAGCTCCATCGAACGTCCGGATGCCGCCGCGTCGGTCGGTGCGACGGGCGCCGAGCGATGCGGATACGTGTTTCCGCTGTTGGCGCCCCTGGTCGGCACCGAGCAGTTGGATATCTTCGGGCTCGATGCGGACGGCGGCTACAGTCAGCTCGCGTCGGTCCTCGTTCGGCAACCACGGCCGCTGCGCTCGAGCATCCTGCCGCAAACGGGAGCGATCGCGGGCGAGCTCGATGAGGTCAGCTGTGAGGGCATCCCGCTGCAGCGGCGGGGTGAGTTCAGCGCGGCCATCGGTCAAACGCTTCGATTGATCGGATGGGCGGTCGACACGATCGGACCTCGCCTCACCGGCGGAATTGAAATCCAGATCGACGGCGTCGCAATCGTCGAAACGCAGACAAGTCTCGCGCGTGGCGATGTCGCGGCTCAACATGGAAGCCGGGGAGTAAGCGACTGCGGTTTCGATTGCGGGTTTCGCGTGCCGAACCTGCGCCTTGGGATGCACGCGTTGGTGGTTTGCGCCCTTTCGGCGCGACGCGACGCTACGACCGAACTCGCCCGGCTGAAGCTTACTGTCCGACGGGCGGCTTCCGTCGGATGATCGTGCCGGCTATTGCGGGCTCGAACGCTGCGATTCCGTCGCTCGCCGAGCAAAGTGCGGCTCGGCTCGTTGAGGCCGAACCGTGCGTGACCGTCGTCATTCCTGTTTTCAACAAGTGGCCCCTGACCGGGCGTTGCTTGCGCTCGTTGTTTGCCTGCGATCCTGACGTTGCGCTCCAAGTCGTGGTCGTCGATGACGGTTCAACGGACGCGACGCAGATCAACCTCGCAAGCTTACCCGGCGTTGAGGTGGTGTGCAATGGAGACAATCGCGGGTTCGTCGACAGCTGCAATCGCGGCGCCGCGCTCGCCCGCGGCCGGTTCATTCTGTTTCTGAATAATGATACGCAGCTGCAGTACGGCGCGCTGCGCTCCCTCGTGCGGCGAATGACGCGCAGCGAACGCATCGGCGTGGTCGGTTCCAAATTGATCTACCCTGATGGCCGTCTGCAAGAGGCCGGCAACATCGTTTGGTCGGATGCGAGCGGCTGGAACTATGGGCGTTCGGACGTAGCGGAAAAGTATGAATACAACTTTACGCGCGACGTAGACTATGTTTCCGGAGCGTCGCTTCTGATTCGAACCGAGCTATTCCGCTCGGTCGGTGGCTTCGACGCGCAGTTTTCGCCGGGCTACTACGAAGACGCGGATCTCTGCTTTGCCGTGCGCGCGCTCGGTCAACGCGTCGTGTACGAACCGGCTTCGGTCGTAGTCCACTATGAAGGGATGTCGGCGGGGACCGATATGACGGCCGGGATGAAACGTTTTCAGGTGATCAATCAAGCCAAGTTCGCAGCCAAGTGGGCAACGGTCCTAAAGACCGAACATCTTGCCGCGCGACTGGAGAACGTGTTTCGCGCAGCGCGACTGCGCCATCGGCATGAACGAGCGGTGCTCGTCATCGATTCCTACGTGCCCTTATACGACAAGGAAGCCGGCTCGAATCGGCTCAAGCGGCTGGTAAACGGTATGCGGGACGCGGGCCTGCGCATCGTTTTTTTGCCCGATAATCTGATGGCCATCAAGCCATATGCCCAGCAGCTCCAGAGCGATGGAGTCGAGGTCGTTTACCAGCTCGAAGATCATCGGCGGCCGTGGCAAGAATTTCTCGTGGAAGTGCT
>JBEKHC010000171.1:0-8401 GCA_050012475.1 Candidatus Velthaea sp.
CGCGCTCTTTCGTGCGCATCATCTCGGCGACCGACCGGTTCAAGTAGACGATCGTGTCGTTTTCGTCGGAGATCATCGCATTGGTCGAGACGTTGTCCAGCGCCGCTTTGATCCGGGCCGTGGTGACGGCGGCCGCTGCGGCTTCCTGCAACTGATCGCGAACGAGGTCGACGGCCTCGCTGATTTGGGCCTGTTTGCCCGGCAGCCGGTCGATGTCGGCCGAGAAATCATTGCTCGAATAGCGTGCGACAGCTTCGACCACGCGCATCGTAACCGCGATCTGCGATGCGACGAGTTGGTTCATGCCTTCGGCCATCGTGCGGTAAGCGCCCTCGAATTGTTCGGCCGGCAGTTCGGCGTCCATATCGCCGGCATCGTGTTCGTGTTTCATTTCGGCCTGCGCCGCGGCAAAACGAGACAGTGCAGCGGTCATGGCGCAGAACGCGTGAGCCAGACGGTCATCCGCACACTGCGGCGTCACCGGCCGCTGCAGATCACCTGCGGCGATCGCCTCGGCCGCGGTCGCCATCTCGCGTTGATGGCCGACCATGGTCCGGAACGATGCCGCCAGGGCGCCCAATTCGTCGGTCCCAGCCGGCGGCAAATCGGCATCCACCGCGAGATCGCCCTTGGCGATACGAGAAGCAGCGGCGGCAAGGCGTTGCAGCGGACGAGCGATGAGCAGCGAAACGGCGAAAAGTAGTGCGATCGCGGCGAGCGCCGCGACAACCGCGAATCCGATGGTCAAGCGGCTTCCGACCGCTGCGTCGCGTTCGGTCTGGTCATTGGCTGCCGTAACGCCGGTTTTTGCTTCTTGTTCGAGACTCTCGAACGTTTTGGTGAGCGCATCCGAGACCGATGCATTGTCGATCGCCATCGTGCGCAACGCTCCGTGCGAATCGCCGGCAAGTGCTCGTTGACGCATCGTTTGGGTAAACCGGTCGTACTCGATGACTTGCGTACCGATCTGCTGGACGAGCTGCCGCTCACGGACGGTTACGGCGAAGCGTGCGGCGTCTGCGAGCGGCCCGTTGAGTGCCGCGCGCGCCGCCTGCACCTGTTTGAACGAATCTTCCATCAGTGCGTGCTGCTTGGGGTCCCCCAGGACGGCCAGCGCTGCATACATATTCGACTGATCGTCGTCGGTCGTCCATTGCTCGTAGGCGTCGGCGACCGCTGGTCCCAACCGGTACGCACTCGCACCGGCGGTTGCGCGCTCGAACAGCGTGTGGTAATTGATCTCAGCGACGGTGATGCTAGCGCCGAAAATCAGCGAAATTGCAATTCCGACACCGATCAGTTTGACTTTTACCGACAGGCCGAGTAGCCGGTCGCGCATGGCAGTATTCATCCTTGACGTACTTCCTTAGGTTGCTCTTTTGTGCAGCGGCATGAGAACGGCAACGTCGCGTCGATAGTGCGCGAGGTACGCCGCGGCGACTTGCGGTTTCCGCTCCATGACGTAATGAGCCCCGTCGTCGTCGATGCGGCGTGCCGTGAGCTGAGCGCGCAGCATCGCCATTTGCGCTGGAATCAATCGCGAGTCGTTGAGCGCAAAAGCGCTGCCGAGTGCGGCGACGAAGATGACGATGACGATTGCAAATCCGATCTGCAGCTTCGCGCTCAGTTTGCAATCGTTCCAAACTTGGAGCATGACCATCCTTCATCGGCGTTGGCAACAAAGCGCCGTTGCGATCGGAGCGGCTGCCTTCTCTTTGTATCGGTACAGTCGGCGGTCGAGCCGAACGTCTGCCGCCGTTTGTGTCCACGGATTTACGATTCGAGCGAACCGCTACACGCAGGAAGGCCGGAGCATGGTCCGTGCTCCGGCCTTCATCCGTCTCCGAACGGTGACGGTAGCCCGCCTCGAGGCGGTCGTTCTAACGGTTAGAAGGTTTGCCAGTCGCCATCGTCGTCAGCGGCGGCGCGTGCCGGGACGAGCGCCTCGTGCTTGGCAGGCGCGGCGTGTTTGGCGGGCGCGGCATGTCTCGCCAGCGTGGCCGCGCCGGCAGGGGCAGCGGCCCGCGGCGGCGCAGCCGCGCGGGCTCCTTCGACGAGGGTGAAGACGCTGACGGAGGAGACCAGCGATTGAGCCAAGTCTTGCAGCGAACCGGCCGCCGCGGCGACTTCCTCGACGAGCGCGGCGTTCTGCTGGGTGACTTGGTCCATCTGCGCCACGGCGGTGTTGACTTGGCCGATGCCCGCGCCTTGCTCGATGGACGCAGCGGAAATCTCGGCCATGATGTCGGTGACGCGTTTGACCGCGGCGACGATTTCATCCATGGTCTTGCCGGCATGGTCGGCCAGTGCGCTGCCGGCGTTGGCCCGTTCGACCGAGTCGACGATGAGGGCCTTGATCTCTTTGGCTGCGCCGGCGGAACGCTGGGCCAAACTGCGGACCTCGCCTGCCACGACGGCGAAGCCGCGGCCCTGTTCGCCCGCGCGCGCAGCTTCGACCGCGGCGTTGAGCGCCAGGATGTTGGTCTGGAACGCGATGCCGTCGATGACGCTGATGATGTCTTCGATTTTCTTTGAAGAAGCGCTGATCGACGCCATGGTGCTGACGACTTGGCCGACGACTTCGCCGCCTTTGACGGCGATGGCGCTGGCGCCGATGGCTAATTGATTGGCTTGTTTGGCGTTGTCGGCGTTCTGCTTGACGGTCGAGGTCAGCTCTTCCATGCTCGAGGCGGTCTCTTCCAAACTCGAAGCTTGTTCTTCGGTGCGCTGGGAGAGGTCGCTGTTGCCGACGGCGATTTCGCGCGCGGCAGTGGAGACGGCGTCGACGGCTTGGGTGATCTGCGAGATCGTCGCGGTCAGACTTTCGACGGTCCGATTGGAGTCGTCTTTGAGTTGTCCGAACGTGCCTTGATAGTCGCCGTGAATGGACTCGGTGAGATCGCCCTTGGCCAGCGCGCTCAGGACGCGCACGACTTCGCCTAGGCCGACGTCGGAGGTTTCCATGAGCGCGTTGATGCGCTCGGCGAGGATGCGGAAGAAGCCCTCGTGGCCGTCGACTGGGAGGCGGCGGCTGAAGTCGCCGGCGATGGCGGCTTCGACGATGCCGTTGACGTCTTGTTCGACGGCGACTTCGGCGGTGCGGTCTTTCCATTCCACCACCGTGCCCAGACGCGTGCCGTCTTCGGACACCACTGGGTTGGCGGTCAAGTGGAAGGTGAATCCGGCCAGTTCGATCTCGGCGCGATGGGTGCCGCGCAGGTTGGCTAACAGCCCGCGCTGGTGTTCGGCCGACTTGTGGAAGATGGCGATGTTGCTGCCGACGAGCTTGTCGGCGTGCATGTTGGGCAACTCTTTTTGGATCGCGCGCTCTTTCGTGCGCATCATCTCGGCGACCGACCGGTTCAAGTAGACGATCGTGTCGTTTTCGTCGGAGATCATCGCATTGGTCGAGACGTTGTCCAGCGCCGCTTTGATCCGGGCCGTGGCGGCGGCATGCGCTTCGAGGAGACGTGCCTTGACGCCGTCGACGGCCTCGGTGATCTGGCCCTGTTCGCCCGGCAGCCGCTCGATGTCGAGCTCAAAGTCGTTCGCGACATAGCGCGACACGAGTTCGACCACTTGCATCGTCAGCGCGGTTTGCGTCGTGACGAGATCGTTGACGGCGTGCGCCATCGCACGGTACGCGCCCTCGAATCGTTCGGCGGGCATCTGCGCCTCGATCGCTCCGGCGTCGATAGCGGATTTCATCTCATTCTGCGCTGCGACAAAACCAGCGAGCACGCCGGTCATCTCGCTGAAGGCGTGCGCCAAGCGGTCATTCTCGCATTGCGGCGTCACGGTCTGTTCGAGGTCGCCCTTGGCGATCGCTTCGGCGGCGGCGGCCAACTCGCGCTGTCGCGCGACCATGGCGCTGAACGATGCTGCCAGCGCACCCAGCTCGTGGCCGTAGTCTGTCGGCACGTTGGCGTTGACGATATCGCCGACCGAGACGGCCACGGCAGCCTCACGAAGGCTCGCCAGGCGTCCGAGCAGCAGCCGCGCCAGCGCCCACATCGCGATGGCAAACAGGAGCATGGCGATGATGCTCGCGACGACGATGCGCGGCAACAGCGCCGCTGATGCCGCCGTTTCCGCGGCCTTGGTTTTGGCGCGCGCCGCCATCCGGTCCTCGAAAAACGCATTTGCGATTTTGTCGAACGGCTCGTACTCACCGTGGTACAGCGGCATCAGTTTGGCATTGGCCGCTTTTGGATCGTGTTTCGCGAGCGCGATCAGCGCTTCGCTGTCCCGATCGTAGGCGTTCCATTTTGCCAAGATCGCGGTAAACACGCTGCGTTCAGCGTCGGTCATCAACGGTTCGAGCGCGATGCGATCTTTATCGATCCCGCTTTCGGCAGCGGTAAAGATCTTGACGGTATCGGGACTTGCGGGGTCGAGCTGGATCGTGCTCACGGCCTCGCCGCGAATCTTGATCGTCAGCAGGGCGACGTCGGCTGCTCGGGCCTTTTCCGCCGATAACGTGCGCACGTCTTGGATGCTCGAGCCGATGAGCGCGAGGAGAAGGGCTTGAACGACGACGATGAATCCGACGAGTACGGCGAACGCCGCTTTGAGCGAAAAGCGGTCGATCCACGACCGAGCGGACGGGGCGGAATGGGGCGCGTTCATGTTTCCTCGGTACCGCTTGCTCAGGCTGCGGCTTCGTCGATGAGTGCCATGTCGGGGCTGGTCATCAGGCGCTCGATGTCGACGAGAATGATGAGCCGCTCTTCGACGGTGCCGATGCCTTTCATGAAGCGCGTGTGAAGCGCCGCACCGAACTCGGGAACCGGCTTGATTTCGGCCGGAGCCAGCGTGATGACGTCCGAGACGCCGTCGACGACCATCCCGACGACGCGCTGCGCCACGTTGAGGATGATCACGACCGTGAAATCATTGTAATCGGCGCGATCGAGTTGAAATTTCAGCCGCATGTCGACGATCGGCACGATGATCCCGCGCAAATCGATGACGCCTTTAATGAAGTCGGGCGTGTTCGCGATCCGGGTGACCGGGTCGCAGCCGCGGATCTCCTGCACTTTGAGAATATCGATGCCGTATTCAGCGTCGCCCAAACGGAAGCTGAGAAACTCATGGGTGGCCGCATCGTCGGCGGTGGTTGCTATGGTCAAAGTCGACACGGAGGCTTGCCTTTCGGGACTGCCGGAAACGCTTCGTCTCCTCAGTGTTCGGCGATTGCCCGTTTGCTCGTGAGTTGCAAGGCTAATGGTTGCGTGCCGGGCCGACGATACTATGACTAAGTGCGCAATACTTTACACGGAGGCGACTGGTGTCGAATGATGACCCCTTGCGTGGTGTTCAGCTTCGAAAGCACCCGCGGCTTTCGGTAAGTTTTCCGTTGACGTTCCTCGTCGACGGCGACTCCCGCATGCGCGAAGGCCGGTCCGTCGACATCGGCGCCGGCGGGATGCACTTCGAAAGCAGCGATCGCGTTGCCCCGCGAAGCGCGTTGACGATCTGCTTCGGCTTGCGCCCCGGGTTGAGTTTACAGCTTCGCGCGCACGTGATTTCGGTCGCTTCGCAACCGGCGAAGCGGATGCATCATTACCGGGTCGTCTTCGACGAAGTGCCGGACCATGTGCGCGAGGCCATCATGAGCCACGTCAACGACGCCTGGCGAGCCGCGCTCATGAGCAAAATGTGAGACCGGCGGCCTAGTCGGGCTCGGGCGCGGGCGACTCGGGACGCCGATCGGGTCTCCGGCGTCGAAGAACCTGCGATGTCCGTACGATCTCACTGCCGTTGACCGCGCTTTTCCGCGCGCTCGTGCTGGGCCACATTCGAAGCAATGCCCTGCGGACGGCCGTTACGGTCTTTGCCGTGGCGCTCGGCGTCGCGATCGCCCTGGCGATCGACTTGGCCAACACCACGGCCGTGGCGTCTTTTGCATCGAGCGTCAACGTGATCTCCAACCACGTCAACCTTCAGGTGTTGGGCGTCGGACGCGGCTTTGCGGACCAAACGCTCCGGCGCGTGGCGAGCGTGGCCGGCGTTTCGTACGCCGGTCCGTCGATCGAAGATTCGATCGTCATCGGCGCCAAGCCCAACGACGCCTTTTCGGGGGAAGTGCTCCGAGTGCTGGGCATCGATCTGCTGCAGGCGCTGCCGGGTGACAGCTCGGTTTCCGGGGGAGTGCCGGGGGCGGCCGTCGAGAGCGCCGGGGCTCCCGATCCCGATCTGCTCGTCAACGGCCACGGCGCCTTCATCAGCGAGCGGATTGCGCGCACATACGGCTGGTCGCGCGGAGCGCTGCTGCGCGGTTTGGCCGGCGACCGGACGGTCGAACTGCGCGTCGCGGGCATCATCCCGGCGAGCATCCCCGGGATCGATTCGAGCGTCGTGTTCGTCGATATCGCCACCGCTCAGGAGATCTTCGAGAAAATCGGTCAGCTCGACCGGATCGACCTCATCGTCGATCCGGCCCGGATCGACGCAATCACCAAGGCAGTCGCCGCGGTCATTCCGCCGGGGACGCGGGTCGTCGCGCCCACGGTTCGCACCGGCGAGATCCAGCGCATGCTGCGCAGCTTCGAACTCAATTTAGCTGCGCTCTCGTACATCGCGTTGCTGGTCGGGATGTACCTCATCTACAACACGGTCGCGATCTCGGTCGTCGCGCGGCGTCCGGAGATCGGGACGCTGCGCGCGCTGGGCGCGACCAAACGCGGCATCTTTGGAGCGTTCGTCGCCGAAGGGGCGCTCTTCGGTCTCACCGGCTCCGCCGCCGGATTGGTGCTGGGCGGCGTCCTGGCGCAACTTTCCGTCGGCGCCGTATCGCGTACGGTCGACACGCTGTATGTCGCCAGTCATGCCGACCACGTGGTCTTCGCGCCGCTCGTGCTGATCAAGGCATTCGGCGTCGGCGTCGCGCTGTCGATGTTCTCGGCCGTCGTTCCGGCGTTCGAGGCCGCGGGGACGCCGCCGGCCGTGGCGATGCGCTCGGCCGGTTACGAACGGCGACCGCGCGGCCTCGCCGCGCGGCTCGCGCTGGCGGGCATGCTGCTGCTCGTGCTCGCTTACGTGTGCACGCTCTTTCCGGCCGTCGACGACATCCCGATCTTCGGGTACGTTTCGGGTTTGCTGATCATCTTCGCCGGTTCGCTGTGCACCCCGCTTGCGGTTGGGGCGGTCTCGCGCGCGGGCGTGGCTGCGTTCGGCCAGCGTTCGGCGGCCGGGCAACTCGCGGCGGCAAATTTGGGTGCCTCGCCCATGCGCAACAGCGTCGCCGTCGCGTCGTTGATGATCGCGATCGCGATGATGGTGTCGATCGCGATCCTGATCGGCTCGTTCCGCACCACGGTGGTCGCGTGGGCCGACGATACGCTCAAGGCCGACCTCTTCGTGCGTCCGCTAGGACTGCAGGATGCATCGTACGATTCACGGTTTTCACCCCGCGTCGCCCGGACGATCGCGCGGCTGCCCGGCGTCGCCGCTGTCGATACGTTTCGCGGCATCTCGATCCCGTTTCGCGGCAGAATTACCACCTTGGGTGCGGCCGATTTCTCGACGATCGCCGAGCGCAACAAATTGCGTTTCATCGGCGTTGCCGATACCCGCGCCCTCGCCCGAACGCTCCCGGGGACGACGCAGGTCCTGGTGAGCGACCCGTTCGCCACGAAATTCCATCTTGGCCGCGGCGACTCGTTCCGCTTGGACACGCCCGCGGGCACAACCACCTTCACGATCGCCGCGATCTACAACGACTACTCGAGCGACGCCGGGGTCTTCCTGATGGATTCGCGCACGTTCGTTCGTCTGTATCACGATGACTCGGTCAACTCCATCGCCATCTACGCCAAGCCCGGAACGGATCTCGCGCAACTGCGCAGCGCGGTCGTGCGCAGCGTGCTGCCGCTGCGGGTCGACGCCCAAACGACGCGCGAGTTGCGCACGCTCGTGCTGACGATCTTCAATCGGACCTTTGCGATAACGTATGCGCTGTATGTGATCTCGATTACGATCGCGGTGCTCGGCGTCGTGTCGACACTTTTCGCGCTCGTGCTCGAACGGCGGCGTGAGATCGGACTCATGCGGTATTTGGGATTGCGCAGGCGCGACGTTCGCATGATGGTATATTATGAGGCGGCGTTCATCGGCGCGTTGGGCGGCATCATGGGGGTGCTCGTCGGCGTGCTTTTGTCGCTATTGCTTATTTTCGTGATCAACCGTCAGGCGTTCGGGTGGCTCATCGAATTGACGATGCCGTGGGACTTCTTGTTTGAGGCGATTGCGTTGGTCGTTGTGGCTGCGGTGATTGCGGGTGTGTATCCGGCTGGGGTTGCTGCGCGCATCCGCACGGCTGAAGCGGTGCGGTCGGAATGACGCCTCTTGGATGGTGGGCGGCGGGGCGGCGCTGGTCGGCACCCGGGGCCGCTCGGCG
>JBEKHC010000172.1:0-4720 GCA_050012475.1 Candidatus Velthaea sp.
GCAACTGGCGTCCCGAAGCCCGCGATGCCTTCGAGCAAAGCGCCGAAACAGAAGCCGATTACGACGAGGACAATGCGTCGGTCGTTGGGCAAATGCTGAAGTACCCAGTCGCGGAAGGTGTCGAACCGCCCGGAGCGCACGGCGACGTTGTACAGCAGCAACGCGTTGAAAACGATCCACATCACCGGCCAGAGCGAGAAGACGGCGCCGTTGGCAATCGCTCCGAATGCGATGCCGACCGGCAAGTGCCACAACCCGATGGCGATGATCAAGCCGACGATGAGGCCGGCGAGTGAAGCTTGCCATGCCGGCCGGCGAAAGACGCCCAGTCCGACGAGCACGGCGACGACCGGCAGGCTCGCGACGACGAACGAAGGGAACAGGCCGCCGGGTACGGGGGTCAGCAACTGTTGAAACATTGCGTCCCTTTCCTGCAGGACGGGAGAGCGTCGCGCCGCTCGTAGGCCGTGACTGGGCCGCGCAGCTGCCGCCTCACGGACGGCTCAGTGTATCCAATATCCAGTAGTTGTATACGTTGAGCAAGTGTACGGCAGAATCTTTTTCCAAGTCAAGAGCTTTGGATCCTAAATACTTGACGTTTTGGCGAGGCCTCGGGTAAGCTGGCGGCATGGGTTCTCAAACGCCGTCCGCCGAAAAAGCGGGCGGGCTGCACGAGCGTTTGGAGCGGCCCTCCTTACGCGAGCAAATCTACCAGCGGCTCCGGAGCGCGATCTTCAGCGGCGAATTGGCCCCCGGGAGCCCGGTCATCGAGGTCGACGTGGCCGCCAACCTCGGCGTGAGCCGGACTCCGGTACGTGAAGCGTTGCGGCGCCTCGAGAGTGATGGGATGCTCGAGCCGCGCGGGATGCGCGGGACCGTCGTCTGCGAGCTCGAGCGCGAAGAAGTCGATTGCATGTTCGACATTCGCGAGTCCCTCGAGACGCTGGCGGTACAGCGCGCGGCGCAGCGCATGAGCAAACGAGATTTTGCCGAGCTCACGCGGCTGCTCGAACGGATGAAAAAGCACGTCGACGATCCGACCGAACTCGAACAGCTCGACACGCTTTTTCACGAACGAATTCTCGCCCACGCCCAAAGTAAGCGGCTCAAGAAAATCCTCGGCGATCTGCGGGCCGACATCCTGCACTGGCGCTTTATCGCGCTCTCGACGACGGAGCGGCGTCACGAGGTTGTCGAGGAACACGCCGCGATCGTCGCCGCCATGCGCTCGGGTGACGATGCGGCTATCCTACACGCAACCTCGCGCCATATTCAGAAAACGAAGGCATCCGTCGAGCATCGTGGCGACATCGTCTGAACATTGAACCGGCGTCGCGTCGTCGGCTGCTATGAAGAGCAAAGTGCTTGCCTTACGGTGTTGCCCGACAATCTACCACGCAGCCTTGCCGACCTGCACTGGCGCAACGACGGGCGCCATCACTTCATGATTCGCGGCAAAACTTTTGGCGACGCGAACCTTCGCCCCTTACCCGTCCGTGCGGCCGCTAAGAGACGGCCGCTAATGCTAATCGACGCGCGCTCCCGCCCGGGCGCTGCGTGGCGTCGACGCTTCCGTCGATCGTGAAGCGGTTGACGAGTACTTCCAATTCAGCTGCCTGATCGCGCAGGGAACGTGCCGTCGCGTCGATTTCCGCGATGCTGTTCACGAGCAGCCTGGTCGATACGGAAGCATCATTCGCTGCCGTGGCGTTCTGGGTGGCCGTCGCTGCGATTGGGACCATCACGTTCGTGATGTGATCGGTCGTGCTGCGCATCTCGGACGCAGCCGCGGCATTTTCCTCAACCGCCGCCGATGCGCTTGCCATATTTTCCGTGACGCTCAGCGATGCGGCGCGCATCTCCTGCGCGCGGACGGCGAGACTTTCGGCCACGCTCGTTGTCGTGGTTATCGCGGCGCCCACGGTGTCAAGCGCCTTGGAGGCCCGTTCGGAGACCGTCATTCCGGCATCCATCGACGTCGAGGACGTGCGCATGGCTTCGGCCGCGGCGACGGTTTCGCGCTTGATGTCGGTGAGGATATTGGAGATCTCTTTGGTCGCGATACGGCTGCGTTCGGCTAACTTGCGGACTTCATCGGCGACGACGGCGAATCCGCGGCCGTGTTCTCCGGCGCGCGCCGCCTCGATGGCCGCGTTGAGCGCGAGCAGATTCGTTTGGTCGGCGATATCTTCGATCGTATTGACGATCTCTTCGACCTGCGAAGAGCGGTCTTCGAGGCTGGACATCGCGTTGGCGGCCTTGGCGGAAGCCGCTTTGAGTTGGCCCATCGTCGTAGCGGTCTCGGTTACCGCCTTGGTTCCGGCATGTGTCTCCGTTGACGCATCGCGCGCCGCCTTGGTCAAGATCGCGCCTTGCGCCGACAGATCGCCGATGCCGTTATCGAGGTTTTGGAGCGTGACCGTCGTCTGCATGACCGCGTCGGCTTGGTTGGCGGCAACCGTCGCGATTTGCTCGGCCGTGCGGCTCAACTCTTCGATCGCGGTGGCCGTGTCGGCGATCTGGCCGGCTTGGGCCTGCGCGCCGGTCGACACGAGATCGACGGCTTGGGCGATGTGATCGATGGCGACCGCAGACTGCTGTGCGGCCGCCGACGCTTGGTCCGACGCCGCGGCGAGCGATTTGCTCGTCAGTGCTACGCCCGAGATGAGTTCGCGCAGATTTTCCAGGCCCGTCGTCAACTTGCCGCCCATCTTGATGAGGTCCGCAACGAGCGAGTCGTACGAATCGGCAACCTCGGCGATCTCATCGGAGCCGCCGTCAGCGAGCGGCGTACGCTTCGTGGAAAACGACGCTCGAAGATCGCCCTGCGCCAAGCGATCGAGCGCATCGCAAAGGGCGGAGAAATCCTCGCTGACTACCTGAGCGAGCGCGCCCGACACGCGGCCCAGCCGTTTGGACATGCGCCGCGAGAGAACCAGGGTCAAACCGACCGTCATGACGACCGTCGAAAAGCACACGGCGAGCATGATGGCGTTGAGTCGAGCGAGGGTCGCGTCGAAGGCGGCGGACGAAGCTGCCGACGCGCTCGTCGCGGCGTCGGTGATCGCCGCCAGGACCGGATCGAGCGCCGCTTGCCCCGCGGCGGCCTGGCCGAAGGCTTCCGCCGCGGGTGCATAGCGACCCGTCTTGTAGCCCTTGTAATAGAAACCCATCACCGCATCGCGATCCGTCCGCGTAAGCGCGACCACGCCGGAATTTCCCGCATCGATTCCGTCAACGAGGGCCGGAAGACGTTGCAACTCCGAAGCGATCCCCGGGAGCAGCGCGGCGCGAGCGACGACATACGCAACATCCAGGCGCGCTGCGGTCATCGCTTTTTGGCGCACCGCTTCGATCTGCGGCTTGACGGTCAAGACGAATCCGCGGGTCGCCCAACGCCCGGTGGTTATGGTCCCAGCGAGTTCGTAAACTTTTGTGCGCAAGTCGGCTTTGGCCGCCACTTCTTGTTTCGCGACGCTCAGCTGCGCGAACCCGTTCGCGACGACGGCGGCGACGAGGAGCAAGGCCGCGATCGGCACGGCAAAGGCGGCGGTGAGCTGTCCGGCGAGCCGGAGCTTCACCCACGTATGGCGGGGGCGCATAATCAATATCTCGGTTGCCGACCGGCGTAAGTTTATATCTCCGTGATGCGGAGGGTGTTTTCAAGGTGCGCGAGATTTATGAAGGGTAGGCGGCGGATGAGCTCGAGCGCCGGACTCGCAAGACGACTCCCTTGACCTCGCCCCCGGCGTCATTACGACCCGGGGCGGGTCTGCGCGGAGACGAACGGCATCAAGGGGTATCAAGGCTGCCCGTGCTCTACGATCTGCGCGTTGCGCGGGGCTGCAAATCGCGGATCCGGCGCGCCTTGGCGGCGGTGACTCCGGGTACTAGCGCTGGACCGTTAGGCCGCTTTTCACTGCTCATTGTCACCGTGCCTCGAAGAGACACACGCCATCTCCCGCACGGGTTGACTGTCAGCAATCTTCAGCGGCATTTTCACCGTTTGACTCGGGCGCCCAAGGAGATAGCCCTGCGCACCATGGATGCCCTGCGCACCCGGATCGTACGTTGACACGTCTTGCACGAGCGCAAGCGTTGCTGAGTCCTCGATACCTTCAGCGATCACGAAGGTTTGGTTCTCGCGGGCAATCGCAATGATCCCGGCGAGCACGCTGCGGCTGGGCCGATCAGTTACGGCTTTCCTTACCAACTCACCGTCGATCTTCAAAAAGTCGACCGGTAACCGGCTCAACATCTCTAGCCCGGCATTGCCTGCGCCCACGTCATCGAGCGCGAGCTTGAAGCCCAGCGCTTGCAATCGTTTGGCCTCACGAATCACCGCCGCGGGCCGAGCTCCGCAACGCTCCGTCACCTCCAATACAACGCGGTCAGGTTTGAGGCCGGCACGAGCAACTGCCTGAACAAGCGCGTCACCAGCGAGGATCTCATGATCCAGCGTTTGCGGAGAAACATTGATAAAAAGCAATGCATCGTCCGGAATCTCACTTGCGCGGGCCAAGATCGCGACGCGGCAAAGCGCGTCGAGCTCATGCGCGTGGCCCGTCCGCTCAGCGAGGTCGAACGCTTCTTGCGGGCCCGGAAAGCCGTAGGCCGGCGGCAGCCGCGTTAAGGCCTCAAAACCGAGGACGTCATTGCGGCGAATATCCCAAATGGGTTGAAAAACCACGCTGACTCCCCCCTCATCAAGCAGAGCGCG
>JBEKHC010000173.1:0-4636 GCA_050012475.1 Candidatus Velthaea sp.
CGGCCGAAAGCGGATGTTGTCACGTTCGGCCGAGCCCAGGATGCCGATCGACAGTCCCGCACGGACCTCGTGCACCTCGCCGATCGCGCCGCTCGCGATCAGTTCGCGCACCCGCACGTGCTGCGGATGGAAACGGTACATCACCGCCTCCATCAGCGCGACGCCGTGCGTGCGGCACGCCTCCGTCATTCGCAGCGCTTCGTCTGCGGTGGCCGCAAACGGCTTCTCGCACAGCACGTGCTTCCCAGCTTCCGCGGCGCGGATCGTCCACTCGGCGTGCAGTGCGTTCGGCAGCGGGATGTACACCGCGTCGACGTCAGGATCGGCGAGCAACGCGTCGTAACTTCCGTGCGCGTGCGGGATGCCGAATTCGGCGGCAGCCGCCGTGGCGTGGCTGCGCTCGCGGCTGGCGATCGCCGTCACCCTGCCGTTCGCCGATCCGATGAGCGCGGGAATGACGTACGCCCGTCCAATCTGCGCGGTGCCGAGAACGCCCCAGCGAAGTGTGTTCCGCACGTTCGTGTTACGTCGCGTATCCGGCTTGCTTCATGAGCTGACTCACTTGGTCGGCCGCCGATTGCAGCGCGGCTTGCGGTGTCGCGCGGCCGCTGGCAGCGTTGTTGACCGCTACCCACACGGCGTGGTCGACATCAGCGTAGTTCTTGAGGCGCGGCCGTCCGACGCCGACGCTAAGCGACTGTTCGAGCACCGGGTAGAACTGCCCGAACTTCTTGGTCGCCTCGATCGTCCGCGACGCCTTGTAGACCGAATGCCGCGTAGGATGGAGTTGCGCCTCGAGCATCTTCGTCTGCGCGGCGGCGCCCGTGAGCCAAACGATTGCTGCGTACGCTGCCTCGGCGTTCTGCGACTTCGGATTCACGCTGAGCATCCACGTACCAAAGTGCGGCCCGCGGCTGACGCCCTTGGGAATCATCGCATATTCGATCGTGCCTTTGACGTTCGCGTTGAGCGTTTCCGTATGGTAGTTCATGCTCATCGCGGTCAAGCCGGCGCCAAAGGTCGAGGCGGCCTCGTCCCAGCTGAACGACGTCGCTCCCGGCGGTGTGACCTTGTACTTATTGATGAGATCGACGTAGTACGAGAGCGCCGCAACGCCTGCGGGCGAGTTGAACACCGGCCGAAAGCGGTCGTCGACGAGATGACCGTCCCCGCCCCAGCCCGCCAGCAGCGTCTTGAAGTCGTCGGTCGCCCAGTCGCCGTCGCCGGCCATAAGCGTCGTGCCGAACAGCCGCTGTTCGGGTCGGGTGAAGAACTGCGCAACGGTCGTGAAGTCGTTCCACGTCTGCGGCACGACGAGGGCCTTGCCGCCGTTCTTTTGCTTGAACGCGGCCTGCTCGGCGGGACTGTCGAAGAGGTCCTTCCGATAGGACATCGTGAGGACGTTGGCCTGGATCGGCAGCCCGTAGATGTCGAAGCCCGCCTTCTTGATGGCGGCGACGTCGATGGGCGTCGAGGGCGTGCTCGGGAAGTGCGCCGACGACTGCGCTGGGTTGTAAACCGCCGTGTCGTAGAAGACCTTGCTGATGAAGTCGCTGAGCTGGAGCCCGCTGCCCGAGAGCTTCCTATTCGTGATGTACGTGCTCAGCGGCTGAACCTTCGACGTGAGCGACGGCATCCACGGCGTGTCGACGATCATGATGTCGTAGTACGAACTCGACGAGGCCAACTCCGAGAACACTTTCTGCTGCAGCGCGTTGTACGGCATGTTGTCGACCTGCAGCGCAATGCCGGTTTCCTTTTGGAAGTCGGGAAGCACGAGTTTGATCGCGTCCGCGTCGGCTTCCACCGTGGCGTACAGCATACGAAGCTGCGACGGCTTTGCGGCTTGCGCCGAGGCCGGAAGAGACGCCCATGGCGCGGACGCCGCGGCAAGCGCTGCGACTGTCCCCAAGCCGCCCGTGATGAGTTCTCGACGACTAATCTTGCTGACCGACATGCCGTTTCTCCCCTGAAAAAGTGTGATAGGACGAGTGCGAATGCGTGATCGATTAGGGCGGCCAAGCCGCTGATGCAAATTCGTGCTACTTGACGGCGCCGAACGTCAAGCCCGAGATGATGTGGCGGCGCAAAATGAGGGTCATGATGAGCACGGGCGCGGCGATGATTGTCGAAGCCGCCGTCAAGTCGCCCCATTGAGTGCCATACATGCCGGTGAATTCCATCACGCCGACCGGTGCCGTCTTCACGAACGTGCGTGTAAGCGTCAACGCGAACAGAAACTCGTTCCACGAGAACAAGAAGCTGAGGATCGCCGCTGCGGCGAGTCCCGGCGCAACGAGCGGCAAGATCATGTGCCGCACAATGCCGAAGTGCGAGAGTCCGTCGATACGCGCCGCCTCGTCGATCTCGAACGGAACCTGCTCGATAAAGCTGCGCAGCATCCAGATGATGATCGGCAGGTTGAATGCCGCGTACGGGATGATGAGGCTGGGATAGGTATCGGTCAAGCCGAGCCGGCCGACCAAGATGAACACCGGGATCGCCGAAACGACCGGCGGAAACAAAATCGTCGAGAGGATCCAGTTTCCGACGAACTGCTTACGGCGGAATCGCAGCCGCGTCAGTGCATACGCCGCGGGCAGGCCGGTGATCAGCGTCAGGATCGTCGACAGCGTCGCTACCACCAAGCTATGCAGCACCAGCGCTCCGATCGACGCGCCGCCGAACAGAGCGTCGACGTAGTTCGCCAGGGTCGGCGTGAAGGTCCAAATCGGTGGGATGGCCTGTACCACATCGGCCGGTTTGAACGACGAGAGGATCATCCACAGGATCGGAAAGAGCGCGGCGAGCACGATGAGCCACAGCAGCACACGCAGGAGAACGAGATCGGTGAATCGCTGTAAGACGCGCACGCTTAGACCTCAGTCGCCGCAGTGGAGAGGGGGAACGCCTTCATCAGCCGCTGCACCACGATCATCAGAAAGATTAGGAAGCAGACGCCCAGGGCCGACGCCGCGCCGACGTTAAAGTCTTGCAGCGCCGTGCGGTAGATCATCAAGTTGATCGTCTCGGTCGCCGTGCCCGGACCGCCTCCCGTCAGCACCTGGATGATGTCGAAGGTCTTGAAGGCGTCGATGACCCGCAGCAGCAGCGCGATCGCGATGAATGGCTGGAGAAGCGGAAGCGTGATATTGAAGAAGAACTGGATACCGCCCGCGCCGTCGATCGAAGCCGCCTCGCGTAGGTCGGCCGGGATGCCTTGCAAACCCGCGAGCAGGATCAACGCGACGAACGGTGTCCACTGCCAGACGTTGAGCGCAATGAGCGCCACCCACGAGGTCACCGGGTCGCTGAGCCATGCGATCGGCACCGCCGTCAGATGCCAGGCCTGCAAATAGTAGCTCACCCAACCGAAGTTGGGATCGAGCAGCTCGCGCCATATCAGCGCCGATACCGCCGGCGTCATCGCCATCGGCAGGATGAACAGCGCCGAGAGCAAGTTGCCTTCGGGGATTTTGCGCGACAACAGGAGCGCAACCACCAGGCCGAGCAGCAGCTCCAAGCCGACGGCCAGGACGACGAACAACAGCGTCGCAGCCAACCCCCACCAGACGGCTGGATTCGTCAGCGTTTCGATGTAGTTGCCCAGGCCGATGAACTGCGCTGCATTCGCGTTCATGAGCTCGAAGTTGAACAGGCTCGCGCCGAAGATGTAGATTGCCGGCGCGATCGTCATCGCGAGCAAGATCGTCATGGCCGGCGCGAGCAGCGTGAACACCGGATTACGGAAGAATCGCCGGTTGCCACCGGTCCGAGCTACGCGGCTCGGCGACGCCGGAGCGTTCGCCATGACACTCATGGAAGAGCCTCAGGCCGCAGTCCGCGGATGGTCACGATACCGTTTGCCGGGCGCCGTTGGTACGGGCAGGCTGGGTCCACCCGATACGGGACAGGCACGATTTCACGTACGCGTCCGACGCACGCAGCTGCGAGGTGACGTAGTCCAGCGCCCAGCCGTGCGTCCCATGGCACTTCAGGCTGGCGGCCCCGGTGTAGCCGACATCTTTGAGCCGGCCTAGCGGCACCGCGTGGTCGAGCGTGCCGTCGGGGCGCGGAAGCTGCTTCTCGCCGGGACCGAAGTTGAGGCCGTCGACGCCGTGCTTGTAGTCGCGGTCGATATCCCAGATGTAGTAGTAATAGAGCCGCTTGCGTTCGGCGAGGAACGTGATGGCTTCGCTAATTATCTCACCCATCACCCACAAGTGCGGCGGCGCGAGGCATACGCCCAGCATCGGGTCGTCGATGTCGCGCACTAAACGTTTGATCTGCGCGAGTGTGTCAACGCCTTCGTCCCAGCGCTTCTCTTCGTTGCCGCCCGACTCGAAGTCGGCGCTGAACGGGACGGTGAGATGGTTCTCCACTGCGATGCGGACACCGTTGCGCCGGCCCGCTTCGACCAGCGGCGGCAAGAACGTCGACACGAAGTCTGGATAGTGTGCTTCGCAATCGAAGATGACAGTGTCGATGCCGAGGTCGCGCGCGAAATCGATGCGCTCGAGCATCTCGGCTTGGGTCTTGCCGTACATCGTTAGCCCGCACGGTTTCATGCCGTACTTGTCGAGCACGGCGCGAATTGCGCCGACGTCGTCGCCGGGATTGACATGCGAGGCGAGCG
>JBEKHC010000174.1:0-4551 GCA_050012475.1 Candidatus Velthaea sp.
CGGCGATGCTTTCCTAGCATCGCCGCCGGCCGTGTGCGATGTTCTCGTTCGTTACGCAGGCACGCGCTTTAGCCGCTCGGCAAGAAGCTTCGAGATCTCCGAGGGCCGGTCGGCGACGGGAACGCCCGCGTCGGCAAAGGCCGCAACCTTGCTCTCCGGCGTGCCGGTGTTCCCCGAGATGATGGCGCCGGCATGACCGAGGCGCTTTCCTTTGGGAGCCGAGCGGCCGCCGATGAACGCGACGACCGGCTTATCGGCGATGAACTCCTTGATGAACGCCGCGGCGTCTTCTTCATCCGAGCCGCCGATCTCGCCGGCGACGACAATGGCATGCGTCTGCGGATCGCGCGCGAATTCGCGCAGGCAGTCCACGAACGTGGTGCCGATGATCGGATCGCCGCCGATCCCGACGCAGGTCGACTGGCCGAAGCCCGCCCGCGTCAAGCCGTCGACGATTTCGTACGTGAGCGTACCCGAACGCGAGATCATGCCGACGTTGCCTTCGCTGAAGACCTGACCCGGCATGATGCCGATGAGCGATTTGCCCGGCGAGATCAGCCCCGGACAATTGCCGCCGATGATCCGCATGCCGGCGGTCGTGGCGACGACGCGCAGCATGTCGTGCGCCGGAATTCCTTCGGTGATGCACACGGCGAGCCGGATCCCCGCGGCGTGCGCCTCCCACAACGCATCCGCGCCCGCGAACGGCGGCACGAAGATGATCGAATGGGTCGCGCCCGTCGCGTCCACCGCATCTTTGACGGTATCGAACACCGGCTGGCCGCTCTCGATGGTCGTGCCGCCTTTGCCGGGCGTGACGCCGCCGACGATGTTCGTTCCGTACGCGAGCATCCGCCCCGTATGGAAGGCGCCTTCGCGTCCGGTGATGCCTTGAACGATGACTTTCGAGTTCTTGTCGAGGAAAATCGCCATGTCTAGTTCGCTCCCTGCGCAAGTGCGACCGCGCGTGCCGCGCCTTCGTCCATCGTTTCGACCGGCACGTAGCCGGCTTTGGCCAAAATCTCCAAGCCTTCTTTGGCGTTCGTTCCGGTCAGCCGCACGACGAGCGGAACCTTCCGCAGATCGCTGCCGCTGAGCGCTTCGACGATGCCGCGCGCAACTTGATCGCCGCGCGTGATGCCGCCGAAAATGTTGATGAACAGCGTTTTGACTTTGGGATCGCTCACGACGAGCGAGTAACTCTTGCGCACCAGTTCGGCCTGCGCGCCGCCGCCGATGTCGAGGAAGTTCGCGGCCGCGCCGCCCGCGCTGCGAATCGCGTCCATCGTTCCCATACCCAACCCCGCGCCGTTGGCGATGACGCCGATCGAACCGTCGAGTTTCGCGTAGTTCGACATGCCCAAGCCGATCGACACCGCCGCAGCCTGATCTTCGTCGGCCGGCGTTTGGCGATTCCACTCGGCGATATCCGGATGTTTGTACAATCCGTTGTCGTCGAGATCGACTTTGGCATCCGACGCGATCACCGCTCCGTCTTTGGTCAGCACCAGCGGATTGATCTCGACCAGATTGGCGCCGTAATTCATGAACAGCTCGTAGAGTGCGCCGACGATCTTCGGAAACGCTTTGTGGTACCCAACCGGCAGTTCCGCCTCGAACGCGAGTTGGCGCGCCATGAACGGCGAGTAACCCGCGGCCGGATCGATCCAATAGTAGGCAATCGCCTCGGGATGCTCGGCGGCGACTTCTTCAACGTCCATTCCGCCCTGCGCGGTGACCATGATGACCGGCTGTTTCTTGGCGCGATCGATCGTGATCGAGACATACGCCTCGCTCGCGATCGCGACTTTCTCCTCGACGAGCAGCGACTTGACTTCTTCGCCGTCGGGGTTCTGCACGTTGCGCAAAACCTTGCCGATCAATTCCTTGGCCAACGCGTCGCCCTGCGCGGCATCGTCGGCAAACTTGATGCCGCCGGCTTTCCCGCGTCCGCCCATCATCACTTGACTCTTGAGCACCCACGAACCGGGATTCGCCGCGATGAACGACTGCACGTCGGCCGCCGTGGTCGCAAACGTTCCGCGCGGCGTCGGAATGCCGACCCGGCGAAACAGATCCTTGCCCTGATACTCCATGAGCTTCACGACGGACAACCTCCCCATCGCGGCGACAGGTACGTTCGCCGCGCGCAAAAAACCGGCCGCTCGAACTCGCCGGCGCTGGCGTGTCGATTCGAACAGCTGCTGCGCCGGTTCAAAAGCGAATCGGCACGCAAGGAATCTTCGCGCCGAAAATCAGCGGCCCTCGGCCCCGCGGTGGTTTTCCGACACATTCTCATCTCCATGGTCGACACAAGTCGCAACCGCGGCTCACAACCGGCCTAGTAACCCACGGGCGATGACGAGCTGCTGGATCTCCGAGGTTCCCTCGTAGATTTCGGTGATCTTGGCGTCCCGGTAATACCGCTCGACCGGAAACTCCGTCGTGTATCCGTAGCCGCCGTGGATCTGTATGGCTTCCGAAGCATGCATGCGCGCCGCGGTCGAGGCGAAGAGTTTGGCCTGGCTGGCCGCGAGCGCGAACGGTTCTCCGGCGTCGGCCAAGGCGGCAGCGCGGTAGACCAGCAAACGCGCCGCTTCGAGATCGGTCGACATGCGCGCGATCTTGAACGAGACGCCCTCGAACGCGCCGATCGGACGCCCGAAGGCGATGCGTTCCTTGGCAAACTTCACCGATGCATCCAAGCAGGCGGCGAGGATCCCGACCGCTTGCGCGGCGATCCCGATGCGCCCGGCCGTCAGCGTTTCGAGCGCCGAAGTCAGGCCTTCCCCCGCGCGTCCGAGCAGCGCGCCGGCGCCGACCCGCACGTCGGAGAACGCCAGATCGACGGTGTTGCTCGTATGGATCCCGAGCTTTTCGGTCACCTTTTCCACCGCGATGCCGGGCGTCGCCGCATCGACCAAAAATGCCGAGATCCCGTTGGCGCCGGCGCCGCCGGTGCGAAACATTGCCATGATCACGCCGGCGAAACTGCCGTTGGTGCACCACTGCTTGCGGCCATTGAGCACGTAAGCGCCGCCGTCGTGCCGGGCGCTGCCGCGGATCGCCGCCGCGTCGGAGCCTGCATCCGGCTCGGTTAAAGCAAAGCCGGCGATGCAATCGCCCGAACCGAGCTTGGCCAGCCACACTTCTTTTTGCGCAACATTCCCCAGCCGCGCGATCGCCGCACAGATCATCGAGTGGACCGAGATCGTCACCGCCGTCCCGGCATCGACTCGGGCTATCTCTTCGACCGCGAGCGCATAGCTCACGTAGCCGGCCCCGACGCCGCCGAACTCGTCGGGCACGAGCATGCCCATCAGTCCGACGGCAGTGAGTTTTCCATACAGGTCGCGGGGAAAGGTGTGGGCCTTATCCCAGCGTTCGATGTGGGGAGCGATCTCCTGGCGCGCAAAGTCGCGCGCCAGATCGCCGATTGCCCGCTGCTCGCGCGTCAGCGCGAACGGGTGGGCGGGCCCGTCCGCCGTCAACTTTTCGCGGGAGCCGCCGTCTGCGCTGCTGCGCCGTTTGCTACGGCCGCGCGGTAATCGTAGAATCCGCGTCCGCTCTTTTTCCCGAGCCAGCCTGCCGCGACATACTGCTTGAGCAGCGGGCACGGCCGATATTTCGGATCGCCCAAGCCCTCATGCAGAACTTCCATGACTGCGAGCAACGTATCGAGCCCCACGAAATCCGCCAGCGTCAACGGCCCCATCGGATGATTGGCACCCAGCTTCATGACGGTATCGACGGCTTCGATCGAAGCGATCCCCTCGTACACGGTGTAGATCGCCTCATTGATCATCGGCACCAGGATCCGGTTGGCGGCGAACCCGGGAGAATCGTGCACCTCCGCCGGCGTCTTGCCCAATTGCGCGGCCAGATCGCGGACGGTCGTAAACGTTTCGTTCGAGGTCGCCAGCCCGCGGATGACTTCGACGAGCTTCATCACCGGAACCGGATTGAAGAAATGCATTCCGACGACGCGTTCCGGCCGCGACGTCGCCGCGCCGATTTTGGTAATCGAGATCGACGACGTATTGCTCGCCAAAATCGCCGAACTCTGCAAGTTCGCATCGAGCGTCTTGAACAAGTCGAGTTTGAGCTTGACGTTTTCCGTCGCGGCTTCGATGGCCAAATCGACGTCCCCGATGCCTTCGGTCAGCGAACTCTGCGGCCGGATCCGGCCCAAAATCGCCGCCTTGTCCTGATCGGTAAGCTTTTCTTTCTTCACGTCGCGGTCGAGGTTCTTCGCGATCCCCTCGACGCCGCGCCGGATGTATTCATCGCCGATATCGTTCAAGAGCACCGAATGTTCGTGCGTCGCGCAAACTTGCGCGATCCCCGCACCCATTTGTCCGGCACCAACAACTAGAATTTTCAAAACAACCCTCTTTCGCGCGCCCTGTTCAGAGCGTCTCCCCCGTTGCTTTCGTATGCCGACAAGCCGTTGCCGCCCACAAGCGATCACACCTTCGTCCGCCCGCCGAACCCCCTCGCCCCCCAACATCCCAAGCACCGAGCAAACCCTAAGGCACACCTCACAACCAC
>JBEKHC010000175.1:0-4383 GCA_050012475.1 Candidatus Velthaea sp.
TCACCCGCCTCCGCGCCGTCGGCGGCGATCGCCTCGAAACCGCGTTCGCGCAGTACCGATGCCTTCGCTTCGGTCGAAACGACGCCGATCGGGCGCGCACCGGCGGCGCGGATGAGGTGCATCAAACTCCAACCGACTCCGCCGGCGGCGGCGAACACCAGCGCGGTTTCGCCGGCGCGCAACGGATGCACCGAGGTGCTCAGATACTGCGCCGTGATGCCTTGGAAGAGCAGCATCGCGGCGTCGTCGTCGATATCGTCCGGCAACGGGATGAGAGCGCTGTTGGGAACCGCGACGCGCTCCGCGTAGAAGCCTTTCTGATCGACTACGGCATAGCGTTTGCCGTCGGGTGCGGTTCCAACGCCTTCGAAACCGAGGACGGTGTGCGGTGGCACGGGATACGTTCCCCGAGCGTGAAGAATGTCGACGAAGTTCACGCCGGCGAGGTGGACATCGAGAATGGTCGTTTCTGCGCCGGCAGACGGAGCGTCGCGCTCGACGTATTCGAGCCGCGCGCTTTGCGGGTTGCCCGTCGTGGCGACCGCGTGAATGAGGGACTGCTTCGTGAGGATGATTTGTGTCATGCCGCAAGCGTACGACCGCGAGTGTTCGCCGTCCAACACCGTTTTGCGGTGTCTTCCACACACGGGATGTGTGGCTACGGCATTGCGGATAGCGCGTGCTCTACAGCCGCGCCGTCATCTGTGGCGCTCGCGATGATGATGTCGACGAAACGCCGCACGGCCGCGTCGGTGGGAGCGCCCTCATTCCAGACGGCCGCGATGCGCAACCGAACGTCCGAAGTCAGCGGAACGAAGGAGATGCCGGGACGGCGCTGCATGTGCGCGACCTGCTCGTTGATCAGCACGATGCCGATACCGGCCGTCGCAAAGCCGAGCGCCGTCTCGATATCCGCGATGTCCGCGATGTAATGCGGCGATACCGCGGCGGCCGCGAATACCTCGTCGGCTGTCGTCCGTAGCACTTCGTGCGACCTGCTCGCAAAGCGCATCAGCGGTTCACCGGCCAACTGCGGCGGTTCGATCGCTGTTGCCCCTGCAAGGGCGTGACCGGCTGGGATTGCAGCCACCACGCGTTCGCTCAGGACGTCGCGCGCGCAGCGTCCGGTCTCATCAAAGGTACGGTAGGTGAGGGCCAGATCGAGGTCGCCGGCGGCAAGCGCCGCGAGCTGATCGGACTTGTCCTCGCGACGCAGCTCGAGCACGAGATCGGGATATCGCCCACGCGCCGTCGCGATCGCCTGCGGCAAGAGAACCGCCATCGCCGCGCTGCAATAGGCGACGCGCAACATGCCGATCTCACCCTGAGCGGCGCGGCGCCCGCGTTCGACCGCGCGTTCCGTCGCGGCGAGCACCGTGCGCGCCTCGCCGGCAAACGCGATTCCCGCGGAGGTCAACCGAATACGGCCGGCAACTCGCTCGAAAAGATCGTAACCCAGCTCCGATTCCAACTGCTTTATCGACACGCTTAGCGCTTGCTGAGCCATGTGGAGGTCATCGGCTGCGCGCGTGACGTTCTGCCGCTCCGCGACCGCTATGAAGTATCGTAAGTGCCGCAACTCCACGTCACATCTAACTTCGCCCGTCGGCGGCTCGGTTGCGAATAGCAAACCGGTAGCCTGGTTCGATCGCTTGTCCCGATACAGCGAACGAGCCGCCCGCCCACGATGATCTCTGGGCTCCTTCGAGAAACAGAATGCCAGGCGTTTGGCACTCAATTCGGTTATGGTGTGAGCAAGCCGATCGTCGCCCTCGGCCAGAGGTTGAGCCGTCGCGGGCCGAGCCGTTCGAGGGAATCATACCGCACGATCTGCGAGAGAGTGGACGAGATGGCGATAACTCTGCGACTCCCCGAACCGCCATTGACCGGCGAGACGCTGTTAGCTCTGTCCGAGGCAAATCCGGGATATCGCTTCGAGCGGACTGCGGAAGGAAAGCTCATCGTGAGCCCCACCGGCCTTTTTTCGTCGGGCGGCGAAGGCGAGTTGTTCGCTCAGGTGCGGGCCTGGGTGAAGAATAGCGGCCTCGGTCGTGCTTTTCCGTCGAGCGGCGGGCTAACGCTGCCAGATACGTCGATTATCGCGCCGGATACGACGTATGTTTCGAACGACCGGCTTTCCGGCATGACGGCGGAGGATCGCGAAGGCGCGTACCCCCGGCTCGTGCCGAACGTCGTCTTCGAGTTGCTCTCGCCAACCGACGCATTGGCGGACGTTGACGAGAAGGTTCGGCGCTACCACGAGAATGGCGTCCCGCTCGTCGTCGTCATCGATCCGAAACTCCAGGTCACGGAACTCTGCCGCGCGGGAACAAACCGTGCGGCGTTGGATCGGCCCGTACTCGAGATCGGTCCCGAGATGCCCGACTTCATCCTCGACGTCGCGGCCATTATCTTCGCGTCGCGAGATCATTAGGTCCGAGGCCGTGAAGCGAGTCGCTTCAAACTACCTCGATTCACGATTATCTTACCGGCGCTTCGTTTACCCGCTGGCGCGGGTATGATGTCCGCGTGGCACCAAAGATCGATCCCCCTTCGGTGACGATCACCGAACTGCAAAATCAGATCGCGGCGGTTGAAGGCTTTCGCGTCTCGTTCAGCCGCCTCGGATCGGCAGACATGCCGATCGAGCCGTACCCGTTTGACGTGATGGCTCCGAGCAAATGGCGCATCTCCGACTGGAAGAATATTCGCCTTGCACCGTACATTGCGCTGTTCCGCTCCGTCGATGTCTATCGCGGCGACGATACCACCGTGAAATCCGACATTCGGCTCGCGGCCCTTCGCGACTCGTACTACGCGGCGAAATACGGCACCCTCGAGCCGACGCAGCCGGACGTGGCCGATGTTCTTTCGCTCGATAGCCACCGGGAGTTAAAATCGACGCGGTCTCAAGGATAGCCCGTCGCTTGTCGACGACCGGGCGCTGTGCGCCATCGTGTACGAGCGTGGCGTGGGCGTGCAATGCCGGTGCATAGGAATTCGACTCTGTCGTTCGAGCGCCGATTACTGCGCTCTCGCTAAGTTCGATCGCCAAAACGTTTCGCAATACAAATCGTTCCATCATCGGCGAACGGTGCAAAGTCGATGGAATGCCGTGCGGCGAGACTGGCAAGAAAGCCCGTCGAAGCAAAAAAGAGAATCTCGCGAGCAAAGGGAGACACAATGAGCACGCTCGAGAACCGGCCGAATACCGCACTTCTCGTCGTCGACGTTCAGACCGGTGTCGTCAAGGATGCCTACGAGCGCGGCAGGGTCATTGCGAACATCGGCAGCCTTGTCGAGAAGGCGCGACGGGAGCGGGTTGCGTCATCTGGGTGCAGCACTCCGACGAGCAGCTCGCACTGGGGAGCGACGATTGGGCACCGTCGAGGCCATGCTTCAAACCGATGTTATCTTGTTCGAACTTGAACAGGAAGCTTTCACTGCTATGATCGCGCTCAAGGACGGGACGGGATCATTGGCCGATGCGCTTATCGGCGCATTAGGAACCAAGGCGGGCTGCGCGCGAACGCTGAGCTTCGACCGAAAGGCGTCTCGCATCGCGGGGTTTGAACTCCTCTAAGACCGGGTCCAAACGCGAGCGGCGCCTTGGCCGAGTCAAAACGCGAGCGACGCCTCGGCTCGCAACGTCAAGCGCGAGCTGATCGACGGGATGCGCGATTCGCCACGATGTTGCGTGATAGCGCGCGGATAGAAAAGCGCCACGCGCGAGAGAGACGCGAATCGCGAAACGGCCGTAGGACGAACTCGCAAAGCTCGCTGGCGGGCAGAGCTCGTGGCCGACGTCGACGAGTACGAGTGCCGGGCGCTTCGGTGGCTCACTGAGATCGACGAGGCGCACCTTCCGTCGGAGTCGGCTCGTGTTGGCTCCGCAGCACGCACTCAGTTTCTTCCCAGGCGAGCGTAAGTCGCCCTATAGTATGATCGCCATGCGATCAAATCCCAGGTGACTTTGAGCCTCGTAGCTTTTGTGCCACAACAAAGGAGGCCCATCGATGCACGCGCGCTTTTTGCTTCGGTTGGTAATCGTGTCGCTGGTGTTGGGTTTCGCCGGATGCGGCCCTCTCGCAGGGACCGTCGCTCAAACGACGACGAACGTGAACGTGCGGATCATCCACGGTTCGCCGGATGCCGGAGCGGTCGACGTGCGGTTGAACACCACGACCGGCCAGGTGCTCGCATCGGGAATCAAATATGGCGGCGTGGTCGCCTACGGTGCCGTTCCGGCGGGGTCGTATTCGTTCGTAATTCTCCCGGCCGGCGGGACCACCGCGAAACTGACCTGCGCGGGAGCGACCGTTTCGCAAGGAAACTATACGATCGTTGTTGCGGGCACCTTTTCGAAAGGTTTGGGAACGAGCG
>JBEKHC010000176.1:0-4321 GCA_050012475.1 Candidatus Velthaea sp.
CACGCCCGGCGTCACGAACATCTTGCGGCCCCAGCGCGTCATGTTCTCGTACTTGAAGTCGCAGTGATCGGGATCTTGGAACGCGCCCCAGCAGCCCAGCAGAATGCGCCGCTCGCCGACGTGTTCGTATCCCGGCAGCGCTTGGAGCATGAAATCGAAGAGATCGTCGTGCAGCGGCACGCAGATCTTCATGTACTCGATGTAGCGCATCAAACGCGAGAAATAGTCGGTGAAGAGCTGGTTGGTGGCGACGGTCCCGGTGCCGCCCGGATAGAGCGTCGAGGGATGAACGTGCCGTCCTTCCATGAGGCAGAACATCTCGCGCGTGTAGCGGCTGATCTGGAGCGCTTGACGGTAGAAGTCGCCGCTGAACGGATTGAGCGACGACATGATGTCCGCGATGGTCGCGTAGCCGTGAATGCCGGCATTGGGGGCGCTGGTTTGCTTGGCGCGTTCCCACACCGCCGGATTCGTTTCGCGAACCATCTGTTCGCAGAAGTCGACGCCGACGAGATTTTCCTGGTAAATGTTGTGGTCGAACATGTACTCGGCGGCTTCACCGAGATTGACGACCCACTCACCGAGCGCCGGCGGCCGCACGCCGAAGGCCATGTTCTGCCCGTAATTCGAGCATACCATGTGATTGTCGCCGCAGATGCCGCAGATGCGCGAGGTGATGAAGTGCGCGTCGCGCGGATCCTTGCCTTTCATGAAGATCGAATAGCCGCGGAAAATCGACGACGTGCTATGGCACTCGGCGACCTTTTTCGCATTGAAATCGATCTTGGTGTAGATGCCGAGGCTCCCGACGATCCGCGTGATCGGATCCCAGGACATCTCGACCAGGCGCGACTGCGGCGCCGACTGTTGCGTACCGGGCAGATCTTGGATGGCCAATTTCGGCACCTCAGGAGAGCGACGTCGAACCCAGCAGCGGTTTCCGCGTCGCAGCAAACGAAAAAACGCGTGCGCCCAGGCGAGACTTAGCGCGGACTGCGGGGTTGATAGCCGGTCGTGAGCTTGGCGCCCTTATGGCGCCATTTCGGCTCCTTATCGGCCGTGCTTTGGGTGAAGCCGCGCAGCGTCCGAATAGCATTGCCGTACAGTCCGATCACATTGGTGCTGACTTTGGCGCCCGGCGGCTCGTCCATGAAGGGCATGAACTTGTCCGGGAAGCCGGGCATCGTGCAGCCGATGCAAATGCCGCCGACGTTCGGACAGCCGCCGACCCCGCCCATCCAGCCGCGCTTGGGCACGTTGCACTTGACGACCGGTCCCCAGCAGCCGATCTTCACCAGGCACGTGGGCGAGTCGTACTCGGTAGCAAATTCGCCCTGCTCGTAGTAGCCTGCGCGGTCGCAGCCTTCGTGCACCGTATTGCCGAACAGCCACGTCGGGCGGCCGGCTTCATCGAGCGGGATCATCGGCGCGCGGCCGTTGGCTTGCCACAGCAGATAAAGAATGGTTTCCGAGAGGTTATCGGGTTGGACCGGACAGCCCGGCACGCAAACGATCGGAATTCCGGCCTTCGATTTCCAATCCCAACCCAGATAATCGAGAATCCCCATCGCGCCCGTCGGATTGCCCGCCATAGCGTGAATGCCGCCGTACGTCGCGCACGTTCCGGCGGCGAGAACCGCCAGCGCTTTGGGAGCAAGCAAGTCGATCCAATCGCTGAAGGTCATCGGCTGGTCGGTTCCGGGCTTATTGCCGAAGCCCGAAAAATAACCGCTGCCCGCGATTTTTTCGTTCGGGATCGAGCCTTCGACGACGAGCACGAACGGATCGAGCTCGCCGCGCCCGGCAGCGAAGAATGCTTTCAAAAAGTCTTCGCCGACGGAATAGGCGATCAACGGCCAGTGAAAAACCACGTTGGGCAACCCCGGCAATGCCCCCAGCGCAATTTCCTCGATTGCCGGCTGCGTCGCTCCGGTCAAGGCGACGGAATCCCCGTCGCAACTCAACCCGGCGGGGATCCACAAAACGTTAACGACGGTGTCGGTCGGCGGAGCAGTGGCAGCCATCTCAGATCGCTCCTCTCGCACGCATGGGTGCGGAATCAACGATAAAGGCGCGGCGCTGGTCGTTTGAGTCCGAAAAAGAGCGTACCCCAAAAAACTATGTCTTCGCAATGGTTAAACGCATGCAAGCTATTTCCAGATGTATCGCTGCGCCAAGCGCTTTCGATCCGAAGTAACGCTTGCAGACTCGCTGTTCGATGGAGTGGGCGCGTTCGCGTCATGTTCGCTCGATCGACCGCCGAGCAGGCCGTCGCCGCGCGACGCCACCCGATTGAGCGTCGGGCGTGTGAGCGCTAAGCCGCAAGACAAATCGTGAGCGATGATATACGTGAGCGATGACATAAACGAAGACAGATCCTCGGGTGAGGACTCGCAATCGACGGATTGGGCTCTTCAGGCGAAGCGGCGACGCGAATGTGCGCAAGTATTACCGCACCAAGGCAATAGGCGCAACGGAACGTGTCCCGTAAGACGGCGATAATTAAATCACTGCTGCCGTACGGCTTGCCGTAGACGTCAACGTCTTGATTTCAGCGTCAACGTCTTGATTTCAGCGCGCAACCAGGTTCTTCGAACGGCCTTTTGGCAGGCCAAATGCCGTTGTTTTCACGGCTATGAGCCAACTGGGGGATTTCCGCCGTGGAACCGCCCGAACGTTCGCGCAGCCATCACACCCATGAGCAAGAGGCCGAACCCGATGCTGGCGAATAGATCCGCGGCGCGAAGATCGACCTGGCCCGCACGCAAAATTAGAAAATACGAAATTACCAGGTTTGCGAACCCCCACAGCACGTTCACTGTCGATGACGACACGCCTCTGCCAGGCGGTTTGGCAGACATAATGCGGCACCGCGTTGGCGAGGAAGACGCCGCCAAAAAACTATGCGAGGTCGTGCAGCCACATCATGATCGAGCGTTCCGTTTCGGGATCGCGATACTTTCACCGGCCGTCCCGGATTCGGCGCAAGTGCCGTCGGAAAAGGACCGGCATGCGCTGCAAACGCACCTGCTGCAACGGTTCGCACCGTACCCTCGCCTTGCAGGCCGCGCATCGCACCGTGCGGCCGGATCGTCCGGCAAGCGGCGCGGCGATGCTGCTGCCCAGTATCGTTTTTCTCGCGCCAATGACGCTGCTGCCGGTTATGGTAGCTCTTGCGACCTTCCATCGGACACGAACGCGCCGCCGGCGGATTTAGCCGTCGGCGCGCGCAGCCACGTCCGGACGAATTTCGCCGCGCTCAGGCGTTCGGAAGACAGCGCTCACGCGATCCTGCGATGGTACGCGCAACGATGCCAGCGCAGCGAAGCAGCAACCTTGCCATCGCAGAAATCGGTGCTGCACCCGCAGACCCACGTGGTTCGATGCAGCACCGGCGTGCCGCTCAGGGCGATAATCGACTGCCGCAGCGGAGGCCCGAGGACGGTTTCGATGTCGGCCGCTTGTTCCGCCGACGGCGGCTGAATTTGTGAGGTAAACGGCATGTCTGAGCGGCTCTCCTTCGAGACCGCGACGCCTCGCCACGCAAACAATGGGCGGGCTGCCCAAAGTATATCGCCGGCGTTTCGCAGAGGCCCTGACTTCGGTCGCCCAACGCCAGATGTCACTCGTACCGAGGGGAAAAAGTTAGCGCCGACACCGTGTACCTCGCTTGAAGTCGAAAGAACGTCGAGGTTCACGAGTTCTTCTGCGCTCCGACAGATGTCGGACGTTAGCCGCTGCCGAAGGACCCGCGAGTTCGCGCTCGCTTCGCCGTACGGTTTTATCAGGCGAATCGCCGGCGCCGCGGTATCGGGATGGTCGTTCGGTTCGTAAAGCTTCATCGCGCCTGAGAGATTTTCACTTCGACAGTCGAATTTGAGCGAACATGAATCAGATGGCGACGCTTGCCCGTGAATTCGAGCGAGAGTCGCATCGAATCGATCAGCTGGTTTGGGACGCGATGGCCCTGCGCGCCGGCGAAACCGCGCTTTTTTGCGGCTACTCCAACAACGCGGAGTGGATCAAGCGCGCGGCCGCCACGGGCGTCGTCGTGAGCGTCATCGTCGACGATCCGTCCGCGCTGGCCGAATTGAACGGCATGCCGATCGCGGTCCTGCGCGGCAGCACATCGATGCTGCCGGCACGCGATGCGAGCTTCGACGCGACGGTCGCCTTTCATTACTTGCACGAGGTCGACCCATTCTTTCACGCCACCATCGTTTCGGAGCTGGGACGGGTCGGCAAACGTTGCGTGATCGTCGAGCCGGCGCCGCCCAGCGATGCGCTTGGCCTGCGCATTGCCTCGCTGTACTCACGAGCG
>JBEKHC010000177.1:0-4638 GCA_050012475.1 Candidatus Velthaea sp.
CTACTTCGGCAATGTCGACCCGATCGGTCCTCGCGCATGCTATGATGAAGGAAAACGCTTCGGCGAAGCCGCCGTTTCCGTGGGTGTAGCGCGGCGCGGGCTCGACGCCCGGATCGTGCGATTCTTCAACTGCTACGGACCCCGGATGTCGAATGCTGATGGCCGACTCATCGCCGCACTAAACGAAGCGATGTCGGCGAATCTGCCGTTGCCGATTCATGGCAACGGCCTTCAGACGCGATGCATGACGTTTGTTGATGATGCCATCCGGCTGCTCCTGATCGTCGCGGGCGCGCCGCAAACGCAGCTCGCGCCCGTTAATATCGGTAGCGACGAAGAACGCACGGTGCTTGACATCGCCGAAACGTTCGCCCGGGTTGCGGGTGTGCCGTTCCGCTTCGAGCACACATCGCCGCGCCCCGGAGATCCGCAGCGTCGTCGGCCGGATCTTGCCAGAGCACGTTCCCTTGGCTATGTCCCGCAAACAACGCTTTCGGAAGGCTTGGCAACGACGATTTCATGGTTCCGCGAAAGTGTCGGAGCTTATGTGTGAGGTCTGGTCCGAGCTGAGCGCACGACATCGTCAGGCAGCGCGCATAGTCGCGTAAAACGACTATCCGGTACCGCAGCTTCGAGTTTGTCCGACTTGTCGGCCAAACTGTTAGCGGAGGCTTGTGCGCAGCCCAAACGCGAAGGATCGCGCGGAGTGCAATCCCTTAGTGTCGGTAAGACCGACGATGTATTCGACCACGGTCCTAAAGTATTTGGATGATGCTTGCGTGCTTTTTTCGCGAACATTCTTCATAACGAGCAGTTTGCTCGGCAAACTATGGTCGAGCGCCGGGGCGGCCAAATGTCCAAGGTTGACGTCTCACCGGGTCACCGCGGCGGACGTCGACCGGCTCGCTTGCCGCGCGATCCTCCCGATTGGAACGTTGACGTTGCATTGATTTCGGCATCGACCGGTGCGCTGGCGGGGCGCGCTTCGACAACTTTCGATCGCGGAACTTGCTCCGTTAGGCACGCATGGCTTTCTTGATTTCGATTTTCGAGGCATAGCAACTGCGGATGGCTGGGCTCAGCTCGTGAGATTACCGTACCGACGAGTATGACGATGACACGATTTCCGGTCTGCTGGAGAAGTTCGCGCGCTTGGCCATTGTATTCTGGCGGCGCGTTTGACGTTGGCACACTATCTCTTTCGCCATCCGACGTGTGGCGGCCGTACCTCTTTTGTCGCAGCAATTTCCATGTACTGAGGGCCTGATTTCTAGCTTAAGCGGCGGCCGGCACAGCGCAATTTGTGAAGATTATTTTACAAATCAGCAATTCGCAATGCCATGTCGCCGCCTTTCCATCGTCTGGCAGTCGAAAAAGCGTGCATATATTTAGGCCGTACGGCATTACGACGGTCCCTGCGAGCATAAGTTAAAGGCAAGTTGTATTTCGCCGGTAACGCAAAATGCCAAGCAAGACATTGAAACCTTCGCTCGAAAACCGCCCGGGTTGTGATTCGCTACCGCTTATTGCAGCTCGATCGCGTAGCGCCGTCGTGAAGCGATTCTGAACGTGTTGACTGACGCACGCACCGTGCTGCCCGACAAAGAGTTACGCTGCGACTTGTGCATCGTGGGCGCCGGGCCGGCGGGTATCGCCATCGCCCACCGGCTGCGCAGCTCGAATCTTTCGATCGTGTTGCTCGAGAGTGGCGGTTTTCACCCCGAACTTCCGACACAGCAGCTCTTTCGCGGCGAAAATGTCGGCTTTCCGTATTTCCGGCTCGACGCTTGCCGCTTTCGGCTCTTCGGCGGCAGCACCAATCGCTGGGGCGGATGGTGCCGTCCGCTCGAACCCGTCGATTACCAGCGCCGTGATTGGCTGCCGTGGAGCGGCTGGCCGATCAGTTGGGAAGCGCTCGAACCGTATCGAGTCGACACCGCGAAGCTTTTCGAATTGAAATATCCGACGTTCGATCTCGAGAGTTGGCGCGATCGCCTGCCGGATCCATTCGAGCTGAAGAATTCCGATTTCGAGAGCATATTCTTTCAATACAGCCCCGAAACGAACTTCGCCGAGAAATACGGTGCCGGGCTTTTCGCGGCCGCCAATATCCATACGCTGATTCACGCGAACGTCACGCAAATGGAGCTCGACCCCGATTCGGGCCGCGTCGGCCTCTTGCGTGTTGCAACGCTGGCGGGACAGCGCTTCTCAGTGCGCCCTCGATCGGTGGTCCTGGCCGCCGGCGGAATCGAAAACGCTCGCCTGTTGTTGGCGTCACGCGGCGACCGATCGACCGGTCTCGGCAACGAATCCGATCTGGTCGGCCGATTCTTCATGGAACATCTCCACGTGCCGGCGGGCCACATGGTAACCGGGCCGGCTTTCCGCGGGCGCACGTTTTACCGCAAAGCGTCGCATAACGGCGTAGTCGTTCGGGGTTGCATCGCGCCGACGGCTGCGGCTCAGGAACAACACCAGCTGCTTTCGACGTCGATTGCAATCGAGTCGGCAAGCTATGCATTCGGCACGCCGTTCTTGGGTTGGCCGCCGCCGATTACGTTCGGGCCGATCTGGCTGTACCGCAACCTGCGCGTCGGCCTGTTGAAACCCGCGATCCTCGAACTCAAACGCGCGGCCGAAAAACTATACGGTGTGCCGCTTCGCATCGCCACCTTGGGCTCGACGCGCGCAGCGCTCGCTCACGCCGGCGTTCCGGCGCGCGCGGGCCGGGCATTGTCGCTTTATTTTCGTTCCGAACAGGCGCCCGACCGCAATAGCCGCGTGATGCTGTCCAATCGCCGCGATGCACTGGGCGTACCCGAAATCATCCTCGATTGGCGCGTCAACGAGGTCGACCGCACGTCGATCACGCGCTGGCTCGACCTGTTCGATCGCGACATCCGCGCAAGTGGTTTGGGCCATGTCATCCGGCCGCTCGAGGGATGGGAGCGTGGAATCATGGGCGGACCCCATCATATGGGGACGACGCGCATGTCAGCCGATCCGAATCACGGCGTCGTCGATGCCGATTGCCGCATGCACACCGTCGACAATCTCTATATCGCCGGATCCTCGGTGTTCGCGACCGGCGGCTACGCGAACCCCACCTTCACGCTCGTCGCCCTAGCCTTGCGCCTCGCCGACAAATTGCGCGACCGCCTAAGCGACAAATACTCGGTCAGCTCCAACTCGTAGCCCGCGATCGAGCGCTTGTACCCGCGCGATGATGGCGGATGCGCGGGACGTTCGCCGTTGTCGGGACCGTTTCGCCGACGGCGGCCGTTATCGACAATAAGGTGTCTATTAACTATCATTAAAAAGTCGAAGGAGTGCTGATCCATGAACCTCCCTGCCACCCAAATCGACCTTGATGCGGAGATTAGCGTAAGCGAACTGCGCAGTGAGGAACTGTTCGATCGGCGGCTTCAGGCTCACTCGGCGCTGCGGCTTCGGCGTCGAAACGATCTCTTGGGAGTTATCGTCTCAACCGAGCGTTGGAAGTCGATCGAGGAAACGATCCGCCACCTAAGCGCGGCCTTGGAGCAGTTGGAAGACGCGGCAACCTCGAGCCTAAGCGAACGGCGGGTGTCAGAGGCGAAGTATGCGCCGGTTACGGACGAGTCCTGGACCGACGTGGAAAAGCGATACACGGAGTTAACGCGAGACGCTGCGGACATCGAGTTTGGCTGAAGCAACTCCGGCAGTTGCAATCGCGGTTCTGCGGCGAATACTAAAAACTCCAGGGATTTTGATCGATACCGCGCATGTTGCGGAAGATCTCGCGAATTTGCGCCTGACTTACGATACTGACGCGGTCTTTGCCGCAGCCGTCAATGCGGTTGCGGCAACGATACAAACCGCACTCGTCCAGCGCGAACGGTTTGGAACGCGCCTCGAATACAGACTCGAAGGATACTATCGCGCAAAGTGTCAATCCGAACGAAACCGCAAGGCCGTTGCGGACCTGCGCCTCGTCTTTCGTCCGGTTCCGAATTCGGGTAAAATCGAAGTCATCGCTTTCGGGCATCGATTCGATCCGCAATCAGTGTACTTGACGACCGGTATCCGATGTAAGGGCTGACGGATCGCCTGACGGTCTCGGTGCCCAAGCTGTTAGCATAGCTGGTATTCCGCGCTGTTGGAATACTGAACAGTGTTGGGCGTCGTTTGGACGCCGCGCGGTAACAGCCGGCGTATCATTTCTGCTCGCTAGCCGACATCAAGGAAGGAGAAGAATATGGGCGGTTCCGGGGCACCCGACGTCGGTGAGCTGCGTGCGAAATTTGGGCTAGGTCGGCGTTTAGCGATTCGGCGGGAGGCCGCCGAGGGACCATCGGCGTAGCGCCGGAATCGGCTCTTGCATGTATGCTCGAAATCGCCTACACTTTCTGAATGGCTCGCTCACCGTTAACCATCCGCCTCTCTCCGGTCTTCGAGTATGGGCTGACCCAGATCGCGGAGCGTGAGGGGGTACCTTTGGGGACCTTGCTGCGTCGCATTATCGAGGAGTGGGCGCTTACCTACACGCGTGCCGAAGCTGCGGAAGTGGCGGAGCATCTTCGGACGAGCGAGGAGGGCGCGGCCCTCAGCGCGTTTGCGGACTTGGCACTCGACGATGTTCTCAATTTCGAAGAG
>JBEKHC010000178.1:0-4116 GCA_050012475.1 Candidatus Velthaea sp.
CAAGAGCAAGAGCAAGAGCAATACCAACAGCACGCCGACAATTGCCGAGCCACCATCACGGGATCGCATCAGGACTGTGACTGCAGATTAAAAGAAGACTTTTGATTTAGAAGCTGCTTCGCCGATGGACGGGGCGCCATGCGTTGCCCTCACCGCAGGAGCGGACGCCTTGGACTCTATATGCGCGAGGTCGCCGCCTGAAAGCAAACAGTCCCCAGCCAGTAAGGTTCATGTCCGCAGTCGCAACCCGATAGCCTCGGATTGGTCTGTGGGGCAGGAGCTACGCCGGCGGACGCGCGATCGTACTCGGCGCCACCGATCGTCGCGTGCTTTGCGTCGTCGCGCAGGTGCCGACGATCAGCGGGTATGCGCAGGGACTACGACGAGTAGCGCCAGACGCTCTGCCCGCGCTGGAGTTCGCTTTCTGCGAGGATGACCGGGGCAGTTGCGCGGCGAGGCGCCGTGCCGCCAGGCTGTCGTTAGTGCCAACATGCTCGTCGCCGCTACTTACCGCTCGACCGACGGCATCGACTTCTATCTCCAACGGATGCCCGCGGGTATTTGGGAAAACAACGTCGCGCTTCGCTCGACGTGAGCCGCGCGCATGTACGAGCCAGGCATTTGGATTTCGCGCGTGTCACCGACACCGCTGCTCCTCGTCGTCGCTCGCGACGACACGGTCACCGTCGCTGACCTCGCCCTCGCCGCGTACGAGCAAGCACGCGAGCCAAAACGGCTCGCTTTGATACCAGGTGGCCATTTCGCACCCTATACCGACCAGTTTGTGCTGGCGGAAGCCGCCGCAACCGGACGGTTTCGGGAGCATCTCGGTTCAAACACCGTCAACAACATCTTCGCACATGCGAATGGAAAATAGCGATGATCACAAAACAAACCGCTGGCGTCCATGCGCAAGGCTATCCATTCCTCGCCGTCGAGTTGTTGGACGGCTATTTCCGTAACGCCGACGCGTCCGACCGGCGGCGATGACCATGACATCCGTACGCAGCCGGGTCGGCCAGACGGCGAGTTGCCGGATCGTTCGATCGTCGGTGTGCGCAGCTGGTTGGAAACGCTTTCCGGTCAAGCGCTGCGGCTGGTACAAGTCGCATCGCTCTTCGGGCACCCGTTTAGCGCTCACGTCCATTTCCAAACAGCGATGCTCGGCGACGCCTGAGTCGGCGGGCGCAGCACGCCGGGAGCGTTCGCGGAAGACGTCGATGTGCGCGGGCAAGATGAAGCCACGCACTCTGTGAACGGAAGACGTCAGCTTAGCCCATGTAGCGAAGCGCTCGGAATGGAACAATCTCTTCATGACGATCCCGCCTCAGTTCGCGGTCGCGCAGACGAGAAGGACGGTGGGACGGCCGTTACTTTGGGTATACGAAACTTTGGCAACGTGGTTGACCGGCATACGTTGGTTGAGGCGCCGCACCGGCCAGCGAGCCAAATCTCGGTGGATTGGGCTGTCAAACGGACCCTTCACAGCACGACGGTGCGTCAAGCTCCAAGAGGAGAGCAAATATGAAGAAGAACACGATCTGCTTGTGGTACGATCACGACGCTGAAGAGGCCGCACGCTTTTACGCCCGCACCTTTCCCGACAGCACGGTCGGCGCAATATACCGCGCGCCGGCTGACTTTCCGGGCGGCAAAGGAGGCGATGTCCTGATGGTCGAGTTCACGGTGTGCGGGGTGGCCTGCCTTGGACTCAACGGCGGCGACCAATTCAAGCACAGCGAGGCGTTCTCGTTTCAGATCGCCACGGACGACCAGGCAGAGACCGACCGTTATTGGAACGCGATCGTCGAAAACGGCGGCGCGGAGTCCGAGTGCGGCTGGTGCAAAGACAAGTGGGGTTTGTCATGGCAGATCACGCCCCGCGTTCTAACGGAGGCGGTGGAAAGGGGCGGCGATGTAGCGAAGCGCGCCTTCGAAGCGATGATGGAGATGCAAAAGATCGACGTTGCCAAGATCGAAACGGCGGTGCGCGGCGAGGCCGTGCCGAGATAAGCAACCAACTCCCACCGCGTTCAACGAACGTCTAAGGTCTTGGGTCCGGATGCTCGGCACCGAGCATCCGGACCGCGGGCCCGATCGACTCGACCGAACTGCGGCCTTGGCGGTGGGCGATGCGACGGCCGTTACACGCTGCCGTTCCTCGTTCTGTTTGCAAAGCTCCTATACGCGAGGCGCCCGGTTAGCGGCAAGTGCATTGGCGCCGGCACCGTTGTTAGCGGCAACGCTCACAACGTCGACGTTCGAGGCAATCGACTTCACAGCGGTCGGGTAATTGATCGCACGTGCAAAAATTGTGCGCGACCGCCGCGCACCTTGGTGAGAGGGCGATCAAACGCACCGGCCGCCTTAAAGAAGGCCGACGATACGTTGCGAACACGGGGCGCGTGAGTCGATAACGCCGAGAGGCACCCGATCGCTCGGATTCATTCGTAGACAAATGAACCCAGGTGTGTCGACGCAATCGTCCGCATGGCGTCGTCTTCGCGGCGATAGGGCGTATGCACGCGCCGGTCGCGGCAACGATTGCCCGATCGCCCGTCTCGGGTGATCGGCGACGGTTAGTCACGAGTATGGCTGGGCTGATGGTGTCGCTCAAGAGCTCGCGGGCGTCCGTAGTTTGCGATGCGTTTCGATGGCGGAAACGTTCGTTGGCGCCGCAGGTTGTAAACCGTTAAAGGTAAACCGGCGACCAACAATCGAGCCCATTCTCGTAGGGTGAGGCCAAAAGACATATGCTTTCTTTTGCTGTTGCGGCATATGCTCTACGGATAGAATTGAGAGTGCCGCAGTGTTTAGCGGTTCTTGCTCATCCAACACGTCGTGCGATGGAAGGAACTTCACTTGACTCTGATCTCGCGAGACGCGCGCCGCCTTTTCTTTGGAAGTCTTGTCAGCCTGTTGTTCTTTTTTGCGCTGGAGTTGAGCCTTACGGTCAGCGCGTCTGCGGCGCAAATAAACGGTGTGACGCTTGTCGCGCAGCAGCAACAGGCCGAAGCAAATTGGGGGCGCGCACCTTATTTTCAACTGCGCAGCAAGACGTTTACCAACGGATCGATCTTGCCTCAGAGCATGATTTTGAACGTCGCCGCGTTATTCGGACCACCGCCGGAGCCCGGCTGCGAAGGCGGCAACCAGTCACCGGAACTAGAGTGGATAAACGCTCCGCGCGGAACGCGCAGCTTCGCCATCATGATGTTCGACGAGGACGCGAGCTTCGTGCATTGGGCGATGTATAACGTTCCGGCAACAAGGAGCAGCTTGCCCCAAGGCGCGGGCACCTTGTCAAGTCCATACGGTCAGCAGGTCTTTAACGACTTCGCCAACGACTTCCAGACCTTCGCGGAAGGCGCGGTTACCCAAAGGTACGATGGTCCGTGCCCGCCATCGACCTTCCAACACCGGTACGTGATTACGGTTTACGCAATCGACGGTGTCGTGACCTTACCTGCGCCCCCGCAGTTGACGTCGCTGATACATTTGCCGACGGGCGCGACACTCTTCCAAACACTTCTCCTGGGGCGCTATCACATTCTGGCAAGCGCGAGCATCTTTGGCCTTTACGGACTTCCGGCAGGGCCTTCGCAGAACGCCATGGTGCGGCGCCGGGCTCCCTGACGCGGAAAGCCTCTCGATCGGGCGGTCGAACGTGAGGCACGTCCGCGTGTCTCACGAACCGTCCTCAAGAACAGATGCCTGAGCGCAAGTCGAGCGAGGCTTTCTCGCGTACATCCTCCGCTCGTGCTAACAACCTTAGAACGAAGGCCAGGACGAAGGCCGATATTTATTGACATTTTGCGATCGCAAGCCGTTTCGTGGAGCCGGCAGTTTGCTAACGTCCAACTGACTTCCCGGCCTGTGCTGCGTCCAAGAGTTCAAGCAGACTGGAACTCCACGCAGGTGGCGTTAGGGCGCCCGGCTATCTGCGCGATCTGGTATTATTGGGCATTTTTATCGGCGGCTACCCGTCGGACGTTTATCGCGCGATCAGCAGCGGCATGCTCGCGTCGCTTGCCACGAACAGCGCTGCGATGCAATCCATCAATACCGGTGTACGGGCGATTTCGCCGCTGCCGCCGTTCGCGCAAGTTGCCGGGC
>JBEKHC010000179.1:0-4051 GCA_050012475.1 Candidatus Velthaea sp.
TGCGAGACGCAACTCCGCTACTTCTTGAGCCCGCGCGCCAGTGTTGTAGAGAAAAAGGAGCAGCGCTCGATCGCGCAGAGCGTGGCGGCCTGCCCGAGGCAATTGTGCGAACAGGGCAGCAATCTCGTCGCGTTCGAGGAAGCGCGTTGCAGGCGGAGCCACACGTTTTTGCGGGATCGCCGCTACCCGCTCCGCTTCGGCGAGCATCTCCGGCACGTGTGTTGCTACGTAACCGAAGAATGTGTGCAACGCGGCGAGCCTCTGGTTGCGGGTGTGTACATGGTTCCCGCGATCGGTCTCGAGATGGGCGAGAAATTCCCGGGCCCGATCTGCAGTGAGGTCGACAAGCGTTAGTCGGGTGAGCTTACGGCGTGCACGCCGTGCGACGAAACAAAGATACAGGCGTATTGCGTCGCGGTAGCTTGACACCGAAGACGGGCTCAAGCCCCTCTCGCCCTTGAGATGATGTTCAAAAAAACCATACACGATGGCGCCGACTGATACGCCGTTCACGGTGCACTTCTGCTTGACAGCGGCTCAGCATACCGCCCAAAGCGCCCGGCAGCCTCATCGAGCAGTTCACCCGTAATCGTGAGGTAGACGGCGGTCGATGACGGATTGACGTGACCGAGATAGGTTGAGAGGTGGAGTAGCCGCACCGCGGGGTCGCAGCCACTGCGATACCAGCGCAAGAGCGTTGCGACGGCGAAGCTGTGCCGCAAGTCATGCACCCTGGGCGGGCAGACTCCCGCGCGATATTCCAGTCCGAGATGCGGGACAAGCGCGTGGAACGTCTGGCTAATCGTGCCCGGATGGATTGCGCGTCCCGAACTGAAGGAGAATAACGCAGCATCCGGCCCAAGCGGCCCGATCTGTCGCTCGCGCAATTCAATGAAATCAGCCAGTCGTGCCGCCATATGTGGCCCCATCGGCACGAGGCGATCCTTGGCGAACTTGGTCTGACGAATGAAAAGCACTCCTCGCCCAAGGTCGACGTCTCCCCTGGTGAGGCGTGCGACTTCACCAACGCGTAGCCCGAGCCCGAAAAGTAGTGCAAACACTGTCGCGTAAGTTGGTCCGCGTAGCACGCCGCGCGACTTGTCCGGTAGAGCCGCGGCACGTTCAATTAGACGACGCGCCAGGGTCAGATCGAACAAGTACGGTATATGCTGATGTGTCGACCGTCGAGGTTTGGCGCGAACGGGCGATTGTGCGAGGTAGCCTTGATCGACCATCCAGTCGAATAGCCGTCGCATGACGCCGAGCAAGTGATTGTGGCTGCGTGGCTTTGCCCGTGGGCGACTCGCCAGAAAGGCATCGATCAGTTCGGGCGTGAGCGCAGCGGTATCTGCGATATTCTCTTCGATGAGATAACGGTCGAGCAAATGCAAGGCCCGTTCCTCGGTGCGGAAGCGTCGGTTCAGCGCCCGCTTGTACGAGATGAAGCCCTGCATCGGTTCGCTGAGCAGGCTATGGAACTCGATCGCAGACGCTCGCATCACAGCGCCTCTCCATCGCCGAGCGCGACTTCGCGGAGCGCTTCGGTAGCGATCTTGGCGTAGGTCTGCGTTGAGGAAACGGAGCGATGCCCCACGTAATTGCCGATTGTGTTGAACGGCAAGCCGGCATCGACTAAGCGTTGAACGCGCGCGTGGCGCAACGTATGAGAGCCGGCTCGATACACCGCAATGCCTGCTTCGTGAAGATAGTGGCTGGCACGCCCCGAGACGGCGCTGTCGGTCAGCGGCTGCGGCGGCGCAAGGTGACGGAAAAACACGTGGCGATCGGTGGTTCTGGGCCGGCCATCACGCAGGTACGCAAGGATCGCCTCGCCGACGATTGGCGAGAGCGGATAGGCGGTCGTGTGATTCGCCTTGCGCTCGGGAACGAGCAGTCTGTCGTGTTTCCAATCGAGATCGTCGAGACTGAGGGCCGCAATCTCACGACCACGCAGGCCGTATGTCACAAGCAACAACAGAATTGCATAATCTCTACGCCCCACAATGGTACGCCGGTCAACCACCTCGAGCATGCGTCTGACTTCGTCCCAGCCGATCGAACGTGGGAGCGCCGCCAAGCGGTAACGCTGCGGCACTTGGATTGCGTGCGAAAGATCGCGAGCGAGAAGTCCTTCGCAGTGCAAATAGCGCAGAAACGTACGAACGGCGCTGCAAACGCCGATGAGGGATTTCCAGCCAAGAACGCTTGCGGTCTCCATAACGAATCCGGCCAAAATAGGTGGGGAAAGCGCGGCGAGATCATGACAACCCAGCCGGCCAAGGTAGGCCTCGAAAAGTCCGAGATGAAAGCGGTAACCGCGGATCGAGGTCTCGCGTAAGCCGCGCTCCTCGCGTAAATATGCGAAGAATCCGGGCGCCCGATCCCGGAATGGATCCGCGCGTCCGACGCGATGCTTGCCGTGCAAGCTCGGTATGGCGATCGCGATCATTTGCACGACCAGGCCGCGGACATCGTTGTATATCTTGCGCCTTGCGTTGGCGGTATGATCTGTAGCTCGATCCTCCAACCAAGCCGCGACGAACGCTTCGACGTGCTCGGGCAGCTCATCCCATCGGTCGGCACCACGCTCCTTGGCGAACGCACCAAAGCGCATGAGTACAGGAACTCGACGATACACACTACGGTCCGCATAGCCGCGCTCGGCCATCGACGATACATATCGCTCGATCAGCTCACCGATCCACGAAGCCCGGATTTGATCGATCGTCTCGGGACGAACAAAGTAACGCTCCAGCATGACAACCTCCATTCTGCTTTGAGCAGAATAAGGATGGCATAGATCAAGCCTCCGAGATTATGTAGCCATCTGCCAAGCCAGACCGGCTAGAATACTGCACACCCGAGCGCCCGGACACATAACGGTAGCCGCCACATAAGCTCGACAATCTCAAGGAAGGCGTGATCGAGCCTGATATTTACGACCCGGAGCTCAATAAACTCTACGCAGCGCTACTCAAACATTACAACATAATCGCGCTACCCTGTCGTCCATATGCACCGGATTTGAAGGGGAAAATCGAGTCCCAAGTTTCCTATGCCCAGGGAACGGCGCTAAAAGGGAAATGTTTCGAGTTAATCGATGACCAGAATGCGCACTTGCTGCACTGGGATCAACGTTGGGCCTCGACGCGCATTCACGGCACAACCAAACGTCAAGTGCGCGAGATGTTCGAGGAAGAGCGGCCGGCACTCAAACCGTTACCGGCGGCGCGGTTCGAATACTATCGCATCGTCGAGCGGCGCGTTCACTTCGACGGCCATATCGAGATCGACGGTGCATACTATTCTTCTCCATCGCGATACGTTGGAACCACGGTAATCGTGCATGCAGGACGTTTTTTTATCCGCCTGATCGACCCGATCAATCATCAGCTCTTTCGCGAACATCCTGTTACCGGCAAGGGCATGCGCCGCACGCATGAGGCCGACTTACCGAAACAGACGCCGCCGCAAGTCGAAAAGCTCGTTGCGCGAATTGCAACCCTCGGTCAATCGTGCGGAACATTCGCGCGAGCCCTTGAGACCGAGCGCGGCGCCTTGGCATTGCGCTCGCTCTTCGGTGTGCTCGATCTGGCCCGCAAATACGGACCAGAAGCACTTGAGCGCGCCTGCACGACGGCAAACGCTGCGAACTCGTCGCGCTACCGATTCTTGCGCACGTATCTGCAGCATCACGCACAACCCAAACCACTTGCGGAACGCAATCGCATCATCGGCAATATTAACACGTACGTCGACCACGTTAAAACACTCACCAAGAGCCAGCAAGGAGAACTTTTCGATGACCGCAGATGAACTCAATCACGCGCTACGTCAGCTTCGCCTTGGAGGAATGGCTGATACCCTTAGTGTACGCGCACAGCAGGCTCGCGCCGACAATTTGGGCCCCCTCGATTTCTTGAGTTTGCTCATTCACGACGAGCTCGAACGGCGGCGTGATCGGCTCGTCGCGCGGCGTATCAAAAATGCCGCATTTCGAGATATCAGAACACTCGACACGTTCAATTGGACCTTCAACCCGACCATCGAT
>JBEKHC010000180.1:0-3916 GCA_050012475.1 Candidatus Velthaea sp.
CAGTGCAAATCCGTCGGATGAGCGAAATGGCATTCCTGCGTAAAAGCGGATGTACGGCGGCCCGGCGACTAACGGATTGGCGCTAAAGCGCGCGTCGCCTCTCGTGTCTTCAATAACGAACAACTCGCCGGCAGCTTCGATGGCTTGACTGCAAAATGAGATGTCCCGAGCGGTCTCCTCCAGGTCTATACCGATCCGCGACTTGAACCACTGTCGCTTACCGTCAACGATACTGATGAATGCCACCGGAGCGCAGCAGACGTTCCCGGCTAAGCGAGCGATTGCATCAAAGTTCTCTTCCGCATCGGTGTCTAAAATGCAGTAGCGCTCGAGTGCAGCGAGACGCCCCCGTTCGAATTCCGTTGCGGTCATGCGTGCCTCCGAATCACGAAACGATTCTTTACAAAATGCGAAAGCTGCTCGCGCATCATAGTATTATACTACTTCGGCGAAGGACCGCTCGGCGTGAGCCTGCCTTCCCCTGCGAGCCACCGGCGATTCGGGGACGCTAGCCATTCTGTTCGAATTGAAAAGAATCAACAACATCGCCGCCGACGCCTTCTTCCGCCGCGGCGTTATTCTGCGCAAGTCATCCCCACCTTTACGCTTCAAATGGGGCCCGTCCATCTTTCAGACAATGACGGATTTTAAGGGGAAATGTCAACTTCTGCTTGCATGAACTACCTTCATGTGAGGGCACCCTGACATCATGGGGCGCTAAGGCAGATGCGTTCACGCGCGTACCTGTCGATGAGATGGAGGGCGACGATCTCGCTGGCTTCATCCAGGGCAGACAGGAGCATTACCGACAACTTGCCCGGAATTCGTCCCAGGCTATTCTCGGAGGATCGGCTCGCGGTTGACCGATTCCATCTTCACTCCGTGGACGGCTGCGCTTGATCCGATTGGTCATCTCTTAGCAGACTTGCGCTCAGACATAGCCGCCGAGCCGCAGAAGTATAGTCTCAAAGCATGTGCTCGCATGAACGCACCGACAACGACTCGAGCAACGCATCGGGTCGTCGTTTCGGTCGCGCGTGAGACACAATGAGCATCGAGCGGTGTGGCTAACGTGCGTGCTTCGCGAGAACGTCTCCCGCGCGCGCCCACATCGGCCTTTTCATCTAAATGTACGCGGCGCCGCTTTCTTTGTCGAAGACGTGAAGTTTCGACGGGTCGATCGTGACGCTGAGTTGATCGCCGATATGGGCGGGGAAGTCGGCATTGACGCGGGCCAAAAGTGAGTTGCCTTCCGAGGTCAGAAACAAATGCTGCTCGGCACCGAGCGTTTCGACCACATCGATGCGGGTCCGCATGCCGGGAGCCGCCGACGAAGCGGCGTCATCGACGATGACGTCTTCAGGTCGGAGCCCGAGTGTCACGGTGCGCGACGAAACGCACGCGAGTTTCTGCGCCGAACCGCTGTTGACGGAGAAGGAGAAGGCGGGCCCGTTTAGCACGGCGTGATCGTCCAGCATCTGCAGTTCGGCATCGAAGAAGTTCATGGGCGGCGAGCCGATGAAGCTGGCCACGAACTTGTTGGCCGGGTGATCGTAAATCTCTTTGGGCGCGGCAAATTGCTGCACGATGCCGTCTTTCATGACGACGATCCGATCGCCCATCGTCATCGCCTCGACCTGGTCGTGGGTGACATACATGACCGTATTCTTAACGCGCTGGTGGATGCGCAGGAGCTCGGTCCGGGTATTGGCGCGAACTTGCGCGTCAAGGTTGGACAGCGGCTCGTCCATCAAGAAAACTGCTGGCTCACGCACGATCGCCCGTCCCAGAGCGACGCGCTGGCGCTGACCGCCGGAGAGTTCGCGCGGCTTTCGCTTGAGCAAATGCCCGATGCCCAGCATCGACGACGCCTCCCCGATGCGCTTGTCGATCTCGTCGGATGCAACTTTGCGCATTTTAAGCCCGAAGGCCATATTGTCGTACACGCTCATGTGTGGGTACAGGGCGTAGCTTTGGAACACCATTGCGATGTCGCGGTCTTTGGGCTCGACGTCGTTGACGCGCCGGTCACCGATGTAGACGCTGCCGCTGCTGATGTCTTCCAATCCGGCGACCATCCGCAGCGTCGTGGTCTTGCCGCAACCCGACGGTCCGACGAGAACCAGAAATTCATCATCGTTGATGTCGAGACTGACGTCGTCGACCGCGGTCACAGAACCATAGTTCCTGGTCAGATGTTCGAGCTTGATCTTTGCCATGTCGCTGTTCAGTGCTCCATTTCCTGGGAATGTTTCACGGGAATTCACCGGCCGCCGCTCCGGCTGACGAACGGCGCTGTTGCTTCGGCAACGGAGTTCGATGGGTTATGGCTTTCCGGTCAGCGCGCCGAGAGGACCGTGACCGACGAATGAGGTCGGTACGGTTCGTGAAGCCTCCATGCAACCTACCTCGCAATTCGCTGAATTTCTTTGACGTTCGCGTCTTGATAGACGATGGGGACACGCGTTCCGCTGCGCGCAGATTCGATTATCGCGTCGGCGACGACGCACGCCCGGTAGCCGTCCACAAAGTCAGCGCCGTCCGGGGCCACGCCGCGTTTGCCGGCAGCAGCTCGAGCGAAGTGGCGAAGTTCGTGAATGAACGTCGCGTCCCACCCGATGATGTGTCCCGGCGGCCACCACAGATCGATAAACGGGTGGCTGCGTTCGGTGATCAACACACGCCGGAATCCACTCACGTCGCCAGTGGTCTCTTCCTCCGGAAGACACACCCGGAGCTCGTTGAGCGACTCTAGGTCGAACGCGATCGAGCCGCGCTCGCCATTGATCTCGAAGCGGTTGGCGTTCTTGCGCCCGAGCGCGAAACGAGTTGCTTCTAACGTACCGATGGAACCATCTGCGAAGCTGACTGCCGCGACGAACGCGTCGTCGACGTCCACGACGCCGGTACCGCCTCGCGGCGCGGGGCGCTGGTCGACGAAGGTCGCTGTCATCGCCGCAACGCTCTGTGGCTCGCCAATCAGAAAACGCGCCAAATCGATAATGTGCGTGCCAAGATCGCCGAGCGCACCCGAGCCGGCCTCGGATTGCTTAAGACGCCACGACATCGGTGCGCGCGGATCGGCCAGCCAATCTTGAAGATAGGCGGCGCGGAAGTGCCGAATTCTCCCCAACCGTCCGGATCGGACGAGATCCCGCGCCAAGCGCACCGCCGGCACGAAGCGGTAGTTGAACGCGCACATGTGCGTCACATTGGCGGCGCGCGCGGCTTCGAGCATCGTGAGGGCCTCGGTTGCGTTGCGGCCCAGCGGCTTCTCACAGATCACGTGCTTGTCCGCGCGGGCCGCCGCGATGCACGGCTCAGCGTGCGCGTCGTTGGGACCGCCGTTGTCGATGACGTCGATGTCCGACGCGTTCACGAGCTCGCGCCAATCGGTCGTCACCCGTTCCCACCCCAACTGTTCGGCCGCTTTTCGCGCGGCGGGACCGTTTCGCCCCGCGAGAGCGACGAGCCGAAGCGCAATGTCGAAGTCGGCATCGATGTACGCCAACGTGCGCAAGGCGTGTGTGTGCGCCTTGGCCATGAAGCCGTACCCGAGCATTCCGAAGTTCAGCGTCTGCATAACTCTCTCATAACGGTAAAAACGGCAGGTTCCCCAAGTTTGGTCCTGGCGGGCGGCGATGCTATTATGCGAACGCCAAGACCGAGGCCTATCCAACCGTTTCGAGCGCGTTCGTCGCCGCAGCACGGGCGAGCGCATCGAGGGCGCGCATGTTGGCAATCGATTCTTCGGGTGGATACGGTACGGGGCGCCCGGCCAGCACCGCCGCCGCGAACTCTTCAGCCATCAGCCGATAGTGGTTTGCCGGCGCGAAGTGCTCTTCGCGCCGATTCCACTGCTCGTCCATGACAATGACGACCGCGTCGCCAACGCGCGTGCCGTAGCCGGGAATGA
>JBEKHC010000181.1:0-3774 GCA_050012475.1 Candidatus Velthaea sp.
CTACGGGATCGGAAACTTCGAGGACGACGACTTTTGCATTCGAGTGCGGGCCGCGGGCTATCGAATCGCCGTTTGCGAGGACGTCTTCATCCATCACTTCGGCAGCGTCTCGTTCGCGGCCAATAACGTCGACTATGGATCGCAGATGCAGAAGAATTGGCAAATTTTTGCCGCGCGTTGGGGTTTACCGCCCGCGTATCCGAGCGCGGGTTATAACGCAGCAACGGCGATCGCGCGCGGCTTTGTCCGATCACGCGACTATGTGCCGCTGCCGCTGTTGACCGCTGAGAGCGCGAATGCTCGCGGCGTTGCTTCGCGGCGCTCCTATGCGACGGCATTTGTGGCAGTAGTCGATGGAGAGGCCTCCTGGTCGCGCGTCGGCCCGGTGGTCACCAATTACATCAAAGCGCTTTCAGCCGACGATTCGACGCTGTTTGCCATCGGCGTCACGGGTGAAGCGGACGCAGCCACGATCGGCAAGCGCATCGCACGTTGCATCGACCGGATGAACCTCGATGAGCTGCGCGTCGCCGACATTGACGTCGCCGACGTCGAGACTTCGGATCTGGAGCGGTGGCTCGCGGAGATTCCAGCTGCGTCGCGTCTGCGCGTGGCAAGAGACGACCGCTTGGGCGAGTTGGTATTTGCGGCCGACCGCAGCCCGAGCGGCCTGCTGCGGACCGTTCGCGGTGGAAAATCGTGAGCGTCCGGCATTCGCGGGAGGGCAGCATCTTCAGCCTTTGGCGCGATCGCGATCGGTTTGCGCCGCTTATCCGGGCGGACTTGTTGACGACCGCCCGTTGCGAACCGATCTTACGCGCGGCGCTCGGTTCCAGCCACATCGATTTGCTGTTCGAGCAGGCGGCCCAAAGCGCCGTGCTCAGCGGCTTGCGGCTGGATGCAAATCAGCTGATAACGCGCGAGCGTTCGGCTTTCGTTTGGCCGGTTTTCGCCGTGCAAAGCGTGGAGGCAGATCAGCTCGAAGAAATCGAACGCCGCTTGACACCGTGGCTGCGTTCGATCTCTCGCGCTCGTGGCATGTCCGCGGAGGCGGTACGGCGGTTCATTCCCAGTGAACGCTTCGAGCAGGCCCGTTTGGCCGGTCTATTCGGCGCAGCGCCCCTCGAACAGACCTTGCCGCGGATGGCCCCGTTCGTCTACGCTCGGCGCTTTGCGGCGGGAGCACGAGTGTGGATAGACTGCGCCGACGGCCCGCTGGCGCAGGCCGTGCTGGCCGATCTCGCGGCGGTCATCGAACGACCCGAGCCCCGAAACACGGAAGAGTCGTTTGCGGCTCTTTGGTACGGCAGCGTGCCGGCGGCCGCGACTTGCGGGGCCGGTGCAGAACTCGCCATCGTCGACGCCTGCGCGAAGGTCGACGCGCCGATCACCATCCTGCTGAAGCCGGCCGAAGCAGCAGCTGCCGTCCGCTGGGTCGACGTTCCGTCACCCGCGCCCTGGGATCTGCTCTTTTCGTTCGATGTCGCCGATGCTCCGGCCGTTTCCCGATTCGGGGTGCTCGCCCTCGAGCCGCAGCTTCGCGAACCGCGGACGCCGCCCGTTGCGCGTGCCGTGGGCGGTTCTGCGGGCACGATCGTGTTGGCGGTGAGTCCCGAAGCGCTCGCGATGCGCGGCCCCGATATCGAGGAAGCGCAAATCCTTAGCCGCCGGCTTGCGGCGGAGGGGTTCACCGTCGAATTCTGCTCCGATGCTGGCGATGCGGCGTTGGATCGCGCTCAACTCGTGCACATCTTCGGCGCTCCTTTTGAAGATCACGCAAGCGCGTTCGCCGAGTCCGCGCAAAAACGCGGCACGCCGTACGTTTTCGATGTGCCGCCGTGTCCGAACACGCCGTCGGGCTTACGCGAGGCTGACTTTGGCTTGATCTGCCGTGCCGTGGTGGACGATGCAATGGTTAGCTCGTACGAGACCGCGTACTTCGCAGGCAGGCTTGATAGCGGAGGCGCAAAGAGCGAAGCGAGCGCCGAAGAGTTTGCACGCAAGGAAGCACGCTTTGCCCAGTTGGCGCGGTACGCTGCGGCGGTGATCGTCATGGCTGAGGATCGAGAGCTGATGTGCGCTGCGCTGCCGCCAAGCATAGCGAGCCGGGTTCTCGCCCGCGGAATATTTGCTGATGCCGAGCCCGTCGCTGAAGCCATCGGCCATCTCGTGCCGCGAGCTCCATTCGCTTTTGTTCACGCGACGATCGCCGCGCGTTCTCACGCGCTTTTGACCGCGGTGGCGGCAGAACGCGGAAATCTCCCGTGCGTCATTGCCGGACCGGTGTACGACGTCGAGTATCTTCAAACCATCCGAATCGCTGCTCCTTCGGCGATTGTCCTCGCCGATGCCGCGCCCGGCATCATGAGTGCGCTTTATCGCCGGGCGGCGGTCTGGGTGGACGCCTCGTCGCGGCCACGAAGCGCCGCTGCGCTGACAAGGGCCGTCGATTGCGGAGCGCTGCCGCTGCTAACGGCGAATTCGCCGCTTCTGCGGATCGCCGGCGAGGCTGGGCTAACGTTTCCGGCCACGTCGATCGATGATTGTACGCGCGCGATCGCCTCGGCCCTGGTATGCCCCGATCGAGAGCAGCGCCTCGCCGAATTGCAAGATCGGCTCCTGCCGCGTCGCGCCGAAGCACTAGGGTCGGTACTCTCCGCGTACCTCCGTTCGGCGGTAGCAGTCAGCGTCTAACGGTTCGGCCGAAGCGCGGCCGTTCGCCGGCACGAGCGGGACCAACGCGTAAGCGCGGACTCAGCCAATCCCGAGTTCTCGCCGGTCTTGTTCGTTCAAAACGCAGACGGGAACGCTGCGGACCACGCTTTTTTCAGCGCATATCGCGAGTGCTTGGGTCCGGGCTGTTTCGAGAAGCAGCCGTTCCGCGACGGGATGCTTATCATAGATGCGCTTCATGATCTCGGCAGTTTCGGCTCCCGAGACGCTTGATAGTTGCGAATTGTCATTCCGCATGAAGAGGTGTGCGGTCACGTGATTGACGAACACGAAGTCGCGCGTGCGCGAAAGACGCATCCACATTTCAAAGTCGGATCCGTGGCGCATCGCGGCGTCGAATGAGCCAACCGCGTCGAGCGCTCGTCGCCGTACCATTACGCTCGGTCCGCCGATTCGATTTGAGACGAGCATGTCGTCCGGATGAGTCGGAATGGGTGCACCGACGTGATGGCCGCAAAGGCTGTATGAACCGTCCGGTTGTGCCTCGTGATGCAGCGCGAGCTCTTTGGAATGCGCGACGTCCGCCTTGCTGCACTCGAGCGCCGCTACCAATCGTGCGACGTGGTAGGGCTTCAGGAAATCGTCGTCTTCTAGAAAGCACAGATATTCCCACCGTGCCGCCGCAATTCCAGCATTCACACTTGGTGTCACTCCGAGATTGCGCCCGTTCTCGATCAAGCGGGCACGCGGAAAGCTTGCCACGATATCGGCGATGTCGACGCCGCCGTCGTTCACAACGACCATCTCGACGGAGTCGTAGTGCTGGTTCGCGACACTCTGCAGCGCACCGCGCAGCCGCTCTCGACGATTGTACGTGGGAACCACGATCGAAACGAGCGGTCCATTGCGCGGCAGGGCGGCGTCCGCCGCATCGAGTTCGTCCCCGATTGCAGCAACGCCATCGGTCGACTGGAGCACTTTGGGTCCGCCGGCGCCCAATGCCGTGAGCGCTGCATCGAAGATGCTGCGCGTGGACCAAGGGGCATACAGCTGCAATGAGCTAAGCCACTCGTGCGCACCGCTCGTGGTCGCGGCGAGCAG
>JBEKHC010000182.1:0-3719 GCA_050012475.1 Candidatus Velthaea sp.
ACGCCACCGTCCATTAGGACGTCGCTGCCGGTTATGAAGCCGCCGTCAGGACCGATGAGCAGCGCCGCTACGCTTGCGACTTCGTCCGGCGTGCCGGCGCGCTTCGCCGAAGATCCTTCGATCATCCGGCGGTAGCCCTCGCCGCGTGGACCACCCAGTTCATCTTTCGCAAGGGGCGTCATGATGATTCCGGGGCTGATGGTGCGCACTGCTTCGGCCGTCACCCGCAGCGAATTCCCGCGCTTTGAAATCTGGTACGCATGGAGCGAGTCGGTAATTTGACCCGGTTGCAGAAAGGGAAGCGCGAGCAGATCGTCCGTTGGCGTGGTCCCGAGCGCGCGATTCTGTTCCACGGTCAGCGGCGGAAGACGATGGCCCGACTGAGACGAGATGACGACGCCGGACCCGCCGCGCGCGACGACGTTCCCGAACTCTTCGAGCACGAGCGCCGTGCCGTATAAATCCACCTTCAGGATCGTCTCCGGCGAGGCTTGCGTCGGCGATACGCCAGCGGCGTGAATCAAGACGATGATGTCACCGTGAGCGGTGGCGGTATTGACGAGCGCGTGCACGGCTTCACGCGACGACGCATCCACGGTCGCGACGCTCACGTCATAGCCGGCGTTCGCGAGCACGTCCGCGGCGGCTTCGGCGTTCTCTGGTCGGACGTCCGCCAGAACGATGTGCTTTCCCACCCCGACACGGCGCGCGATGGCCTGCCCGATCTGACCAGGCCCGATGACGACGACGACATCCATCATGCCACCGACAAAAGCGTTTTGATTGCGCGGCGCTCGTCCATCGCGCGGTAACCTTCGGCGACATCCGCGAGCGGCAAGGTCAAATCGAAGACCTTCCCCGGCTGAATCTCGCGCCGCAGCACGAGGTCCAGCAAGTGCGGCAAGAAGCGACGGACGGGAGCCGGTCCGCCTTGCAGGCTCGCCTGGCTCCAAAACAGCGTCTCGCCGTCGAGCGCAACCTCGTGCGGAACGCCGACGAAGCCCATGGATCCACCCGGACGCACGCACTGGAGCGCCTGGGTCATCGCCTCCTGGGTGCCGACACATTCCAGCACCGAATCCGCACCGATGCCCTTCGTCAGTTCCTTCACGCGCGACACCCCGGCGTCACCACGTTCGGAGACGATGTCCGTGGCGCCGAACACGACGGCCAGATCCTGTCGGGTCTTGTGGCAACTCATCGCGATGATGCGCTCCGCGCGCATCTGCTTCGCGGCGAGCACGCCCATGAGCCCGACCGCACCGTCGCCGACGACGACCACGGTCGAGCCGGGCTGCACGCGCGCAGCGTCAGCCGCGTACCATCCGGTGCCGAGCACGTCAGAGACCGCAAGCAGATTCGGAATCATCTCGTCCTGCGGTACGTCGGCGGTCGCGACCAGCGTGCCGTCGGCCAGTGGAACACGCGCGTAGGGCGCCTGCGCGCCAACCATGAACTCGCCCCGCTCACACGACGATTGAAAGCCGAAGCGACAGTGCGGACAGGTGTTGTCGGAGATGCAGAACGAGCCGACGACGAACTGGCCTGGACGCACGGACGTCACCGCGCTGCCAACTTCTTCGACGATCCCGCAGTATTCGTGGCCCATCGCTCGTGGCGATGGGATTTCGTTCAAGCCGCGATAGGGCCACAAGTCCGATCCGCAAATACAACTCGCCGAGAGTCGAATGATGGCGTCGGTCGGATGGATCATCTTCGGGTCGGGGACGTCTTCGCATCGCACGTCGCCCGCACCATAAAGTACCGTTCCTAACATTGTATAACTTCCTAAGATCGGTGAAAGCGTAGAAACAGAATATCGCGCGCATTGCGTCGCGGGTTTCAGCCGGCGGAGCGCTCCGCGGCTTTCTCGCCGGCAAGGTATTGCTGGTCGCTGACATGCTCCATCCACGCAACGGACTTGCCGTCGAGCGCCTCGGCGATCGCGACATGCGTACACGAGGTCGCCGGCGTCGCGCCGTGCCAATGCCGGACATTCGGCGGACACTGCACGACGTCGCCGGGACGCATGACCTCGACCTCGCCGTCCTCTTGCTGCGTCCAACCCAGACCGGATATTACGATGAGGACTTGCCCGAGCGGATGGGTATGCCACGCGCTTCGTGCTCCGGGTTCGAACGTCACGATGGCTCCGGCGACGCGGCCCGGCGCGACGGCTGCGAACGGCGTCTCGATGCGCACGTTGCCGGTGAAGTTCGCGGCTGGACCCTTCGCCGCATGATTTGCGCCGTTACGAACGATGGGCACGCTTACTGCTCCTGACTTTCCGTGCGTACGAACAACTACGTCCCAGGCAGCCGAACCGGATAGCCGAGACTTCGAGCGGACTTTCCTTGCCGAGTGTGCGTATTTCCATTGCCTATGAAGCATACGCCTCGACTCGTGCCGGAGGAAGCCCCTAGCCAACGGTTACAGCGGCAGCGTAAGGATAAGCGAAGATGAGCCAACGCTTCCCTCACTTCGTCTCGCCTAGGCTTTGTAACCGCTCTGTTTGGTCCCTATGCCTATAGCGCAGACGAAGAACAGCGCGGCGAGCGCGAGTCCGGCTGAAAGGAACGGCAAGTTTACGTAGTCTGCACCCAAGCTCAACAAAGCACTTCCCGCGGTTGAGGGTTGCGGCTAAGCGCGGAGCGGCCATCGCCTTTTCAACCATCAGGAGCTGAGTATCGGAGAACCAAACGCGACGCTCAGTGCATAGGCGGAGACCAGCCAGCTTGCAGCTGGAATGCTGACGGCAAATGCGTCGGCGATCCGGGTAGAAGGCCGACCATTTGAACTCGCCGGTGCCAATCGCAAAACTCGCAATACCGAGCGCAAATAACTGACGGTTCATCGACCTGCGTTCGCGTCGTCACCGAAAATGCGCGTCCTCGGGTTGCGCTGCACCGCTTATTACGCCGGTTCGGGAGCAGCCGCTCCAGTATCCCTTAAGTAATGCGTGCGCCTGGGTGCAAGCTACGGTGTGGCTGATCCGAGCCCTCTCCTGCTGACGTCGTCGGGAACTGAACCACGATTGTCTGCAATTTCGATAACAACAACGTTGTGCGAGTTCAGCTGACTCCGAACGACGATCGACGGCGGTCGTGAACGCCGCGCAGATACCGGCGGGAACGAATCAGGCGCATAAATTCGCGCAGTCGGCATCCGCGTGCCCCTGAATGTCCTCGTACGATCCCCTCGCTTGACGCTGTCAGGCCGCTGCGGAAGCTGACGGCGCGTAGATTTCTCGCTCCGCTTCGGTCCAGTTGTCAAGGGGTCTTCCCTCGGGGCGGCCGGCCGCTTCCCAGAGGGCATAGGCTCGCTCGCGAATCACCTCATCTGTTATCCCGGGCTTCTCGACATTTGCCGTTGCGTTGGGAGCAGCATGCCGAACTCCGGCGCGGCTTTGCTCGGCGCCGGTGATATGAACTTCGGCAAGTGCCGTTTCGGTAGCGCACCTTTCCCTCGCGACAGCAAGAATGTTTTCCGTGAGCGGCACTCGAGCCGTCTGATCGGCGACTCGTTCGCGATCGACATCCGGCGCCGCATGATCAACCTTGCGTGGCGGTTGGATCAAAATCTTGGTAAGCAGTCCGGCATACGTTACTTGCTGCTGAAGCAGTTCACAAGCAAACACAGTCGCCTGAGCGGCGACACAAACAACAAAGATCGATGGCCCCATCGCAAAAGATGTGGCGGAGCCGGTGCCGGCACGCAAT
>JBEKHC010000183.1:0-3704 GCA_050012475.1 Candidatus Velthaea sp.
CTGCGCCAGGCAGACTCGCTGATCGAGCGCAGTGCCTCGTAAAGAGTTCGGTGCGCGTACTTCTCGACGAGTGCGTGCCAAGACAGGTTAAGAACTGGTTGGATGAAACACACGACGTCTCAACGATCTTTGATGTCGGCTGCGCAGGTATGAAAAACGGAGCGCTCCTGCGCGAGGCGAACAAGAGCTTTGACGTACTGGTCCGATTTTGAGCCGCTGCGCGAAGGATCGAACCGGATGATCGTCGCGACAACAATAATCGCCAATCGCCGCAATCGAACGCGGTCGCTGGACACACCCAGCGGATCTAAAACGTTGAGAAAGAAGTCGTCAGGGTGTATCGCTTCGACACCGTGATGTGCAAGAACCGCAGCCGGAAAATCCATTAGTGACGCATGGCCCTAAAGGGCCACATGGAAGCGAATGAAAATACCTGTGGTGTCGCCCAGCGACGTCGGTCTAATAATGGTGCCGTGAACCCGGTATTAGTGGGACGCGGGGACCTCGGGCACATCGAACTGTTGCTGCGAGCACGAACTTCAGATTCTTCATTATGAGGTTCCTCTGGGCGACGCTCTTGACGCTTGCATGGGGAGGTAGCTGGTGGAGACGCTCATTCGTCGCTGCGCCGGACTCGACGTTCACAAAGCCTCAGTGGTCGCTTGCGTCCGTGCGATCGATGAGAACGGTGAACTGCTGTCATTCACGCAGAGCTTCGGCACGACGACGAGCGACTTACTCAAGCTCAACGATTGGCTTACGAGTTACGAGGTCAAGGTCGTGGGTATGGAGTCGACCGGCGTTTACTGGAAGCCAGTCTACACCTTGCTCGAAACGGAGTTCGAGTGCTGGTTACTTAACGCGCAGCATTTGCGCAATGTGCCGGGGCGAAAGACAGACGTCGCCGACGCCGCCTGGATCGCGCAGCTTGTCGCTCATGGCCTAGTCCATCCCAGCTTCATCCCGCCCAAAGAGATTCGCGAGCTGCGTGAACTAACTCGCTATCGCAAGACGGTAATTCAAGATCGCTCGCGCGAGGCACAGCGGCTGCACAAGACGCTTGAGGGCGCGGGGATAAAGCTTTCGAGTGTTGCCACGGATATCTTGGGCGCCTCCGGCCGCGCCATGCTTGAAGGGCTCATCGGTGGCACGCATGATCCCGAGATCCTCGCCGAACTTGCTCGCGGTCGTCTGCGTAAGAAGCTTCCAGCATTGCGTAAAGCGCTTGCGGGCTGGTTCTCGCCTACACACCGGGTCCTAGTGAGCGAACTACTTGCTCACCTCGAATACCTCGATGAGTCTATCGAACGACTCAGCAATGACATCACTGCATTGCTTGCCCCTTTTGCGTCAGCGATTGACCTCCTCGATACAATCCCCGGGGTCAATCGACGCAGCGCCGAGGTGTTGTTGGCCGAGGTCGGCCCGGACATGAGCCGCTTTCCTACGTCTGGGAATCTGGCCTCATGGGCGGGTCTATGCCCGGGCAATAACGAGTCCGCCGGCAAGCGATTCTCGGGGAAGACCCGCAAAGGTTCCAAGTGGCTGCGAACAGCGTTGGTCGAATCGGCGCAAGCCGCGGCGCGGACCAAGGGTACGTATCTTGCCAGCCAATACGCACGGATTAAGGGCCGTCACGGTCACAACAAGGCCGTCGTCGCCGTCGCGCATTCGATCCTCGTAATCGCTTACCACATTTTGCAGCGTCGAGAGCCGTACAACGAACTCGGCGGCGACTACTTTATCGAGCGTCAAAACAAGGATGCCTATCAACGGCGACTCGTTAAGCAGCTCGAACGTATGGGTTACGACGTCACGCTGGAAACGAAACCGGCAGCTTGAGGGTGAATTTTCACTTCAGATTGGAACTGCTCGACGCCCGGTTCGCTCTCGATGCGCTCCGCCGTTCGGTGCAGCTCGCGCCGCATCGTGGTTCGAGTAATCTCCGCTTCCGATCGGCAGCAGTTCCGCCAGCAAATCGACGCTCAGCCCGTAGGACATCAACGACGCGACTTGGTCCAGCACACCAGTTCCGGTGACGTCCGCGCGGCCAGCAGCTCGGTCAGCCGACGACTTGGGGAGAACCCGTCAGGATCGAGATCATGCGCTAGGATCAGTTTACTCTTCGAGCGCCAGGACGTAGACTTGCCTGCCAGCGTCACCCGCAACGACGGTGCTGTTCCTCGCCAAAGCGCAACACCCCACGTTAGCCTCGCATTAAAAGGTGGCGAGTATCGCGCCGTTCTCGAGCTCCCACACCTTGAGCGTCTGGTCGTTGAAGCGACACCGCGCCGGCCGTCCGGCGTCACCGCTACGGCGTGGACCGTGTGCCCGGACAGGGTCTGCAGCGTCCTGCCGTTCTCGAGCTCCCACCTTGAGCGTCTTGTCGTGGGAGGCCGACACCGCCCGGCGGCTGTCCGGCGTCACCGCGACGGCTGTGACCTTGGTGTGTCGGTTCCAACGCTGTGTCGCTGGTTGCCGTATTCATCGGCGCGGTAATCTTCTCGTGTTCGATATCGACATCGAACAACCGCGCGAACGATGGACGCTTTTGCCGGCGAAGCGCGGCCTCGTCGAAAGCAAGAATCTCGCCAATCAACTGACGTTCGCCGCTCTGCTCGCGTTTTTTCGCGATGCCGGGCGCTTCGCTCGATCCGACGCCGAGATCGATCCAGAGATGATCGATGCGCTGGTGCATCAGTTCGCTGCACGGTGAGGTCGCATCGTACGATACCGCTCTCGCCCGTACGGTCAAGCGGCATCGTGCCGAAATCCGCGCGTTGCGGATCGCGCGGTCCCCAACGGCGTCGCGGTTGCGCGGCGTCAGGCGTAGAGATTGCCGTGCTCATCGGATCGGGCCGACAGCCGGGCGCTCCCTTATGAACGAGCAGAGCCTTACGCGACAGTGCGTGTCCGCGGGCGGCCGCCTTTTTTGCCGTTTTTGCGAGCCGCCTCGCGCTTTGCCGGAGTACTTGCGGCTCCGCCAGTCATGCCAATCGTGGCCATCCACTTGCGCGTACCGAAAATACCATCGACAGGGCCCAGCACGTAGTGGTCGACCTCGAGCGTCGGCCAGTGCAGTGCCGAGCCGTGGTCGTCGATCTCAACGTGCGCTACGTCCCGAGGATCAGCGTCTTCCAACCCCTGCAGAAAGCTTACGCGGAATCGTCAACTGGACACCAGTCGCAGGGTGATTGTGAGTGCGTCGGCTTTGCTGTTAAACTCTGCAGCGATCGCCTTGGGGCGATGCTGTTCGTAGAGCTTACCGCGTGCGATCGCGGCGTCAATCTCGGTGTCTGTGCTCCTACACTTGCCGGTTTTTCATTTTTCTTCACCTTGCATCCGCTCCCATTCAGCAGCCATCGCATCGAAACCGTCTCGTGCCGCGTCCAAAATCCTACGCACGTCACCCCTCTGTGTCAACGTTAGGTGAGGCCGTTGGACCGGACTTATTAGTGAGGGCGTGAAAGGTCTCACGCATGGCATCCAGGCCACCGATGGGGCGGCATTGACGATCAGCCGTCATCTTCTCCCCCGCTGACAATGCGCGCCCGATCCTGGGCGGCGTGCCGGTCCTCTGCGATTGTTGTGCGCACTTGGAACCGGTCTACCGCTTTAAAAGTTGGAATGATTTGTATGGGCATGCCAACGGCGATGCGCTTTTGCGTGAGCTTGCGGTTCTGTTGCGGGCGGCCGCTACGGAT
>JBEKHC010000184.1:0-3659 GCA_050012475.1 Candidatus Velthaea sp.
GTCGCCGCCGCGACCCTCGACGAAGAACCGCCGCTGCTGGAGATCGTCGACGCCCGACTCCCGTGAGGGCACCTCTTCTGCGCTTGACATAATCACATACGACCCGAGGGACCGATGGACCACGAGACCGCAACCGAACCCCGCCGTTTCCAGACGTTCGAGGCGTACTTGGATTGGGAAGAGCAGCAGCTAATCCGCTACGAGCTTCACGATGGCTACGTCGTCGCGATGGCCGGCGCGTCAGAGCGCGACGAAGCACGGGTGTCGCCGCACTTTCTGCGCCACTCGCACGGGACACACGCCCTGCACCGGGGCACCGAACTCGCCACCGTCCGGGAAACGCTCGGCCACGCCTCCCTGACGACCACCGGACGCTATCTCCGTCAGGTTAACGCGTGAGACAGGGCGGCGTGACCTGCGTCAACGTTGATTACTGATAGCCTTACTTGACAAGTTGATAAACATCCACGCCGCCATTGTAATTGGGCACGTAGATCTGGCCGCCGTCGATTACGGGCGGATCGAATTTGTTGTAAACGAACGAAATCGCAAAGTTCTGCGAGTCCCACAGGACCCGTAGCGAGCCATCCGCTGCCAGGTGCACTGGATCGTACACCAACAGTCGCCCGCTGACGACGTTGGCGTTTGCGTCACCGTACGGAATCGTGCACACGAGGATCGCCGAGTTCGGATCGGCGCCGTTGCTCGCTCCGGAGCAAAATCCGCCCGGCATGCCGCCCGGTGCATTGCCGCGCACATCGGAGCTCGCGTATTCGTTGCTTTGCGCGATGTACGTGAGCTGACCGGTTGGCCCGACCGACCATTTGTGAAGTTGGGCATTTTCTCCCCAGGCGAAGATCGTCCACGACTGCAGCAGCGGATCAAAATACTGCACGGGCGTCATGTGGAGATGCGCGGTGTCGCCCCACGGGAGGAAGTTCAGCGTTTGAGGATTGGGCGGGCAGGGATTAACCGGCCCCGGGTCGATCGTGAGCCAGACGGGAGGTGCCGCCAGCTTCCGGCAATTCGCCGCCGGATTGGCGAGGTCGGTGACCGTCGTGCCCCCGAGGTTCGCGGTCTTGATCGGATACGCGATGCCGTCCTTTCCGGTCGCGATGCAAACGTCGATGGCGAAGATGCAGGCTGGCCCGGCCGAGGCCCAATCCTCGTCGGCCCACTCGCTCATCGGCATCGCCGGATAAACGAGCTGCACTGGCACACCTTGCGCGTTGACCGTCGTTTGCGTCTTCGCGTTTTGTAGCGCCAGGTTCGTCTGACCATTGACGGGCGCGACCGCTTGGGAAGCCGCGCTGATGCCCGCGACACGCTGCTCCGCCAGCGGTTGGCCTCCCGTTCGCGATGCGTCGGTCCAGGGCGTCCAGTGATCTGCAACCTGCAAAGAGGCCGGATTCCCTCCGGAAGGCGGCACGTATTGCAGCTTGAGAAACGATTCGGCGAACTGCGTGACACCGTCGAAAGCACCGTTTCCGGTGAGGACGTAGAGGTTACCCTGAGCGTCTGCAGGTGCGCCTTGCCCGGCCATCCATATGCCCGCGCCGTTCCCGGCTGTCGTTGCCAGCATCGCAGTCACGGCATTGCTCGCCACGTCAAAAGCAAAGCAAAAGCCGGCGGATCCGGGACCAACTTCATAGGTCGTCCCGGAACAGCCGAAGACCGTCTTTACTCCGTTGACGTTCGTCTCGACGAGCGACGAGCGCTGTTTGCGCATCTGCGCGTTAAAGTCTTGTCCTTGACTGGTGCCCTGGATGAGAACCGGCGCCACCGCTTGACTTCCGTCCGCCACGTTGAGCACGAACATGTAATATCGTGCCGTTAGCGCGTTCCCGGTATTATCGGGCGAAACCCAGCAGACTTGGTACAGGTGTTGGGAAGCCGGGTCGATCACGCCCGTCGAGATGCAGCCCCAGTGATCGTTGACGTTATGCTCGTCAATTTGCAACGACCCGTTGACCGGCGTTCCCAGCGTGACTTGCCAAATACCGGACCCATCGTTTGCGTCGACGCCGCGCACGACGTCCGCCATCGACGGGAGCACCATCACGTCGCGGGTGCCGCGCGCGGTTTGCACGTTTGGCAGAATCAGTGGTTGCGCTTCCATCCCGCGCGCATCCCCCATCACCGGAACGATCGTAGCCCGCACGATGCCCTTGGTCGCAACCGACGCCTGCGTCAGCACCGTTTCCTTCGCGTTCCATCCGCTGCGCGAATTGTCGACTGCGCGCGTGAGCCACGGCACCATCGTCTGCGCGAGACAGCATTGCATTGTCGCCGACAGCATTCCGCAAAACAGCGTGAGGCTGAAAAGCCATGGCCGCCGGAATCTCATGGACCCTCCTTCACGACAGCTTTATTCGATCGCAGGCGCGGGAAAGCAGCTTTCAGAATCTCGTTTCACAATTCCGACATAAATCCCAGTTGGCTGATTGAGCTTGGTCTCAAGACCGCTCGAGGTGCGTGGCGGCCTGGCCTTGCCGCTGGCAGTGTTGGCGTAAGCGTGTACTGCCGGTGCCGAAGCCGCAGTTATCCCAAGCGCTAAACGACCCCCGCTTTATCTGTCTTGGTGAAACGATTACGATAGACGGAGATGCCCGAAGAACGCACCACTGGCTGGAAACAATGTCGGATTCGTCGATTCCACTGCGGATTTCCCTACGCCCTGAGCAGCCTTATGACGGGCCGGACGTGCGAACTTTAAGACGAGCGGGCATGGCGCAGTAACAGGTCAACGGCGATCGTCAAGGCATCGACCGCCACCGCCGTTATCGTCTCGCCTGGTCGTCTCGTCTCGATGAAGGTGTAGTTGATTCCCTGGGGCTCCCGATGGACGAGAACGCTGCGGTGAAGCAGATCGACGATCCAATATTCGGGAACGCCGACCGACGCATACGTCTCGGTCTTGTTCCGGTCGTCCTTCAGCCGCGCTTCATCGGAAGCGATCTCGATGATCAGCGCGATGTCCGCCGCAACGGGGCGCCGCCCCTCGTCGAGCAGCGCGCCGCGCGCCACAAAGTTGTCAGGACGTGGCCCTTCGGCCCACCCTAAACAGGGAAACGACGATTCGGTGAACGCCGAGTATCTTGCCGGATCTAAGGTCCGATGCAAGTACCGATCGAGCGTGTTCCGCGTCAACATGTGAGCGTCGCCTTCGGGCGCCATCGCTACGATGACCCCGTCGCGCAGCTCGAAGTCGCCGGCATGCTCCTCAGTGTATCTGACGTAGTCGTCAAAGGTGAAGCGCACGGGGGTCGCAACGGCGCTTGTTGGGGGGTCACTGGCGTGGACTGCCATGCTTAGACGACTCCTCCGTGACCATCGTGCTTCCCGTCGTGTTCCGCGTGCACGACCTTCTTCTTCTTCCGCTCAAACGGCGAGGTAATCGCCGCTGGATTTCTCGGGCCGGGCGTGCAGGTAGCGGCCGGTGGTCGTCAGCGACGCATGGCCCAGCGTCTCGCGCACGGTGGCGAGATCCGCACCCCGGCGCAAGGCGTGCGTCCCGTGCGAGTGGCGTAGGAAATGCGGCGAGACCAACGCCTCGAGACCGGCCGCGCGGGCCGCCCGCCGGACCCGGTCCCACGCATTCCAGGCGCTCATGGGAAAGACGCGATCGACGCCCTGAGCGTCCGCCGGCCGCAGGGCGT
>JBEKHC010000185.1:0-3469 GCA_050012475.1 Candidatus Velthaea sp.
TACCCCACGCCAGTCGGGCTCGCGCCGCACGTGCTGCGGCTCAACCCGCGTCCTGACGGTTGCCGCATTCTGACCGCCAGCCTTACTGTTGACCCCGCCCCGGCCGCGCGGCATGATTCGACGGACCGCTTCGGCAACCGGGTCACGCATGTGAGTTTCGATGGTCTCTCGGATCTCTTACGCATCGAGAGTCGCTTCGATCTGGAGAACCTCTCGGCAGCGCCGTTGTTCGATCTCGGACTGCCTCGGCTGCCCTGGTCATCGAGCCCGCACGACGTGCTGGCGAACTACCGCCGTGTCGGCGAGTGCGACGCCGCCGTTGAGGCCTTCGCGGCTGCTCTCGCAGCGGAACGCGAATGGGCAGCCCTGCCCTTCCTCGACCATCTGAGCCAGACGCTGTTCACCCGGCTGGAACGTCGCATACGACCGGAAGGCGCCGCTCAGGCGCCGGCCCATACGCTGGCCATCGGCCGCGGTGCCTGCCGCGATCTCACGGTGCTGTTTATGGCTGCCAGCCGTAGCCTCGGGATCGCCGCGCGGTTCGTGAGCGGCTACCAGGCTCGGGCCGACACGCCCGACGGGCAGCGGCATCTGCATGCCTGGCCCGAAGTGTTTCTACCCGGCGTGGGCTGGCGCGGCTTCGATCCCACCCATGGCATTACCGTGACCGACGGCCATGTGGCCTTGTGCGCAGCCCCGGACCAGGCCGACACAATGCCGGTCGAAGGTGGCTTCTACGGCAATGGTGTGACCGCCACCCTCGAGTATCGCGTGCAGATCGCAACCACATAAACGGCAGGGCCGACGATGCGGCTCGCGAGATGGGCGGTACCGCGGCTCAATCCGATGGTGACCGCCGGACCAGCGCTAATGGTCTGGTCGCCTTCTTGTTCTGCTTTAGGACGTAGTGGCTGGTTAGGCTGATATGCCCCATTCCGGCGGCGAGAGATGGTGGAGTGGCCTTTCGTCGTCGCCTAGCGCATGCGATCGGTTAACGTCAAGCCTTGTGCTGCCGAACATTTTTATATGAGACTTGCACTTGCCGGCCAGCTGGCAGCAGCGTTCGCCGTGCCGATCGTCGCCCTCGTTCTCGTCGCCGGTTCCGTTTCGCTCGGGTTCGCGCAGCTCGATTCGGCAAAACAAGAATTAGCTGCCAAGGGCGACCTGCGTGCCAAAGTGCAGCATGTCGCAGGCAAAATAACCCTGCTGCGGTTCGCAACGCGCGGATATGTCCTGACCGGCAAGTCGCGGTATACAGCGGAGCGCATCGAAGCGATGAACGCGGCCCGGCTCGACGTCGCCTATATCGTTGTACATGCCGCCCTGCTTCCCGGCATCGGTGCGGAGATCCGGCGTTTCCCAATACTCGTTGAAGGGATCAACACGGGCTGTGCGGAGATCGAAGGGCTTACCCGAGCGGATCGCGATGCGGTGATGGGCTTCTATTTCAAGGGTCGAAAGACCGGACGGTACGCACCGACTGCCGCGGAGTTCCGCAAGGTAAACGCGGGGCAGGCGGCCCTCGATCCGGTTCTTGCCACGATAACGGATGCGGCGACGAGCGCCGCGGCAGAGGCGTCCGCCGGTTTCGACGCGAGCCTTGCTCGACTCAACCTTATCATGCTGGGCGTCTCGGCCTCGACCATCGTCGTAACGGCGATCGTCACGGTGCTGCTTTCACGGCGCATGTCCAAACGGTTGGGCCGCGTGTCGAGCGCGCTCGCGCAAATGGCAACCGAAGATTTTACCGAACTTTCCAATGCGCTTGACCGTTTGGCGCAGGGCGACCTGCGGGCGTCGTTTATCTCCAAACGCACACTAATTAGTGATGGCGGTTCGGATGAAATAGCTGCAGTCGCCAATTCGTACGATGCTCTAGCCGCGGACCTTGCCAAGATGGGCCAACATTTGACGACCGGGCTAGGGAACTTACGCGAACTCATATCGGGCGTCGCCTTAGCAAGCAAGTCGCTGGCCGCGGCGTCGGATCAAACCTCCGCGGCAGCACGGGAGTCCACGGTCGCCATCGACCAAGTCGCCCAGGCCGTCGATCTCGTTTCCACCGGTGCGCAGGCCCAAGCCGGCCAAATCGCCGATACGGCAGCGGCGATCGAGGAGCTTAGTCGTACTGCCGAGCAAATCGCAACGGTTGCTGCAAATCAAGCTGCGGCGATTATGCAGACGACGGGAGCACTGCAAAATCTCGATAACGGAATCGGCGATCTCTCCACGCAAGGCGCGACCTTGACCAAGGCCGCACGTGAAGCGTCGACAGAAGCGAGCGCCGGAACCCAGGCGGTGAGCGAAACCGGCAGCACGATTGCACAACTCAAGACGGTATCAACTAAGGCCGCCAGCGCCATGTCCAGCCTCGAAGAGCGCTCCTCGAAGGTCGAGGAGATCGTCGACACGATCGAAGACATCGCCGACCAAACCAATCTGCTCGCCCTCAATGCAGCGATCGAGGCAGCACGCGCCGGCGATCACGGCCGTGGCTTCGCCGTCGTGGCCGATGAAGTCCGCAAGTTAGCCGAACGTAGCCGTACGGCGACCAAGGAGATTTCCACGATCTTGAGCGACATCAAGCGCGAGACCGTTGCGGCAGCCGACGCGATGCGAACGTCCTCGATGTCGATGGATGCGGGGATTGCCGTCTCAGAACGCGCTTCAAAAGCGCTGCGTACGGTCGGAGCCGCGATCACGACGACGACGAGCGTCGCCGAAAGCCTCGCCGTCCGGGCGCACGAGATGCGCGCTGCATCGCTGAGCGTAACGGAAAATATGGCGAGCGCATCGGCGGCTGTCGAAGAGAACGCCGCGGCAGCGTCCGAGATGCGCGGCACGACCGATCACATCACGAACGTGATGGTCCCAATCGCAACGACGGCCGCCCAGAACGCAACGGCAGCGAATGACGCTTCCGTATCAACCAGGTTGCTCGTAAACGGAATCTCAGAAATCGATACGACGGCACGCTCGCTGCGCGATCAGGCAGCCGAACTCGAGTTACTCGTCAGCCGATTTACGATCGGAGAAACCGCTAACGCTTGCAGTCGTCCCGAAGTCGCCCGCCGTCGGTTGGTCGGTGTCTCCTAGGTTCGCCCGAACTCGCGGGCGTGTCAGGGTTGCATATCCGCTCGAATGCAGGATATTGACCTGAAAAAGTTCTCCGTGTCCATCAAAACAGCGCTATCGGAAGTTAGCGGCCTGTTTGAGGGCCGTTGAAAGCAAATCAGAGGTTCAAATGGTCGCGTCGAGCTCGGGCCGCTCGCCCTCGAAGCGCTCAAAGCGCGGCACAGCCCAAAGCTACCCGCTTCGTCTTAACGAGCGTGACCGGCAGGTACCCCGCCGGTCAAACCTTCCGCAGCCAGAGTTTGCTCCGATTTGCCGGGAGGAGATCGAGGGTCTGATAATTTACGGAACGCGGCACAGCCCGACGTCCTTAGCCCGGGCAGCGGGCGTCGCGGTA
>JBEKHC010000186.1:0-5601 GCA_050012475.1 Candidatus Velthaea sp.
TGCGCGAGGACCGATCGGGTCGACATTGCCGAAGTAGGACTCCGGTTGTGGATGAACCAGCGGATCGCCGTAGATTTCAGAAGTCGATGCGAAAACCAGGCGCGCGCTATTTTCGATCGCAAGATCGATCAACGCCATTGTGCCGATGGCGTTGACGCACATCGTTTCCCATGGGCGCGCACCATAGGCTTCCGGACTCGCCGGCGATGCCAAGTGAAATATCCGGCCGATCGGACGAAAACCAGCCGCCTTATCGATGAGTAAATGGATTTGGCCCAACGGCTGCGCAACGTCGAGATAGACGAAGGTGGCCCGACCGGAACGGAGCGCATCGTCGACGTTCCGCAACGATCCGCTTGAAAGGTTGTCGGCAATGATGACCTCGTCGCCGCGCGAGATCAGCGTGTCGACAAGGTGGCTGCCCAGAAATCCGGCGCCGCCTGTAACGAGAGTCAGCACGTTGCCACCACAAGGTCGTGCGCCGCGTTAACTAGAATACTAATATGCTCCCTCGCTAGAAACCAATGCGCTTATCGTTTTGACGATCATTAGCGCATCCGTTAAATGTGACGCTCGGCGAATATAATCCAGATCCAATAGCGTAGCTTCAGGCGAATGCAACGGAACCGTCTTACGGCAGGTAGCCTGCCAGAGGCCCGTAATCCCGGGCGTAACTAAATGGCGAAGATTCTGCCAATCTTCGTATTTGCGAACGACGAACGGCATTTCGGGCCGCGGCCCAACGAAAGCCATGTCGCCCCGAATTACGTTGACAAGTTGCGGAATCTCGTCAATCGAAAAACGACGAAGCCAATGACCGATTCGAGTGACCCGTGGATCGAGCCGGGACGAAGGGGCCAATCCATCGATGCACTTTTCTTTGCGCATCGTTCGCAATTTATACATAATGAAGAGTCGGCCGAACCGGCCCACGCGACGCTGACAAAAGAATATCGGGCCGCCGTCCTCGGCAACGATCGCTACACTCGCTGCCAGAATCACGGGCGATAGAGCGACGAGTGCGGCAGCGGCCGCCGCTATATCGAACGCCCGACGAAGCCGAGCATAACGCAGATCTTCGCGAAATATCAGTCCATACGGAAAAACGATTGATGTTGCATGCCCGGCCGACCGTGAAGCGACGGAAGCCGCAACATCGGCCGGCGTCGGAATAGCACTACCGACAATGTCTCCCGCGAGACTAGACATCCGATACGCATTCTCCAGGCGTCCCACCGCTCAACAAATTCATGAACGCCAACATCAAAGCATATTTAAACGGATAGAGACGAGCGTGCATCAGGGGCACCGGCCGACCTTTCCAAGTCAACGTAGCTTGAGCAAGCCGATGTGCATGTTGGGAACAGTCTGACTAGTCAAGCAATTTCCGCCTGGTGAGGGCCAGACAAAAATCGGCAAAGGCTATCTCATGTTTCACAAGAACGCCGAGTGATAAATTCGATACGGCAACACTAGCACGTCGCCTCGTGTGCCAGTAGGGACAAAAGACTCTTTGATTTGTAAACAACGCTTAGTGGCGCCTAACAGCAGAACTCAAGAAGATCTGTTAGTCATGATATCGAGGAAACGAAGTTTCTGTCTGCGAGCGAGCCTATTTCATTAATGGCACTGCGAGAGGCGCATATCCATAGCGCCTCTCGCTATCCCAACGTGAGGTGCGTCACGGAGGTGTTATTTTAGGAGCCAAACGTAACGACTTTGTGCATTTAGGAGCATCGGAGATTAAACATCTCTATCATTGGGCCAAATGATCCGGGGTCTCCATCATCCGATGTTTAACGACATGCCCTTCTACAACGATTGACGGAACACGCTCGATCTTGCCCATGCGCTTCGTAGCGATCGATTCATACGCCTACTAAGCTTGGGTAAATCGACTGGAACACTCTACCAGTTGTCGGCCTTCAACCCCCTTTGACTCGAATCGCCCGAACGAAGCCCAGAGAATGCTCTGCGGAAAAAGCGCGGCGGCTCGATCGATGGACCCCGAGGACACGATCCCGCCCGGCGCGCTGAGAGCCATGAGCGGATGATTTGAACTGGGTCGGCGTTACGGGCGAACGTCGACGACGCTGGAATGCAAGACGCGTGGATTTGGCATCGTCGATATCGCAGCGTGGTGGTGCAAACGTCACGCATCGATAATCGCGTCGAAGTCTAGCACGAGACCGCGGGTGCGGCGCCGCGTTGAATGACTTCGCGGGTCGTCGGGTCGATTGCCACGGCGTAGGTACTGCCGCGTTCGATGTATACCGACTTTTGCAGCGACATTCGTGAATTCGCCCGTGTCGGACTTCACTTCGATCGCCACGTCGGGCTCAACGGCCAAAACCCGACGCTCAGGTCCGCGTGAGCGCATCGATTGGAGCCTGGGTCACCCACGAGGCATCCGGAGCGTAAACACGAAGAGCGGGCCGATTGAGAAGGCAGCGTTCCAGTGAAAGGCGTTGCCGCCAACTTTCTTTTTGTAGTCTCGTACCTATGCGGCCGCCTATTGCGCGCGACGCGCACGAGCTGGTCATCGTTTATGGTGACGAGCGGTTTTCAAAAAGTACGGCCACGAGAAACGAACCTTCCGGCGTCCGCAGCCGCATCGCTGGCGTTAATTCCCGGGCCGACGCCGTTCCTGAGCTAATAACCGCCGCGAATGAAGGCTCCGCTATGCGCAGAGACGGGCACCGCTCGCACGATGCCCGCCTTCGAGGAATGTTTGAGAGCGCGAGCCGCTACGCCGTAAGCGGCGCCAGCTCCCGGTCCACCTTACCCTTGAGCCCCGCAGCGCTGCGCAGCTCCTCGGCCTTGTCCGTCTTCTCCCACGGCAGATCGAGGTCCGGACGGCCGAAGTGGCCGTAGGCCGCGGTCTGCAGGTAGATCGGCCGGCGCAGATTGAGGTTGTGGATGATCGCCGCCGGACGCAGATCGAAATGCGTGCGCACGAGCTCGGCGATGCGCGGCTCGTCGACCTTATTCGTTCCGAACGTCTCGACCAGCACCGAAACCGGAGACGCGACGCCGATCGCGTACGCGACCTGCACCTCGCAGCGGTCGGCCAGACCCGCCGCGACGACGTTCTTGGCCACGTAGCGCGCCGCGTACGCCGCCGACCGGTCGACCTTGGTGGGATCCTTGCCCGAGAACGCCCCGCCGCCGTGACGCGCCATCCCGCCGTACGTGTCGGCGATGATCTTGCGTCCAGTGAGCCCGGCATCGCCCTTGGGACCCCCGACGACGAACCGGCCGGTGGGGTTCACGAACACGCGCAGCTTGTTGTCGCGCAAACCCTTGGGGACGACTTGATCGATAATGCCTTCGGTGACTTCGCGCCGGATCACGTCGAGCGGCACGTCGGGATCGTGTTGCGTCGAGATGACGACGGTGTCGACGCGCACCGGCCGGTCGCCGTCGTACTCGACGGTGACCTGCGATTTTGAGGTCGTGCGCGAGCACGATCGGCAGCGGCATGAGTGAGCTCGTCTCGCGGCACGCGTAACCGAACATCATCCCCTGATCGCCGGCACCGGTCAGCGCAAACGCATCCTCGCCGCCGGACTCCTTCACTTCGTACGAGCGGTCGACGCCCATCGCGATATCGGGCGACTGTTCGTCGATCGACACGCTCACGCCGCACGTTTCGGCGTCGAAGCCGACCGACGACTTGGTGTAGCCGATGTCGGCGATCGTCTTGCGCACGATCTTGGGAATGTCGATGTAGGTGCTGGTGGTCACTTCACCGGCGATGTGGATCTGGCCGGTGATCGCGAACGTCTCGACCGCGACGCGGCCCAGCGGATCGTCTTTGAGGATCGCATCGAGCACGGCGTCGGAGATTTGATCGGCCACCTTGTCGGGATGGCCCTCCGTGACCGACTCGGAGGTGAACAAACGCTGGAGTGCCACCCTAGGTGCCCTCCGACCACGAGGCCATGTACTTGACCTGCTCGGGCGTGAGCGTATCGATCCCGATGTGCATGGCCGCGAGCTTGAGCGATGCGACTTCCTGATCGATCTCGTCGGGCACGGAATACACTTTTTTATCCAGCGTTTTATAGTTCTGCGCGAGGTAGGCCGCCGCCATCGCTTGATTGGCGAACGACATATCCATCACCGCGGCCGGATGGCCTTCGCCGGCTGCCAGATTGATGAGCCGGCCTTCACCCAGCACGCGAACCGAACGGCCGTCGGCGAGCTTGTACGAATCGACGAAGTTACGCGGCTGCGTCTTCTCGACTTTCATGTCCTCGAGCGCCGTGAGGTCGAGCTCGTCGTTGAAGTGACCGGAGTTGGCGACGATCGCGCCGTTCTTCATCACCTCGAAGTGCTCTTTGCGGATCACGTGATAGTTGCCGGTAACGGTCACGAAGATGTCGCCCAGCTTGGCGGCCTCGGCCATCGGCATCACTTGAAATCCGTCCATCGCCGCTTCGAGCGCCTTGCGCGGGTCGATCTCGGTGACGATCACGTGGGCGCCCAGGCCCTTGGCGCGGGAGGCAACGCCGCGGCCGCACCAGCCGTAGCCGACGACAACGAGCGTGTGGCCCGCGATCAGCACGTTGGTCGCACGGATGATGCCGTCGATCGTCGACTGGCCGGTGCCGTAGCGGTTGTCGAACATGTGCTTGGTGAGCGCGTCGTTGACCGCGATGACCGGGAAGGGCAGGACGCCGTCCTTCTCCATCGCGTGCAGCCGGATCACGCCCGTGGTGGTCTCTTCACAGCCGCCGATCATGTCGCGCAGCAGGTGGTTGTGTTTGGAATAGATCGTCGTCACCAGATCGCAGCCGTCGTCCATCGACATGTGCGGCTTGGTCGCGATCACCGACTCGATGTGCTTGTAGTAAGTGGCGTTGTCTTCGCCTTTGATCGCATGCGTCGGGATCTGATAGTGCTTGCTCAGCGCGGCCGCGACGTCGTCTTGAGTCGAGAGCGGATTGCTCGCGCACAGCGTGATATCCGCGCCGCCGGCTTTGAGCGCCAGCATCAGATTCGCGGTTTCGGTCGTGACGTGCAGGCAGGCGCCGATGCGTACGCCGGCGAGCGGGCGGGTCTTCGCGAAGCGGTCGCTGATCTGCGCGAGGACCGGCATGAACGTCGCCGCCCACTCGATGCGCGAACGGCCATAGTCCGCTAGGGCGACGTCCTTGACGTCGCCAAGTGTTTGTTCGATTACGGGCACAAATTGCTCCTGAGGTGAGGGTGATTGGTGCCGCTGATCTTTGAAACAATCGAAAACGGACGTGCGACCGTTCGACGCCCGCCGCGCGGCATCCGTCTTCGGGATGCTCTGATCTCGTCCTGGCGAGGAGCATAGCGGCGACGTTTGCTTCAGCAAATGAGCCGCGTAGCGACGACGTCCAGGGCGAAATCAGTGCATCCCTGGCAAAGGAAGCGGCGGAGGCGGCCGGATCGCCGGTCACGTAAGCGTTGCCGTGCTGGATTTGCAAGCGTATCTCAACCGGCTCGCTTCGGCGCAGCCGACGCCCGGCGGCGGCAGCGCGGCGACGATCGTCGGCGCACTCGGCGCCGCGCTCGTCGCGATGGTTGCGCGCATCACATTAGGGAATCCCAAGCACGCCGACGTGC
>JBEKHC010000187.1:0-3409 GCA_050012475.1 Candidatus Velthaea sp.
CTCCAGTCTTTCAGCACCTGCTCCTCGGCGACGCGTTCGATCTCGCCCAGCGCCAGGGCGACGCCGAGCGCGGAAGCGCCGCGTGAATATCCCATCGACGCGTAGCCGCTCGCCGTGATCGTCTTTCGCCCGCGCTTGCCGGCGGCCTCGACGCGTTCGCTGGTCAGCAACGGGCATTTGATCTGCACGAAATGCACGTCGGCAGGGTCGTCGATATCCGCGTCTCGCATCGCCAAATGGACCGCTTTCGCCGTTTCTTCGATCTGCGGCGTCCGACCGATTTCTTCCGGCAGAAGATCGCGCGTATGGGCTATGCCGACGCCGAGCCGCTTGCCGCTTGTCGTCCCCTCAGCGCCGCTCGCGCCCGAACCCCGCGCAAACACCGTGATGTGCGGGCTCAGCACGCCCTCCGTGCCTCCCGACATCACGAAGGCGATTCTTTCCTCGACCTGTCGCGGCGCCAGGCCAAGCCGCGGCGCGAGCGCTTCCCGCAACGCCGCGACCGCGTACTCGCGGGTGAAATCGTTCACGCCGCCGTTGCCTTCGGTCTTGCCGAGCACGGCGATGATCTCCGACGGCGCAACTTCGCCGCTGTCGATCAGTTTCAAAAGCCCCGAAACGTCGCCCGGCCCCGCGGTCGGAATGCGCAAGACGTCGACTGTGATTGGCCGCTTGGTCATTCAGCCTCTCCACTCGACCCGAAGATGAACCGCCGCTCGGCGAACCCCGCGGCGCAGCCGCCGGCGCGACGGCGCCCGCGCGTTCAAGGCGTAGGCGCCGAGAATGAAACGGCCGCCGGACTTGTCGTCGTCGCGCGGCGCCAACCTGCCGCCCGCTCGCCGGCCTATCGGCGAGTTGAACTGGGGAACAGAAGTGCGTCAAGCCTGACCGCCTGCGGCCGGCAGGTCGACCTGGCCGGCGGGAACGCCGTTTCGCTGAAGGCCTCGGACGGCAAATGGCGCACCCGACAGGATTCGAACCTGTGGCCTCTGCCTTCGGAGAATTGAGGTCACACTGATTTTTATCCACAGCAATTATGTGCAAATCAGTTAACTTACTGATTTATATGATTCTGAGGCCAGGGTTGTCCAGCGGCGTGCGGGGCTATATATTTGACGAATAGTTGACGACTTTGGTCAGAGAATGGGACGCCGGCTGCACGAGGCGACGATCACGACGCGCAATGCGCGATCGCACTTGCCCGAGGGGCTCCATTGGCGGTCAATCGACCCCGACGTCCATCTCGGCTACCGCAAGGGCGACCGGGCGGGGCGGTGGATGGTGCGCTGGCGCAGCGGCGCCGGCTATCGCCAGGCGCCGCTCGCCACTGCCGACGACGTGCTGGAGGCCGACGGCGCCGACGTCCTCAGTTTCGCCCAGGCTGCGAGCGCGGCCCGCGTCTTCGTAGCCGCGGCGCGACGTGAGGATCGCGCCGCCGCGGCCGGACCGGTTCCGAGCGTGACGACGGCCTGCGAAGACTACAGCGCTGCGATCGAGGCGCGCCAGGCGGCGAAGCTCGGCAAGGAGTCAAAGATTACCCGCGCCCGCTTGCGCGCGCATGTGGTTTCCGATTCTGCGATCGGCGCAAAGACGCTTCACGATCTGCGCGCCAACGACATCTCGTCGTGGCGGGTCCGCCTGCGCGCGAAGAAACTGGCGGAAACCACTGTGCGTCGCATTTCCAGCGATTTTCGCGCCGCCTTGAACGACGCCCGGGTACGACATGGCGAACGGCTCCCAGATCGCTTCATCATCGAGATCAAAGATGGGTTCGCGATTACGCGGAACGATCCGCCGGCCGACACCGAGCGGCCGAGCATCATCTTGCCGGACGACGACGTGCGCGCCTTGATCCGCGCGGCTCGGGAAATCGACGAAGAGGAGGATTGGGACGGCGATTTGCATCGGCTCGTTGTCGGCTTGGCCACGACCGGAGCGCGCTTCAGTCAGCTCGCGCGTGCCCCCGTGGCCGCGCTCCTGCCCGATCTGAAGCGGCTCATGGTGCCTTCCAGCAACAAGGGTCGGGGCAATCGCAATCGACCTCCGATCGCCGTACCCATCGAGCCCGACGCCGTGCAAACGCTAGCGCTTGGAGCCCGAGGCCGGCCGGCTCGCGACCTCCTTTTTATGCGGTGGGGCTACGTGCGCGCGGGCGGTCTCAAATGGAAAAAGGCCGCGCGGCGAGGCTGGCAACCGGCGGAGCTGTCGGACCCCTTTCGCGCCATCGTCCGGCGCGCCGGTCTTTCCGATGACGTGACGGCCTACGCGCTGCGTCACAGTTCGATCGTGCGCGGGCTGCGCAAGAACCTACCGGTCCGACTGGTCGCAGCGCTTCACGACACTTCGAGCGAAATGATTGAGCGCTACTATTCGGCATTCATCGTCGACGCTCTGGATGCGGTGGCAGCGAGCGCCGTCATTTCGCTTCTCTGAGAACGACTTCATTGGGCCGCCGCCGTGAATTCTGGCCTTCGCGGTCGCGCATTCAGCGCGACGGCAACCTTCCTGTGGAATGGTGTCGCCCAAACCCGGGCCCGAGCGGCGCGGCGGGTCGGCGGCCTCTCTGTGACGACAATCGCGATCATCCCACGTATTCATCGGCGCAGAGCTTCTACGGTTGGAAGTTCGGTCGGCCGCGAACGACGGCATCGAAGCGGATGCCATTTCTTCTTGTTGTCCTCTACGCAAATTGCGTATATATGGAATACGCAATTTGCGTACGGTGCGAGATGCGGTTCTCTGTTGCAGATGTCCGACGACTTCTGGCGAATCCTCCGACCGTTGCGACGGCGGATGCACTCAAGGAATGGCGCTCCCGCAATGGTTACTCGCAGATCGAAGCTGCGATACGTCTCGGCGTGCCGGTTCGCACCTTGCAGGGTTGGGAGCTTGGCAGACCAATGCCTTACCCGCTGCTCCTGCAACGAGCTTCCGGAATACCCTTGCAGGCCGAGGTAAGGCCCTCACTAACACAAGCCGACTTTCCTCGCGAATTTGCTGAGTTCATCGACTTCGCCGGTGCCAGCGATCTCGATAAGGAGATTCACAAGGTAATAAAGCGACTTTCGGGGCTCCCCGCGGAAGTGAGCGCTATCTACGGCGACCGCTACTTTTTCCAGTTGCAGTTTATGAAGTTCGCCCACGATAACAAGAGTCCCTTCTTTCTCGACATCAATGACGCAACGGCGGTTCGTGCCGCATCACTGATCGCGGGCGTCAATCGGGCAAAACGGTCCCTCTCTGCAAGCGGCGTCAATCGGCTCCGATCGACCGTCGTCGACAATCTGAAATTGGATCGTGATATGCGCCAGCTTGAACACGAGATTCGCTGCGCAACGCATTTCGGCCAGTTTGGCTTGAAGGTCGAATTCGCCGATCTCGAAGGAAAAGGCCGGTTCGATCTGCTCGT
>JBEKHC010000188.1:0-3395 GCA_050012475.1 Candidatus Velthaea sp.
TCACCCACGCCGCTCAAACCTGCGCCAGCGAGAGTTCGGGCCGATTTGTCGAGCGGCAGGGATCGAAGGATTGACAATCCACGGTTTGCGTCATAGCGCGACATCGCTCGCCCTTGCCCGGGGCGTTCCCGTCGTTTCCGTGGCAGGGATGCTCGGGCACGGGACTGCCCGACTCGTCCAAGAGCGTTACGGTCACACGCTGCCGACCGCCCATCGGGAAGCAGCGCTAGCGATCGATGGCGCCCTGCGGGGAAGCAGTTCTCGTGGGCGGCGTCAGAGATAGTTTGTAGTATAGTGTGTAGCAGATGATTAAACCCGGATCACAAGCGATTCTTTGAAACAAAAAAAGCCCGTCGCTGCGGGCTTTTTTAAGTCTTGGAGATGAGGAGACTCGAACTCCTGACCCCTTACATGCGAAGCAAGTGCTCTACCAGCTGAGCTACATCCCCATGGGCCGTTCGGAATTCTATCAAGTCCGGTGACCGCTGTCTAGCGGAATGGCGGAAGCGACCTGCTCGGGCGGGAGAGGGACGTTCGTTTGCCGCGCCGATAGGGACGGCGATGACCTTCCCCCGCTGGGCCGTGCTGGCATGCGTGCTGCTCGCCGGATGTTCGCGTGCCCCCGCTCACCAGGAGACCGCCGGAGCCACCGTCGTCGCGACCACCTCGACCCTCGCTTCCCTCGCGATCGGAGTCGTCGGCGACCCCAGCCGGGTCCGCAGCCTGGTCCCCGTCGGAGCCTCGCCTGAAGACTACCAGCCGGCGCCCCAGGACATCGAGGCGATCCACGCTGCCACCGTCCTGGTCCAAAACGGGGCGAACCTCGAAGGCTGGCTGCAATCCGACCTCGAGAACGCGCGCAACGAGAAGCTCACCGTCGTCGTCTGCGCCCAAGGCCTGCCCGTCCGCGAGGGCAACCCGCACCTCTGGATGGACCCCGAGTATGCCCGAGCCTACGTGCGGAAAATCCGCGACGCACTCGTCGCCGCCGACCCGCCCAACGCGGCGGCCTACGAGCGCAACGCCGCCGCATACGACGCCCAGCTCGTCGCTCTGCTCGCGCGCACCCACCGCAAGGTCGCGACGATCCCGCCTCCGCAGCGCACGATGATCATCTTCCACAACGCCTTCCTGTACTACAACGCGCGCTTCGGGCTGCGCACGATCGGCGTGGTCGAAGTCAATCCGGGCGCCGAGCCCAGCCCCCAGCACATCTCCGAGATCGTCGGCTTGGCGCGCGCGAACTACGTCAACGCCGTCTTCGCCGAGCCCGAATACAGCCCCAAGCTCATCCAGGCGCTGGCCCAAAGCGCCGGCATCAAAACGGTCGACAACCTTTACGATGACTCCGTCGGCACCGACCCGAAGGTTGCCAATTACGTTGGCATGATCGATTACGACACCGACACCATCGTCGACGCGCTCAAGTGACCGCCGTCGAAGTACGCGACGTGCGGGTGCAGTACGAGCGGGTCGTGGCGCTCGACGGCGTGAACCTGGAGCTGGCCAGTGGGATCGCGCTCGGGATCGTCGGGCCCAACGGGTCGGGAAAGTCGACCCTGCTCAAGACAATCGCCGGCCTCGTCACGCCGACGGCGGGCACCGTCCGCGTGTTCGGGAAGCGCCCGCAAGAGCTGCGGCCGGGGACGATCGGCTACGTGCCGCAGATCGAAGACGTCGATTGGCAGTTTCCGGCGAGCGTCCGTGACGTCGTGGCGATGGGCCGGTATCCGCGTCTGGGCCCCTTCGCCCGCTTCGGCGCCAAAGATCGCGCCGCCGTCAACGACGCGATGGACGCGCTCGACCTCGCCAAGCTCGCCGATCGGCACATCTCGCAGCTCTCCGGCGGCCAGCAGCAGCGCGCCTTCGTCGCCCGCGCGATTGCCCAGGAACCCGAGTTGCTGCTGCTCGACGAGCCGACGACGGGCGTCGATGCGGCCACCGAAGAGTCGCTGCTCAAGGTCGTCCGCGCGCTCGTTAAGGGCGGGATGCCGGTTCTGATGACGACGCACGATCTGGACCGTGCGCCCGAATGGTTCGACCGGCTCATCGTCGTCGACCGCCGCGTGCTCGCCGACGGCCCACCGACGGCGGTGCTCGAAGGCGGCGCATACGTGCAGATCCGCGAGCACACCCATGTCCACGGCCACCTGCGCGCGGACCGCACGCAATCGTGATGGGACCAGGTTATTTGGAAATGCAACGGTGACGTCGATCAGCCGGAATGCGCCGTGTCCCTGCGGCAGCGGCAAGAAATACAAAATGTGCTGTCTCGGCGCGGAGTCCGCCGGGACGTCCCACGCACTCGATGAACGGGCAAGCCACGCGGTGCGGGAAAAAGCCTTCGCGCGGCTCGCCGAGTTTGCGCGTAAGCCGATCTTCAAAGGCGTGTTCGAACACGCTTTCGAGCATTTCTGGAGTGCGTCGTTCAGGGCACGTTCCGAAGAAGAGCGAGCAGAAGTGTTCGAGCGGCAAGAAGCCGAGGCGGGCATGATCGCCTTCGTGCTCTTCGATACGCCTGCTGCGTTCGGGGCGACGATCGCCGAACAGTTTCTGGCCCAACACGGAAAGCAACTCGCGCGGGCCGAGTTCGATTATATTCGGCGCCTGGCGGCAACACGCATGGCGTTGCTGCGGATCGATGCCGTTCAGCACGACGCCGGTCTTGTTTGTACCGATCTCTGGACGAACGAGCGTGTCCAAATTCGCGAGAAGCTTCTCACCCAGACCGTGAAGGCAAGGATGGTTATCGCTGCGCGGCTTTTCGGGGCGCCGGACGGTGCGACGGAATTCGACGGTGCGGTCTACGTGTTTTCGGCGAGCGAAGGACGCAAAGCGCTCGCCGCCTTGCGCGCTGCGTGGCAGGATAGGCAAAAGCGCGACTCCGCGCTCTTGGAGGACGAATTTCTCAAGCGCGAAGCGGCGATCCACATCAACCACTTCTGGACGGACGCTCACATCTTCAAACCCCGGCCGCGAGGCCGCAAGCGCGCACACACGCGCCTGCGGGGAGCAGCCCTCGATGCTTACGTTTTCGCTGATCCGCCCATGCGAGAAATCGCGGAGTTCTTGCAATCCGACGACGCGCCGACGGCGATGTCGATCGATGGCCTTCACGGTTATCTCACCGCGATCTGCTGCGGTCCGGAATTGCTCATGCCGTCAACGTGGATGCCGCACATTTGGGGCGACCATGCTCCGATCTTTCCCGATGAGCGCGCTGCCACGCGTATCATGGGCGGCATCTTTTCGCTCATGAATGCGATCCTCGGGCAGCTTGCGGACCAGACGCTCGAGCCGTTTCTGCCGCTGCAGCCGGCTCCGGGCTGGGACAACGTCGCTCAGGCTTGGTGCTTGGGATTCGTCGAAGGGATGGCGCTGCTGCCCGATGCCTG
>JBEKHC010000189.1:0-3314 GCA_050012475.1 Candidatus Velthaea sp.
AGCCGACGAACGGTCCGCGCGCCATCCGTGAAAACCCTTATTTTCGCTGGCTTCTCCTGCCAATCTGGGGCAGACACGCGGTCGTGGCAGTCTGGCTCGAAACGCTCACCAGATCGTAGGTTGGCACGGCCGGCGATCTTTTGTCGTGCCGCACCGGAAAGCGTGCTCCCGCGCGGACGATCGCCGCGAATGCGCGGCGACCGCGAGCCGGCCCAAAGGCGTCGAAAGTACCGTGTTTCCCCGGATGTCCGCTGCGCTTGTGCCGTCCTATCCTGCACTGAGAGGGTATCGATGTCATTCGGTGGTGACGTTTACGCCGCCTCGGCGACGGTTCTGCGCATGCTTCAAGGTTTGCATGTCTCGCGCGCCATCTACGTCGCGGCGAAACTCGGCATTCCCGATCTGCTTGCGCACGGACCTGCGACCTCCGATGAGCTCGCGCGTCACACCGACACGCACCCTCGATCCCTGTACCGGATCCTGCGGCTGCTCGCCGCGCTTGGCGTTCTCGTCGAGTCCGAAACGCAGCGCTTCGCGCTGACGCCCCTGGGCGAATGCCTCCGAACGGGTGTGCCGAACTCGCTGCACGAGTGGGCGACGCAGCTCGACGGCTTGGGCGGCTTGCGTCCATTCGACGAGATCCTGACGGCTGTCCGATCGGGGGCCCCGTCGCTGAACCACGTGTTGGGCACCGACTGGCTAACGCATCTCACGGCGCATCCCGACATTGCCCGCACGTTCCAAGCGTCGATGTCCGAGCGAACCGCGGCCATCGCGCCGACGATCGCGGCCGCTTATGACTTCGAGGCGGTGGACACCATCATCGACGTCGGCGGCGGACGAGGCACCTTGCTCGCCACGATCTTGAGCGCGCACCCGCGGCTGCGCGGCGTGCTGTACGAGTTGCCGGTCGTCATCGCGAATCCCGAACCGATTCTGCGTGAATGCGCGCGCTGCGATATCGTCGCGGGCGATTTCTTCACATCGGTTCCGAGTGGCGGCGATGCCTATATTCTTGCGAACGTGCTGCACGATTGGGACGACGCCGACTGCATTCGCATTCTCCGTTGCTGCCGACGGGCGATGTCTTCGGGCGCGAAAATACTCGTTATCGAGCGTATGATCACGAACGATCCGGTGCAATCGCTGCCAACGCTGCTCAGCGATCTTCATATGATGGTTCTCACCGGCGGCATGGAGCGCACGCACGACGAATACGGACGCCTCTTCACGGAGGCCGATCTCGCACTGACCCGTGACGTTCCTGTACGGCCGCCCTTCGCAATTTTCGAAGCTTCATCGCAGTAACGCCGTACTGCGGATCGCCGGGCCGAGCCACGAACGAAGTGCATCTCCGCCGACGTACTGCGCTTATCGCCTCGGCTGCAGTTGACCTGAGCTGGCAATTCAGCATGCTATCATGAAGCAAACGTCGTAAATAGGTTGAATATCGATATCGCCGAGTTCGAGCTTTGCCGAGTTCGAGCAAGCCCGCCCGGGGATCGCACGCACCTCGGCGACCGAGTCGGGGTCGGAGCGCCAGCTCTCACGGATCGATACGGCAGGCCGGGATCGTGAACCGTCCCCGGCAGCACTCGCCCTCAACGCCTCGTCAACGATCTTGAAGCCGGTCAGCGCGCTGACCCCATTCTGCTGGAAGCAGCGAGCTCGAGCGCCTTCTGTTGCTGTCGTCGAGAGATATCAGAGATATTACCGAACGAGTGGCTTCCTATGGCTGGAGGACGTCATCCCAGTCGATCGGGAACTCCGGCGGCGGCGTCCCCCACGTTATCACCCTTTCGGCCGGATCCGTGACGTAGGGATCGAGCATGACGACGTGGCCGACGCCGGCACGATCCATCGCTTGGCATTTCGGCAATACGCCGCCGCGCGTTTTGCCGAACCCTTGGCTTTTCGAGATAATCTCGACGGCGACGTCAGGCACGAGCAGCACCGTCTCGTCCTGCTCTTCGGGTGAGAGCGCATCGAACCGAGCGGCGAGGATAAGCACCTCGTCCGGCGAGACCTTCAAGCCCCCGAAGTGAAAAAGCGTGCTCGATCCGAACGACCGGTAACCGTGAGCCTTCGCCCAGCTTGCCAACTTGAGGTTAAGGGCACTTCGACGAATGCCCGAAATACCGGTTGTCGGCGACACCGTGATCTCCCCATTCACGTACTCGAAACGCAACCCGGGATTGTCGAGCGACCACTGAATGATCTGCTCGTCCGTCGGAGGGTCATGCCGAAGGGAAATCATTACTTTGAGGTTTCGGCTGGCGGTGGAGTAGCCCCGCTAGGACGAGCACAAGTCGTCAACCGGTTGCGGGGCCAGGACTGCGGAGTCGCTCGCTCATCGAGGTCCTGGCTTAGCGATCCGCGGGTCGTGCAGATTTCCGTTATCGCGCGCCAGATCTGTCTGCGGATCGTTAGCAGCGAGCGGGCTAGGGCCGGAATCAGCGCCAGTCCGCCCATTTTCTTGCGGCCACACCCAGCCCCAGACCTCAATGCCGGCGGGCACTTCACTAAGAAAATCTGCCTTCCAGCAGAGCGAATAGGGGGGACGTTGACACTAGACATTTGTCTTTTTTTTGGCCGATATATAGACAGATGGCCACACGTGCAGCCTCACAGGCTGGGAGCGCTCGCCCGCCTAAGAGCTCCTCGCCCGGTCAGGATGGCGCTTCCATGCGTGCATTCTTCAAAATCGCGGACGCATGGGGCATATCCTCGGCCGATGCGGCCACTTTGCTTGGAGTCAGCACCAAGACGGTCAGCCGTTGGGAGTTCAAGGTCGAAACCCTCTCCCGCGATACTCGCGAGCGGGTAGGATACGTCCTCGGGATCTATGGCTGCCTGTGCTCGATTTTCGACTCGGCCGATTCCGCGAATACGTGGATCCATGCTGAAAACGCCGACTTCGGGGGAGCGTCGCCGCTTTCACGCATGCTCGCCGGCAATGTGGGCGACTTGTTCACGACGTTTACGTATGTCAACAATTGGCTGAACGGCATCTGGTAACCACTGCGATTGCAGATCCGTGGTATCGGCTTAGCCGTCGGCCCAATGCGATGCTGACTACTTTTGCGCAGCTTGCTGATAACGACCCGGACGATCTCGATGGGATCTTGGCGACCCTTGCCCTGTTGACCCGATGCTGCGTGATGCCCAAGGAGCCTACCATAATCTCTCCCGGCGGACGGATATCGGGGACCATATCGAGCTGTAGTCATGACCCGTTCGTCGTATTGGGGGCAAGTCGCTTTTCGCAAGGCAAATATGGGCTACTCTACGGCGGGAATGCATTCGATACGGCC
>JBEKHC010000190.1:0-3019 GCA_050012475.1 Candidatus Velthaea sp.
GACCGCACGCCCTTCGTTTATTCGCCGAGCGTGTCGACCGGTATCGACATGCTCATTACCGCCATCGTGAACGCGGCCCAGCGAGTTGAACTCGCGGAGTTGGCCGCCTCAGATGCGGCGCAGCCCCACCCAAGCTCATTGACCCAAGTCTGCTATGCACTCTCCCCGGGTCCGGGCCTCAGCAGGAGATTTCGTGCCCGCCATTAAGACGCCGCGGGAATGCGGACGATAAGCCTGTCCCAATAGGGTGACACTGCGTATCGGCCGGCGACTCGCCGCCGGAGTGCTGTTTGGCGCGGTTACGATTCTCTTCGGGATTGTGACGCACCTGACGGCCGAGCTCGTCGGTCTGGGCTGGCGTCTGGACATGTCTCTGGTGTTCTCCGGCCGTCACGCCTATCTTGGCGTCATTGCTGCGAGTTGCGTGGTCGCCGCGATCGCAGCCCGGCTCTCACGCATCTCCGCTGGCGTGCCCGTAATTGTCATTCCATTGTTTAAAACGGTAGACAAGGTCCGAGTGCGCACGGAGTCGCGCTGATCGGCGTGCCGCCCTTGATCGGGTCCGTCGTGTCAGAGCGGTATGGACCTGACGCCGCGTTGCTTCGTTCAAGCGTGCACCTGCGCACGCGGTGAACTTCCGCCTCATGGTCGCCGGCTGGCGTCCACGCCGGTGGGGCGGCGGCGATCAGCGCCCGCGCTTGGGCTTCCAGTTCTAGCCACGGAGATGGTCGTGATTTCGCGCACCGCGGCGAGGAGTGCGTCCACATCGCTGCAGGTGTTGAACCTGCCGAAACTGGCGCGCACAGTTCCTTCAGGCAAAGTCCCGATGGCTTGGTGAGCCGCCGGGGCACAATGCAGCCCCGTGCGCACGGCAATTCCAAACGATTCATCGAGGATCATCCCGGTGAGGGCGACGTCGGTCGCACCAAGCCGGAACGAGACGATCCCGGTACGGAGGGTTGAGTCACAAAAGACCCTGACGCCGTCGATTTGTCGCAGTTCGTCCGCCAAGACTTGCGCGAGCGCTGCCGGAGCCGTTGCGTTGGCGACCACAGACCCGACGAAGCGGATCCCCGCGGCTAACCCAGCGATGCCCGGCAGGTTGACGGTGCCCGCCTCGAGCCGCCAGGGGTACTCCGTCGGCTGTTCGGGACTTTCTGAACGAAAGCCCGTGCCGCCCTCACGAAACGCCTGCACCTGCAGAGGAGCGGACAGGACCAGCACGCCGGTCCCCATCGGTCCGTACAGGCCCTTGTGTCCCGGAGCCGCCAGAACATCCACACCCAAGTCGTGCATGTCGATATCCAGGTCCCCGGCGCTCTGTGCCGCGTCGAGAATGAGCAACCCCCCACGCTCGTGAGCGATGTGAGCCATTTCCTTGATCGGCAACACGCAGCCGGTGACGTTCGAGGCGTGCGAGACCACAACGTAGTCGACGCGATCGCCGCAGAGCTCGCGGAAATGATCCAGATCAACACCGAATGTCGCGTTCGATTTCGCCACGGCGTGCTGCACTCCGCGGCGGCACAATGAATGCAGCGGACGAGTGACGGAATTGTGCTCGAACGGACCGGTCACAACCCGATCCCCGGATTTGATCAACCCTTTGAGCACCATGGATAGCGCGTCAGTGCAGTTCAGCGTGAAAATGACCTGTTCAGGGGCTGGCGCTTTGAACAGGCGGCAAACCTCTTGACGTGCCTCGTCCGTGAGGCGCTGCGCCTCGACCGACATCCGGTACGAGCCGCGACCCGGGTTGGCGCCGTACTCGCGCAGCACCACGTCGACGGCCCGATACACCTCTTCCGGCTTCGGCCAGGTCGTTGCCGCGTTGTCCAGGTAGATGGTGCTCTTGCCCACGCGAATCAGCCTCCGATGTACTTGGCATAGAGGCTCAGCGCCGCTTTTGGATCGGAAATCCCGAAGATCATTGCGCGGCCGTCATGGAAAACCAGCACATCGTGCTCGTCAGCGCGGAATTTGATAAGAAACGGATTCTCCTCGACCATGAAGATCCGGCTGAGGGTCTCGCGCAGCAAATCGAAATCCATGCTGAACGATTGGGATGGCATGATCTGAACGGCGTCACGTCCGCACAGCGACGCTGTCGCTAGACGATTTCCATGTTCGAGAAGTTCGAACTTGCGCTGTCCGCAGACGCTGCACTCAACGTTGCGGGTCATCGGCAGCATCGAAAAATCGTTGTCCCACAGCTGGACATAAACGAGCTGCGGCGATACCGCAGCCTGTTTGCCGACAACGATTTTGAGCGCTTCGGCGCTCTGCCACGCCGCGACCAATGCCGCGACCGGCCCGAGTACGCCGAACGTTTCGCAGCTCAGCGGCGGCGTCGTCGCCTGCGCGACATCGGGCAACAGGCAATTCAGGCACGCGGAGACCCCCGGGACGATCGTGGCGATGTTGCCGTAGGTTCCCAGGCACGCGCCGTAGATCCAAGGGATTCCGTGCTTGACGCACGCCTGGTTGATCAGTGCCCGCGTATAGAAGTTGTCCAACCCGTCGACCACGACGGCCGCGCCGGCGACGATCCGCTCGACATTCCCGGGGTGTATATCCTCGGTGATCGGCTCGTACCGGAGCGCCGAGTTGATCCGTTTGAGGTGTCGCGCCGCAGCTTCGGCCTTTGGCATCGATTGGTTGGCGTCTTCTTCCTCGAAAAGAGACTGCCGCTGCAGATTGGTCCAATCGACGACGTCTCGGTCCGCCAACCGCAAGGAGCCGATTCCGGCGCGCGCCAGCAAGTTCGCGCAATTGCTGCCAAGTGCACCCAAACCGACAACAACGACCGTCGAGTCGGCGATCATCCGCTGTCCGGCTTCACCGATCTCCTTCAACACCGTTTGGCGCGCATACCGCGTCTGCAAGGAGTCGGCCCGATTGCTACCGGTCACTACCGGTCAGTGCAGGACAGGCACGGGTCGACCGATGCCTGGATCAGCGAGATATCGCCCAACTGCTGCCCGATCGTCATCGCTTCGAGCGCCGGGATGTTCACGAA
>JBEKHC010000191.1:0-3015 GCA_050012475.1 Candidatus Velthaea sp.
CAATAAAGTCACGCCTCGGTCTGCGGCCCAAACGCGTGACCCTCGTCGCCAACGGGACGCTTCCGCGAACGACGCATAAAGCAAAACGCGTCGTCGACGAACGGCAAAGCGCGACATAAACCGCAGCCGCGCGATTTCGTTTCGGACCGGGGTTCGTTTAGCGAAGACGAGACGAACCCCGGAGCCGACGACCTCACGTTCTTCGCTCGAGCATCGAAGGCTGCGCGACATCGACATATCTTCTGCTGCACCAGCCGTGCATGTTACTTTTGTCGCAAGGCAAAGGTGACTTAGCGCGCCAAGAAAATCTCCCACAAGACCGCTTTTTGAGCGCGCTTGCGCGTTCGCGTGTTTTTTCCGAGATGTCCGGAGAAGGTTGAGAATCGAACGATGGCCGACCCTGCGACCCCTGCAAGAGCTCTTGGCGACAACGCCGCTAGGCAACTCGCAAATGCCACCAAGACCGTTCCGCAATACGACATCATCACGCCGCGGTGGCTGGTGCGGTGCCTGCAGTGGGTCCCAGTCGAGGCGGGCGTTTTCCGGCTGAACCGGGTGAAAGACGCGAGCAGCGTCGCCGTTGACTGCGCCGACCGCGACGAACGCGATCTGCCCGAAACGTACGTCAATTACGAAGAGAACCCGCGCGAGTATCTGCTATGCGCGGTGACGACCGTCGTCGACGTTCACACGCGCGTCTCCGACCTCTACAGCGTTCCGCACAACCAGATCGCACAGCAGCTGCGCCTGGCCATCGAAACCATCAAGGAACGCCAAGAGAGCGAACTGGTCAATAACGCCGAGTACGGACTGTTGAGCAGCGCCGCGCCCGCGCAGAAGATTTCGGCTCGCGACGGAGCGCCGACGCCCGACGATCTCGACTCCCTTATCGCCAAGGTCTGGAAAGAGCCCGGCTTCTTCCTCGCTCACCCCTCCGCGATCGCCGCGTTCGGCCGCGAGTGCACGCGCCGCGGCGTTCCGCCCGCGACCATCAATCTGTTCGGCTCGCCGTTCATCACCTGGCGCGGCATTCCGCTCATCCCGTCGGATAAAGTGAAGGTCGTCGACGGCAAGACCAACATCTTGCTCATGCGCACCGGCGATGCGCGTCAAGGCGTGGTCGGACTCTACCAGCCGAATCTCCCGGGCGAGCAGAGCATGGGTCTTGCGGTGCGCTTCATGGGCATCGATCGCAAGGGCATCGCGTCGTATCTGATCTCGCTGTACTGCGCGCTCGCGGTGCTGACCGATGACGCCCTCGGCGTCCTCGAAAACGTCGACGTGACGAAGTTCCCTGAGTACACGCATACGTATGCCTGATCTGCCGGATCCCGCGTCGGTCGGCGCGCCCGGCGAAGACCTCATCGGACGCATAGCCAACGCGATGTTTCGGGCCGCGACGCAAAGTGTCGCCTGGCCCGGCGGCATTCCGGGCGAAACCGGTACGCCGTTGGGTGGCTTCGGCGCGGCGTTGCCGTCGACGCCGCTGCCGGACGCGTTTGCGCCGACGATCACCGGTCCGAGCGCCAATCCGGTGGGAACGATCCCGCCGGGCACGATTCCGCCTGAGATTGGCACGGCTGAGCGGCCAGTAGCGACACCAACTATCTCCGGCTTCGATGCGGCTCCAAGCGGGACGCCCGGCGTATCGCTGGGCGGCTTCGGCGCACCGCTGCCGTCTACTCCGCTTCCTGACGCTGCCGCGCCAGGAGCGATTCCCGGCGACGCTGTCTTCGATCCGGCAGGCACCTCGAATCCCATCGATTCGAAGCCCGCGCCGGAATCTTCAGCGCTACCGCCCCACGGCGGGGTCACGCCCGACGGGATTTCCGGCGTTCCGGCAAACCCGCCCCGCGGCGGGTTTGGTGCTCCGCTGCCTGCACACGCGGCGCCCGAACGCGGGGCGCCGGAGTTCAACGTGCCCGTTTTGTCCGACGCGAGCCTTTTCGTGCCGGACCAAGCCATCCCGAGCGAGGCGCCGTCGCCGACCGGCCAATTCGGCTCGCTGCCCGCAGCGTCGTCGCCCATAACGTCACTGCCCGGCGTTCCACCGCTCGGACTGGAGATTCCCGGCGAGAACGATCTTCGAGCATTGCTCGCGGCCGCGACCATCCCGTTTGCTCAACCGACGTTGCAGAACGCCGCATCGCCGCACTACTACTTCCTGACGCCGCCGACGGACATCGCCGCCGCACCGGCTGCGGGTGGCTTCGACGTGGATCTCGTTCGGCGCGATTTCCCGATCTTGTCCGAACGCGTCCATGGCCGGCCGTTGATCTGGTTCGACAACGCGGCCACCACGCAGAAGCCGCAAGCGGTCATCGACCGGCTGTCCTATTTTTACGAACACGAAAACTCCAACATCCATCGTGCCGCGCACGACTTGGCCGCGCGCGCGACCGACGCGTACGAGAAAGCACGCGAAACCGTGCGGCGCTTCATCAATGCCGGGTCCGCCGACGAGATTGTTTTCGTGCGCGGAACCACCGAAGCGATCAACCTGATTTCCAATACCTGGGGCCGGCGCTTCATCGGAAAAGATGACGAGATCGTCATCACCTGGCTCGAGCATCATGCCAACATCGTGCCGTGGCAGCTGCTATGCGAGCAGACCGGGGCGATTCTCCGGGTTGCTCCGGTCGACGACCGCGGTCAGGTCAAACTCGATGAGTACGGCAAACTGCTGGGACCGCGCACGAAATTGGTCTCGTTCACCTCGGTCTCGAACGCGCTGGGAACGATCACGCCGGCCAAAGTCATGACGGACATGGCCCACGCCGCCGGTGCACGCGTGCTGCTCGACGCCGCCCAATCGGTCTCTCACATGCGCTCGGACGTCGCGACACTCGACGTCGACTGGTTTGTTTTCTCCGGACACAAGGTGTTCGGGCCGACCGGGATCGGTGCGGTCTACGGCAAGCCCGACGTGCTTGCGGAGTCACCGCCATGGCAAGGCGGCGGCAACATGATCGAGGATGTGACGTTCGAACGAACCGTGTACAAGGCTCCGCCGAG
>JBEKHC010000192.1:0-3000 GCA_050012475.1 Candidatus Velthaea sp.
CGGAGCGCCGGCGGCGCATAAAGCCGACGCCCTAAAGAAGCCCCGCTAACGCCGCAGGGTTACGAGATTTCGCGTTCCAGAAAGACGGCCAGATCGCGCTCGCGGCTTGGATCCTCTTTGATGTGCACGATGTGCCAGCCCTCACTTCCCAGCCCGTTGAGCTGTTCGAGCGCCGCACCGTTGGTCCGCAATTCGAGCCGGTCGAGAAAGACGATTTGAAATTGATACTTGGGCACGTCTCGTCGGCTTCGGGTCAGGCGGCGACACTCCCGCAGACGATGGTCCTCGCGTTACTCCGACGCGAACCGGCCGTCGATGAAGTCGCCAACGATCGGAACGTGCACATCCTCGCCTTGCCACGTTTTGTAACCGTAGACGAAGCTCGCGACGACCGCGACGGGGACGACGAGCGGCAGCAGCGGCCAGGCGGAGAAGCCGATGAGCGGGATCGCGGCGATGGCCGACAGCGCGAACCACAAGGCGTACACCCCGAAGTTGAAGCCGAGAGCCTGCAGCGCCTGGCGCCGAACGAACGGTGATTTGGAACCGTCGAGCAATGCGAGCAGGGCCAGCGGCCAGAACGGATAGCTGAGCGCGACGAGGGCCCGCGATTCGGGCCGGATCGTCGCCACGGAGGCGGCGGCGTAAGCGGGCGTTGCGGCCGGTTCGGGCTGCGGAGCTTCGGCATATCCGGGCGGCGGGGCGCTCCGCCGCTCGGCGCGCGGCGGCACCTGGCCGGGCAGTTCGTGTTCGCCTTTGGCTGCGTCGATGCGGGCGGCGAGGCGGCAGCCCGGGCAATCCCCTTGCGCCGAGCGGCACGTCGCGCAGATGGGCTGCCCGCAGCCGACGCAAGCTGCGACCGGCGGAACGTTGGCGTGGTAGTAGCAATCCACGTGGGAATCCCCCTGATGGTAACGACTTCGCCAGAAGTACCAGTCGTGCGTCGCGAAGGTTTCGTTGCCCGACGCGCAAAGCGCAACTGGTGAACCGCGCGATCCTCCGCCGGCTGCTGCGCGAAGCACGGCCGTATTACACGAGGTTAGTCGTTGCGATGCTCTTGGGCATCGTGGCCGGCCTCGCGCCGCTCGCGCTCATCCAACTGCCGTCGCTGTTGATGACGAAGGTGATCTCGTACGCGCACGAGGCCGGCGGCGTGTCCTACCCGACGACGGTGAGCTGGCCGGCGCTCTGGCTGGTTTGCGGCATCATTTTCTTTTCGCAGGTGATCGGCAATCTTGCCGGTTACGGTCAGAGTTATCTCACGGCATGGGCCGGTCAGCGTATGATCGCGTCGATGCGCGGACGGCTGTTCGACCGGGTCAACCGGCTGCCGCTGCTGGAGTTCGACAAGTGGCGGCCGGGTGAGTTCATCGCTCGATTTTCCAGCGACCTGGCGCTGATGACGGACGCGGTGAGCATCTCGCTCCCGCAGATGATTCAAGTCAGCGTGACGTTCGTCTGCGCGCTGGTCTACATGATCTCCATTGACTGGTTCTTGGCGCTGGTGCTGCTCGTCTGCACGCCGTTCGTCTCGATCGTCATCGGACGGTTCAACAAGCTCGTCGTGATCAGCACGCGCCGAGCCCAGGAACGGATCGCCGATCTGTCCAGCAATCTCACCGAAGTGCTCAACAACGAGCGCGTCGTCAAGGCGTTTCGGCGCGAAGATTTCGAGCGCGAGCGTTTCGACGGGGCGAACGAGCGTTTCTTTGGCGCGAACATGAAAGTCACTCAGCTCAATCAAACGCAAGCCCCCGTGATCGCCACGATCGTCTCGCTGGCCATCATCGTCGTGGTGGTGACGATCGTGCGCGAGATCGCTTTGGGCCGGATCAAACCCGCCGAAGCCATCGCATTCTTCGGCGCCGTCGCGCTGATGATCAATCCGATGAACCGCTTCTCGATCTTCTTGGGCGACTTCGCGCGCGCGCTCGTCGGCGCGGGCCGGGTCTTTGAGATCCTCGACCTGCCGGTCGAACGCGACGATCCGCCCGGCGCGTTGGCCCTCACGGGAATTCGCGGCCACATCCGGTTCGAGAACGTGCGCTTCGCGTACAAGCCCGACAGTCCGGCGGTCCTCGACGGCTTCAGCGCGGAGATGCTGCCCGGTGAGACCGTCGCGCTCGTCGGTCCCTCGGGCGCCGGCAAGTCGACCATCGTCAATCTGGTGCCGCGTTTTTTCGAGCCGCAAGGCGGCCGCATCACCATCGACGGCGTCGATATCGCCGGCGTCCGCTTGGGCGATCTGCGCGACGCCATCGCCATCGTGCCGCAGGAGACGCAGCTTTTCAACGGCTCGATTGCGGAGAACATTCGCTACGGCCGGCTCGACGCGTCGCTGGATGAAGTGCGCGAGGCGGCAGCGGAGGCGAACGCCGACGAATTCGTCACGGCCCTCGCCGACGGCTACGCAACCATCGTGGGCGAACGCGGGATCCGCCTCTCCGGCGGGCAGCGCCAACGCATCGCCATCGCGCGCGCGATTCTCCGCGACCCGCGCATCTTGATCCTCGACGAGGCGACGAGCGCGCTGGATTCGCATTCCGAAGCGCTCATCGAGGACGCGCTCGACCGCGTGCTCGTGGGGCGCACCACGCTCATCATCGCTCACCGTTTGTCGACGATCCGCCGGGCCTCCAAGATCCTGTACATCGAGGCCGGCCGGGTGCGTGAAGTCGGCACCCACGAAACGCTGCTCGCGGCGGGCGGGCCGTACGCGACGCTGCACGCCGCGCAATTCGCCCGCTCGTAGCCGTGTAGCCGGACGAAGCCGGACGTCCGTTCCTCGAACGTCGGCCGCCGCATGCCGCGGTTTGGCCGACGCAGCGGCGCAAATGATAGGGTATTGCCTACTACGCGCCTCCCAGCCGAAGCCTTCGGGTACCCGTCGAGCAACTCGGTCGGCACGCTCGTCAACGTGACCGAGAATGCGCTCATCGATACGGCACCGCTGCCAGCCGGGCAAGACGTGCTCGAACTGACGTTCCAATTCATCGATTC
>JBEKHC010000193.1:0-2985 GCA_050012475.1 Candidatus Velthaea sp.
AAGCTCTCGAAGTGGGCGACGGGCATGCACGTGCTCACCCTCCACACGGATAAGATCCCAGACGTGATCGGTCCCGGCGGCAAGATCATCAACAAGATCATCGCCGACACCGGTGTCAAGATCGACATCGAAAACGACGGTCGCGTGTTCATCGCGTCGCCCGACGGTGAAGGCGCCGAGAAGGCCAAAGCGATGGTCGAAGCGCTGACCAAAGAAGTGAAGGTCGGCGAAACGTATCTCGGCACGGTCACGCGCTTGATGAACTTCGGTGCGTTCGTCGCGTTCTTGCCGGGCAAAGAAGGCTTGGTGCACATCTCGCAACTCGCGCCGCAGCGCGTCGAGAAGGTCGAAGACGTGGTCAAGATCGGCGATCAGATCATGGTCAAGGTCATGGAAGTCGACAGCCAAGGCCGGATCAATCTGTCGCGCAAAGCGGTTCTGCCCGGCGCCGACACGAGCGACGAGGCCGCGTACGTACCGCGCGGACCGCGGCCCGACGGCCCCAGCGGCGGCCGCAACGGTTCGGGCGCCCCGCGCTCACGCCGCCCGCGCGAATAACGCCGAACGCGCGCGAGGAAATACGACCCCGGACCAAAAAGCCCGGGGTCTTTTCTGTGAACGCGCGACCGATTGCGCCGTCGACGCGGATGTCGATTCTCAGAGTTGCGAACCTCGCGTAAAGGCGAAGGAAGCAAGGCAGGTTCGTGTCGACCCGAGCGGAACTGACCGGGCGTCATGGAGTTTTCGTCGTAAAGCCGAGTCGGAGGCGAAACGCCGCCGCACTGGCGTGCGCGTTTTTTGCGTGCTCGCTGACGTTCGATGCGCTGCCGGCGGATGCGGCGACACTCAACGGCATCCGTGTCGATGCTTCGTTCCCCGGCGGTCCGCGCGTGATTCTGGCATTCACCAACGGCGTTCCGAATTTCAAGATCTTCGGCAACGGCACGACGGATGTTTCGGTGATCTTGCAAAGCTCGACGCGCGGGGTCAACGCGCCGCCGACGATGATCGGTCGCGACCCGCTCAAATCGGTCACCGTCGAGAACTTCGGCGACAGCCTCAACGTCACGTTTCACGAATCCGGCCCGGCGAACGTTACCGTTGGTCCCGGTCCCGGTCAAACGCTCATCGCGACGATCACCCCCGCCGCCGGCGCACTGAACGCCTTAGCCGCACCCATCGCCGCGCCGACCGTTCCGCCGCCGCCGCCAGTCCCGTCAGGGACCGATATTACCGAGGTCGTGCCGCTCAAATACGCCGACGTGAGCGAGATCGTCGGCTTGCTGGTGGCCGGACAGCAGATTCCATCGAACGACTCGTTCACGCCGCAAGAGCAGCAGTTCGGTTCGGCCGGTATCACCGGCGGCAACACGTTCGGCGGCGGGCAGATCGGCGGCCAAATCGGCGGCCTCAACGGCGGCGTACAGGGCCTCAATCAGACGCAGAATTTCGGCGCACTCGGCGGACTGGGCACCGGCACTGCGCTCGGCCAACAGATCAACGACAACATCGGCGTCGACCGCCGGCTGAACGCGATCATCCTGACCGGTCCGCGCGACGTGGTCGATCGGTACAAGGCGAAGATCGCCAAGATCGACGTGCCGCTCGCGAGCGTCGAACTCGAAACGCAAATCGTCGAACTCACCGACACGGCGGCCAAAGATCTCGGCATCGATTTCGCGCCGGGCGGCAGCGGCGAAGTCGGTAACGCAAGTTATGTCATCAAGAATCTGACGACCGGCCAAGGGACGCTCAACCTCGCGGCGGCCGTCTACGCCCAGATCCAAAAGGGCCAGGGCCGCACCATCGCGCGGCCGCGCATCACGGCGCTCGACGGAACGTCGGCCCAGATCATCACCGGCAATCAAATTCCGATCATCAACACCGTCACACTGTCGGGCGTCAGCGGTTCGACGCAGCAGGTCCAGTACATCAGCGTCGGCGTCAGCTTGCAGATTCAGCCCCGCATCAATTCGGACGGATTCGTGACATCGCACATTTTCTCGCAGGTGTCGAGCGTTACGGGCTACCAGTCCGGCAACCCGACACTCAGCCAACGCGAAGCGTCGACTTCGGCGACCGTTCGCGACGGCGATTCGTTCGTGATCGGCGGCCTGCTGCAGCAAAACGAGCTGAGCACCGTCTCGAAACTGCCGGGCATCGGCGACATCCCGCTCATCGGCGGCCTGTTCCACGTCCGGCACGACAGCTCGACCAACACCAACCTTTACATCATCGTCACGCCGCACGTGGTGAAGAACGGGATGAACCCGCCGCCCGCCCGGCCGCTGCCCTCACCGCTGCCGCCCCTGCCGCTGATCAAGTCGAACTGAGGCGCGCCGGCTTCCTTCCCGGCTGGCCGGGCCGGAGACAGTCGGGTGCGGAGCATGCGATCCTGGGGTTTCCATTTGCCGGGCAAGCGGGTATACTGAAGGGCGCGAGTGTCACACCTCGCGCACGATCCGCCGGGGACAACCGCACCGCTGGTGCGATCCGCGGCTGATTCCTTGGGGCTGAATAGGTTCGACGGGGTCAGCAGGGTCGGGAAGGACAGGCAGAGCTGCAGGCCCTCTCAAAACGACTGCAAGCATGTAAATGCAAACACCAACGAACGCTTCAACGCCATCATGGCAGCCTCGTTCCCGCAAGGGGCCGAGCTGGCAATGGCCGCCTAGCATTCAAGAACCCTCCACCCTGTAGGTCCGCGGGCGCAAGCCTAACGAGAACAGGTACGCACCGGCTTTGGCCGGTTCGGGCTTTCCGGCAGGCCTCCCATACCGGCGGTGACTCGACGACCATACGCTCGGGACAAGCAGCGGACGTTAGCCCGCTGACGTCACGGTTCTGACGAACGCATGAACCCAGCCGGTAAGACCGGCAGCGCAATTCCGGTGAGCGTGCCGTAAGGCAACATCCGGGAAGCCTGTGATGTCTCGGGTTTGCGATTTCGGACTCGGGGGGCAGTTCCCCGACAGCTCCACCAAA
>JBEKHC010000194.1:0-2973 GCA_050012475.1 Candidatus Velthaea sp.
AGCCGGAGCCCGCAGCGTGATCTACGCCGTAGCAGCCCGCAGGTTGTTCCAGAGGGCACACGCTTCATTGAAGGCGGCGTGTTCGACTGAGGAACCGGCTTCAGGATCCTCCGTCCGTCGCGGCCCGACATGAGCCATGACGCGTTCCAGAACCTCTCGCGCTTCACTTACACGGCCTACAGCGGCGAGAATCCGCGCGGCGGAATTCAAGTTTCCGGGGCTCTCGAACGGATAGAAAAGCCGCTTGAGAGGGCGCTTATATTCCGTGAGGAGGTGATAGCGAATGTTGAGCAGAGGCCCCGACAACGAATCACCGAAGCGATCGAGCTCTTCCTCGACGGCATCGAGAGAATGCACGATTTCCGGATCCTCGGTCGCTAACCCGCCACGCCGGAGCTTCGCAACCTCGGCCCAGAGGGCTTCGATCCGCGTTGCTGCACTCAGTTGCTCGAGAATCTCCTCAGATGCGTACGTAAGCAGAAATTTTTTAACAACGAGATCGGGCGTATGCTGTTGGTTGATGTGGCAATAGTCGTAGTGCGCGATCGACTCGAACGGACGCAGCTCATCGAGGACGATTTCAAGTGCCGGGAAGTAACGGAAATTCAGGCCTGGCGGCGGGTTGTCGATTACTTGCTGGGCGGCGACCCGAAGGTAACATTTGCTCAGAAAGTTATCGACCAGAGCGACGCCTTCGTGCCGCCGTTGACCCTCCTCGAAGAGATGACCGAACAGATAGCGCTGCGGCGAGACAGTCAAGACCACGTTCGCCGGCTTTCCGCCGCGAATGCTCGAGATTGCCGCTGCCATCCGGCGCAGGTGCGCGACGTTCTGCTCCACATCAAGCATGTCCAGTTGCCAATACTCGCGCGGCAGACCGGCGCCGACCGCCAACGCCGCGCCGTTCGAGCGCAAACGAATTACCCGTGATGTTCCGAGCGTTATGATGAACGTATCCGCTTCGCGGACAGCCTTCCGCAACACGTCATACATCGCGGCGATGCGCTCGAGCGCCGGTCCAACGACTGCTTCACTTTGAAACGGATACTTGAAATGCTGCCGGTAGGCCCACATCTTGCCGTCCAATGAGATGAAGTCATCGCGGTCGGGGAGACGCCCGTCGGCAGCGATCTCGAGCACGTTGACGAGTGTTTCGGTGTTGTAGTGCGCGCAGATTTCGGACAAGAAGAATGTTTCAAGTCCGAAGCTGTCGAGAATACGCTTGAGGTTTTGCGCAAAGCACGATCCAAAATTGACGAATTTGTGACCGAAGTCTTGAACGAACGGGTCGCGAACGGGCGTTATGGTGGCGTTGCGCGTAATTTGCGCCAAAGGCAGGAAGTTGTCGGGCAATGCGGCCGATGCCATGATACCTCTTTCTCGCCGCCGTGTGCGCGCGGCGACGGTGATCCGCTTAGGCGGATGCGGCGTGTAGTGCGATCTCGGGCGCGACGAGATACTGCTGGATTTGTGCATCGGTAATGTCGTTTGCATCGCGCTCGCAATGTGCCGACTGGTACCATCGCACCGTCCAATCGATTGCCTCATCAAGCGTAAGCCGGCAGCGCCAACCTAGTTCGCGCCGTGCTAGACCGGAGTCCAGCGACAGGTAGAGCGCCTCCGGGGGTCCCGGCGTCGCCGCGACAACCCGGGCAGCAACCGCTCCCCACGCGTGCTCGAAACGCGCGACGAACTCTTCGACGCTCGTAACGTCGCTGCAGTCCGGACCGAAGTTCCACGCGCGCGCATAGCTTCGGCGACCGTTGGCCAACTGTTCGGCTAGGAGCAAATAGCCGCAGAGCGGTTCGAGCACGTGCTGCCATGGCCGTGTCGCGCGCGGATACCGTAGTTCCAAACGGTGCCCCGCTTTCAGTGCTCGGACCAAGTCGGTCACAAGACGGCATGCCGTCCAGTCACCACCACCGATGACGTTGCCCGCCCGCGCCGTCGCAACGCGTACGTTGCCCTCGGCCAAGAAGGCCTGACGATACGCCAATGTGACGATTTCTGCACAGGCTTTGCTGGCTGCGTACGGCTCTGAGCCGCCCAACGAATCGGCTTCCACGTATGGGCGCTGCCGGCTCGCGCGTTCCGCGTAGCATTTGTCCGACGTCACGACCAGCACTGCGCGGACCGACGGCGTCTGCCGGATCGCATCCAACAGCCGCACTGTTCCCATCACGTTCACGTCGAACGTCTCGACCGGCTGCAAATGGGCAGCCCGCACCGTGGCCTGGGCAGCGAGATGAAACACGACCTCGGGTTGCGCCGCGGCAAACACATCGCGCAGGGCACGCTCGTCGCGAATGTCGCCAAATTGCGAGTCGATTCGCTTCTCGATGTTCATCGCCGTGAACGCCGCCGGCTTTGTTGACGGCGGCAGCGCGAACCCGGTCACTCTCGCGCCCAGTTTCGAGAGCCAAAAGGCCAACCAGCTGCCTTTGAATCCGCTATGACCCGTGATGAGCACGCGCCGCCCGGCCCAGAACGCGGCAGTTGGGGCTTTCATAGCGCTATCCGCCGAAAAATCGCGAGACCGCGTCGATGACACGCTCCACGAAAGCGGGCTGCATCTCGGAGTGCAGCGGTAGCGTAACAACCTCGGCCGCGACTCGCTCCGTTACCGGAAGCGGCCCGCTCCGCGCATTGGAAAACCACGCGTGTCGATGCACCGGAATGAAATGCACGCCGACGTCGATCGCTTGGGCCCGCATATGGTCGATGAATTCCGTGCGATGGCCGTCGAGCACACGCAGACTGTAAATAAACGGCGAGACATCCGCGTGCTTCCCTCGCATGAGACGCACGCCCGGGAAGCTATCGAACGCGGCGCTGTAACGATCGCAGACCGCCTGGCGGCTCGCGATAAAGTCATTCACCCGCTTGAGCTGCGAGATGCCTACGCTTGCCATCACGTTTGTCAAATGATAACGATAGCCTTCGCTGATCACGTCGTAGTCCCAAGCACGCTGG
>JBEKHC010000195.1:0-2969 GCA_050012475.1 Candidatus Velthaea sp.
CAAATCCCAGTTCAATTTTCTATTTCTCATTCTTCACGAACCAAAGCGTTTACCTGAAGTTGACTGTTTTTTTGCAGTCAGAGCTGCTCATTACGCGGCGTAGCGCGTGAAGGATCGCTTTTTTGAAAGCCTTTCATGCTGCATGCCGCGCTGCTCGCCGTCGTCGTTGCGACGACCACGAGCACCTCACACGCTCCCGCTCAAACTGCCGTTCAACGTTGCTTCGAGGCGATGGACGGCGCCGTTTACCACGGCGACCCGTCGGATCGTCCGCTGATGCGAGCGAACGTCGCCGCATGTGAACGCGGCGTCGTCGAGATCGCGCGGATGCGGCCGACCCCCGCCCAAGGCCCCGAGAAACTCTTTCTCACCGGCCGGATCTTGGACCGCGCCGCGACCCTCTCGTACATCGGATTGGACGACGCAAAGGCGGCCTGGCCTGAAGTTCAGGCGGCCAATCTCTATTTTCGCGTGGCGTCGGGACTGACGAATCAATCACAAGACTATCACGCCGCGGCACTCGCCAACGTGCGCCTCACGGCGGTTCAGCTGCGCACGCTGCGCAGCGATATCGCCGCCGCGACGGTGGCCGCGCGCGTGCCGCAACTCGCGCTGCGCGCGCTCAAGCGGCGCGCATCCGCAGCCCCGCATTGATCGCCGCCGCAAATACGAAGCACCCCCAGCCGAGGCCGAAAAGAAAGCCGCCGACGACGTCGGTCGGGTAGTGCGCGCCCAGCGCGATACGTGACCAGCCGATCCCCAGCGCCCATGCCGCCAGCAGGGCCACCCCGCCGATGCGCCACGGCGCCGGCAGGGGTGATGCCCAAACCACCATGGCCCAGGCGCCGTAGAACACCACGGCGGTCGTCGCATGTCCGCTGGGATACGAGAACCCGGGTTCGTGCCGGTAAAGCCATGCATCCGGCCGCGCCCGTGCAAAGATGCCTTTGCTCGCATTCACCAGCGCTTGCGACGCGAGTTGCGAAACCAGGATCGTCAGCGGAATCTCGATTGGGAAGCGCAGGACAGCCGCAGCCGCGACCGATCCCAGTCCGAGCAGCGTCAACGTCAGGCCGTAGCCCGAGACGGTCAAGGCGGTCGCCAGCGGAACTTGCTCGCCGCGCCAGGTGGCGCTGAACGCGTCGAGCCGCGAAAGCGGATGGCGGACTACGAACATGCCGAGCGCGACGAAGAGTACGCCGGAGATGCCGGCCGCGGCCAGCAGCCGGCCCGTCAAGCCGGAACCATCACGCGCAACGCGCGCCGCGCCACCGAGAATCGCGCCGGCGTGTGCCCGATCACGTCGCCGTCGATGGCCAGCGCCACCTGCGGCGACGTCTTGACGGTGACCTTCGGCGCCGAGAAATAATGCGCGTCGCGCAGTTCGAGCTGTTTGCCCGCGAATAGCGCCAAGAACGTTTTGGCGGCGTCCCACGTGGTCGTGCCGCCGGTCGTGAAGACGGCCAATTCGCCGTCATCGATGGTTGCCTCGGGCAGGATCGGCATGTCGCCGAAAAATCGCCCGTTGGCCACGATAACCTGGTGGGTGCGAAGCGCGAGGCGGTTCTTGCCCCACCGGATCCGGCACGCGAAGGGCCGATGCGTCAGCAGCGGGCGAATGCCGGCAACGGCATACGCTGCGGCACCGATCGCGCCTTTGAGCTGGTTGGACGTTGCCCCCGAGATGTCGGCCGACAAACCAAGGGTGGAAAAATTCGCGAAATAGGTGCGGTTCACGCGCCCGAGATCGACCCGCGTGCAGCGGCCGGCGACGATCGCCTCCACCGCCGTTTCCAGCTCGGGTGCGATCCCCAGCGAGCGGGCGAAGCTGTTGCCCGTTCCCAGCGGGATGACGCCGAGCGTCACCTCGGTATGAGCGAACGCGCCGACGACTTGCGTAAGCGTGCCGTCACCGCCGGCCACGATGATCAATTTGCGCCCGGCCCGGATCGCGCGCTTGACCTGCCGGCGCGTGTCACGCGCATCGTTCGCGATATGCGCTTCGCCGATGCTGACGCCGCGCTCGACGAGGCGCTGATGCGCCTGCACGAACAGATTGCTGCGGCTCGAACGGGCGTTGCCGAGCAAAATCGCTTGCATGAGGCTTTTCTGCCCGCTCAGCGAGGCATTCATGCTGCCCATCAGGCGCCCGCTATGGCGCTTCGCACGGCCGGCGTCACGGCTCATGAGAAAATCCAACTCATGAGAAAATCCAACTCCGCAGGCGTGTCTTGTGGCAGAGACCCTAGGCGGCGTGCTTAGTCAGAGCGACCTCGTAACCCATGCGCTCGAGCTGTTTGACGAGGCGCCGCTGGTAGGTCTCCGTGTTCTGCCGTTCGATAAAGTAGTCGCCACCGAGTTCGTTGTACGGCTCGCCTCGTTCGAGCAAATAATAGACCACAACGAGGATCGAGTGTGCAACGGCAACCGTCGCTTTCTGATGACCATGACGCCCTTTGATGCGGGCGTATTGCGCGGCAAAATACGAGTCCTTCGTGCGAGACGCAGCCTTGGCTGACTCGATGAGGGCAATGCGCAGCCACTTGGAACCCTTGCGCGTCTTGCCCGAGAAATGCTTGCCGGCCGACTCGTTGTTCCCTGGGCACATCCCAGCCCACGATGCCAATCGGCTGGCTGAGCCGAACCGGCTCATGTCCATGCCAATCTCGGAAATGATTACTTCCGCCGACCGAAGATTAACCCCAGGGATGGTGTCGAGGAGGTCAATCGACCGGGCGAAAGGGGCGATCATCGTCGCTACATCGTTGCTCAGCCGCTCAATGGACTCGTCGATGTACTCGAGGTGTGCGAGTAATTCGCCAACGAGCAGACGGTGGGTGGGTGAGAACCAGCCGCTGAGCGCTTTTCGCAATGCCGGCAACTTCTTGCGCAGCTTGCCCCGAGCCAATTCGGCTAAGACCTCCGGATCGTGTGTCCCACCGATCAGAGCGTTAAGCATCGCTCGCCCC
>JBEKHC010000196.1:0-2909 GCA_050012475.1 Candidatus Velthaea sp.
TCTCAAGCGTCGCCTACTTACGACAGCGAAGTCACCGACCACAACGACCGTGGAGCCGGGCGTCGTCTGTGCACAGCCGCCATGATGGCCGGTCGCCATTACGTCCGTGAGCGCGACACTCGCGTCGTGCTTCTTGGCATTGTGCGCGATCCCGTCGGTCATCTTCACGAGCGTACTGTCGGCGTGAGGAACTAAGACGAACTCCGCCGTTCCGCCCGGGGTGCTTACCGCCAAAGAAACCTACCTCGATGCATGACGTTTGCGATCCCGCCTGATAGAACTCGCACGTCCGATCGGTCGATGCGAAGGGCAAATGACGCTGTCGCCGCGGTGCACGCTGCGAACATCACCGCGACTGCTTCGACGACGCCGACGAATTCGTGACGCGTGCGGCCGCCGGGACTGACTTTTGTCACGCCGCGATAGAACGAGAGGTTCACATCGAGTTTCAGGCCGGCCCGCGATACAGCACGGGCAACCTCAAAGTGCAGATTTTCGACCGACGCCCATGAGTCGGCTCGAAAAACGCGCGTCTCTTGTTCGCTAAGCGAGGGAGCGAAGCGAACGAGTTTCTATTGGCGAACGTGAATCGTGCGGTCGATCGAGCGGTAGAGAAGCGCTTCGGCAACGTGCGCGCGACTAATCTCCGCAGCGCCGTCGAGATCGGCGATGGTCCGCGCGACGCGGGCGATGCGGTCGAATGCACGCGCGCTGCCCGAGCCGCGCGTCATCGCGGCGTGTAGCAACTCCATCGAGCCGGCGTCGAGTGCACACACCATACGAACGTCGGACGCGCCGATTTCAGCGTTGCACGCGATGTTGAAGCGTTCCAAGCGGCGGCGTTGCGTTTCTCGCGCGATTTCCACGCGGCGGCGAATCGCTTCGGAAGACTCCACGTTCGCGCTGCCGACCAGCTCCTCGAACGACACGCGCGCGATGGCGACGTGCAGATCGATCCGGTCGAGTAGTGGACCTGAGAGTTTTGCGACGTATCTCGCGACGGTTGCGTCGTCGCAGCGGCAGTCGTTGGCGCGCGATCCGCGATACCCGCACGGGCAGGGATTCATCGAAGCGACGAGCATGAAGCGGGCCGGATACGTCACCGTTCCCGCCGCTCGGCCGATCGTGATCGAGCCTTCTTCGAGCGGTTGGCGCATGACTTCGAGCGCGTTGCGCGAGAACTCGGCGAGTTCATCGAGATACAGCACGCCGTGCTGGGCCAGTGAGATTTCGCCCGGCTTGGGGTTGACACCGCCGCCGCCGACCAGGGCGATGTGCGAAATCGTGTGGTGAGGGGCGCGAAAGGGCCGGCGGGTTACGATGTGTGGTGTGTTGCCGAGCGCTCCCGCGACGCTATAGATCTTCGTTACATCGAGCGACTCGCTCGGCGACATCGCCGGCAAGATCGAAGGCACTCGGCGGGCGAGCATCGTCTTGCCGCATCCGGGCGGCCCGACGAGCACGGCGTTATGGCCGCCGGCCGCCGCGATCTCGAGCGCCCGCTTCGCGATCCGCTGGCCGCGCACGTCGCCGAAGTCTCCGCCGGCCGGTACCGCCCCCTGGAACGGTGGCGAAGTCGGTGGGGCGACCCAGCGGAATTTTGCGCCGTGTCCGAGCACTACAGCGACGGCGTCGGCGAGCGCCGGCACGGCGTAGATGTCGAGTTCGGCAATCAAGGCGGCTTCGGCGGCATTTGCCTCGGGCACGATCACGTTAAGAAAGCCCGCGTTCTTGGCCGCAATCATCATCGCGAGCAGACCCGATACCGGACGAAGACTGCCGTCGAGCGCGAGTTCACCCAGGGCAAGGAAGTCGCGTAATGCCGCCCCGTCGATCTGCTCGTCGGTCGCGAGCAGCGCGAGCGCGATCGGCAAGTCGAACCCCGGGCCTTCTTTGCGGATGTCGGCCGGTGCGAGGTTCACCAGCAGCCGCCCGGGCGGAAAGCCGAAGCCCGAGTTGATGATCGCGGCCCGCACGCGTTCGCGCGATTCGTTGAGTGCGCGATCGGGTAGACCGATGATTGCGAACGCCGGCACGCCGGGCGACGAATCGGTCTCGACCCGCACGACGTAGCCGTCGATGCCGAGCATCGCCGACGAGAATGCACACGAGAGCATGCCTTTCGATCACGCGCTGCTGCGATGCGACTAGCTGGACGGTAGCACTAGTGTCCGGTTTGAAGTCCTTGGAAATCAAAGCTTTCCGGCCGCCGCTTAAATTCTCGACCACCCAATTCGGCTGTAGCTCCCGTCAAATATAGCTTTTCTGAAATACAGAAATCGTGACAATGTGTAGCTCGATCGCAGTAAAGCTGGCCTTTTCCCGATACCGGGTGCCCCGGCCGAGAGGGCAATCACCTCATGAAAGCCTAGCTAAGGGCTCGCTGCTCCTGCAGGAAGTCTGCGATCGCGATTTCAAATCGACACCAAAATTTTCGGCCGCAAAGCATTGCAAATACTAGGTTTTTTCGAAGACGCCACCGATTTAACCGGACAGCAGTGTGGACGGTAGGCCCTTTGAGTACCGAACCCGGCGAGGTCGATGGAATGAAGGTCTCCGAGATTCGCTTAAGCCGGCGATTGCATCCAAGTATCGGTGTGTCTTGATGCTCGCACGCTGAGAAGGAATCGCCAGCGCAGGCGTTTGTTGCACGCCCGATCGCGTCCATCTAGTGATTCGTGTAAAGCAATGCCGCTATACCGGCTGCCGCGAGCATTGCAGGGTCTTGGGAACGTCCGGGAACCGCTGCGAACAGCGTGATAACGACGAACGGACGCCGCGAATATTGCAAAGACGTCCGGGAGGCCCGTTCGTCGGCGCCGCGACGGACCGTGGCTGGACGGATCCGTCCTCGACTGTTAGTGCCGGGGCAAAAGCGATCCGCCTCGCCCGTTGAGAATTGTACCCGT
>JBEKHC010000197.1:0-2905 GCA_050012475.1 Candidatus Velthaea sp.
GCGAGAAATGCAGAGACAAAAACCAATTGCCCGATCCGTCCAGTAATGAATGCCGGCGAACTCTCGCGTGCGCGCTTGTGCGAACACGTGCATGGCTTCAGTCGAGTCATAAGGTACGTCGCTGATCTGCTGATGTCCGACGATGCGATTGCTGCGCGGAGCCGACACGCCGACAAGCGGATCCCTCCGGTTAGCGTCGAGCAGATGCTCGAGCCAGCCTTCCGTGACGATCACATCGTTGTTCAACAAGACGACGTGCGTGCCCTGAGCGGCAGCTATGCCTTGATTGCACCCGTAGGCGAACCCTTTGTTCGTCGCATTGTAAATTACTCGCACCGACGGCAATTCTGCGAGCATCGCGAGCGTCTCCGGCTTCGATCCATTGTCGACGATGATGATCTCATACGGCGAGCGGCTATACGCGTGGATCGATTCGACGGCCATTTTCGTATATTCGGGAGCGTTCCAACTCAGCATTACGATTGATGCAAAGGTCTGCGGCAGCGCACGATCCGTGCATGCCGATTCGAGCCGAGCGGCGTCGGCGCGCCGCAACTCTTCGTGCGCGGAACCAAAACGCTCGGCGAATGCCGCATCTTGGCGGGCCGCGCCGAGCGCAATGCCCCGCTCTCGTACGCCCCGCACGCCCAGGCCGAGCTCAACGGCTCGCCAAGTGATTTCGACGATCGCTCCGTCGACCGTGTCAACCTGTCCGAACCGGATGTGCGCCGGCAGGTCGCGCAAGTTCAAGAGCGTACAGCGCCCGTCGGCCGCACACGGCTCGACTTCTTGACGGGCCGGTTCGGGCGTTACGGTTGCGGCGACGACTTCGCTCGAATACTCGATGGCGTTCATGAGGTCGTCGAGCCATCCGCTTCGCAGGCCGGTCGAAGTGTCGACCAACGCGAAATAGCGATCGCTGCGATCCTCTAAGATCGGACGCAGCGATTCGACCGCATCGTCTGCAGCACTCGGCTTCTCGAAGCCGGCCGGTGCTGCCCCTCGTGCGAGCCAGATTTTTCGCTCCGGCAGTAGCCGGTTATCAAGCAATGCGTTCATGAACGCAATGGGATCGCTGGGCGCCTCACCGTGCACGATGAGCGTCGTGGGCGGGAGCGGAACGGCGATCATGCTCCGGCCGCCGCCGGCGAATGCCTCCCGCCGAAGATGACCGTCGCGCGCCCAATAGCGGTTGTGATCGGGATCGAAGCGGGTGCCCCAGCGGGTTCCCAGCGTCCAGATGTTGTGGCTCACGCGGCGCTTGCGCTGCACGCCCGATTGCGACTCGAAGTGATAGAGCGTGGCGTCGGGCTCGTAAACGACGCGCAGTCCGCGCTCGCGAACGCGCAGACAGTAGTCGACATCTTCATAGCCGTTCCAGAACATCTCGTCGAAGCCGCCGAGTTCGAGAAACAGATCGCGCGGCGTCAACAAGCATGCTCCGGTGACGATGTTGAAGTCGGCGGCGAGCAAGCTGTCGGAGGTTGTTTTTTTCCAATGCCAATAGAGGTGATACGGTCCGACCCCCTCGGGGCCGAAGCGAACCGGGTACATCGCGACGCCGGCGTGCTGGATGGTGTCGTCAGGAAAAAGTAAGCGCGCACCAACGATGCCGACGTCGGGCGCCAGCCGCGCGATCATTCGCGCGAGCCAGTGGGGCTGCGCGACGATATCGTTGTTGAGATGGCAGATCAAACGCCCGGCGGCGGCGCGTGCTCCCTGATTGCATGCCGCCGCAAAACCGAGATTCGTTTCGTTGCGAATGACGCGGACCCAAGGAAATTGACGCAGCACTTCGGCCGTCGCCGGGCCGGAGCCGTTGTCGACGATGATGAGCTCACCGTCACCTGCGCCTTCCAGCGTCGGCAACAACGTGGCCAGACAATTCTTCGTAAGGTCTTCGCGATTGAAGACCGGCATGACGATTGAATAGTCCATCAGTAATATTATCGTTTTGTCGGCGCTAAGCCTAAGAGTTTCAACGTCGCCAATTGAATTGGGCACGGAGATGCTACGGTACTATCAACATTTCGGCCTCCACCGTGACCCGTTTCTCGACACATCCGACCCACAATTTTACTTAGAGCTGCCCACGGTTCGCCGCAACATTCGGCGCGTGCTGTCGGGAGTCCAGGAATCACGCGGATTGACGGTTGTTGTTGGACCGCCGGGTTGCGGGAAAACGTCGCTCTCGTCGAGCATCGAGCAAGCATTGCTGAGCGATCGAAGCGTCGTCATCGGAAAAATTCTCGATCCGAGTTTCGCCAACGACGTTGAGTTCTTACTTTCGATCGGTCGTGTCTTCGGGCTCGATCTGAGGTCCCGTTCAAGCTCCGTGCTCAAGAACGCGATCAAGAATTTTCTTTTCGATACGGCAATCGTCGAGAAGAAGGCGCTTGTCTTGCTCATTGACGAAGCCCAGAACCTCTCGGCCGACGGACTCGAGACACTGCGCTTGCTGCTCAATTTTCAAGTGCCGCAAAAGAAGCTGCTCAATCTGGTCTTGTTCGGCGAGGAGCGTCTAGCTCCGTTCATCGCTGAGCGTGAGAACTTCAGCGACCGGGTCGATACGTACGTGCGCTTGGAAGCGCTGGACTCAGCGTCGAGCGCCGCGCTGATCGAACACCGGCTCGTTAAGGCGGGCAAAGTACCGGTGGTCGAAGTGATCGCGCCGGATGCACTTGACTGCGCCGTAGCCGCCGGCGGGGGCCTCGCACGGCGCCTGACGAACGTCGTGCGCTGCGCGATGGTCGAGGCCGCCGACCGAGGTGCCGAGGTCGTGCGCACGGATCACGTCGTTGCGGCCATGCGTGCGCGCGGGATGAAGACCGCTACCGTCGTACCTGTAACGGCACCCGCCGCCAATCGGGTGCTCGAAATCGTTCCCGCTCCCGCGACCGGCGCG
>JBEKHC010000198.1:0-2783 GCA_050012475.1 Candidatus Velthaea sp.
CCGTATCCTTGACGAGAAACGCCCGCAGCGATCAGCGCGTGTTCGCGTCGATCGGCCCAGCTTCGGGGATTCGCTCAACCGCCGGCGCGATGAAAGAGCGGATGATCACGTAATAGTCGAGTGCGTCCTGCTTCCGGTGCATCGAATAGTGGTGCGCGTTGAACGCCTGCGTCATTTGACGCGACAACGCCACGCTCAGCAACAGTGTTGCTGCTCCGCTTGTCGGGCTTTCCGGCCGCACTGTGCGATACGCGGTCTGCAGCGCGAAAATCCGCGCGTCGACGACGCTACGCGGATCGAGAGCCGGCCGACGCTTGACGCGCTTCGGCGGGGTATGCCGCGAAGCGCTGCAGCATGTACGTTCGCAGCGCGCGCCGCTCGTTTGCCGACGGCACCTGCGCCTTGGCGAGAAACACGTTCAATTCGTGTTGCGACGATGACGGGGGAAGAACAAGCGCGGCCTTCCAGGCCCCCATTTCTCTCACCGGAGAGGGTCCGCGACCCGAACCGCCGGCGCCGATCGTAGACATTGCGTCGAAGCCGCGATTCATGGTGCACCGGTATTGGTTGGCGGTGTTCAACTCCGGAGTATATTGCGTCTCAATACTCCTCGGGTAACGCCGAAGTCGCGATCTTTACCCAGACAACTCCGCAGTCGACCGCGGCCCGCAGGAGCGGTGCCAACTCCTCGTCCGCACGACTTTCTGTGACCGCGCAATGATGAGCGATACCGGCGCCCGATGCTGCCGCCTCGGGCGAGTGTCGGCGCCGGGTTATACCAAACGTACCCAGCTTCGCCGGGCATAACACGGACACACGGACCCCACCCGGTCAGCTTTTTATTGGACCACGTCGGGGCGCCGTTCGACGACGAGCCGCCGCTACTCGAGACCGACGGGTGAACGGAGCGGAGAAGATCGGTTAAATGTAACGGCGGGCTCAAGCAGCTGCAGGCTTACAGTCCGCCAGCCTGAATTGGCGCGCGATGGCCAGGATCGGCGACGATTGGAGGGATCTCACGCCCCTCTCCCGCGATGCGTCGGGGCTCGCGCATGCCGTGTTTGGCGTTGGACCGCCGGTCCTCTTTCTGCATGGGACCGCGATGGACTATCGCATTTGGCATCCTATCGTCAAGCGCTTGCAGGATCACTGCTCTTGCATCGTCGTCGATTTGCCAGGCCACGGATCCTCTGACGGGTGCCACCGCTACGACTATCTAATGATCGCGGACCAACTGGAGCGTACCGTAAGCTGCAGGGGCTTCACCGATCCCGTGGTCGTAGGCCATTCGCTCGGAGCGTTCGTCGCGACGTTCTTCGGGGCTCGCCATGCTTGTCGCGGCATCATCAATATCGAGCAGCGGCTTGAACTGAGCCCAATTGTCGCGGCGATCAGACCACTGGAGCCGGCACTAAAAGGAGTTGGGTTTCCCGAAGTGCTCGCTGCAATCAAGAGCACGTTTGGCATCGGGCGGCTTCCGGAAGATACGCGCGAACTCGCTGAGACATGTTGGCGCCCGGATCAACAAACCGTCTTAGGATATTGGGATATCTTATTCGGTCACTCTATCGATGAACTTGATGCGATCATGACCGGTGCCCTTCAGTCAATCGCCGCTCCCTATCTGGTCATCCATGGCAGCTCGCCAGACCCTTTCTACAGAGCTTGGCTTAGCGACCGTTTGAGGGATGTTCGAGTTGTCGACTATGGCGCTAGCGGACACTTTGTTCATCTAGAAGACGTCGATGCGTTCAGTTCCCTCGTCCACCAATTCGTAGCGACGCGCTGCTCTTAGCCCAGCGCCGGATTTATCTTAACAATTACTAGCCGGGTCCCGAGCCGGTAGAGCGCGATTTCATTCGCGACGATTTCTCCGATGGCCGTCGGTCGTCGATTGCTTATGTAGTCGAACGAGGCAGAAGCTGCCGGAGTGGAGACAGCACGGCGATCCCGAGGTCAGTTGCAGCGTGCGCCTCGTAGTGCTGCAATTCCCGACGCGCCGCCGCTGCATCACCCGCCGCTAGCAATGAGCGCATCGCTAGCTCGCAGGCTTCTTCGTCTGCGGGGTCACGCGCGGCGAGAAGCCGAGCAATCTCCAATGCACGCTGCGTGTCGCCTTGGGCAAGTGCTGCCCTGCCAAGCTGTGCTGCGATGCCACGCAACGTCTCTTCGAGGTCGCGCTCGGTCTGAGCAAACCACTCCCAACGAGCAGCCCGCGTGACGTCACGTGCCAGCAACGCCTCGAACGCGGGCTCCAATGTCTGGAGCGTGGCCGGCGATGGGCCACCGCGTGTCTGGCTGGAGATAAGCGCTTGCCGGATAATGTCTAGATCAACGCGCATGTCAGATGCCAACGTGTATCCGGCTGGTGAACTGAGCACGGCATCGCGCATGCCAGGAATCATCCGCAGGCGGCTGATCGCAGTCCGCAACGCACCGCGGGTTTGTTCAGGCTCCGCATCGGGCCACAGGCATTCCGCGATCTCATGGCGTTTGAGCGTTCGCCTTCGGCACGCCAATAGGACGAGAATCTCAAGGCTACGGTCCGAAATGTCGACCTGCGAGGCATCGACTGAGCACGTCCCGCGTATGACCTCCAGTGAGCGTCCCCTTCGCGTTCCGCCTAACCTGCTCGCAAGGGGTGCTAACATCGATCCATCGCCGCCAGCTAGGAGACTTTGAACGGCCTCGCGCAGGGCCGTACCGTCGACGCTGCTCGCTAGCCGAAGAGCTTCGCGAAGAAGAGCCTTGGCATTCGGTCGGTCGACGAGTGCGAGCGCGAC
>JBEKHC010000199.1:0-2766 GCA_050012475.1 Candidatus Velthaea sp.
TCTCGTACCTCATGACATGCCTGTGCCACGGCCGAACCGGCGCAGGCAGCACCTCGTCGAGCTCGCGATGGACAGGCGCACTCGTCCCCGATTATCCTGAGCCTCGTACGCAGGCCGTTTCCACCAGCCAAAGCGCGACTTCCATCTTCCCTGTCACCAATACCCAAATTTCAAACAGCGCCCTGGTTCATGAACGACAAATCCGCATTGCTCCATCAGCTGCGAATCGAGCGCGACAGCCCGCCCCCGCCCGGAAAAGGGCGTCTTTTGGCGATCGCCGCCGCTGTCCTGTTGGCCATGGCCGCCGCTGCGGCCTGGATCTGGCTGCGACCGGCGGCCATTCCGGTCCATGTGGTCGCGGCGCAACCCTCTTCGCAGGGTGCAGCGGCCGGCGCGGCGTCGATTCTGGATGCCTCGGGCTACGTGGTCGCTCGCCGCGAGGCCGCCGTAGCGTCGAAAATCACGGGAAAGATGGTCGAGCTCGACATTGAGGAAGGAGATCGGGTCAAAGCGGGGCAAGTCATTGCGAGACTGGACGACACCAATATTCGCGCGTCGTTGAACGCGACTCGCGCCCAGGTCGAATTCGCCAAGGCCGGACTATCTGAGACGCAAGTGAACCTCGCCAATGCACAGCGCGACTACGAGCGGCAGACAAGTCTCATCAAGGGCCACTACGTGAGCCAGTCGGCGCTGGACAATTCGCGAACCGCGATGGAGGCCCTGACCGCGCAGCTGGCCACGCAACGCAGGAATGTCGAAGTTGCACGGCGCAACGTCGAGGTGGCCGAGCGAAATCTCGACGACACGATCGTGCGCGTGCCGTTCGATGGCGTGGTGATCGCCAAGTCGGCGCAGGTGGGCGAAATTGTCTCGCCGCTTTCTGCGGGCGGTGGCTTTACGCGCACCGGTATTGGTACCATTGTCGACATGAATTCGCTCGAGGTCGAAGTCGACGTGAACGAAGCTTATATCAACCGCGTGCAACCCAACCAACCGGTCTCTTCGGTGCTCAACGCCTACCCGGATTGGACGATTCCCTCGCACGTCATCGCAATCATTCCCACGGCCGATCGCGCCAAGGCGACGGTTAAGGTGAGAATTGGTCTCGATGTCAAGGACAACCGCATCGTGCCGGACATGGGTGTGCGTGTATCCTTCCTCGAGGACAGGAATCCCGGGCCCGGCAATCAGACCCCTCCGCGCGGCGTGCTGGTGCCGGCCAAGGCCGTGCGCAACGAAGGCGGCTCGAACGTCGTGTTCGTGTTGACGGAACAAAGGGCGCGGCGTCGCCCCGTGACGCTGGGTGGGACAATCGGCGATTCGCGCCAGGTGCTGACCGGCGTGAGCGCCGGCGAAGGGGTGATCATCGATGCACCGGCCGCACTCAAGGACGATGCGGCGGTCACCGTCGCGCCGCCCTGAGTTCATTTATGAGCCAAAGCGAGGTTGCAATGCCCGAGTTCATGGTTCAGGTCCGCAACGTCACCAAGGCGTATGATCGCGGCAAGCAGAAAATCGAAGTTCTGCACGAGCTCACCCTGGACATTCCCAGGGGCGACTTTGTCGCGCTGATGGGACCCTCCGGTTCCGGCAAGACCACGCTCCTCAATCTGATCGGCGGTCTCGACAAGCCGAGCGCGGGGGAGATCCACGTGGGCGGCGTCCGCATTGACCGGCTTTCCAGCGGCGAACTCGCCCGCTGGCGGGCACGCAACGTCGGTTTCGTCTTCCAGTTCTATAACCTGATGCCGGTGCTGAGCGCCGAGGGCAACGTTGAGCTGCCCCTCTTGCTGACGCGGCTGACGGCAGCGCAACGCAAGAAAAACGTCGCCGCCGCTTTGGCGTTGGTCGGGCTTGCCGATCGTGCCAAGCACAAGCCCCGGGAACTATCCGGCGGCCAGGAACAACGCGTAGCGGTTGCGAGGGCGCTCGTGTCCGATCCGCAGCTGCTCGTCTGCGACGAACCAACCGGCGACCTGGATCGCAGGACCGCGGATGAGATCCTCGGTCTGCTGCAGGTGTTGAACCGCGATCACGGCAAGACCATCGTGATCGTCACCCATGATCCAAAGGCGGCGGAGTTCGCGAGACGAACGCTGCACCTGGAAAAGGGCCAACTACTCGAACAGGCCACATTGGCATGACGCGGACAGACGCCGATGAACCAACGGCGGAGCCTCGGCCATGACCCGCGCCGGCTTTGTGGTGGCCAATCTGTTCCGCAAGAAAACACGAACGATCCTGACTCTGCTGTCCGTAACAACGGCATTCCTGCTTTTCGGTCTGCTGCAGTCGCTGAGCCACGTTTTCAACGCCGGCGCCGACTTCGTCGGTGCGACTCGCCTGGTGACACAGGCGCGCGTGTCATTCACGCAGCCGTTGCCGGTCAGCATGCTGCCGAAGCTGGAGGCGGTGCCGGGCGTGGCGCGCGTGACGTACTCCCAATGGTTCGGCGGCGTCTGGCAGACGAATACGCAGGTGTTCACGTTTGCGGTCGACGCCCCGAGTTATCACGACGTCTACCCGGAATGGGTGATGCCCGAGGACAAATGGACGGCTTTTGCCGCCACGCGCACCGCCATGCTCGCCGGTAAGCTGGTCGCAGATCAATACGGCTGGAAGGTCGGCCAGAAAATCCCGCTCTCCTCGAACATTTACCCGCAAAAGAACGGCAGCAAGTCCTGGGAGTTCGACCTGGTCGGCATCTACGACGGCAAGGACGAGAACTGGAAGAAGCAGGCCAATGCGGTCCTCATCAATCAC
>JBEKHC010000200.1:0-2557 GCA_050012475.1 Candidatus Velthaea sp.
AAGATATCAAGAAGGCGGGTGTCCTCCGCGTCGCCACGTTCGACTCCAATCCACCGTTCGGATCGGTGGATCCCAAGAGCCTCAGCATCGTCGGCTATGACGTCGATTTCGCCCAAGCCATTGCCAAATCGCTCGGCGTGAAGCTGCAAATTACGGCGACCAATCCGGCCAATCGCATCCCGCTCATCGAGTCGGGCAAGGTCGATCTCATCGTCGCCGATATCACCATCACGCCCGAGCGCGCGAAAGTGATCGATTTCTCGATTCCCTATTTTCTCACCGGGCAGCAACTCTTGGCCCCGGCCGGTTCGCCCAATAACCTCGATGCGTATGCGGACGCGCGCATCGGTGCCGTAAAGGGCACGACGGGCGAGCAACGGCTCCACGAGCGTTTCCCAAAGGGACGCGTCCTGGCGTACGACGATATCCCGCTCGCGCTCGCTGCGTTGCGCAGCGGCGACGTCCAGGCGATCACGCAAGACAGCACGATTCTCGTCGGCCTCCTGGCAGCAGCGCCGGACAAAGCTCAATATAAAATCCTGCCCACGTTCCTGAGCCGCGAAACGATCGGCGTCGGCGTTCGCAAGGGACAGCCGGCGTTGCTCGGCTCGGTCAACAAAACGCTTCTGGCGCTAGAGAAAGACGGCCAGGCGGCCAAGATTTACGATGCTTGGTTCGGTGCCGGGAGCAAAACTCCGACAGCGCGGAATTTTAAGATCGCCGCAAACTGAATCTTGGGAACCACACCGGCGATCGAGTTTCGCAAGATCTGCAAGTCCTACGGGCAATTGCGGGTTTTGCGCGACATCGACCTCAAGGTCGCACCCGGCCAAGTGATGGCCGTCTGCGGCCCGTCGGGCTCGGGCAAGTCGACGTTGCTCCGCCTCGTCAACCGGCTGGAGAGCATCTCCACGGGTGAGATCCTTATTGACGGGGTGCCCACAGCCGGTTTTCGCGGACGCAAGCTCCAACAATTGCGTACCGAGATCGGCTTCGTGTTTCAGCAGTTCAACTTGTATGCGAACCTCAACGCCGCGGATAATGTGAGCCTCGCGCTGCGCAACGTGCGCGGCGTTTCACGCGAGAAGTCGCGGGCGCGCGCGTTGGAACTGCTCGAACGGGTGGGACTGGCCGACAAAGCCACCTGCTTTCCTTCGCAGTTGTCAGGCGGTCAGCAGCAGCGTGTCGCCATCGCGCGCGCGCTCGCCACGGATCCGAAGGTCGTGCTCTTCGACGAGCCCACCTCCGCGCTCGATCCGGAGATGATCGGCGAGGTCCTTCGCGTGATGCAGGAGCTGCCGAAGAGCGGCATTACCATGATGGTGGTCACGCACGAAATGAGCTTCGCGCGCGACATCGCCGATTGGGTGATCTTCATCGACGGCGGCGCGATCGTGGAACAGGCGACGCCGGCCGATTTCTTCGGCGCTCCCGTCCACGAGCGCACGCGCCACTTCCTGCAGCAGATTCTCTCGCCGTTGGCTGCCGCGCCGAAATGAGGGGCATCACCTTCGATTGGGCCGGGGTCCTTACGGGGCAACCTGCCCAGTGGCTCTTGTCGGGTTTTCTCACCACCGTCTACGTGACGCTGGTCGGCAGCGTTCTTGCCAGCGCGGTTGCGGTGGTCGTGGTCGCTCTGCGGCTTGCTCCCGGTCGGATCGGACGCTACGCCGCGGGAACGTTCGTCGAAATCTTCCTCAACACGCCGATTCTCGTGCAAATGCTGTTCTGGTATTTCGCCGCTTACGGTTTGTTACCGCGGGCCTGGCGGGTGTTCGTCAACGCAGATCACCCGTGGGCCGTGCTGCCGGTGAACGTCATCGTGCTGGCACCGGAGTTTCTCTGTGCCGCGTGGGGATTGGGCCTGTTCACCGCGGTGTTCCTGGCACAGGAACTGCGCACGGGACTCAATGCGGTTCCCAAGGGCCAAACGGAAGCTGCGATGGCGCAGGGATTGAGCAGTTGGCAGACGTTGCGCTTCGTTCTGTTGCCGCAGGCGCTGGTGAATGCGTGGCAGCCGCTGGTCGGTCAGTATTTGAACCTGATGAAGCTCTCGTCACTGGCAACCGGCATCGGCCTAGCTGAATTGACCTCGCAAGTGCGCAAAATCGAAAGCTACAACGCTCATTCGCTCGAGGCGTTCGCCGTGGGGACCGCGATCTATTTGGCGTTGGGTGTCGCGATGGGCCGGCTGCTCCTGCTCGTCGGCCCGAAGCGACCAGACCGCAAGCGTTCGGCGCCTCCGGAGCGAGCCGGCGCGCTGGTCGTCGCATCGAGCGCGCGAGGCAGCGATGGGATTTGACTTCTCGGTCATCCGCGACAACCTCCCGTATCTGCTTTGGGGCCGAACGGCATACGGCGAGCCGGGCGGACTGCTGCTCACCGTGATCATGGCGATATCCGCCGGCGTGTTGGCGCTAGCCGTAGGCATCGCCCTTGCGCTGGCGGCCTGGCGCTACGGCGGATGGACGCGGCGGTTGTTGTTCGCCTGGGCCGATTTCATCCGCGGAATCCCGCTTTTGTTCGTGATCTTTTGGCTGTATTTTCTCATTCCCGC
>JBEKHC010000201.1:0-2540 GCA_050012475.1 Candidatus Velthaea sp.
AACATCGACGCTTTTACTGAAGGTGAATCGCTGAATATCCCCGCGTCGCGTTCCGTGCAATACCAGCCGAGCGCTCAAGGAACGACCGAAAGCTTTCGACGGATATCGAGAGCTTCGAGGCTCTACGCCGAGGGAAAGTCTGAGAAGACGTGGGTCTCAGAGCTAACGAAGGAAGGCCCGGAAGAACGTAACTAAACGGTGTGCAAGCGGCGACATCGGGGGTCGCGTCCTCGGCGCATAATGGGAACACATTGGAAACGGAAGACGAAAAAATAAGAAGTATATGGCGGTTAAAGCGGTGGCCGACCTAGATGACCCAGACGTTCAAACGTATCTCGCGCGTCTCGGTAAGGTCTTGGGCTACTCCGAAGACCACACAAGATAACGTGTCTGGTTCGACCCGCAGCACGCATTTGGCGGCCGGCCGCGCCATTCGCAGCAGCCGGAAGGCGTAGCGAGTCATATCGGCCCCAAGCCGTGCGACGCGAGTTGCGGCCGGCAGGGAGCTGCACCAGGTTGCTGGTTGGCATCGATCTGCGAAAAGCGTTATCGCCGGTGCGGGGCCGGTTCTTGTCGCACGGAGCGCGAAGGGGGCCCTGGACACGGCTCCTCGGGGACGAAAATGCGCCTCGTCATCGCATCCGATACGCATGAGCAGCACGCCGGCCTCGTGATACCTGACGGCGATGTATTCGTGCATTGTGGCGACCTCACGTATAACGGCGACCTCAAGGCGATCAGAGTCTTCGGCGGCTGGCTTGCATCTCTGCCTCATCGGCACAAGCTGGTCATCGCGGGCAATCACGACTTCGCTTTCGAGCGTGTGCCCGAAAACGCCCGAATGGCCGTCAGTTCGGACCAGGATGGCGTCCGCTATCTGCAAGACTCGGGTGTCACGGTAGACGGGGTTTCGTTTTGGGGTTCGCCGTGGCAACCGTGGTTCATGAATTGGGCGTTCAACTTGCCGCGCGGGCCGGCGTTAGCCGCCAAGTGGGCGCTCATCCCCGAAAAGACCGACGTGCTCATCACGCACGGACCGCCGATGGGCCTGCTTGACGTTGTGCCTAGCGGTGAGCATGTCGGCTGCGCCGACCTCCTCGCCCGAGTCGCGGCCGTCAGGCCAAGGGTTCACACGTTCGGGCATATTCACGAGGGCTCGGGCGTGCTGGTTCGGGATGGCATCACATTTGTAAACGCATCGATCTGCGACGGCGCGTATCGACCGGTCAATCCGGTTCGGGTAGTTGATCTTTAATCTCCGCCGACCGGCGCTGCCGCGTGCGATCCACGCCGTTCGCGATCCGGCGCTACCCCGGGCGCACGAGCGTCTAACGTACGCGACAAGGCCGCCGGCAGCGTCTTGATAGGATGAAGGCTGCGCAAGTTATTCTCACTTCGTAAGCAGAGGCAGCAGCGTGGCGCGGTGCCGGAGCGCGACGACGATCCAGAGGGCCAGAAGGACCAGCGGCGCAGGCAGTCCCGCGGGCTGCATCGATAGATGAAACCAGAACATGTTCGCGATCACGGCGATCAGCGCGACGAGCGCGAGCGCGACGTAACGATTTGCCAACAGCAGAACGCCCGAGATAAGCTCCACACCGTCGACGAACTGCACCCAGTGCGAGCGGAAGAAGACGTCGGTGAATGCGGCCGCCAGACCGGGCGGCGCCGGCGGCGCCGGCACGAAGAGGAAGATAAAACCGCTGATTCCAGAGGCCGCGAATACGAGCCCGAGCACGATGCGGGCAACCGTCACGCCAGCAGCACTGACCGCTCCTTCGCTCGCTCTCCGAGATGGTTTGACCGAGATATCGGCTTTCATTGTGTCCCTCCGGCGATGTAGAATAACGGCAGAATAACAACTACAGTTCAAAAAAGCAAGTACTATGCATAAGTTATAGTAATGTGCTACAATCCCGAGCGTGGCAAACCGTGGGTACGGCCAATATTGCGGCCTGGCGCGCGCCCTGGAAGTGGTGGGCGAGCGCTGGACGATGCTGATTGTCCGCGATCTGCTCGTTGGGCCCAAGCGCTTCACGGATCTCTTGCGCGGCTTGCCTGGCATACCGACCAACGGACTGACGGCGCGGCTCAAAGAGCTTGAAGCCGATGGCGTCGTCCACCGGCGAGTTCTCTCGCATCCGGATCGTTCGGTTGTCTACGAATTAACCACCTACGGTCGCGAGCTGGAGACGACCGTCGACTCTTTAGGGCGTTGGGGCGCAAAAGCGCTCGGCGAGCCGCGACCGGGCGAGGTCGTCACACTGGACTCGATGATGACCGCCTTGCGAGCGACATTTCAACCGGCTGCGGCCCGCGGCGTACGTGCCACATACGAGTTACGGCTGGGCGACATCGTGTTTCACCTGCGCATCGCAAGTCGCACGCTTACCGTCGGCGCCGGGCCGCTGCCGGATGCCGACCTCGTTATCGAATCAGGCCCGGCAATCAAGATGCTTCTCAGCGGCGAGTTGAGCGCACCCGATGCGATCGCGCAGGGACTTGTTAAAGTCACCGGTGATCCGGCGCTGCTGGAGCAA
>JBEKHC010000202.1:0-2521 GCA_050012475.1 Candidatus Velthaea sp.
GCCTCCACGGCATCTGCGAAGCCGCGCTCGTCACCGGCCGCAACCACAGCCGCGCAGCGTCCACCTGGCAGTACCTCACACACACCCGCATCGTCGAAGCAAACGATGGGCACGCCCGACGCAAGCGCCTCGAGCGATGTGCGCCCGAACGGTTCGCGATCCGAACAGTTGCACGAGAGATCCAGCGCAGCGTAGACGCGTGCCATGTCCTTTTGCCACGGCACGAACGAAAACCGATCTGCCAGGCCGTACGCGACAACCGTGCTGTGCAATTCGGTGACGTACGCCTCGTCGCAACCAAAGATCGCGCTGCCGACGATGCAGAAATGTGCCTCTTGATTTGCGAGCACCGAGGCGGCGATGCGAATAAATCGGTCCTGCCCCTTCCATCGTGCGATGCGGCCGACCAACCCGATCACAGGCACACCTGCCGGCAGACCGAGTTCACAGCGAGCGATATCGCGCTCCGGGAGCGACTTGAAGCGCGCCGTGTCGATTGCCGCATACGCCACCGTGGTACTCGGAAGACGCAGTTGCGCAGCAACCGCCTCCGAGCACGTCAGCCGGGCTTCGGCACACGTTCGACTTACGATTTTGAGCAAACGCAGCGCATTGCCTTCGACGAGGTCATGCACGTAGTTGACGCAGCGTAGGCCGGCAAGACGTGCTGCTAATGATCCGGCGACGTGCGCCTTCATGGAATTCGTAATCACCACGTCTGGCCGCCGCATCGCAAGCTGCCGGCGCAGCCGCAGCACCAACGATGCCGCGTCGGTCACCGCGCCGAGGCGTAGCGCGCTGCGTCCGGTTCGCGCGATCTTTTCCGACATCGGTACGATGGTGACGCTCGCGAACCGTCTGCGCATCACGTCGGCAAACTCTCCGTCCTCGAAGAATAGCCAATCGACCGCAATTCTTTCCGGGAGTCGCTCCAGAAATTCGAGCAGCGCGTGTTCCGCACCCGAGGCGCGGTCGCCCTGCTGGCTGATAACTGCGATTCGTTTCATGAGCCCGTAAGCGCGATCGTCGCTTCGGGATGTCGCAGCGCGTTCTCGTCCTCCAGCGCCGCGGACACGATTTCGCGCATGCGCTGGATGAATCGATGCTTAGAGAATGTCTCCGCGTGGCGACGAATCGCGAACGGATCGAATGCAATCGACTCAAAGCGGCGAATGGCGCTTACGAGACTATCGACGGTCTGCTCTTTGAAGATGATGCCGGTGTGTCCATCAACGATCGTCTCGAGAGCACCACCTTTACCGAATGCGATCACCGGCCGGCCGCACGCATTCATTTCAAGTACGGTCATGCCGAAGTCTTCGTGTTGGGGGAACAGCAGGGCACGCGCTTCGCGCATGAGAGTCAGTAGCTTTTTATCGCTCACCTTGCCGTAGTAGGTGATATTCGGGTTCGCGTCGGCCAAGCGATCCGTGCTGTCCCCGACGACAACCAGAGCTCGGCCCAGCCGCGTGGCTGCCGCGATGGCAAGGTCTATCCGCTTGTAGGGAACGTTTCGCGAGGCGATCAGATAGTAGTCGCGGACGTGTCCGCCAACTGTGAAACGATCGGTGTCGATCGGCGGGTGGAGAACGATGCTTTCACGCCGATAGTGCTTCGCGACACGGGCTGCGGTTTGCGCGCTGTTCGCTACGAATTGATCGACACGTGATGCCGTGCCGTAGTCCCAATTTCGGAGGCTATGAAGCAACTGCTTGATCAATGGGCGCAACGGCGCGGGAGTACGTTCGAGCTCCTCGTGCGGCCGCTCCCAAAGAGAGCGCATCGGCGTATGACAGTAACAGATGTGGGTCTGCTCTGCCGTGCGCAACACTCCTTTCGCGAGCGTGTGATGGGATGACACGATGACCCTGAACTGTCGCAGGTCGAAGCTTTCGACCGCCAAGGGATAGAATGGGATCAACGCCTTAGCGACCTTTGATGCGTACGGAACACCGCGCAGCCAGGACTCGACGATGCGAGACTCAATCGCGCGCGGCCCACGGTCGGCATCATACAAGATCGTGAAAACCGGCGCATCGGGGAATGCCTCGGCCAGCGCCTCGACCACGCGCTCGGCTCCGCCCGATTGCAACATCGTATCGGAGACGATGGCAACGGGTGACAAATTCACTGCATGGAGGAGGGCCATTAATACGCTCCCCGCCCAAACAGTACGGCGGGAATCGTTGCGAGGATGATCTTGAGGTCGTATAGCGGCGACCAATTGTCGAGATAGGCGTGGTCGAGCTTCATCCACTCGTCGAAGTCGATCCCCGAACGTCCCGACATTTGCCAAAGACAGGTAATTCCCGGTTTTGCTCGTAGCCGCCGGAGGGCGAATTCACCATAGCCTTCGACTTCCGTAGGCAGCGGCGGCCGCGGCCCAACGATCGACATCTGGCCGAGAAGCACGTTTACCAGGTTCGGCAGTTCGTCGATGCTGAGCTTTCGCAGCAGGCGACCGAACGGAAATACGCGCGGGTCGTCCTTCATCTTGAAGACCGGCCCCGTGACCTCGTTC
>JBEKHC010000203.1:0-2506 GCA_050012475.1 Candidatus Velthaea sp.
GCCTACTCCATCGTTCCTACTTCGCTCCGATCCGCTGTTTCGGAATCGATCTCGCGGGCTCCGGCGCCTCCATTCGCTGAACTAACGCCGCGGCACGAACGCCTTTTGCTTGCCTTGGGTGGCGCATGGGCAGCGCTGGAGATGCCATTCGCGTGCATGAACGCTCGAACGTCGGGGCATTGAGCAGACGCGTTCCATGGCTGCCAGAGTTCTTTTCTGGGCTGTATTGATAGATGACGTTCTCGAAGTTCGTGCCATCGAGTGCGAGCTGCGACATGACCCGGTTGCACCAGACGTCGAGATCGACTCGCGGCTCGTCCAGCTCGAGGAGTTAAGTTCTCGTCTTACCGTTTAACGGACGCGTTAGATTCAGGCGGGCTAAGCGGTGACCAGCCGCGATCATGATACGCGAGAAATCACCGAGGGCCAACGGCCGCGTACCGGCGGTTCCGAGCGCTGCCGGCCGTGTGTCACGAAGCGGTGCGCGCACGGGGGGGCAAATGGCGATGCGCGTGGTGCGTTGAGTGCGTCGCACGCTTCGTCGCCCGGATCGTCCGCCAGCTCCGTTGCCGGCCACTACCGTCCGAACTCGCACGGCGATCTCAAAACGCACTTCAGGCGCGACGATCGCGAGCAAACTCACGGGGCGGCGCCGTTACGCCGAAGTCAGGAACTCGACCAACAGCGCGTTGAGTCGCTCGGGTGCGTCAAGCTGCATCCAATGGCCGGCACCTTCGATGCGTTCGTAGCGAAACGTGCTCGTGACGTGCGCTCCCGATGCGAGCATTCGTCCTCGAGCAAGTAACGGTCGCCGCTGCTCCAGATCCCCAGTGTTGGCGCTGCTACGGACGGAAGCGGCGGCTCGGCGCGCAACTCGTGCTGCGGCGCCACGTTCGCGCGGTACCAATTGAGGGCCGCGGTCAAGGCATCCGGCCGCGAGAGATCCGCGATATACCGTTCGACCTCGGCTGCGCCGCCGAACATTTCGCGAAAGAGGCGCCAGTCGTCGCGCTGCAGCAGCTCCTCGGCGACATCGACGAACTGGAAAAACAGCATATACCAAGACTTCTCGCGCTGCGCGATCGAGATGTGTCGACGCGTTGCGGGATGGCCGACGGACAGTGCAACGAGATGGTCGACGCGATCGGACTGGAGCGCAGCAAACGTCCAGGCAACGGCGGCCCCCCAATCATGCCCAACGATATGGACGCGCTCGAGTTCGAGCGCATCGAGCAGGCCGACCAGGTCGCGCACGCTGTGCGCGATCGCGTAATCTTCCACCGCCGGCGGCTTATCTGACTCGCCGAAACCGCGCAGATCAGGCGCGATCACGCGCAGTCCGGCGCTCTGCAAGGCCGGCAGCTGGTGGCGCCACAGGTGCGAAGACTCGGGAAAGCCGTGCAGGCGCAACACGGGCGGACCGCTCCCCTCGTCCACAAGCGCCAATGCCACGTCGCCGACCGCAATGCGCCGCGAGGTCATCTTGCTTGCGAGCCGACCGGGCTGAATAATCTCAGCTTCGACGCTAAGTGCTTTCCCGCGATGATCGCGCGGATGCGCTCGACGAGCGCGGGATCGCGATACACGCTGTCCGGCGCCAGCAGGTGCTGATCGCTGAGCATCAACTTGTGAACCGCCGGATCCGCGACGGCGAGCTGCAAGAGCGCAGCCCGAACCGGCGGCGCTGCTCGACGTCTGGCGGCCGATCGCCCGAGGTCTGCGGGAAAGCAAAGTCGAGCACCATCGTCGTCGACCATGGCGCGTCGACCAGCGTTTGAGTTTCTGAGAAGAACGTCTGCGTCAGGCCGGCAAGGAGATGCGGGGCGCTCCGCCAGCAGCGAGCAGCTGTCGCAGCGTCCGGGCCTGCTGCGCGGCCACGCTCATGCCTTCCCCGTAACTCGGGTTGAAGCGACAAATCGCGTCGCCCACGGGGATCAGCCCCTGCGGAAAGCCGCCGACGCTGGAAAAATCGCGGCGCACGCAGGACCGCGTGCCGAACCGGAAACCAGGCCGACGCGCTTCGCCGGTCCGATCGCGTCGGCAATGGTCCGGGTTCGCAGACCGCGTGCAAAGTCCATGAAGCCGTTTGGGTCACCCGGTGGTTTGTCGCCGAATCGGCCGGCCAGCGTGACGGTCCAACAATTGCCTTTAACCTGCATCATGATCCCGTAGCGGCTGCTCTGGGGTGCTTTCGGAAAGCACAGGACCGTTTTCCAGTCCGGTCGCGCATCGTCCGGAATTGCAAAGCAGGCAGTGCTGTAGCCGAGGTCGATGCCCACGCAAGTCTCTTGCAGCGGCGGCTTGCCGAGCGATGCGAGCAGCTCGACGGTCGGCTCGCCGCGTCCGCTGGCGCGCCCGGGCTCGCAAAGCCAGCCACGCGCCGGCACCGATGACGACCGCGCATTTCCTCGGGCGCGGTGATCCCAACGCTCATCGCGGGCGCCTCGAATTGGGACGGCCTAAATGCGAGGCCGCTTTCGCTGATCACACGGGCCATGTTGGCGCG
>JBEKHC010000204.1:0-14129 GCA_050012475.1 Candidatus Velthaea sp.
TCTCCAGGTAAGGATTGCTGCTTGAGTACGCCCAGCGCGGCGTCTCGGATGAGTCGCCCTCGCGCTTCCAGCGTTGCCCTTTTGGGCCGCGAGCCGTCGAGCGGCTCCAGAAGCACGCATCCTATGGGCCTACAGGCCGCCCACGAACATTTCGGCCTGCGCCGGATCGGCGTCCGTTGCGCCGCGAAGCGCGGTAGGTCAAGCTTCGTTTTCGGTGCCGGGCATCGGCGGACGCCTGTGGTCGGCTTGAACGTCAGGCACGCCGCCGGAGGTGACTCGCGATTCAGTAAATGCGTTCGCGATCTGGTGAATGCTCGTGGCCGTGGGGTGCGAGATTCGCCCGTACGATCGAGTCCGCTATCGGGCGTTGCCGACATGCACGACGGCCAGCGCCCAGTCGCGCGACGTGCGGGTGCGCACCAGATAACCGTAGCTCGTCCGATCGTATACTTGAAAGCCTGCCCGCAGCGCCTCGCTGACGGAACGAAAGACCATGATGCCTGCCATTGCGTGCGCCCTCGGCCAGCGGTTGTGCGATGTGCGACCTTGAGTCGCTACGTTAAGTACGCGCGCGACCGCGCAAACGGATGAGTTCGTCGGACACCAAGGACTCTCGGTCAAGCGCGCTGATGAGGTGAGATGTAACGATCGCTCCAGGATCGCGTCAACTCGGCCGCCCCGGTGTTTATGCGATCCCGAGCCCCGAGCGCTTCACAAATCGAACTGAAAACGTCCGCGGTTTCCCCGGTTCGGATGACCGGTAGTAAGGGTGGATCGCGCAGCTCGACGCGGCACGGAAAGCTTGCGCGTTAACCGGGAACCTTTCGTATCCGAAGGACTCATCCAGACACCTCTCCCCGCGCGTACAGATGCAGCGACTCAAGGTCGCACATCGCACAAACGCTAGAAGAATGTGGAGATCGAAATGAAGAATGGAATACTGCGGGCGGCGCTGCTGGGAGTAGTCGCGAGTGCTTCGTTCAGCGTGACGCAAGCGGCTTCGCTGGCCGCGATGACGAGCTATTCCGCGCCGGCGACCGCGACGAACACCTGCGCGGTGGTCAATCCCGCTAAAGCGGCCTCGAAGAACGCCCCCGCCCCGGACGTCGATCCGATGGTAGAGGTCAACAAACTACTGTTAGGCGGCCCCTAGCCCCATAGTGATGCGCGCGCCGGGGTCGCTCGAGCCGCTCTGCGGTTCCCCGCAAAGGGCAACGCGCTTGAAGCGCGAGACCGACTCATCCGAGACGCCGCGCCGGGCGTACTCCAAGCAGCAGTCCTCACCTGGAGACACCGAAAGATATCCGCAAATGACAACAAGTGAAAAGGAACGAATTACATGAAGATCAGTTTACCGAACATCCAACGGCTCGTGATCGCAAGCGCACTCGCATCCGGACTGGTTTCAGCCGGTGTTGCTGCGTCGGCTCAGACAAACACGGAGCCTGCCGCGACGATAACCACGAATGCAACGAACGTGTCGATGTCGACCGTTGACCCGAAGGCCAAACGTCAGGCCGAGTTGGAACAAGAGAACGCCGATGCCCGTCGCGTGGAATTCCGCTTTCTGGGCACGAGTCTCTAACGCAGTAGCGACTAACGAGAGAGCGCCGGATCCGCGCGCCATTTAAGCCGCTCCAACCGGTACGGATGGACCCGTTGTCCTTTGTGTACCGTCCTCGCGATTTGCACGTTTGTACGACTGTGGTTTGTCGTCATCACTGTCGACGATATTATCTCGACTTCGCATCGATGACCACTTAACGTTCAAACCTTAGGCGGTTACGAGCGTAGACCCGTTGGCTGCTAACCGACTGACTGGCGGCGTGTCTCTTGCGCGCTTCCAATTCTCTTGCCAGCTGCTCTTGTCGCATATTAAGAAACAATACCTCCTTGCCCAAAGGACATTACTCGTGCTCTATCAACGTCGCATTGTTCCCGCGGCGGCAACGCTCGCCGTGACTGTTCTTGCCGCATGCGGTGGGGGCGGCAGCACCGCATCGCCGACACCGGCTACCGTGCCTGCGCCGGTGGTCACCGGATCGGCCACACCATCGGCACCCAAAACACCGGCGCCGACAGCTGCTCCCACGCCGACACCGGCTGCCGCACCCCTCGCCACGGCGCAATTAGGTGGGGCGCCCGGCTTCGTGAACGCGCAATCGCATACCGTGTACGTATTCGATGGCGATCTGAGCGCACCGGGTACGTCGACCTGCAACGGCGCTTGTGCAGCCGTTTGGCCGAGCGTTGCCGCCACCGCCGCAACAACCTATCCCGCGCCCTTCGGCGAAATCACGCGGTCGGACGGAAGTTTCCAGCTCACCTACGCCGGTCGGCCACTCTATACGTTCGTCGTCGACACGGCACCCGGCTCGATCGCCGGTAATGGCATCACGTCGTTCGGCAACACCTGGCATATTGCGCGTCCCAGCGGGGCTGTTGCGGCTACGCCGACGCCGATCCCGGGCGGACCGAGCTACTGAGGCGGCCGATCCGCTGCAACGGCGATCGGCATGGCCTGACTATGCCGTTGCGATTGGTCGTTGCGCGGGTTCTGTCGCGAAGTTTGAGCGTGATAGGTGATGGGATCGGTGAGGACGCTTTGAAGCGATCGATCGGAGCGGGAATCACTCGAATCGAACGCCGCAGGTTTTCGTCGGAGGAGGAAACCGAAGTGAAACGCAGTGCGTTTGTCGGTGTTGCGGGAGCCGGACTGCTCGCCGGAGTGCCGGCTGCGGCTCGGGCGACGGCGACGGCGACGTCTGACGATGCGAAGTATCGGCCCGACGTTGTCTACCGCCGCCGGGTTGCCGCCGCTGCTGAGGCGCGCGCCGCGTACAAGACATCGCGCGCGAACGGAGACGAAGCGCGGTACGCGGCGAGCGGCTACCTCGGCAGTTACGCTAAAGGCTTGCCGCACGAGGCAAACGGGAACGTCTACGAGGACTCATTCCAATCGATGGTTCGAGCGATTGATGCGCGCAATCCGGCGCTGTTGGATTTCTTCGCATCGCGGACGCTGCACAACCTCGTCGCCATCATCATCCTGCCGAACGGAGAACTTGCCGGCTGCGATTATACCGGCTACTTCGTACCGCCGGCGCCGACGCTGGCATCTGCTCGAACGGCCGCCGACGCGATCGAACTCTATTGGCAAGCATTGACGCGCGATGTTCCGGTAGTGGATTATGATACCGATCCGACCATTGCCAAGGCCTGCGCGGACCTTTCGCGGCTGACCGACTTCGATGCACCGCGCGTACATGGAGCGATCACGCCGCAGACGATTTTTCGGGGTCCCGGACGCACGCTGAGCGGACCATATCTGTCGCAATTCTTCTGGCTCGATGTCCCGATTGAACTTGGCCAACTGTCCTCTCAGCGGCGCTCCATGCCGGTCCGCCACGATTATCTCACCGATCGCACCAGCTGGCTCGCGGCTCAGGACGGCCGGTCTGGCGTGGAACTCACGCCACGCGACGGCAGCCTGCGCTACATGCAGACCGGTCGCGATCTGGCCGATTATCTATGGCAGCTCAACTCCCTAGTTGCGTGGCGAAACGCGGCCGCGATCGTCGGGGGGTTGCCGGACGAAGCTCGCACGGGTGAGTTCGACTTCGACGATATCGTCGCGATGATGTCCTTTGCATCGAGCATCTCCGGGGTTGCGACCTTGTACCAGAAGATGTTTATCCACCGGCGCGCGCGTCCCGAAGCGTTCGGCGGTCTGGTGGATCGTGGGCCGAAAGCTTCGCCGCTGCATCCCGACATCTGGACGACGCCCGCGCTCGAACTGGTGCGCGCCCGCTACGATAGCCATCTGCTGCCTCAGGCGTATTTGGAAGGCTGTCCGACCCATCCCACGTATCCCTCCGGTCACGCCGCTCTTGCGGGCACCGGTGTAACGGTGCTCAAGGCGCTGGTCAACGAATCGTACGTCCTCCCGGCGCCGGTCGTTCCGTCGCGTGACGGCTTGCGGCTCGAACCCTATAAGGGTCCGCCGTTGACGCTCGGCGGCGAGCTCGATAAGTTGGCCGAAAACATCGCCTTGGGACGCGGCGCCGCCGGCGTGCATTTCCGCTCGGATTCGTACGCCGGGCTGCGGAACGGCGAGGCCGCAACCCTCTCGCTGATGCGCGACCGAGTCACCGCGATCGGCGACGGCGCGCCGGTCTATAGCCTGACAACCGTCGACGGCGCCAAAGTGCGGATCGCGCCTGATGATAATTCACATATCCCGAAGGCGACGCGTTCAACCTAACTCAAGCGCAAATCTTGTCGCCTGCCCAGATTGCGCAGGCTGAACGCCCGCGTTGAGCGAGAAAGCAACGAGCGAACATGAGCGAGAACGGGGACCGCGCGATGAGCGTCGCACATGATCGAGGTGACGGAAGGACAAGTTGGCTCGCCATATCATCGAGCCCAGCCGTTCGAGGCCGCTTCGCTCTCGCCGTCGCATTCGTCATACTCGCAGGCTGCACGCCCGGCTCCTTCGCCGGACTGAACGCGGGCGCTGGCGTTGGCGGTCCGTCGACGACGATCGACGTCGATTTGACAACTCACCCACAAGGCACGTCGCCCGCTGGCACGGCGGCCGGCTACGCGCCGCTCGTGACGATGCTGGCCGTCGGCGACTCCCTTCGCTTCACGAACAGCGACGGCTTTGCGCACACCGCGACCGCGATCCCTGGGAACCCGCCGACGTTCCCAGCGGCGTACCCTTTCACTAGCTCGGCGCTGATTTCGAGCGGCGCGACCCTCTCGAGCGGTTTCTCCTCCGGCAATTTGCAAGCCGGTGCGACTTCCCAGGTGCTGCTCGCCGACAAACCGGGCAGCTACGTCTTCGGCTGCTTCTATCACTACGGTGCGCCGATGCGCGCCGTCATCGTGGTGCACTGATGCGCACCGTAGACCGGTGGCTGCGCCGCTCGCTGGTGGCAACCGTCGTCCTCGCCGCCAGCGCGTTCCTTCCGCAGCGTCCCTCGCAGGCGATGCCGATCTTCGCGCAGCGCTATCAATTGCGATGCGCCGCGTGCCACACCGTATTGCCGGAACTCAACGCCTTCGGCAACGCCTTTCGCGACCACGGCTTCCGCTTACCGCCGGCGGCTCCGGTCCACGGCAACACGGGCGTCGCGCTGCGTTACAACAATGAGTACGAGGCCGATCCCGTGCCCGGCATGCGACGCTTTACACCGACTGCCTCGCTGCTTTCGGAGCAAAACATCGGCGCGATCGGCGCCTATCTGCACTACAACGTGGGAGCGGGCGGCGCGCCGGGCGCGCCGTATTTGGGCTATCTCGTCACTTATAACGAGCATACGCACTCGCTCTATCGTTTAGGGCTCTACGAGTTGCCGCTGACCCAATCGCCCGGGCAGCGGCTGGACGACATTGCGGAGTACGGCTACCTTGGAACGACGGTCGGCCAGAACGATCTCGCGCTCAACGCGCCCCGCCTCGGCTTTGAGGCGCAGCGCGACGTCGGGCAAACGCGCATCGCGACCTCGATCGCATTCGGTGAGTTCAAGGGCGCGGCATATGGCGGTGCGCCCGTCTTCGACAACGTGTCAACGCGTGCCGCACGACCCGAGATCGAGCTCTTCGCGCATGGCCCGCTCTTGCGCAACGTCGACTTTAACGCGGAGATCATCGACGGCGAGCGTGCGATCAGGCTCCCCTCGCGCTCGCCCTTCGACGATCCTTACGCACGCCTGGGTTTCGGTTTCGAAACCTCCTTTCTCAAGAAGCGGCTGGATCTCGAGGCGCAACAGTGGCTTGGGCGCGACAATGATGCCGACGGCGCCGGCAACGCGGTCGACTCGAGCGGTGGCTACGCGCGCCTGAAATACTTCGTCACGCCGCACTTCTACACCGCGGCTCGGTACGACACGGCGGCAAATCCTTTCCCGACGCGGGGGTTCGTCTTCTACGCCGGAGCACTAGTGACGGGACATGCTCGGCTGGAGATCGAGGAACGGTTAAACGCGCTGCACGGCAGCTCGCAGTTCGGCGGCGAGTTCATCGTCGGATTTCCCTGGCCGCTCGGATATTAACGTAAGCCATCAAAGTGAGATCCGTTCGAGGAAGGGCGTTCCTCGCAACCGACATCTTGGGAGTTTCGGGACGCGCTATGCTCAACGCTCTGATCGGGGCACGCCCGATCCGGATCTCTTCGCCGAACTTGCTCCCGCAACGCTGCACAAAAAGTTGCCGGCGTTACGAAAAGCGCTTAGTGGCGGGCTCTCACCGACACACTGCGTACTCTCGGCGAACTGCTCGCCCACCTCGAGTCCATCGACAGGTCAATTGAGCGTCTGAGCAACGACGTGGCGAGTATGATCGTCCCTTTTTCCCAAGCGATCGACCTCCTCGACACCAGTCCCGGGGTTAATCGCAAGACAGCAGAAGTGGTAATCTCCGAATCGGCGCGGATATGGGCCGCTACCCATCAGCAAACTACTTGGTGTCATAGGATGAAATGTGGTCCTGGAAACGACGAGTCTGCCGGCAAACATTTCTCCGGCAAGACGCGCAGGGGCTCGAAGTGGCTGCGCATTGCGCTCGTGGAGTCAGCCTCGGCGGCGACTCGCATGAAGGGCACATACCTTGCCGCGCTGTACGCTCGCGTCAAGGGGGCGTCGTGGTCACAAAAAGACAATCATCGCCCTTACGCACTCGATCCTTGTGTGATCGTCTATCATCTCCTTGAGCGAGATCGGCCCTACGACGAGTTCGGCGGACTACTTTATCGAGCGCCAGCAGATAGATGACTACGAACGACGGTTCGTCAAGCAACTCGAACGCATGGGTTACGCGGTCTTCCTCACAAAGCGGGCCGCGTAGAGCTAATGTTTACCTCAGATTTGGAACGAGCGTTCGCGCCGATACGCGACGGCCTCGCCGCTGCCGCTCCACACGATCCTCGAACTGCTCTTGCTTCCAACGACGACGTCGAGGCGCGCGTGTTTGGTTTGATAAAATCACGGCGCAACTCGTGACTCAGCACGGCGTTCGCGACCCTCGATCGACCGGACCATTTCAGGTGCGATGCGACGCCGAATCGCGAAGCAGCCCGGTAGCCTCCTCTACGAGCGTCGTCGAATGCAGTAGCGTTCGGGCGAGCCAGCCTTGCGCATCCGGCACGTAGACGAAAATCGAGTGAACGTCGGGAACGCCGCTTGGGTCGGGCTGCACAGCCACGCCGAAGGCGAGCATCGGCGCGTGGACCGACGCGATCGTACCGCTTGCAAAGCGCCACCCCGGCACTGCAAGCCGGACAGATGCGCGCTTCGCGCGCCACGACATCGGGTGTGTCGTAAGGGGGATCGAGCGTCTCTGTTTGCAAAGCGCAACCGCTGAACGCGAGCCGGACAGATGCGCGCTTCGCGCGCCATGATATCGGGTGTGTCGTAAGGGGATCGAGCGTCTCTGTTTGCAAAGCGCCACCGCTGCACGCGAGCCGGACAGATGCGCGCTTCGCGCGCCATGACATCGGGTGTGTCGTAAGCGGGATCGAGCGTCTCTGTGACCAGCGTCGCAACAGCGTTGTCCCGATCGAGGCTAGTTCAATGGTTTTCGAAGAGTGCATTCGCGATCGGACATGCGTCCTCGGCAGCGCGTCGCGACGAAGGTAACGAGCACGGGCGCGCCGCGCAACTCGTGCAACGAAAACGGAGCGTTGCGTTGATCGACCAGCGCTGTTGTAAGCAGGTCGAGCGGACGGAATGCGCTCGCGTCTGTTGCGCCAAAAGTCACGAGGGACCCGAGCCACAACGCTCAGCCGCGACCAGGATTCGCATCAACATGCTTAATCGGCGATGGGGTTGAGTGGCCCCCCGGGTGAGGTGGAGGGAGAACCGTTCGGCGGTGAGGTCGCCGGCGCGGACGTCGCAGAGCTTGACGGGCGCGCGATGTGCCAGGTCGCGCCGAACGAGGTGATGTCGTCGCCGTTAGTCTGCCCGGAAGCCTGATCGACCGTGAACGTGTAGAGCGGCCTTCCGCCGAAGGTGAGCTGTTGCATGCCGGTGTCCGAGCGCGTGATTGTCGAGAAGCCTGGCGACAGCCCCGTGCCGGAGGCCACGGGCACGGCCGGCCAAACGCCTGCGCACGTTGCTGTGCACTGCGAGGTCCCCGGCGCCTTCAGATCGGCGTCGAAGACGTACACGGTGAAACCCGCGGCGTTTATGAAACCCGGGCTGCCGTTGAGCCGCGCGGTCGAGAGCGAATTCGCGCCGCCCGTCGTCGTGGGCGCATTGATTGTTGGCGGCGTTATTGGCGTGGTGCCGTAAGCTCCGCTCGTTCCGCCGCCGCTACAAGCGGCGAGCGAGCCTAGGGCGGCGACTAGGGCGAGGGCTGGTAGCGAGGCGGTGGGTCGCGGGTTCACAACGGTTAACTCCTCATTTGGACATTGTGACGCCAAGCGGACATTGAAACGACAAGCACACCGCTACGAGTACGCCCGGCGAGTATCGATCGGATGAATCTCGGGCAGGAATTGCGAACGCGGTGCGACGCCGAAAGATACGTCGATACTCGCTCAGAAAGAGCGCAAAGCCGGGTCGCGCAGCAGCTCCGCGGCCTCGTCCACGAGCGTCGTTGAGAGCAGCAAGGTGCGCGCCAGCCGGCTGCGCGCGTCGAGGACGTAAACGAAGGTCGTGTGCACGTCGGGCACACCGCGGCGATCGGGCCCGACGTCGACGCCGAAGGCGCGCATCAACGCGCGGATTGCGTCGGGCGAACCGGTGGCGAACCGCCAACCCGGCACGCGTGCGGCGAAGACGTGCGCTTCGCGCGCCATGACAAAGGGCGTGTCATAGGCCGGATCGAGCGTCACGGTGAGCAGCGTCGCCGCCGTATGGTCGTGATCGAGCCGCGACCGCAGGCGGGCAAAGAGCGCGTTTGCGATCGGACACGCATCCAGGCAACGCGTCGCGATGAAGGTCACGATCACGGGCACGCCACGCAGGTCGCGCAGCGCGAACGGCGCGCCGCGTTGGTCAATGAGCGCGATACCGCGCGGATCTGGCGAACGCGACGCGTGCGCATCCGCCGCTGCGATTGGCCCGAGGACGGCCAGCGTTAAGATCAGCGAAGAGGCAAGCGTAAGCGTCGCCAGTGACGCTGTCGCTCGTATCAGCCTCCGGTTGGCGAAGTATTTGTACATCCGAAGGTCTCCTTTGACGATGAGAGGGCCGTCGCTGTTGTACGTCTGAGCCGACCACCTCGGACGAGTCTCCTCAGATGATGTTCGTGCCGGCCGCGCTGATCGATCGGCGCGATTATACGCGGGTCGAGCGGGCGCCGTGCGCGATTGTTCGTTGCGCGGAGGGGCACGGGGGATGCGAGCACCGCTCTCAGCGCAACTAGGAATCCCATCAATACGCTCAACGGGCGTCGGGGGTTGATCGGTGTAAGTGTGCTGCCTTGTGTCCTGCCCCTGCTCGATGCGATCGACGTGAACTTCGTCCTTCGGCTGAAGGACGGCGTGATTCGTCCGATTTGGCCGGGCCGCTGTGGAATAGCGGATGCGCCGTTATCTCGCGGCGCCCGTCACGACGATGGTACCGCGCATGTACGGATGAAACCCGCACAGGAACGCATACCTTCCCGGCTTGTGAAAGCGGTGGATCCAGGTGTTCTTCGCGTCAAGAGCGCCTGAGTCGAAGCTCCGGTCGAGCGCGGTGATTGTGTGCGGCTCCCCGTCACGGTTGACAAACGTAACCGCTGTGCCGGCGGCGACCCTGAGCACGCGCGGATGATACGCGAAGTCGACGATGTCGACCGTCGTCTTGGCCGGGGGCAATGCCCTGCCAGAGTCCGGCGAGGAAGGATCGACGGCGCGCGTTTCAAGTTCGGCGACTCCGTCGTCAGCGAACAATCGTTCCTTCGTCGGCGCGTCGAGATCGACCCGAGCAAGGTTGGCTGTGCGACCGAAATGATATGTCAAACGCGACCGAGACCCGTTGAGCAGCCCGAAATCGAACGATGCGTCGGCGGCTAAGCCCGGAACATCGACAACCGTCTGAATCGGCTGCGGGGTCGGGCCCGGGCCGAACGACAGATCGAGGGGAATTCGCACGTCCAGAACGGGGATGTGGCCGTAATTCGTCACCGCGCAGCGAGCGAACGGAGTTGGCCCGCTGTTGTGCACCCACTGGCCGCCTCGGGTCGTGAGTAGCAGGGTCTGCGCGGGCGGCGCCGCGTGTTCGGCCAGATCGAGCGGCGCGAACTCGGGACGGCAGGACAGATGGATCGCGGGCCGCCGCTCCAAATCGACTCGCGCCTTCTCGTAGGATGCCCCGACGAATGCGCCGACCGCGGCAAGCGATCCGCTTATGGCCGCGAGGAGCGTCAGAAAGATCTCGACGTCACTTCGATTGATCGAGGGTCGCACGTTTCTTGTACGCGCACCGGCACGCTACGGATGACTCCGCGTGCAGCGCCTACGCTTTCCGATTGCGCGTTGCCGAGGAAGCGGCGCGACGAAACGCGCTTGCGCGGTAGCAGGGAGGCGGCGCAGCCGGCGGAGACCTCGGAGCGAGGGTCGCCGCGGCCGTCCTGCGGCGTTGCAATATTCCACTGCGCACCGAACGCTACCAGTCCACCCCGTGCGTGCTGCCAGACCGCGTATCGGCGACGAGCGTCTACAGCGGGGCACCGGATGCATGGCGGCAAATGCCGGCTGTGATCACTGCTACGCGAATCCGTTTACTTCGGAGAATGGCTTCGACTTGACGGTTCGTCCTAACTGCTGGAATGAAAACGGCCGAGCCGTCATTCGCAAAACTCCCACGTCAGACCGATTGCGGCAGAAACGTGCCTGCTGCGTCCGCCGCATCGGTTTCAATATGAAGGCCGCCAGAGCGGAGATCCACGAGGTCCAAAGTGTTGACGAAGCGCCCCGAGCGCTCGCCGAATCGTCCCATTGATTTCGTTGTGGTGGCTTCACCGTTCATCCCTGCACGAGAACCGGCACCTCACCAGCATGCGCCTCACTCGTGGGCCGCAACTCGGCCCGTCCCCCGCGCTCCAACCCTGCGCTCTATGCGGGCGACTGTCATGCATTACCGCTCGACTTGATCATTATGAGGCTGACAGGGTCGGACTGCACGCCGATAGCGCAGCTCGACGCGTCAGCAAAAGCAAGCTCACCGTTCACGCTGAAACGCGCCCCCTCTGTCCGAAGGACTCATCCCCAAGGACTCATCCACGCGCCTCCCTACGCGCGTATAATAGATGAAGCTGCTCAAAGTTGCACGGCGCACATCGCACAAACGCATGATTGGCATGTCGCGCTCGAAGTGCCAACGAGTAGCATCGGCGTACAGCGCGTCCGTGATCTCAAGAAGGAGGCAGGGTGCCCGATAGCGGCACTGCCTAGAGACTGCTGCCTGCGCTTCACGGAGTTCCATCTGCCAACAATTTGCGGAGGGGTAAATTGTGGAACAAACATGGTCTCTAGCAGACCGCAACGCTCTTGCCGAATCTCACCTCAACCTCGCGTATGGAAGCGTTAACATCAGTGGAAACGCAGACGAGCGTATGCGAGCCCTGGGCGTCTCATCGGGAATGGTTGCGGAGACTCTGAACGCTCCTGATTGCGTGCGGCATCTCCCGCAATCAAACAACCTCTCCTATTTTTGCAAGTTTAATGGGCGGACTCTTCGCGTGATGACGACGCTCGAAGATTGCGTTATCACGGTATCGTGGACGACCATTCGACCCCTTCCGATAAGACAATAACTTCTCGATCAGGCAGCGAGTAACTCCGCTGAGTGTCGAACCGTCGGGACCGAGCGGCCCAGACAATATTGGACTACTCTGACTCGCGAGGCTGGCGCAGGGCTGTTGACTTCCACACGCACGTTTGCGCTCGCAGCGCGGGCGTCCGCCCACTGCCGAAACAGTCGGAACCTCGGGCGATAGTGATTGCTTCCTATAGCGGTCTTTTTTAGCACCGCGAGTGCGCCCGTCGCATTTAGCGGTTCGCGAAGTCGCTGCCGGCAGTGCGCCAGACGCTGCCGTCGGCGAAATCAACTTCAGTGACGTTGCACGCAGCGTTTGGAAGTTCGCTGATGACGCTGTCCACCTCGAAGGCATGTTTTATCTGCACGCCCGGAGCGAAACGGCCTTTGTCCACGATGGTCTGCGTGAAGTCGCTGTCATTTACCGAAAACTTAACCGTCGTGGCCAAGACTTTGCTCTTATTGACGAATGTCAACGCGAAGCTGCCAACGACGTACTGCGGCAGTTCCTCGTTGTTTGTCCCGGCAAGCAACGTGTTGACGTTGAACGATGTTATCGCTACGGGTGACGTCGTGCCGTAGGCTACGGTTTGAGCGCCGTAGGCTAAGGTTTGAGCAGTCGCGAGGCCCGGAGTCGCGGTAGTCATCGCGGCTAACGCGCAAATCTTTAGGAAGCGATTAGACATTGAAAACTCTCCCTGGCAAACGAATGATCTTACTACACCGATTACGCGCGACACGGGAGTCGCGGATTACTCCGGCCTTCAATTTGTCAACGCGCGCAAACTTCTGGTCCACGTCCACACGCTGAATTGAGGTCCAGAACTATCCGCATCCCTGGCGGGGTAAGGGTTTCTCAGACCATTCGAGCCGCTGACATACACGACGGCCAACGCCCAGCCGCGCGGCGTTCGAGTGCGCACCAAGTAACCGTAGCTCGGCGGCGCCGAATCGAGGTTCATTCCCGGCGCATATGACTCGTTCACGCTGCAGGACCTTATCGCTAATGGGGGCACGAGCTGCTTTGCGCACTTGCAAACGACCGAGCTGCGACAATCATCGCGGTTGCCGCGGATCGCTTTAGGCGCAGACGTCATCATCATCCGGCCATTAGCCGGTTCCGAGCCGCGTGATCTTATCGCGTGGCACGACGGGCCGTGGCGACATCTCGCCCAAACCTCTGGCCTTGACCAGCGGAGACGTCTGCATGCCCTGGTCCGAACCCGTGAATTCGCAGCCGATCAGCCAGATGTCGCTCGTCGCCGGCATGATCGACTGCGCTCTCAGCGACACCCGCGACCCACACCCAAACCCTGACCAAAGCACGGGTTCAGCCCCATGTCTTCGACGACGCCACCATCGATCGGATCGAGCGGGTCCATCGCGAGCAACTTGAGGTTCGTCGATATCTACGCGGAACAGATCCAACGCTGGAGGGCCGAGGGCCGTGCGCTGAGCAAACGTTGGAACTGGACCGTTTGGAAAAGCAGAACCGCCGCCTGCGCCAGTCACCACGGACGTGCTCGCCCTGGCCCACGAACTCCGCAAGGGGACCATCGACCGTATCATGGCCATGAGCGACCTCGAACTCGGCTGCACGGGCGCGGATGAAATCGAGTAGCAACACCTATTAGCCATCCTTTGACAGGGCCATGATGGCAACCGTCATCTGGTCAATCGATATCTCGCCGTCGACGTAGTGCTGCGCAATTGCAAACGCCTCCCGCGGATCGACGTGCAACCCGTCGACGTGCAACGAGCCAAGAACACTCGCGACATCGTGAGCGCGCTGTCGGCGAAGGCGGGTTTCTTCTGGGCCAAGCTCTCTCAATGCGGCTGCTACACTCAACTACGCGCGCAATAGGGTCGTGGATTACTCCTTGGCCTGGGAAGTTTAGGCGCGGAAATTGTGGTTCGCGGTGAGCAGACTACGTTAGCAAGCACATGCAAGTCGAGCGCTTTCGCGGTTGACGACGTGTGCTGCATTCTTGGCCGAGATGGACGGGATTGTTCCCTCGGATCGGCCATCCGCGCTCATCGAGCGTCGTTACACCACAGGCGAGCCCGGTCGGCCGCCGATTCCCTTGGAACAAATGCTCAAGAGCATTTCTTGCAGCAGCAGTTCAACCTTAACGATCCGGCCTTTGGAGGTTCGTTCTTCGGACCGCTTCGATGTGCAAGTGCGGCCGTCGCGAGCCCCGCTCCCATGACGGCGCCGAGGTTGCCGCCGAACGATCCGGGCATGGGTGCTACTGCGCCGGATAGGGGAGCGTGGCGCCGGAGATGACCCGGCCCGACGCGTCGACGAGCTCGAGCGAGGTTGGACGCGGGAAGTCGCGGACGAAAAGTGTCGCGGTGCTCCCGCGGACCTCGGGTTTC